>CANJIU010000008.1 GCA_947474365.1 Opitutia bacterium | reverse complement strand
GACGCAGCATGGCCATAGCATAGACATAGCATGGAGCCACCCGGGTGTTCGCACGCGTCCGTTGACCCGATCGGATCGCCACCGTTCGCGTCAGGGTCGCGCGTTCGAAATGGATTCTAATATGTTCCCGCCGACCCTCTGGAATTTTGCCTTCGGCCAGAACGGAGGGCGCCAAAACCCGGCCGGACGCCGGAACCGGTCTTCAGGTGCTGTACGGCTGCTGCAAGCCGCCAGCAAGCGGATAGCAAGCGCCCAGCAACAACCCGCCACGCCCGCCCCGCAATGGCCTCCGTACCTGGAGCGGCGACGCCCCCGTCGCCGACATCGGATTCGGACGAGCACGGCAAAAAAGCGCCGACGGGTCATGCCGCTACCCGAAGCGCCTATTGGGAGCCCCGCCGGGGTCATTCCGTTGCATGCAATATCGGATTTCCGGGATCTCCCGTGTCACACCTTGCACTCAGCCGGGACGATTCAATTGAACCACGGATGGACACGAATAGACACGGATGCTCAGAGCGAGCCGTGCCGGTGCGTGCGGATTCTTGGCGGTCACCGTTCGGTGGCGTTTCGGATTTCCAACGGTGGCTGGTTCTCGCCTCTGTATTCGTGTCCATCCGTGCTTTTCTTCTCATGGTTTTGGCTCAGCGGGCTGCCCCAGTTGGGAAGACCGAGAGGGTCACGCGGGAACATGTTAGCTTGCTGGCCACCTCACCAAAGCCAACCCAACGGACGATCCATGCGGTCGCTCGACTGTGCCGGCTATTTGGCGCACCTGATTGCTGGATCGCACAATATCTCACGATGGGTAGCCCGGACATTGTTAACGTCAGCGTCGCGCGCTCGAAATGAAAGCTAACTTGTTCCCGCCTGACCCTCTGGAATTTTCAAGGGGGGCGGCATAGTAATCTGGCCGGGTTAACCTTGGTTTTGGACCACAGTTGATTTCGGAGAAGCCGAGAGCTAGGAATGCCTACTGCAATATGATCCAACAACCCACAGTGGCATCAATCAACGTTGGGCAAGAATAGCTGCTCGAATGGCCGAAAAAACCAGAGCGACAATCGCGCTAGCCACACTTGCTCTTCTGATGGCGGGCTTCATCATACTCATTTGGGACCGACCGGAGTCCGCGACGAGATCAGGTTCGCTGACTGCGGCGGAAAAAGCAGTCCTTAATAATGCGAGCCGACTGGCATCGGCTGCCAATCTGTATTATTTGGAGAATGGTGTCACCGTCGCCACATATGCGCAGTTGATCGGACCCAATTATCTCAAATCCATTCCTATTATTGCGGGCGAGCAATATCCCAGCTACTACACTCAGGGTGTCGCAGTCACAGTCGTTGGCGTCGCCGGCGCCAGAACAATCACATATGCCCCATGAATGGCGTGCGCATTGTCGCCTAGGCCGAGAAACGCCAACCAACCGCCCGGGCCGACGCCCACGTCCGTCGCGGCTCCTGCGGAACAGGAGGCGCGCCGGCCGTAGGCGCGGCACATCGCAACGTTGGGCAAAGAAAAATGAAAGCCGTCGTCCTATTCTTCGCGCTGACCTCCCCCCAGTATTGTCTCTCGGCTCAATCCCGAAGCTTTTGCAGATTTTCAGAGGGCTTACCCCTCCAGAAGCGACGAGATGCTGTTTCCAGCTGAGCACTTGATGGAATAACGGAGATGAAGAAAAAGCCGAGCCGCCATCGGGTGAGGTAAGGATTGTGCCTCCTTCGCCGACGGCGACGAATTGCCCGGCGCCGTAGCACACGCTCCAGAGGTTTTGCGTCGTGGGTGAGTTTGCGGCGGTCCACGTCTCCTGGGCGCTGAGCAACCCTCCCGTCGGCAACAGTCCGGCAAACGCCACCCAACGTAGCCAACGTCGGAATACGTTACACGTGAATGAGTCGGCGTTTTTCAAGCGGTCCGACGGACATGACAAACCTGTCGCTAAAACCCGCCATCGGCAACTGGATTTGCCGTGAGGGCGTGTTCGTGTGCCGTCCGGACCGGGTGGGCACTGCCAGGTTCAATTTGCTCGCTCCGTTTGACACCGGAGGGTCGCGCTCCTAACTCTTCCCCGAACTAATGCCCTACATCGATGATCGTGCCTCCTGGTTTGAAGGCCAGGGACTCTGGCAACACCTCCCGGAAAGCGACTGGCGCGATTGGACCTGGCAGCTCAAGAACCGGATCACGACGACGGAGCAGCTTGAGCAATTGATGACGCTGACGCCGGACGAGAAGAGCGGCTGTGCCCAGGCCAGCCATAAACTCGCCCTCGCGATCACGCCTTATTTCTTCAACCTGATCGACCGGAGCGATCCGGAGTGCCCCATCCGAAAGCAGGTCATCCCGCGCGGCGCCGAGATGGTGGTGTCCGAGGGCGAGATGCTCGATTCATTGGGCGAGGACGAACACTCGCCGGTTCCGGGGCTCGTGCACCGGTATCCCGACCGGGTGCTATTTCTGGTGACGGATCGGTGCGCGGCCTATTGCCGCTATTGCACCCGCAGCCGGTTGGTGTCCAACGCGCAGGACTATAATTTCCATCCCGAGTTCGAGCAGGGCCTGCGCTACATCGAGGCTCATCCCGAGGTGCGCGATGTGCTGCTCTCGGGCGGTGACCCGTTGTTGCTCTCCGACAAAAAACTTGAGCACCTCCTGGCGCGACTGCGCGCGATCAAGCACGTGGAGTTCATCCGCATCGGTTCGCGGATTCCGGTGTTCCTGCCACAGCGGATCACCCCGGAGCTCTGCGAGATTTTCAAGAAGTACGGCCCGATTTGGATGAGCATTCACACGAATCATCCGAAGGAGGCCACCGCCGAGCTGCGGGCGGCGTGCGACCGGTTGTCGTTCGCGGGCGTGCCGCTTGGCAATCAGAGCGTCCTGCTGAAGGGTGTGAATGACGATGTCGAGGTGATGAAAGCACTCGTCCACCGGCTGCTGCGGATGCGCGTGCGGCCCTATTATCTCTACCAGATGGATCTCATCACGGGCGGTGCGCACTTCAAGGCCGACGTGCGCAAGGGCATTGAGATTATCCGCGCCCTGCGCGGGCACACGACGGGCTACGCGGTTCCGCAATTTGTCATCGATGCGCCGGGCGGCGGGGGAAAGGTGCCGATCAATCCCGACTATGTGGAACAGGTGAACGACGACGAAATCGTGTTTCGCAACTATGAGGGCCGGGTTTTCCGTTATCCGCTAAAGGCGCAGCCGCAGCCTTCGGCAACGGAAAGCGACGTGCCACTTCCGGTCGACGCGTTCGAGTCCGCCATCGTCGATTGATTTTCTCTGCGATACTTTTGAGCGTTTCGCGCCTGGATGCGTCTATCCCCGCGTAGTCAGCACTGTCCCAGTCGACAGTGAGTGTTCATAGTTCAAAAGGTTTGTCTGGTTTTTTGGTCACACGAGCCGCTCCTCATCGGAGCGGCTCTTGTGTTTTGTGACCCGGACCCGGACGAATCGGTTAGAGGGCTTCGAAAAGGCTTCCGGCTGGTAGGGACGCACCTCCGGGGCGTCCGGTTTTCGTTCCGCGATTCCCACCGATCTTGCGGACGGCTCTCCGGAGAGTCGTCCCTACCTTTTTCGACGTGCTCTTACGGCACCTCGTAGATTTCGAGCAACGCCACGCCCTGCGTGTCCGACTTTCCTTTCACCTCCACCGTATAACCGCCCGGAGGCAGCGTGATCAGCAGGGCGGCATCCTGGCTGTTTTGGGCGAGCGCGAAGGCTCCGACCGACGAGCTGGCGGCCGTGATCACGGTGGCGTTGTCCGACTGCCAGCGATCGTTGGTGGCGATGACGGTCTGACCGGAGTAGACGGTAAGTATGGGATCGAGGAGGGCCCCGGCGACGCCGAAGCCTGCCAACGTGGGGCCGACAGCCCGGATGAGCATCCGTTTGTACGCTGGGCCTTGGACAACAAAGCCGCCGATCAGGACGCCGTCGCCGGTCCGAACCTGGGCGCGCGTGGAGAGGTTGACGGTGCGACCGTTCCCATCGAGCTCATACAGCTCGGCGAGCCCGACGCCGGCCCGGCCGGAGGGGGTCGTGACTTGCACGGTGTAATTTCCGTAGGGGAGGGAAGGTGCGAGGGAGGAGTCGCGGCTGGCCGCGGCGAGCGCGAAAGCTCCGACGGAGCGGGATAACGCCGGCAATTGGGTGGAGTCGGGACCCGTTTCCCACCCGTTGTTGCGAAACAGTTCGGCGCTGCTGGTGTTGAAAATACTCAGCTGCGGATCGGTCACGGTTCCGGATGCGCCAAACGCGGCGAGGCCTGGGCCGATCGCGCGGGCGAGATAACGTTTTGACTCGGTGTCCGCGACGACCACGCCGGCAATCAGGGCGGACTCACCGGTGCCGACGACGGCGCGGCTGGAGATATTCACCAGTCGGGCCGGCGGTGTGAGTGGCGAGGAGGAGTCACCCCCGACGGAGGAACTCCACGGGCTGCCCGGAAACACGCCCTTGAGGTCGGCGCGGTAGCAGCGAATATGAATGTTGGCGGTGGCTTGGACGGTGACGGGCGACGAACTGACGGTGGCATTTGGGGCGATTTCTCCGCCGAGCGAGCGTGGGTCGGAACCGTCGAGCGTGTAGGCGAGTTGGGCTCCCGACGGCGCGGTGAACACGAGTGAATTGCCCGAGCGAACCGAGGTGGGAGCGGCGAGAAATTGCTGGTCGATCCACTCGGCGCGCAGCGACACCCAACCCTTGAGATGATCGATTTGTCCGGTGTAATTCCCGTAAGGGCTGGCGTCGTCGGGCCAGCGGGCGGCGTCGCGGGCGGCCGCTTCGGACCCGATACTCGCGCCGAGCGATCCGACGAGCGAACTCAGGTTGGCATTGGAGAACTGTGAGCGGCGCAGGCTCTGCCAGCGGTCGACCCATTCCTGCATGAATTCCGGATCGGTCACAATTACGCCCCACCAATCGATTCGCCACGGATCAGGGGTCCCTAGTCCGGCCCAGACGTCGTAGCGAAACGACCGTTCGTCCCAGTAGGACCCCAACGCTCGGTCGAAGTCCCAGACGGGACCAGCCGAAAGCTTGCCGTTGCGATCCTTGGTAAAGTAGGCGCTACGGCGGAACGCATCCGGGTTGCTGACAAAGACGTTGAGCAGATGATGGTCGACCCACGCCCCGCGGTCGATGTAGTCAAGATAGGTGCGGCGGGACCAACCGGTTGCGCGGTCGGAAAACAGGGCGTCCTCCATCCGCTGGACATAGTTCTTGATGTAGTCCACCTGGGCCGAGACAGCCGAACCTTCGTCGGGTGTGACCATGATGATGGACAACAGGTTGTCGGCGGGGATTTGCCGGGTCGTCTTCCACGCGATTTCACCCGGCAACTTCGAGTCGATTTTGAGAATATAGCCTCCCGTGACGCTCGTTCCGGACACGTTGTTCGGCGAAAGCGAGTCGATGTCCACCCGGTCCTTGTCCACCTCGATTTTGTCGGTGATGACGTAGATTCCCGCGTAGTCCTGGGTGTCGACGTCGTCCCCGTTCGCGTTGAAGAAAACTTCGGCAAGCCGGGTGCGTGGCGCCCAACGGCCGATCTGGTTGGAGAGCGCGTAGGTGAACGAGTTGTTGATGAAACTCAGGTCAAACTTCCATGGGTTTACCAGGGCCCATTTTTGGTTGGAGGGCAGGTCAAGGATCCCCAACGAGCGGTCGCCTCCCGTGGCATCGGAAAAACTGATGTTGTAGCCTTTTTTGGGGAAAAGCGCGGAACTCGCGCCGCGGACCGTGGCGGACATGGGACTGATCAGTCCAGGAGTGGTGTTGAAGGTCGGGGTATTACCCGTGGGTGGAGAATAAACGTACAGCCAGGATGAGTGGTCGATCCCATCCTGGACGAGTGCGCCGCTGCCAAGGCTGTCGATGACGAGCACTGGGAGCAGGCTGGAGAAGTTGGTCAGGTTATTCCCAATGCGGGAATAGCACGCTTCGCCGACGGGTCCGCGTAGTTTTCCATCGGCGGAGAAGACAGCGGCACGGATTGCCATGGTGGCACTTACGGTGATCGCTCCGGAATAGAGCGCCGAAGTGGCCGTGGGGACGTCGATGGCTTTGCCTCCGGTGGACGAAATCAGCACGTACCTGATTTGTTGGCCGGCACTTGCGCCAGAGAGTTCGACGGAGAACGCGGTGCGGAAGGGGCCGCCGGTGCGGGAGAAGACCACCTTTTGCGTCACGGAGGTGGCAACCGCGGCGATATTGGAAGCGCCAGGTGTTGGCTTGCCCAAAATTGCCGGGGTCGAGAAACCGCCGGATCCGTCGGGAACCAACCCGTAGGAAACATCGTCATCCAGCTTGGGATATTTCGGGGAGAACTCCGACGCCACGGTCACGCCGTCCGGCTTGATCAGGCCAAGATACTCACCATTGGAATCCAGCCGAAAGCTCGTATGGAGCGGGTTGGCGGGGTCACGGCGACTGGTTCCGGACGCAAAGACGACGAGATAGCCTTTGGCAGGCAGGCTCACGGCGGGAAATTGCCAGGCAGTCTTGTTTGTTGTAGAATCAGTTAGATACCAACCGTTTAAATTAAAAGCGGTTGAGTCCGGATTGTAGAGTTCGATCCAGTCTGAGTAGGCGCCCGTTTCATCCTTTAGCGTCGAGCGATTGGCGGGCATGACCTCGCTCAGCACCGGATCAGCGAAGGCAGACGTTCCCATCGCGATCGCGAGGGCGAACGCCAATTTTCGCGAATAGGATGATCTGAGCGGGGGCATTTCGGACATGCGGTGAATGGGAGAGACGGCGACCGAAGGTGGTGGTTAAACCTACAATGCGAAATTTGTGTTACGAAACCGTCATCTTGCGCCGATCATTTCGCAAAAGGGTTTGTTGCGGAAACGAAATCACATCTTTTTCACCGGGGTCCAGATTGCCAATCCTCAACCGCAGAGAGAAGTATCGCTCATATCCGTGAATTTTCCCTTGCCGCGCTGACTCTAAAAAAGACTGTGGTTGTCAAACTTGCCGATGGCGGTAATAGTATTTCCCAGACCCCAAGCAGAAATGTGCAAGACACGAATCTTTCTTTTGCTTTTTGCGCTCTGTGGGAGCGCGTGGGGTCAAACGGGGGTGCAGTTCGTCGGTGGGATGTGGAGCGGAAATGTCACACCCACCAGCGCGACGGTGGTGGTGCGATTGAATGCGCCCGGCGTTCGGGTGCGGCTCCAGGCGAGCCCGAATCTCGCCCTGACGCCGGCGGTTTTTTCGCCCATCGCCACCACTGCGGCGGCGACGGGAAATGCGGTCAAGCTCACCGTGCAGGGGCTGCAGCCGGACACGGACTATTATTACGGAATTGAGGTTGCTGGGGTCCTTCGCACCGAGGTCGTCTCGCGCGGGAGGTTGCGGACGTTTCCTCTCGGCAAGGCCTCGTTCCGAATTGCGTTCGCGTCCTGTGGCGATTTTCGCGAGGCCGACCAGCGGGCCTACGCGGCAATCATGGATGAAAAGCCGCTGCTCTTCATCAACACGGGCGACCTCCATTACAGCGACACGAATTCCACCAATCCGGACGACTATCGGGCCAACTACGACAACGTACTCGCCCATTCGGTGCAGGGTGCGCTCTATCGCAGCGTGCCGCTCGCCTACATGTGGGACGACCATGATTTTTGTGGCAACGATTCCGATACAACGGCGATAGGCCGCGAGACGGCGCGCAGCATCTATCGCGAGCGCGTGCCGCATTATCCGCTTGGTGCGGCTGGTGGCACGATCGCGCAGGCCTTTACGATTGGGCGCGTGCGGTTCATCATGACCGACCTGCGGAGCGCGGCCTCCGCGGCCAACGGGAGGGAGTCCGCCACGAAAACCAAAATGGGCGCGGCGCAGAAAGTGTGGTTCAAACAGGAACTGATCAATGCCCGCGACAGCGGCTTTCCGCTCATCGTTTGGGTCTGCCCGGATCCGTGGATCGCCCCGGCTGGTTTGGGAGCGGACTCCTGGGGCGCCTATGCGACTGAACGCACGGAAATCGCGAATTTCATCCGCGACAATCGAATCTCGAATCTTACCCTCCTCGTCGGCGACATGCATGGGCTGGCCTTCGACGACGGCAAGAATTCCGACTACGCCACCGGTGGCGGGGCTCCGGTTACCGTGCTTCACGGCGCGGCGTTGACGAGTTCTCCTTCCGTCAAGGGCGGACCTTACTCCGGTGGAGCCGTGCCGGGCAGTCAGCAATACGGCATCTTGGAAATTTACGACAACGGGGGTTCGAGTGTCGCTTGCCGGTACTTGGGCATGAAGGCCGGCGAGGGCCGCAAGCTGACCCATATTTTCTCGGGTTCTCCGAGTGGCGCCAAGGACCACGCCATCGTAAACATTTCGACCTTGTCCCGCATCGTCTCCGGCAGTGATGCGCTGGTGAGCGGGTTTGTAATTTCCGGGGCATCCAATCGCAATGTCCTGGTTCGCGCCATCGGCCCGACGTTGGCGGCGTTCGGGGTTGCGGATCCCCTTTCCCGCCCCGTGCTGACAGTCTTTCAGGGGGAATCAATCGTTGCTACCAATTCGGGTTGGGCCGGTGGGAGCAGTGTGTCTGCGGCCTCGACGAAAGGTGGTGCCGAAGCTGAAACGCTGTTGGATGCGTTTGATCGCGCGGGAGCGTTTCGCTTGGTGGATGACTCCAGTCCTGATGCGGCATTGGTGCTTTCCCTGGTTCCGGGCGCCTACACGGTGCAGGTGAAGAGCGGTGACGCCCAGGCTGGGGCCGTTTTGCTCGAGGTCTACGATCTGCCGTAAGGTTCGGCCTCGGCTGACGGTCCCTAACCGGGGCGCATCTGCCAATCGCCGGTTAGAATCTCGTCAGCTACCAATCGTCTGGTAGCCGCGAGTGCCAGCGAGTAGAGCTCGGTCGCGTTTTCCCGGTCCACTCGCTGGTGCTCGCGGCTACGTGTAACCGTCAACGTGGAGATGCGCCCCCGGACCGGGAGCGGACACGGATTGCGCTTGCGCTGCGGCAGGGAGCGGCGCTTTCTGGCCCCGCCTGTAGGGGTGTCCTCCGCGGAGGACTGAGATTGCGGTACGCTCGGCCGCTCGACCCTTCGAACCTGAAACGGATCATGCCGACGAAGGAAACAGCAGGCGCCGCAGGCCGCGCCATCGGGGCGCACGGCGCCCCTTCTCTCGGGAGTCCGATTTGGGTCGGGCATTCATCCAAAATGCAAATCCCGACACGAATCCTCCTCACCGCCGCGGCTCTCGCGGCGTTTCACTCCGCGCGTGCGCAGACCGCCGTTGCCACGTCCGCCCCGCCCGTCACGACACCGGTCAAACTCGAACCGCTGCGCGTCACGGCCGACCTGTGGGAATCGCCGCTTGAGCGGATCTCCGCCAGTGTGAGCGTCTACGACGACGTCGCGCTGCGGGCCGGTGCGGTCCGACACTTTGGCGATCTCGTCGACCAGATTCCCAATCTCACCTGGACAGGCGGCACGTCGCGGCCGCGTTACCTCCAGTTGCGCGGCATCGGCGAAAACTCGCAATACGAGGGAGAGACCCCCGACTCCAGCGTGCGCTTTCTGGTCGATGACCTCGATTTCACGGGTCTCGGCACCCTCGGCAGCACGTTTGATGTGCGCCAGGTCGAGGTGCTGCGCGGCCCGCAGGCCGGCGCGTTCGGAGCCAACGCGGCCGGGGGCGTCGTCCGTTTGGTGACGAATGCGCCCACGCCCTTCTGGACCGGCCAGGTTGAGGGCAGCGTCGGTGGCGATCACCTGCGCACCGGAGGATTTGCGTTCGGCGGTCCGCTCAGTTCGGGACGGCCGGATGAACTGATGATGCGGCTGGCGGTGCAGGAGAGCCGGAGTGATGGCTTTCGTCGCAACGTCACGCTCAACCGCGACACCAACGCCCGCGATGAATTCACCGCGCGCCTGCGCCTCACTGCGAATCCCTCGCCGTTGTGGCGTTGGGAGGGCACGCTCCTGTTTTCCGAGGTGAACAACGGTTTCGACGAGTTCGCCCTCGACAACAACGGCCGCCGCACCTTCAGCGATCAACCCGGCCGCGACGAGCAGCGCTCGAAGGCGGGCAGTCTCCGCGGCACCTACACCGGCTTGTCCGGTGCGCGGCTGACGACCGTCACCGGCGGCAACCGCGTCACGTCGCGCTACAGCTACGACGACGACTGGACCGCCGCTTCGTATCAGGGTTTCAGTGACCTGCGCCGCACGCGCACCGTGTTCAGCGAGGAGGTGCGGGCCGACTCGACCCAGACGCGCGGGGCCCTCGGTGGAATCGACCGTTGGACGCTGGGCGGCTACTTTTCCAGCATCGACGAGGACAGCGCCTATACGGACGAGGATCCGTTTGACCTGCGGGGGCTGAAAACGAAGTACCATGCGCACAACACCGCGCTGTTTGGCCAGGTTGCGCACGATTTCAGCAGCCAGACGCGGCTGATCGCCGGCCTGCGCGCGGAACGCCTTGAGATCGACGGCCGTGGCACCAAGACGCGCCTGCGCAAGGGGCGCGGCACCTTCGATCCGGCGGTGACCTTCCGGCCCGGTTTCGACGACACACTCCTCGGCGGCAAGCTCACCCTGGAGCACGACCTTTCGCCGAAGCACCGGGCGTTTGCCTCCATCACCCGCGGCTACAAGGGCGGCGGCGTCAACGTCGATGCGCGGATCAGCCCGCCGGCCGACCCGCTCACCTATGGCACTGAGTACCTTTGGAACTACGAGGTGGGCGTGCGCGGCAATGCCCTCGACGCGCGCCTCACGGGCGAGGTCACGGCGTTCTATCTCGACCGGCACCGCACTCAGGTGCGCGATTCCGCCGGCTTCGGCGGCAACTACCGCTTCTTCACCGCCAACGGGCATCGCGCCGACGTTTATGGCCTGGAGGCCTCCGGCTCGTTCGCGTTTTCCAGGGAGTGGTCCGCGCACGCGTCGCTGGCCTTGATGCAGTCTGAACTCGATCGCTTCACCCTCGCCAACGGCAACGCCGGCGGCGGTCGCCAGTTGGCGAATACGCCACGTCACGGCACCACGCTCGGCACGCGCTACAAGGATCCGTCCGGCTTTTTTGCCAACGCCGACCTGGTCACGCGGGCCACCCAGCTCGACTCCAACAACCAGAACGAGGCGCGCCGCGCGTTTCACGTCGTCAACGGCAGCATCGGCTACGCCTGGCAAGGGTGGACCGCCACGGTCTGGGCACGGAATCTTTTCAACATGCGCTACGAAAAACGCGTGTTCTTCTTCGGCAACGAGGATCCGGACTACGTGGAGACACGCTATGAGGATCGCGCCGACCCGCGGCAAATCGGCGTGACCGTCGGGTATCGCTTCTGAGCCACCTCTCCAAAGGCCGCACCTTTCGTCTCGTCAGGAACAAGCGCCGCCGCCACGGTGGGCGTCGTTCATGGTCCGAAGCGAGTCCGAGCCTCCCACGCCTCCCCCCGGTGCTGTTTTCCTCAGCTATGCGCATGAGGACGCCGACGCGGCATGCCGCATTGCCTACGCGTTGCGTGCCGCCGGGGTCGAGGTGTGGTTCGATTAGCGCGAGTTGCGCGGTGGTGATGCGTGGGACCAGAAGATCCGTTCGCAGATCCGCGACTGCGCTCTCTTCTTGCCGGTCATCTCTGCGGTCACGCAGGAGCGCGCCGAGGGGTACTTCCGGCTCGAGTGGAAGCTCGCCGCAGAGCGCACCCACCTCATGGCCGACGGCGTACCGTTCATTGTGCCCATCGACATCGACGGCGCCGCCGAGGGCGGTGCGGCCGTCCCGATCGAGTTCATGCGGGTGCAATGGACCCGCCTCGCTGATGGCAGGCCGACCCCGGATTTCATCTCCCAGGTAAAGCGCCTCCTGACCACCCCGCGGAAACCGGTGGGGGTGAAGTCGAAGTCTGGGCGATCGGACACGCTGTCGCCGTATAGTGAACCTGAGCCGGAGAACAGTCGGTCGGTTGCCGCGCCGATGCGCCGAGTCGCATTCGTCGTGGCGGCGATGCTCGTCCTGGCGGTCGGCGCTTTTCTTGGCCTGCAATCCCACGAGAAATCCGTCGTTCCGCCGCCCGCCGCCCCATCCAAGTCTTCGCCCGCGGGCCCCGCGTCCCCGGATGGCGCGGTGGCGAAATCCGTCGCCGTGCTCGCGTTCGAAAATCGGAGTGGCGAGAAGGACAACGAGTATTTTTCCGATGGCATCACGGATGAACTGCTGACCCTGTTGCAGCAGGTGCCCGGATTGCGCGTGGCCGCACGCGCCTCGGCCTTTTCGTTCAAGGGTAAGAACGCCACCGCGCAGGAAATTGGGGCGGCCCTGAGTGTCGCGCACCTCGTCGAGGGCAGCGTGCAGAAGATCGGCACGCGCGTGAAAATCTCCGCGCGGCTCAGCCGGGTCGCCACGGGCGATCAGATCTGGGCTTACAGCGACACGCGCGAATGGGCGGACATCTTCGCGCTGCAAAACGAAATCGCCGCGCTGATCGCGAAGAACCTCCAGGTCCAGCTCGGTGCGTCGCCCCGCGCGGCCCGGGTGGTCAATCCGGAGGCGCACCGGCTCGTCCTCGAGGGCCGTTATTTTTGGAATCTGCGCAACGAGACGGGTTTCACCCGCGCCGAGGCGGCCTTCGCCAAGGCGCTGGAGATCGATCCGCTGTTCGCCGAGGCCCACGCGGGACTGGCCGGCGTCTGTGTCATCCGCGCCACCTATCGGCAGATGGAACAATCGGGCGCGGTCATCACGACGGACACGGAGCGCGCCCGGCGTGAGGCGAGCCGGGCGATCGAACTCGATCCGGGTCTGGCCGAGGCCTACGCGGCGCTGGCCTTCGGGTTGATGTTGGATCAGGAGTGGGCCGAGGGGGAGCGACAATTTCAAAAGGCGCTGGGGTTGAATCCTCAATCGGGAATCGCCCGGATCTGGCAGGGTCTGTACCTGTTGACGCTCGGCCGGCTCGAAGCCGCGCTGGAGGAATACGCCCGGGCGGTCGAAATCGATCCCTTCTCGTTTATCACTCTGCACATGTACGTGCATGCCCTGATCTCCGCGCGTCGGTTTGAGCTGGCCCTGCAGTTGAGCGAGCGGGCGGCCGCGCTGCGGCCTGACGTGTTCGTGCCTTTGTGGGGTGATCGGGCGAAAATTCTATTTGGCCTCGGTCGACGGCCAGAGG
Organism: Opitutia bacterium; assembly: GCA_947474365.1. GTDB lineage: Bacteria > Verrucomicrobiota > Verrucomicrobiia > Opitutales > Opitutaceae > ER46. Next base: position 127,253 of record CANJIU010000008.1, on the reverse strand, counting down.
CGATCGAGGCGGCGCGTTTTGTCCGGAAGAACCGAAACCTGGATACCCGCTGGCAGGCGGACGCGATGGCCATCTGGGTGTTGGACCATGCGGGGGAAAAAAAGGAGGCCGCCGAGTACGGTGCCGAGGAACTGGCCCGTCTGCCCACCACCGGCCCGGCGCGTGGGTACGTTCTTGGGGCGTTGGGGCGATTCGACGAATCGCTGGCCTTCTGGGAACACATCGGGACGACGCAATTCCGCGTGCTGTGCTGGGATCCGATCTGGGATCCATGGCGCGCGGATCCGCGCTTCCGGGCCCATCTGGAAAAAATGGGCATCGCGGAACGTTACGATCAGGGACGGGCCGAACTTGCGCGGCTCCTCAAAGCCCAGGGGGCGAACAAGTGAGTTCGGACCAACCGGCGGTTTTTCTCTCGTATGCGTCGCAGGATGCGACTGCGGTGCGGCGCCTGTGCGACACGCTGCGGGCCGCCGGCGTCGAGGTGTGGTTCGACCAGGAGGAACTCCGTGGCGGTGACCAATGGGATGCGAAAATCCGGAAACAAATTCGCGAGTGCACGCTCTTCGTGCCGGTGATTTCCGCCGCCACCCAGGCGCGGGCCGAGGGCTACTTCCGCCGCGAATGGAAACTCGCCGTCGAGCGCACGCACGACATGGCCGATCACGTTGCCTTTCTTCTGCCGGTCGTGCTCGACGACACGAAGGACCGCGACGCGCACGTGCCCGAGGCGTTTTTCAAGGTGCAGTGGACCCGCCTGCCGGATGGTGCCGCGCCGCCGGATTTCGTCGGACGCGTGCAGAGTTTGCTGCGCGCTAAGGATCCCGCCGTGGTCGCGGAGGTAAAAGTAGGGCGGGTCTCAGACCCGCCCCACGGCAAAACCACGGACGAACGCCGTCGGCCTCGGGGCGTCTTGGTCGCATCGATTTTGCTCACCCTTGCCACCATCGGATACTTCGCGCTGCGACCAACCGAAAAGCCGACCGTCTCCGTCGCCGCGAAGCCGCCCTTGGATTTCGGCGCCAAATCCATCGCGGTGCTGCCCTTCGAAAACCTGAGCACCGACAAGGAAAACCAGGTGTTTGCCGACGGCATTCATCAGGATGTGATCGGCAATTTGCGCAATGTGCGCGATCTTCGCGTCACCTCGCGGACGACGGTGATGCAGTACCGCGGCACGACCAAGTCCCTGCGTCAGCTCGCCCAGGAGATGAACGTGGCGTATGTCCTGGAGGGCACTGTCCGGCGCGACGGCGCGAAGGTGCGCGTGAGTGCGAACCTCGTGGACGCCCGCACCGACGCGCCCGTTTGGACCCCTCCTCCCTACGAGCGTGATTTGATGACGGCGACCGGCGTCTTCGCGATCCAGTCCGAAATCGCGCAAGCCATCGCGGAAAAACTCGCTGCGGCGATTTCACCCGAGGAGAAGTCGCTGCTGTCCCGCCGGCCCACCGAGAATCTCGCCGCGTACGAATTGTTGTTGAAGGCGCGCGACGCGGCCAACCAGGGGGAGATTAGTCAGGCCAACCTGGTGAAACAGGAGGCGTTGTTGCAGGCCGCCGTGGCGCTGGATGCGAATTTCGCGACGGCGTGGGCCGAACTCGCGGAAAAACACGCGTTCATCTATTCGTGGAACTACGATCACAGTGATGAGCGCCGGCGAAAGGCGAAGCAGGCGATCGACACCGCCGTGCGTCTGGCGGCGACGGACGCGGACGTCGTTCGCGGCCTGGCCAACTACCTGGTGCACGTGGAGCGTGATTACGCCGGGGCGACGGCGCAGCTTGAGGGATTGGTCCGGCTCCGGCCGAATGACGCCGAGGCCGTCTCCTCGCTCGGCGATGTGCTCCAGTTTCAGGCGAAATGGTCCGAGGCGCTCGTGGCGCTGCGTCGCGCCGCGCAGCTTGATCCCCGCAATGTCGTGATCGCCGGCAAACTGGGCTTGCTGCTTTATTCAGGCCGCCGATGGCAGGAACTGGCGGGTGACGAGGGCCGGAGGTTGGCCGCGGCGCTGGAGGGACAGGAGATGATCGCTTTTGACCTTCAGTTCATGTCGTTTGCGGCCACGGGATCCACGCGGGAGGTGGAGGCGTTTTTCGCCCGGCTGCCTGCAGGATCGGCGGCGGCGGCCGAAGGCTCTTACTCCCGGAAATGGTGGGCGATCGAAACGGGCAACGCCGCCGAGGCGGCCCGGCTTGAGCGGCAGCGTCCGGTGGATCCGGACCGGTTCATCGATGAATGGAATATCGTTACCGGCACTGCGCTCGGATTGGCCGCCCAAGGCGACCGGGTTGGCGCCCAGGAAATCATTCGCGAACACTATGCGCGTGGGCGCCTTCGGCTCGAGCGCGAGCCGCACAACACCAACGTGCTTTGGATCCTCGGGGTCATGGAAGCGATCATGGACCGCAAGGAGGAAGCGCTGCGGCTGGCACGGCTGGCGGTGAGCCTCGTCCCGGAGAAAATGGACGCGGTGAACGGTCCGGCCGCCACCAACCGGCTCGCCATCGTCTATGCGTGGACGGGCGAGACGGAACTGGCGATCGACGAGGCGGCGCGGCTGCTGCGCACGCCGTATGGCAGCATGACGGTGCACATGATGCGGCATGATCCGTTTTGGTTTCCGTTGCGCGGTCATCCGCGTTTCGAGGCGTTGCTCGCTGATCCGAAGAACAACGCACCGCTCTTCTGATTCATGGTTTGCGGGCGGCCCGCCCGCCATCGGACCGGCGTGGACGGGGTCTTCTTGCGCGCTCGGTCCATCCTCCGGCTTGCGCGCCGCGCGCCGGGTGGTTCAATGGCCGTTCCGCATGATTTCGCTGCACGAAGGCAAGGGCTCCAAGGTCAAGAAGCCGGTCGAACGCGTGTTCACGCTCCGGCTCAATGTCGTGGCCTGCCAGCCGCGCATCTGGCGGACGTTTCTCGTGCGGGAGTCGATGTGGCTTTCCCGGCTGCACGACAGCATCCAGGTGGCGTTCGACTGGTTCGACTACCAGACGCATGCGTTCAACCTCGATGACCTGCGTTTCGGCAATCCGCTCAAGCGGGAGGAACTCACCATTGAGGATGATCGGGACGTCACGCTCGCCGATCTCGATCTCGAGCACCGCGAGCGCTTCACCTACGGCTATCACTTTGGCGACGGCTGGCAGATTGACATCAAGGTCGAGAAAAGCGGCGTGATCGAAAAGGGGGTGGTCTATCCCAGCTGCACCGCTGGGGAACGCGCCGGCCCGCCCGAGGATTGCGGCGGGATCGAGGCATTTCACGACATGCTCGCCTGCATCAAGGAGCCCAATACGGAGCTTGGTCGCGAGTGGATCGAGTGGCTCGGCCCCGACTACAATCCGGAGGTTTGCGACGTCGCCAAGATCAACAAGGCGCTGAAGAAACTGGGGAAGTAGGCGTCTTCGCCGGGAGGGGAAGCCTACCGTGTTTCCGTGAAGCTGGTGATCGAGTGCCACTCGAACACCTCTTTGAGCAGCGCGCGTTCGGCTTTGGCCACCACGCGCTCGAGTGCGCCCCAGGTCTGGACGAAGGCGACCTCCTTGCGGGCCGTCTCCAGGCGGATGCGCATTTCGTGGCAGCGCGCCACCCGCCGGTGCAAATCGTTGATCGAGATCAGCGCAATGAACCCGGCCGCGAGAACCGGCAGCACGATCGGCCCGAAGACGAAAACGCCCGCTTCCATCCATCCCTTCATCAACGGGTCCCCGAGTGCGGCGTGCAGGGCGCCCGCCAACACCACCGCAATGGCGAGGAAGGAGCTGATGACGAAGCCCGAGCGGAGCCGGGCGAGAAGCGGAACGGCCTTCGATTCCTGAATCTCGAAGTAGGCGAGCTGCGCGTCGATGCGCTCGTGGATGTAACGCTGCTTGAACTCGTCAAAATTCACCGGGTGGGTGCGGGTGGCGCGCCGCTGCAGGATGTCGAGCGACCGTCGCAGCGGTTCAAGTCCGACCCAGTCGAAGTCGTCGAAGAGCCGGAGGGCCCGCGGCAGGCCCCAGGTGGCCAGGGCGCTCCGGGTGATCTCGGTCGCGAGCCGGCCGCGCACCCAGTCCTGCTGATGCCGGCGGCGGCGCACCACTGTGGCCAGGGCCAGCGCTCCGAACAGGCAGGTGAGCTGGCTCCAGATGAGCGCAGGATGGTGCACGTGGAAGGCGACGACCGACGCCGCCAGGGCGGTGGCGAAAAAACCGAGGATCGTTGACGCAGAAAGCAGCCTCCGGAATTGGGGCGCACCCTGCGTCGCCGCTTCGTCAACCTTGAGGTGGAACGCCATCACCAGTTGCCGTTTGTCGTCCCCGCCCTTCGCGTTGGAATGTCCCACCAACGGCAGGCGGTTGAGTTCGGATATATGGTGGTCGCCGATCTTGAGCTGATGGAAATTTTCCCGCCGGACCGCGTGGGTCTTGGCGTCGAGGATGATGAGGGGCCGTTTGAGTTCGCGGGCATACGCGACGATCTCCGCCGTTCCGCCGCGCCCGCGGGACGGTTCACCGTCCCAGATCGCGAGCAGCAGATCGCAATGATTCACCGTCTCCATGCCGCCGTCGAGGTAGGCGTCTTCCCGCAGACCGCGTTCGCTGATCACCCGCACATGCTCGGCCTCGGACAGCAGGGTCTCGACCTCGCGCCAGTCGGTATCGGAAAAATCGCGACGAAACTCGGCCGGCGGCAGCGGCAAGACAGCCTCCCAGCCCATCCCGAGGGCGAGCGCGCAACGGGCAAACAGGATGTCGCTGCCGGCGGCCGCGGAAGAGAGGGCGATCCATTCCACGCCGGCCTCGGCCCGCAGGTTGCCGAGCACCTCGCGCATCACCCGCTCCAATCCGGCAGCGTCGCGCAACTGCCGGTGCCCGGTGAAACCCACAACGTGGAAGATCGGCAGTTGGTCGGCCATGCGCGCGACCCCAGTCTCATCGCGCTTCGGGTGGCGCTGTCAACGGTGCACCGCGGAAGAGCCGGCAATTCCGGGCGGTCGATTCTCCTCGCCCGGTCGAATTCATTGCGCCAAAACGTTACCGTCTCCCACGTGTTGCACACTGTAAGTCCCTGACTCCAACCAAACGGCGGGTCTTAGCGTCAACCGTCCGCCGGACCCTCCCATCTTCCAAGCTGTTGAGCGCCGCTCCGGCGCTCCAAAGCGAACTGGCGCGCGTGACGCCGTGACCGCGAACACTTCGTTTCAACGGTGAATAAGGTTGCCGGGTGAATTCCGCCCCGGCCTGAATCTCTCCGCGCCTCTATGAAAACACTCCTGCTTTCGGTCTTGTTCGTGCTGTCGCTTGGTTTCCCTTCGGTGCGTGCCGCTGATGCGACCGCACACTTCACGCGCACGGAAGATGTCGTTTATGGACGCAAGTTCGGCACGGCGCTCACACTCGATGTGTTTCGGCCGGAGAAACCCAACGGCGCGGCGGTGCTGTTCATGGTCAGCGGTGGGTTCAACTCGAGCCACACGGGCGTCAGCCCAAAGAACTACGAGCTCTTTCTCGCGGCCGGTTACACGGTGTTTGCGGTCGTGCACGGTTCGCAGCCGAAGTTTCACGTCGTCGAGATTCTCGAGGATATCCATCGCGCGGTGCGCTTCATCCGGCACAACGCGTCGCGCTTTGGCATCGATCCTCAAAAACTCGGCGTCACGGGCACGAGTTCGGGAGGTCATCTCTCGCTGATGCTCGGGCTGAACGGTGGCCCCGGTAAGGCCGATGCCAAGGATCCGATCGACCGGGAGAGCAGCGCGGTGCAGGCCGTCGCGTGCTTTTGCCCGCCGACCGATTTCATGAACTGGAGCGGGCCGGGCGACGATCAGCTCGGCGTCGGCGAAATCGGCAGCCGCTTCAAGGGGGCGTGGGATGCGCGAATTGAGACCCGTGAAGGCCGGGAGAAGCTCACGCGTGAGGTGTCTCCGGTTCATTTTGTCAGTGCGCGAATGGCGCCGACACTCGTGCTCCACGGCGATGCGGACAAACTCGTCATCCCGTACCAGGCGAAGCTTTTCCAGGCGAAGTGCCGGGCGGTCGGCGCGAATTACCAATTGGTCTGGCGCGAGGGCAAGGACCACGGCTGGCCTGAGATGGCGACCGACCGGGCGCAGTTCGTCGCATGGTTTGATCGTTACCTGCGCGGCATCGCCAAGTGACGTTTGGCCGCTGGTGGCGATCAGCCCTCCACGCGCTCGATCCGAAGCAACTGCGGTCCCTCCCAGCGGGCCTTGCGGCACTCCTGGGCGAATTCACGCCAGTCGTATTTCCAGTCACCGGGAATCCGGGCGCAGAGTGTGCAGTGGGTTGGAACCCCTTCGTGGGCACGCAACGTGACGCCGCGGCCGTAGACCACGACGATTTCGCCGACGGGCTTCTTGGCTCCCGTCGCGCCGCTGCCGGGATCAAAAAAATAAAGAATCTCCCCGGGTAGCGGCAGCTGCACCAGGTTTTCCGCGGGCGCGGGCTGAGGCTTGTCCACCATGGCAAACACCTCGGCGCCGGAATACATTCCGTGGATCGCCTTGGTCTCGACGGGCAGCATGCTCCAGACGAGCGCGGCGGAGGCCGGGGCTTCATCGTCGAGCAATTCGGCGAGAACGGAGATCCCGGAGGAGGGGAAGGTGAGGCGGAGCTGGCGACGCGGGGAATTCATGGATGACGCGAGTAGTTCACCCTCAGAACCATTTTTTCTTCTTGAGGTAGATCACCATCAGGATGGTTGAGACAACGGTGAGCGCGCAGGCATAAAAATAGCCGTGCGGCGACTTGAGCTCGGGCATGTGCTCGAAATTCATCCCGTACCAACCGCCGACGAGTACCGCGGGAAGCGTGACGGCCGTCAGTGCGGTGAGAAACTTGATCCCTTCGTTGGCCTCAAACGCCGCCTTGTTGAGATAGATGTCAAACGCCATCATGAGCCGCTCATGATAACTGGCGGCCGTGTCTTCCAGGCGGGCAAGATTGTCGCGCAGATCGCGGAAGTAGGGCAGGAGCTTCGGCCGGATGAGCTTGCTGTCGCCGCGGGCGAGACGGTCGATGACGTCGCGCTGGGGCCGGACGATGGTGCGGAGCCGGGTGAAATCGCCGCGCACGTGGAGCAATTCGTTGACGAGGGTGTTGTGAACCGATTCCCGGGCGAGGACGTGTTCCTCCAGTTCCTCAAGTTCGGCGCGAAGTTCGTCGATTACGGGAGCGTAATTGTCGACAAGGAGATCGACCAGCGTGTGCGCGATGCGGTCCGGACCGCGCGGGCCGACGCCGACGCTCTTGGCGTAGCGGTCGATCAGAGTGGAGACCGACCGGAGTGGAGCGGTGTGAAACGTGACGAGGTAGTCGCGGCCGAGAAACAGATCGAGTTCGGTGGTGTTGAACTTGTCGGTCCGGGTGAAATCCACCGCGTGCGTGACGATAAAGAGGTAGTCCTCGTAATCCTCGACCTTGGGGAGCGAGTTGGGCTGCACGCAGTCCTCGATGGCGAGAGGGTGGAACTGAAAGACTCCCTCAAGGATGCTCTTGATCTCGTCGGGTGTCGCGTTGTCCAGGTCAACCCAGAGCAGCAGTCCCTTGTCGGCGCGCACCAGGCGCAGGGCTTCGATTTCGAGATCCTCGCCGACGAGTTTCCCGTCACTGAAGATGAAAGACCGAATCATGCGGGGGGGAGCGGTTGCGACGACGGGCGGCGCTCGGCGGGACGGTTGGCGTTACCGTTGCGACTCACAAACCCAGTTTCGTCTCGGCCGCGGCGATGGCGGCGATGAAGGCGGCGGGGGTTGGGGCGGCGAGAAATGAGGCGCGGTCGTTCGGGTCCTTGAGGATTTTGCAGAGAGCACTGACGACCGCGAGGTAGTCGCCGGGCTTGGTTTTCGGGGTGCCGAGGACAAAAAACAGCCGGACGATCTCACCGTTGGCGTCGAACGGGATTCCTTTTTCGGTGCGGCCGACAGCGAGCACGATTTTTTTGACGTGTTCGGTGCGGGCGTGGGGCAAGGCGACGGCGTTGCCGAGGCAGGTGGTGTCGAGCCGATCCCGGGCGAGCAGTTCCTCGTAGAAGCCGTTGAAGTTGGCGACCTCGGGGTGGCCTTCGAGGAGACGGGCGACCTCGTTGAGCGCGGCGGTGCGTTTCGTGCTCTGCACGTTTAGGGCGATGCGCGAAGGATCGAGGAGCGAGGTGATGCGGCCGGCCATGCGATCAGGTGGGAAACAGAGAGCGCCGCGACGGGAATGTTGGCAAGGGCGGAAAGCTAATTTCGTTCGCCCGAGCGGGGAGAAATGTTGGCGCCGGTCACCTGCGTGTGCGCCCGGGTGAGGGCCTCGGACAACGCCTCCGCCCGGATGGGCTTCGTCAGAAAATCGTTCATGCCCGCGGCCAGTGCTCGCTCGCGGTTGTCCTGCATCGCGCCCGCGGTCAATGCGATGATCCACGGCCCGCCTGCCTCGCCCCGGTGGGCGCGGATGCGGCGGGTGGCCGCGCAGCCGTCGAGTTCGGGCATTTCAACGTCCATGAGGATGACGTCGTAGTTGACCGTTTCGAGCGCGGCGATGGCTTCCAGACCGTTGGCGACAATCGTTGACAGGTATCCGAGTCGTTTCAGCAGCAGCGACACCACGCGTTGATTGACGGCGTTGTCCTCGGCCACGAGTACGCGCAACGGGCAGCGTCGGCCGAGGGTGCCGTCATAGGCGGTGGCGGAGGAGGTGCGGCCCTCCGGTATGTTGCCCAGGCTCGCGCGAATCGCGGCCTGCAGCGCGCCCGCCCGTACGGGCTTCGTCAGCAGCCGGGAAAAATGGGGCGACATGGACTTCTGGCCGAGCGACGAGAGCAGGATCAGTGGAAGGGAGCGGTAGGCCGGCAGGGCGTGAATCGCCGCGGCCAATTCCTCGCCGTCCATGCCTGGCATCTGCAGATCCAGCACGGCCACGTCAAAACGTTTGCCTGCCTCGATGAGGTCGAGGGCCGGGCGCGACCCGGCGGCTTCGAGCACCTCCATATCCCATGAACGTACAAGATCGCGCATGAGGTGGCGATTCGTGTCATTGTCGTCGACGACCAGCACGGTGCGCCCGCTCAGGCTCGTCCCGGCCACCGGCGCGGTGCGGCTTGTCAGGCTGGGCTCCGTGGCCACGAGGACGTCAAAGCGAAAGATGGATCCTTCTCCGACGATGCTTTCTGCCGACATTGAGCCCCCCATCAGTTCGGTGAGTCGCTTGCTGATCGCGAGGCCAAGCCCGGTGCCGCCGTACTCCCGCGTGGTGGAGGCGTCGACCTGTGAAAAGGACCGAAACAGCCGGTCCATCCGGTCCGCGGGAATGCCGATCCCCGTGTCCTTGACGGCGAAACGCAGTCGGTGTCCGGCTCCCTCGGGCGCAGAGTCGACAGTCACGATGATTTCGCCTGCCCGGGTGAATTTTACGGCGTTGCCGATCAGGTTCACCAGGATTTGGCGCAGCCGGGTCGCATCGCACGAAACCTCGGCGGGCACTCCTGGGCCCGTAAGGCACGCGAGCTCGATGTGCTTCTCCGCGGCCTTGGCGGAGAACAGATCGAGGGCATCTTCGATGCACTGCCGCAGGTCGAACGGGACGACCTCCAGTTCGATTTTGCCGGCCTCGATTTTCGAGTAGTCCAGAATGTCGTTGATGATAGCGAGCAGCGATTCGCCGGAGGTGGCGATCGTGCGGACAAACTCGGCCTGAGTTTCGGTGAGCGGGGTGTCGCGCAGCAGCATGGTCATGCCGATGACACCGTTCATTGGCGTGCGGATTTCATGGCTCATCGTCGCCAGAAACGTGCTCTTGGCCCGGTTGGCCGCTTCCGCGTCCCGGGCGTTGCGTTCGGCGGTGGCCACCGCGGCCTGCATCCCCGCCAGGGCGAGCGCAGCCTGCCGGCGCACGCGGGCCACGCCGAAGCCGACGAGCGCGGAAAGACCGACCACCACGACCGCGCTGGCGGTGGTGGCCCGCCGAAGTGTCGCGAGTCTCGCCAGCAGATCGTGCACCCAAAGATCGACTCCGACCACGCCGACGAATCGTCCCTGTGAGTCGCGGAACGGCGCGAATGCGCTCATGTACGTCCGCAGTGGTTCGACGACCGGCTTGGCGTTCACGGCTTCGCGCTGTTCGACCAGTGCGCGGCGAAAATCCGGATCGCTCCCCGGGTACTCCTTCATGATCGGATCCGGCGGTTCGGGGTTCAGCGGATTCTTGCGCAGCACGCCGGTGTCGACGATGAAGTGGATCCGATTCTGGCGCAGGACAGCCGTGTACACGTAGATGAGGTCGTGGGTCGCCTCGTGGAATTTTGCCAGCGGCGCCACCAGCCGCAGGTGTTCGGGCGTGCGATCCTGCAAGGGCGAAACAACCTCCTGGTGCAGGTCGCCGTCAACTTGGACCGCCGCGGCCCGCGCGAGTTGCAACAGCTCGCTCTGGACGGCCGCGATCTGGGCGCGTTCGGAGAAATGATAGAGCAACGCCAGTCCGATGAGGGACACCAGCGCCACCGCCGCGCCGGCGACTGTACCGTCGCGCCGCGGGTTGATCGTCGTGGCGGATTTTCCCCAAAGCATGAAATCAATCATTGCCCGCCCGGGTCAGGGGGGACGAGGTCGAAATCGGCGTCGCGATTGTCGACGCGTCGGCGCATTGCGGGCGTCGCGCCGGGGTCGCAAAAAGCAGCCGGCCTCGGTAAAAAGCCGGCTGGAAGCTTGAGGGTAAATCGGTGCCAGGTGCTCAGGCGGGCGATGACGTGTCCGTCTCGCCGGCAGCGGCCGCTTCCTGTTCCTCGGCGCTTTCGACGATGCGCGCGACGCTGAGGAGCTTGTCGCCCTCGGTGAGCGTCAGGAGTTTCACGCCCTTGCCGCCGCGGTTCACCTCGCGGATGTCCTTTACCGGACAACGCACGCTTTGGCCCTTCGCGGTCAGAAGCATGATCTCGTCGGTGTCCTTCACGCTGAGCGCGCCGGCGAGGTTGATCGAGCCGTCCTCCGGGAGAGTGATGGCCCAGACACCGCTGCCGCCGCGGTTGATCAGCCGGTAATCTTCGAATCGCGTCCGGACGCCGAGACCAGCCTCGCTCGCGACGAGGAACTTCGCGTTGTGATCGACGACCTCGATCGCCTGCAGGAAGTCACTGTCGAGCTTGAAGCGCATGCCGGTCACGCCGCCCGTGGCGCGGCCCGTGGCGCGGAAGATGTCCTCGCCGGACTCGGGATCGCGTTCGCGGAAGCGCACCGCGAGGCCCTGGTGGGAGACGAGAATGAGTTCGTCGTTGCCGGTGGTGAGCACCGTACCGATGACGCTGTCTTTCTCGTCGAGGTTGATGCCGATGAGCCCGCCCTCGCGGGTGCAGTTCGCATAGTCGGCGAGCGAGCTCTTCTTGATCACGCCGCTCTTCGTGGCCATGACGAGGAAGCGATCCTCGGTGAAGTCCTTCACGCAGATCATCGCGGCGATCTTTTCGCCCTCGGCGAGCCGGAGGAAGCTGGCGACCGACTTGCCCTTCGAGGTCCGCGTGCCTTCCGGCACATCGTAGACCTTCTTGGCATGGCACTGGCCGATGCTGGTAAGGAACAGGATGTAGTCGTGGGTCGAGGCGGTGAAGAGGTTCTCGACAAAATCCTCGTCGTAGGTCTCGGCGCCGATCACGCCCTTGCCGCCGCGCTTTTGGGAGCGGTAATCGGCGACGGGGGTGCGCTTGATGAAGCCCAGATGAGACACGGTGATGACGCAGCCCTCGTTGGGGATCACGTCCTCCATGCGGAATTCGCCGGCGGAGCCGATGATCTCGGTCCGGCGGGGCGAGGTATATTTCTCCTTCATCTCGGCCAGTTCCTTTTTGATCAGCGCGAGGAGCTTGGCCTCGGACTCGAGGATGCCGCGCAATTCCTCGATGATTTTCATCAACTCAAGGTATTCCGCCTCGATCTTGCCGCGCTCAAGCCCGGTGAGTTGGTAGAGACGGAGTTCGAGGATGGCGTCGGTCTGGCGCTCGGAAAGCGGGTATTTCGCCATCAACTTTACCTTGGCTTCCTCGCGGTTCTGGGAGGCGCGGATAATTTTGACGAAGTCGTCGAGATTATCGAGGGCGATGATGTAGCCCTCGAGGATGTGGGCGCGGTCCTCAGCCTCGCGGAGGCGGAACTTGGTGCGGCGCGTGACGACATCGCGGCGGTGCTCGATGTAGCACTCGATGAGCTCCTTGATGTTCATCTGCTTCGGCCGCTTCTTGTCGAGGGCAAGGAGCGTGACACCGAAGGACGACTCGAGGGCGGTCTTCTGGAAGAGCTGATTGATGACGACCTTCGCCTGCTCGCCGCGCTTCAGCTCGATGACGATGCGGGTGTTTTCGTCGGACTCGTCGCGGAGGTCGCGGATGCCGTCGATTTCCTTTTCGCCCACGAGTTCGGCGATGCGGGTGACGAGGGTGTTGCGGTTAACGTTGTACGGGATCTCGGTGATGACGATCTGCTCCATCCCGCCCTTGAGTTCCTCGGTGTGGGCCTTGCCGCGGGTGCGGACAATGCCCTTGCCGGTTTTCAGGTAGCTCAGGATGCCGTCGCGACCGGAGATGATGCCGCCGGTCGGATAGTCAGGCCCCTTGACGATGTTGCAGATGTCGTCGACCGAGATGCGCGGGTTGTCGATGATGGCGACGGTCGCGTCGATGATCTCGTCGAGATTGTGCGGCGGGATGTTCGTCGTCATGCCGACGGCGATACCCGTCGACCCGTTCATCAGGAGATTCGGCAGCGCGGACGGGAGCACCGTGGGCTCGGTGGTCGACTCCTTGTAGTTGGGAACGAAATCGACCGTATCCTCCTCGATGTTTTTCAGCAGATCCTCGGCGATGTCCTTCAGTCGGGCCTCGGTGTAACGATAGGCGGCGGGTGGATCGCCGTCGACGGAGCCGAAGTTGCCCTGCGGGTCGATGAGCGGGTAACGCATGACCCACGGCTGGGCCATGCGGACGAGCGTATCGTAAACCGAGGAGTCGCCGTGGGGGTGATAGTTCTTCAGCACCTCGCCGACGACACCGGCGCACTTGTCGAACGGCCGGTTATGCAGGAGTCCCTCGCGGAGCATGGCGTAGAGGACGCGGCGCTGCACGGGTTTCAGGCCGTCGCGTGCGTCGGGCAGGGCGCGCGAGATGATGACCGACATCGAGTATTCGATGTAGGCCGTCTGCATGATGTCGGTGATGTTGGCCGAGGTGAGTTTTTCGGAGGCGGTGTACACGGGCGGGAAGAGTAGCGAGTAGCGGGTAGTGAGTAGCAGGTAGCGTGCGGCAGATTAGGCACGCTCGCGTTCCAAGCCGTTGATGTAGCCTTGGAGCAGGCGGGAGACTTCTTCGAGGTCAGCTTGGAGCGTGGTGGTGTCGGTGTAGCGCAAGTCGTGGGCGAGGATGAGTTGGTAGAGGCATTCGTCGGCAGAGCCTTGGGCGATATTGTAGAAGCGGACCTTGTCCGGTTTTGTGCGCTTCCGGAACCCCTCGACGAAATTCGAAGGAATACTGGCCGCGGCGCGCCGTAGTTGGGAGGTGAGCGCAAAAAGCTCGTGCGTGGGAAACGCTTCGGTGACGCGATAAATCGCGAGCGTGAAGGCATGAGCCCTCTGCCACGCCACGACATCCCGAAACGATTGTGATTTTTCAGCCATGCTCGCTACTCGCTACCCACTACTCGCTGCTTCCGCTGGATCACACGTCCAGAAACTGCACGTTCAACGCGTTGTCCTCGATGAACTGGCGGCGCGGGGGGACCTCGTCACCCATGAGGAGCGTGAAGAGCGCGTCGGCCTTGGCGGCGTCGTCGATGTTCACCTTCAGGAGCCGGCGCTTCTCAGGATCCATTGTCGTCTCGAAGAGCTGCTTCGGGTTCATTTCGCCGAGACCCTTGTAGCGCTGGATACTGAGGCCCTTGCGGCCGTTGGCGCGAATCTGCGTCACGATGCCGAGCGGGGCGTTGAGTTCGGTCTTGGCCTCGCTCTTCTGGCCGGGATTTTCCGTGATGGTGTAGCGCGCGTGTTCCGTCGGACTGAAGCGTCCGATGTCCAGGCCAATTGCGGCGAGCGCCTTGAGCAGCTTGGCCATCTCGGTGCTCTCGAAAATCTCGTGCTTGGTGCGGCGCGTGGTCGAGGCGGTGTATTTCCTTTCGACGGGAACAGGCGCGGCCGATCCGCCTTCGGTGGCGGACGGATTTTCGGACTGCTCGGTGAGGTCGGCGTTGAGCTTGTTGGTCTCTAAATACTGCGAGAGCGCGGCTTCGTCGGAAAGGAACACGTGGCTCTCCTGGTTGCCGGCCCGGACGCGGATGATGTACCGCGGGAGCGCGTGGGTCGCGCGATCGTGGGTGTCGAGATACTCGTCGAGCTGGGCGCCGTAGCGCGTGACGCCGGAACCGAGCTTTTCCAATGCGGCGAGGTTCTCGACGATCTTGTCGATTTGTGCGGGAGCAAACGTGTGGGCGTCCTTCAACCGGGTGAGGACGACGTCCTCGGAGCCCAGTTCGAGGAGGATGCGGTTGAGCTGCTCGTCGTTGTCGACGTACTGCTCGCGCTTCTTGCGCTTGATTTTGTAGAGCGGAGGCTGGGCGATGTAGACGTAGCCGCGCTCGATCAGGCCCTTCATCTGGCGGTAGATGAACGTGAGCAACAACGTGCGGATGTGGGAGCCGTCGACGTCGGCATCCGTCATGATGATGATTTTGTGGTAGCGGGCCTTGGCGGCGTTGAAGCCGCCGACCGACTCGTCGCCCTCGCCGATGCCCGTGCCGCAGGCGGTGATGAGCGTGCGGATTTCCTCGTTGGAAAGCACCTTGTCGAGGCGCGCCTTCTCCGTGTTGATCAATTTGCCGCGAAGCGGAAGGATCGCCTGAAAGCGGCGGTCGCGGCCCTGCTTGGCGGAACCGCCGGCGGAGTCGCCCTCGACGATGTAGAGTTCGGTGAGTGCCGGATCGCGTTCGGAACAGTCGGCGAGTTTGCCGGGGAGACCGCCGCCGGAGAGGGCGCCCTTGCGGACGGTTTCACGGGCCTTGCGGGCGGCCTCGCGCGCGCGGGCGGCGTTGAGGCCCTTGTCGACGATGCGCTTGGCGATCGGTGGGTTGGTCTCGAAATACATCATCAAGCCCTCGTAGGAGGCGGAGCCAACGACGCTTTCCACCTCGGGGGAGAGCAGCTTGACTTTGGTCTGTGACTCGAACTTCGGATCGCTGTGCTTGATCGAGATGACGGCGGCGAGGCCCTCGCGGACGTCGTCACCGGTGATCTGCGGATCCTTTTCCTTGAGCAGGTTGTTGGCCTTGGCGAATTGGTTGATCGCGCGGGTCAGGGCGCTGCGGAAGCCGGAGAGGTGGGTGCCGCCGTCCGGGTTGTGCACCGTGTTGGTGTAGCACATCACCTGGTCGTTGTAGGTGTCATTGTACTGGAGAACGACCTCGCAATGGATCTCGGCGGGTTTCTCGTCGAGCTGAAGGGTCGTCTCCTTGAGGATCCGGATCGGCTTCGGATGAAGCGGAGTCTTGCCGGTGTTGATCTGCTTCACAAACTCCTCGACGCCGTCCTTGTAGAAATAACGCTCGGGTTTGGCCTCGGCGGGGCGCTCATCGGTGAAGATGATCTCGAGCCCCGAGTTGAGAAACGCCAGTTCGCGCAGCCGCTGTGAGATCCGTCCGGTTTGGAACACCGTGGTGTCCCGGAAAATCTCCGCGTCGGGCTTGAACGAGATGAGTGTGCCAGTGGCGCGGGCTTTGCCGATGACTTCGAGCTTTTTCACGGTCTTGCCGCGCTCGAACTTCATGTGATGCACCTTGCCGTCGCGCGAGACCTCGACCTCGAACCATTCGGAGACGGCGTTGACGCATTTGGCGCCGACGCCGTGGGTGCCGCCGGAAAACTTGTAGCCGCCCTGGCCGTATTTGCCGCCGGAGTGCAGGGTCGTGAGCACCATCTCCACGCCCGGGATTTTATATTGCGGGTGGAGGTCGACCGGGATGCCGCGACCGTTGTCGCGGATGCTGATCGAGCCGTCGACATGGATGCTGACCTCGATGCGCGTGCAATAACCGGCGAGATGTTCGTCGACGGAATTGTCGAGGACCTCGGAAACACAGTGATGCAGTGCGCGCTCATCGGTGCCGCCGATGTACATGCCTGGCTTTTTCCGCACGGCCTCGAGCCCTTCGAGCTTGCCGAGTTTTGAGGCGTCGTAGGCATCGGCTCCGGCTTGTTGTCTGGCGGCATCTTGCGGTTCGGGAGAGTCGGACATGAAGGGAGTTTTCGGAGGGATTAACGGGTCAAAATGAAAGGGAAAATTTCTCGGAAAATCGCCGGAGTGGCGAGGGTTTTTTTGAGAAAAAACGAGGCCGGAAACCCGGTTCTTTTCGCGAATAAGGGCTTGGCGGCGTCCGGGGTGGTGGGGACAGCGGGGTAACGGCGTTTTGAAAACGGGGAAACGGGCCTCGACGGACCGAAATTGGGACAAAATGGCCTGATTTTGAGGTGAGGCTCGTGCCGCCGCACCGATGCTTTTTCCCCCAACCGAGACTTTCATTTGACGGTCGGCCGCCGGGCGCCAGAGTGGCGGGGCATGCCGAACCCGGTGATTCAAGCCCTGCTTATCCTGCAAGATCGCGATTTGAAGAGACTTGGACTGGAGGCGAACCTCAAGGCGGTGCCCGCCGACATCGCCCGCGTGGAACAAAAGATTGCTGCGGAAAAGGCGGCCATCGAGACGGCCCGGACCGAAATGCGGGACCTTGAGGTCAAGAAGAAGGCCCTCGAAACCGAGATTGGCTCAGCAAACGACAAGGTCGGCCGCTACAAGACCCAGCAGCTTTCCGTCCGCAAGAACGACGAATATCAGGCCCTCGGCCACGAAATCGCGACCGCCCAGGCCCAGATTGGCGAACTCGAGGGCAAGGAACTCGAGATCATGTACGCGATCGACGAAGCCCGGAAGAAATTCGCCGCCGCCGAGATGGAACTGAAGACCAACATCACTGGCCACGAATCCCGCATCCGGACGCTGCGCGAACGCGACGCCAGCCTGGCGGCTGAACTGAAGACGGTTTTGACCGAAGTGGCGGCCGCCCGTGTCCCGCTGGATGCCTTCAAGCTGAAGGTCTACGACCGCATCGCGGCGCGCAACATGCCGGCGGTGGTGGCCATTCACGGAGCCAAGTGCGGCGGTTGCCACCTGAAGGTTTCCAGCGAGGTCGAGTCCGCCGCCCGCGGCAAGAGCGCCGACCCGACGCTGCAATTGCCCACGTGCGATCAGTGCGGGCGGATTGTCTATTGGGAGAGCTGAACCCGGACCGACGGGTTCGGCGTCCGGGAGTTACGAGCAAACGCGGGCCGTTTAGGGCGTCTTGAGCGCGGCGAGCCGGGATTGCCAGCGTTGTGCTTCCGAAGGTTTTTCCCAGCGCGCGTAAAGTTCGGCGGTCTTCTTCAACGCTTCTCCAACGAGGTAACGTGCGCTTGCGGGGAGCTCCGTCGGCTGGGCCTGCAATCGGCGGACGCTTTCCAGCAACAGGGGCTCAGCGTCGGCAAAACGAGCCTGGGAAACTAGGGTGGAGGCGAGCCGCAGTCGGGCGGATGAACTGCGCCAGTGGTTTGGCGTCGTTTTCTCCCGTTGAGTGAGGATGTGCCGATACAACTCCTCCGCTTCCGCGTGACGTCCCAGGAATCCCAGCACATTGCCCAACGTCTCCTCGGCGGACAGCGTTTGCGCGTGGTCCGGGCCATGGGCTTTCCGGTGGGCCGCAAGAACCTCGCGTGCGATGGGTTCAGCCGTGGCGATTTTCCCCTGGGAAATTTCCAGATCGGCGAGCGTCGCCACGAGTGACTGGGTGGTGAGGTTGGCGTCGCCCAGCGTGCGCCGGCTGGTCGTCACTGACTCGGCGACGAGGTCCATCGATTCCCCGAATCTTCCGAGCAACCGAAGCGTGTCCGCCAGGCTGCGCACTGAAAGGAGGGTGCGGGGATGTTCCTTTCCGAAGACCTGCCGGCTCAGCTGACAGGCCTCGACCAGCATGGTTTCGGCTTCGGACCACCGGCCCTGCTCCTTGTAGATGCCGGCAAGATTCGTCATGGCGACGACGAGGTGCGGATGATCGGGACCCAGGATGCGACGGCGTCCCGCGAGCACGCGCTCATGGATCGCCGCGGCCTCGGAGATTTTTCCCGCTTCGCGCAGGATGACGCCAAGATCGTTCAACGCGGTCAGCGTCGAGACATGGTCCGGTCCGAGATGTTTTTCCTGCAGGGCGACCGATTCTCGGATCAAGGCCTCGGCCTCGGGCAGCCGTTGCGCGCGAAGTCGAATGGAAGCGAGCGTGTTCAGGGCGCGGGACGTCTGGATATTGCCCGCCGGCAGGGCGTTCCGCGCCAGGGTGAGGGTTTCGGTTTGGAGGGCATCCGCCTCGGTGAGGCGACCCATGTCGCGCAGCACCACCGAACGGACATTGGCCGTTTCGAGTGTATTCTCGTGGCTGGCCCCGAGAACGCGGCGGCGGCCGGCGAGGGCCAGGGCGAGCAGCGCGTCGGCCTCCGCGTACTGGCCCAGATCGATTTTGACGGTGGCGAGGGTAAACATCGCTGCCAGCGTCTGCGGATGCTCAGGGCCGAGGTGTTCGCGGCGCAGGGTGAAGGAGCGGTCCAGATGGACGCGGCCCACCGCATAATTTCCCAGTGAATCGTAAACCTCACCGACGACGTGGTGGATCGCCGCAGCTACGAGCGGTTGGTCCTTAAACTTGGTGTCGATGCGTCCCGCGGCCCGGTCCACGACGGTGTGGAGCGTGACGTTGCGATCCGCCTGGCCATCGGGAGTCGCCTGGGCGAGGAGGTCGTTCTCGAGAAAATCCGCCAACGCCTTCGCGGTTGCCGCTTCATTCGCTGCCGCCCGTTCCGCTCGGAGTGCGCGGACGGCCAGCGTCGTGCTCACGGCGGTCGCCCCGACGAGCACCACGATCACTGCCCCGGCCGCGCCGATGATCACGCGGTGGCGGCGGGCGAATTTTCCGGCGGCGTCCCACCGTCCGGGCGCCCGGGCAAGGATCGGCTCTCCCGCCAGGAAACGTCGGAGGTCTTCCGCGAGGTCGGTCGCCGTGGCATAGCGGTGGAGTGGATCGCGTTCGAGGCACTTCAGGCAAATCGTCTCGACGTCCGCAGGCACCGCCGGTGCGAGCAGGCGAGGACCCGGCGGCTCATTTTCCTGGATCAAGGCCGGAAGTTCCGCCGGCGAGGCGCCGGCGAACGGAGTGCGGCCGGTGAGCATCACGTAGAGCACAATCCCGAGCGCGTAGAGATCGCTCGCGGCGGTGAGGGCGGCGGCTCCGCCCCGGACCGCTTCCGGCGCCAGATAGTGGGGGGTGCCAAACACGCCTGACGCGCTGGTCAGGTCACCGCTCGATTCAAGCTGCGCGGCGAGGCCGAAGTCGGCGAGCCGCGGTTCGTCTCCGTCGAGGAGAATATTGGACGGCTTGAGGTCGCGATGCAGCACGCCTTCGGTGTGCGCGACGGCCAGGGCGTCGGCGACCTTGGCGATCAGCGCCGCTGATTCCCGCGGACCGAAGGGGCGCTCCCGCAGCCGGCGCGCCAGGTCGCCGCCTTCGAGGTAGTCCATCGAAAAGTAGACGTGACCGGCAGCCCGGCCCGAGTCGTGGATCGCGACGATGTTTGGATGACGCAGGCGGGCCACGGTCTGTGCCTCGCGCAAAAACCGCATCTCCAATTCGACCGGAGCTCCGGGACCGACGGGCAGGACCTTGAGGGCGACGATGCGGCCGAGTCCACGTTGCTGCGCGGCGTAGACGCGTCCCATGCCGCCGCGCCCGAGTTCCTCGATGACGTCGTAAGGTCCGATGCGGGCGGGCAGGCCGGATTCGGCCTCAGCGACTTCGGTCACCGCGGATTCGGCCGCGTCGACTTCAGGAGCGGGTGTGAGGGAATCAAACGGCGTGTCGGAACCGAGAGCGAACGCGCGCTCGCCCGCGCAACGCAGGCACACGCCGCCCGTGCCGGAAAACGGATTCGCGGTGGCAGTGCCGCATTTTCGGCAGGTGAGGGTGGCGGCACGGGGAACAGAATCGTCGGTGGGCGGCATCGTGGGTGATTACCGGGAATTTCAGCCGTGGATTTCGCGCGGATGGGGTGGGGGAAACACGGGGCGTAATCACCGCCGCAGCGCGTTCAGCAGGTGCTGCATCTCCGCACCGATCTCCGCTGGGTCGCGCACGGTCGCCGCCACCTCGAGTTTCACGATCTCGGCATAACGGTGGTTGAGCCGGTGGACCCACACCGCCACGTTCGTCCGCGTCGTGCTCAGCGTCGCGGCGGCGCTCTCATAGTCGCCGCGAGTCGGAGTGGTGCTGAGAAACGGTTGGAGCACGGCAAACTGCCGGGCCTTGCCGGCAGCGGCCTGCTCGGCTTCGAGGTGCCGGAGCGCCCGGGCGAGCAGGGTCAGCGCCCAAGTCTTCTCGTAGGTCTCGCTCGGATCGAGCAGCGGCTGGTCGCACGCTGCGAAATCACGCTCGGCGTCGATCGTCGCCCAGTCGACAAAATGCGCTCCGCCGCCCCGTTTCTGCGCGCCGAGGCGTTCGTAGTGCTGCGCGAGGAAGTATTTCACCGCGCCCACCAGGTAGCCGCGGAACCGGCCTTTTGCCGGATCGGGACGCTCAAGAAAATCGCTCTCCAACAGGTAGGCGAAGAAGCTCTGGGTGAGATCCTCGGCATCGGCCGGGGCATGCCCCCGACGACGGAGATAGCCATAGATCGGGAGCCAGTAGGCCGAGCAGAGACGTTGCAACGCGGCCGGTCGGTCGGCCGAATCGCGCCGTGCGCCGAGCACCACACTCCACTCGGTGGAGTCGAAGCCCGCGGCTTGGTCGCGGGAGGTCGGTTGCGGTGCGGTGCTGATGGTCATGAAGGGCGGCGATGGCGGCCGGGTCAGCCCGACGACCAATGATCCTGGAATGAGAGGGAGCGCGTCAAGGAGGGAGCGGAACGAATGGCGCAGCGTATGGCTGCAAACCGGATTGGGGAATTCCGGCCACGGAATTACACGCCACGGGCAAAATCTTTTTTTCCGCAGATCACCTGCAATCCATCAGGGGCTTTTCGGTATTCACGCAGTAACGCGGGGCCCTTCCCGTCGGATATTTTCCTTCGTCACTGCCACCTCATTCCCTCCGCCACTATGAAAAAGAACCTCCGGCTCGCACTCGCGAGCCTCGTCGTCGGTCTGCTCGCCTCCCCGTTCGTGCCTGGTGCCGCCGCCAACCAGCCACCGGTCGCCAGTCCTGCCTGCCATGTCCTGACGCAAAACGCCGGGAAGGCCGTCACGCTCGCCGGTATCGATGCCGACGGCGATCCGCTCACCTATTCGGTCAAGACGCTGCCTTTGCACGGCACGCTCACGGGTGTGCCGCCGAACCTGACGTTCACGCCCGCGGTGAATTTTACCGGAGGAGACAGTTTTACGTTTGCCGTGAGTGACGGCCAGGCCATTTCCGTCGCCGCGACGATTTCGCTCAACGTCGTGCCGCCGGGTACCGTGAACCTGCCGCCGGTCACGGCGCTCACGAGTCCGGCGACGGGCGCGACGTTCTCTGCTACCGGCGGCATCGCCCTGCAGGCGACCGCCTCCGATCCGGACGGCGTAATCACGCAGGTTTCGTTCTATTCCGACGGGGTGAAGATCGGCGCGAGTACGACACCGCCGTATCAGTTCACGTGGACCAACCCCACGCCCGGCACGCGCGTGCTCACGTCCAAGGCGTTTGATGACGGCGTGGGGGCGCAAAAAATGTTTTCATTTTCCGCGCCGGTCCAGGTGACCGTCACCGGCACGGTCGCGCCTCCGGCCACTCCCGGAAAATACGCACTGAACGTTGTTGGCGGCAGTGGTGCGGGCTCGTATGCGAGCGGCACGGTGGTGACGATCGTGGCGAACGCCCCGGCCCCGGGCTATGTGTTCTCGCAGTGGATCGGAGTGTCGACCGCGAGTTCCATCACGACGACGACGACCCTGACCATGCCGGCGGCCAACGTCACGGTGACGGCGGCATTTCAGGCGGCGCCCGTGCCGCCAGCGATGCCACCCGCGGCACCGGTGAACCCGATTCTCTTCGTCACGCAGATCCCCGTCGGCAACGACTTCACGACGATTGGCTCCGTGTTTGGCAACCACCGCCCGGGCACCGATTCGGTCGGGCGCGGAGGCGACCTGTGCCTCCGCTATCCCGACGGCTCTGTGCGCAAGCTCACCGCCGAGGCGGGATTTGGCGTGGCGACGGGTTTCCAAGGCGCCAACGCCATCGCGGTGCGCGACCCCGCAGTGCATTGGAGCGGACAGAAGGCGCTCTTTAGCATGGTGGTCGGCGCGCCGACTTCCGCCTTCACCTCCGCTCCGGGTCGCTGGCAGATCTATGAGGTCAGCGGCTTGGGCGCGGGCGAGACGGCCGTGATCACCCCGGTGCCGCACCAGCCCTACTACAACAACATCTCGCCGTGCTACGGGACCGACGGCCGCGTGATCTTTACGAGCGATCGTCCCCGCAACGGCCAGCCTCAGCTCTATCCGCAGCTCGACGAATACGAGCTCGCACCGACCGTATCCGGACTCTGGAGTCTTGATCCGGCCACCGGCGACCTGTTCAACCTCAATCACGCCCCGTCCGGCGCGTTCACGCCGACGATCGACAGCTTTGGCCGCGTCATCTTCACGCGTTGGGATCACCTCCAGCGGGACCAGGAGGCGGACTTTGATTCGGCCGACGTGCTCGCGGGCCGGCCGCTCACCTACGGGACGTTCAACTATTCCGACGAGTCCGCCACGGCGCAGGTGCTGGCCGGCAATCGTACAGAGGTGTTTCCGGAGTCGCGTTTCACTGCCGGATTTGTCGCAGGGCACACCTTCAACATCTTTTTTCCTTGGATGATTCAAGAGGACGGGACCGAGGAGGAAACCGTCAACCACGTCGGCCGGCACGAACTCTTCGGCTACGGATCGCGGTCGTTCCTGAACGACCCGAACCTCGTCGATTTTACGTTCAATCCCTCGAATCGCTTCAATCCGACCTATATCAACGCGATCCTGCAGATGAAGGAGGACCCGCTGCACCCGGGACGCTACTTCGGCACGGATGCGCCGGAATTTTCCACCCACGCGAGCGGCCAGATCGTCGCGCTGAACGCGCCGCCGGGACTCGATGCCGACCACATCACCCTGGACTACATTACCCATCCCGCGACGAAGCTGGGTGCGCCCTCGCCGGCGCCGAGCCACACCGGTCATTACCGCGAGCCGCTGCCCCTGAGCAATGGCACGCTCGTGGCCTCCCACACCGACGTTACGGAGTTTGAGACCAAGAAAGGTGTGACGGGCTCTGACTACGCTTTCCGCCTGAAAACCCTCTGGCAGGTCGGCACCTACTGGCAGCCCTGCCAGACGCTGACGCCTGGATTTTCAAAGTCCGTGAGCTACTACGCGAACGGCGGGCTCGTGACCTATAGCGGTCCGCTCTGGGAACTGAATCCCGTCGAGGTGCGCGCCCGGCCGATTCCGGCGGGAGCGAAGACGCCGCTCGGCCAGCCCGAGCAGCAAGTTTTCGCCGAGGAGGGCGTGAGTGTGCCGCAGTTCAAGGACTATCTCCGGGTCAACGGACTTGCGCTGGTGGTGAGCCGCAACGTGACAACGCGCGACCACGCGGAGCGGCAGCAACCGTTCAACCTGCGTGTTGCCGGCACCGCCACCCAGACCCTCGGCGCGGGCGGCGCGATTTACGATGTGTCGTACCTACAGTTCTTCCAGGCGGATCAGATTCGTGGGTTCGGCCTGCGCAACGCCAATTCAAGCCCGATGGCGGGCCGTCGCGTCCTGGCGCAACCGCTGCACGATCCGGCGGCAGTGGCGAACAATCCGGCCGTGCCCTCCGCTCCTACCGGCAGCGTGCAATTGGGTAACGACGGTTCGATGGCGGCGTTTCTTCCGGCGCGTCGAGCGACGACGTGGCAGTTGACGGACCCGTTGGGCACTCCGACCGTGCGCGAGCGCTACTGGCTGACGTTTCAGCCCGGTGAAATCCGGTCCTGCACGAGTTGCCATGGCATCAACACCCGTGATCAGGCGAATCATCCCGCGCCGACCAACAAACCCGAGGCTCTTCGCACCCTGCTGCAATACTGGAAGGCGCAGACCGGGAACTGAACGCGTCAGACGCTACCCCTCGCGAATCACGCCGTGCCGCCGCGCCGCAGGGTTGCGGCGGCACCCTTTTCCGAGCCCGCCGGCCGGGCCCGGTCAATTCAACGGCTTGAGGTTGAGATTGCGGAAGGAGATTTCGCCTGGGTGATCCTGCAGCACGAGATGGCCGCGGCGAGGGACGTCTTTCATCGGCTTGTGATACTTGTTGGGCGTCCCATCCGGATTCTTCTCGGCCTTGGTCCAATCGTCGAGGTTGGCGTCGACCACCGTGGAGCCGTTGAGCATGATGTCGATCCGGCTGCCTTTGGCGGTGATTGTCATCCGGTTCCACTGGCCCGGCGGACGCATCGTGTTCGGCTTCGGCGCGATCATGTCGTAGAGCGCGCCGCAGTCGTGCTTGTCGGTCTCCTTCTTGCCGAATGAATCGAAAATCTGCACCTCCAGCAGGCCGTTCCACCAGTAGATTTTCCCCGTGCCGGCGTACGATGGATCGTAGCGCAGGAAGACTCCGCTGTTGGTTTTGGGGCCGACCTTGAACTCAAGATCGAGGATGAAGTCGCCATACTGCGCGTTGCTGACGAGGTAACCCTTGGCCTTGCGGGTGAGGATGCCGTCCTCGACGACCCAGGCGTTCGGCTCGATTCCTCCTCGAACGTCGGTGATTTTCCAGCCGTCGAGGTCCTTGCCGTTGAAGAGCGAAACCCAGCCCTGGCTGCGGTCGATTTTCGGGTGGTCGGCGGCGACGCCTCGCAAGGCGGTGAGCGCCAACATACCCGCGGCGGCGATCGGTAGAACATTCAAGGCAGAGAGGAGTTTCATGATTGGCTTCGATGAAGGGCGATGGACTGACCAGGGATTTGATTGCGGAGAAAATGTTCGTGGCGAGCGGGCATTTTGGTCCCGCCGTTCCCTTGGGAGTTGGCGTGAGCGGTCAGCGTTTCGGCGCGGAGCCCGTCGGCGCGCCCGGGACCGGGAGCCGGATCGGGTGGCGCGCGATCATCTGCCAGCCGGCCGCGCCTTTCACCCAGACGTAGAGGACGTTCAGGCGATTCGGAGTGTCCTTCGCCGCCGCCGCCCGCATGTCTGTCACGTTCTTCACGAGTGCCACGTCGCCATGGATGCGGATGGTGGTGTCGGTGTATTCGAAATAGACGGATTGTCCCATCTTCGCGATCGCGGTCGCCTTGTCCTGCGTGGAGCCGCTCGAGTGGCAATAGGTGAGGTCGGGGTGCATCAATTTGTCCAGCAAGGCGACATCGTGGGTCAGCATCGCCTGCCGGAACGCGTTGATCGCCGCTGTCACTTCCCTCTCTTGAGCGGGATTGGCCGCCGCAGGGACAATCGCGATCAATTGAAGCAGGATGGCGCACCAGAGCGGGGTTTTCATTTTGGGCACTCAAGCCCGACATCCCGCCCAGCTCAAGCGAAACGGCCGACGCGCGGGGCCGAACGGTGAATCCGTTTCCCCGGACCGATCAGAACGACCCCTTCAGGCCGATCGTCCACAGCGAGCCATATTGCGTGCGTTGGCGGAACTGCGCGACCGCGGGCGTGTTTGGCCCGGAGATCTCCAGATCGACCGGCGCATCGCCGACGTTGGTCAGGCTCGCGAAGGCGGTGAGGCGGCGGGAGAGGTTGTACTCGCCGCTCACATCGACCAGCAGCCGCTTGTTGCCCCAGTTGTAGGTGCTCGCCTCCAGGCTGCGTCCCGCGGCGACGAGCGCGCGGCGCTGGCGGCCCATGTAGTTCCAGCGGACGCGCAGCGTGTAGTCGGGTCGCGTCAGGCTCACGCCCCAGTTGCCGGTGCGGGGGATGAAGCCGGCGAAATTGGCGGCGGCGTCGCCCTGGGTGCGCAAGGCGCTCCCGTTTGCAAACACCTGCACGCCCCGCGCCCACGACGGGAGAAAGGTCAGGGCCTGCTTGTAGTTGAGGTCGATGCCCGACATGCGCACGACCGAGGGCAGGTTGTATTGGGTTGCGACGTCGTAGGTGCCGTAGACCGCCGGATCGAGACCGTACAGCCCGAGGAACTCGGGGCTCGAGGTGAAGACGGTGTTGGCGAAGAAATTGTCGATGTTGCGGCGGAACGCGCTGACGGAGACCAGGCCCACTTTCTCAAAATAATATTCGAGCGAAACCTTGGTCGTCTCCGCGCTCCACGCCTTGATGCCGGCGTTGTTGACCGAGATGCGGTTGGTCGGCCCGGGGGGCTGGTCGGTGTCGGGCAGCGTCAGATTGCCGGCGTATTGGTTGAAGTTGGGCCGGCCGACCGAGCGGTAGTAGCCGGCGCGGGCGACGAGGTTTTCGCGGAGATTGAAGCTGGCGTTGAGACTTGGAAACCACCGCAGATACTCCTTCTCCGCATGCAGACCGCGGTCGACGTTGGTGAGTTGGGCCGCCTCGAGCGCGTTGGTGGTGATGGGCAGCGGCCGGCCGTTGGCGCCGAGAATGAAGCGGCCCGACGCGTTGCGCTGGTAGTTGCGGGTCGGGTCGATGAGCTGGCCCTGGCCCCGGACGTTGGTCTGTTCGGCTCGGATACCTCCGACCAGCTTGAGCCGTCCGTCGAGGAACTGCGTGTCGCCCCGCAGGTAGGACGCGGCGATGACCTCCTCGGAGAACTTCGACGGGGTGACCGAGGTCGTGTAGTTGGTCGTCGGGTTGGTGGTGAAGTAGGCGGGGCGAGCCTGGTACAGCGAATAGAGTTTTTCGCTGCTCATGCGTTGCGTCAGCGGGAAGCCATAGGGCGTGGGCCGCTTTGAAAACCCTTCGTCGAACACGATGGCCGCGTTGTCGTCAGCGTTGCCCGGCGTGCCGTTGGCCCCGACAAAGGTGAAGGTCGGCGTGTAGGCGCGCGTGTCCTTGACCGACTGACGGAGGTCGATGCCGGCCTTGAGCGTGAACGGGATTCGCGTGGGCAGATCGCGGCGGATGCTCGCGAACGCGTTGCGCTGGAGATCGGTCGTCGCGAGCAGACTGCTGCCCATCGTGTCGAGCGTGTAACTGCCCAGTGCGTACGGATCGACGGGTTGGCCGGTGACGCCATCGGTCACCGTGATGACGCCGGGCCGCAGGTAAAAGATTTCGTCGAACGAGACGGTGACCCCCTGGCGCCGGGCCTGCGCGGTGTTGAAATACCCCTCGGTCAGATCGGTGCGGTGCCGGATCGAGCGCGAGAAACCCAGGCCGGCCTCCGCCTTCCACACCGGGCCGTCGTGCCAGTAGGAGAGCGACGGCATGTGCAGCGTGTCGGTCAGGGTGTCCGAGGAATTGTTGAGCCGCACTTCACCGGCGCCGGGGAAGCCGCGCGTGGAGGTCAGCGAGAAATTTCCCGGCAACACGCGGTTGACGAAAAACGTCTGCAGGCGGATGTCCTGTTCTGAGAGGGTGAGTCCCCATTGGTAGGAGAACGAGAAACGGTCGTTGCGCGTGAGTTTGTAGTCGATCGTCAGGCCGGCGGTGTTGCGCTCCTGGAGGGCCGCGGTGTCGCGCACGGCAAAGTCGGTGAGATACGGGCGGTCGGGCGTGGTGTCGGGCAGCGTGCCGCCGTTGGTCGCCGCGCCGGCGCCGCGCCACGTGAGCTGGACGAAATCCTGGGGCGCGTAAACCCGCAGCGTGCTCCCGGAAAGCGTGAAACCCAGTTGGGAATTCACGGGCACGACGGCGGCAAAATCGATTGTGGGGTTGATCTTGCGCGTGACCTTGCTCAGCGGCCCGGCGGTGGCGTGCATCGTGCGCTCGTCGTCGCGCATCATGAGCGCGGTGGTGATATTGACGGTGGGCCGCGAGCGCTCAAATGCGCTGCGGGGCACGAGATTCACCGAGCCCGCCAGGGCCGAACCGGTCGTCTCGGGCGTGGGGGTATAGATGACTTCGACGCGCGCGGTGTTGTTGATCGAGATCTGGTTCACGCCCACGGCGCGGGCGGTGCCACTCGCGGCATTGGCGAGATTGAAGCCGCCGATGGTCACCGGCACGTTGTCGGGCGGCACGCCGTTGATGCCG
This sequence comes from Opitutia bacterium, assembly GCA_947474365.1. Taxonomy (GTDB): domain Bacteria; phylum Verrucomicrobiota; class Verrucomicrobiia; order Opitutales; family Opitutaceae; genus ER46. The sequence continues at coordinate 99,065 of CANJIU010000008.1, read as the reverse complement.
ATGGTGTACGCCGCGCCGAGTCCCCCCAGCCCGATGGTGATGCCGGGAACGGACTTGAGCACCTCGCCGACGTTCCCGATCGCGACAGCGCCAAACTCGTCCGCCGCCACGACGTTCATCGCATTGGGAGCGAAGCGCTGGGTGTTGATCGCGATGGCGGCGCCGCCCATCTCGCGCGAGGTGCCGACGACGAATTTATCCAGCCGCACCGTGCCGGAGTCTGCCGTGGCTCCGAAACTGATCAGCGCAAAGTCGCGGACGGTCACCGCGCCCGCCGTTACGGTCACGGACTGGGTCTGCGGAGCGACACCCGTGCGGAATGCCTTCAATTGCAAGGTGCCGGCCGGCACGTGGGTCAGCCGGTACTGGCCGCCGGCGTCGCTGAACGTCTCGAGCGCCGTACCGTCAACGGTGATCCGGACAAGTTCAAGGAATTCGCCGGTGGCGGGATTCGACACGCGGCCCTCAACCGTGCCGGTGGCAGCCGTCTGGGCGCGGGTGGAGACGGTGCAGGCGAGCAACGTCGTGACGACGAGGAGGGTGCGCGCGATTGCGACACCAATCAGATGGGGTTTCATGGGGGAAAAGGGGCGAGACCCTCCACGGGAATGAAAGTCGTCACGGGTGACAATGGAATTTCCCGGTCATGGGAACGCGGCCGCGCTGCATTCAATCGCGATCGGAAGGATCGGCGCCGTCGCCCCGCGACCGGGTTTGGCGCTTGCACCAGCCGGCAGGCGGCGCAACGAATGCGCTCCGACCGGATGAGGATGAAAAACCTGCTGCAACGGATGGCGCTCGGCGCGGCGGTCGCGGTTTTCGCCGCGATTGTCTATCGTTCCATCCAGTATGTTTCTTTGGACCGGGCCGTGATGCGTCATGAGTGCTGGACCTGGCGGTGGCTTCCGTTTCATGCCGCTTGGATCTGGCCGTACCTGTCGATGTTTGTACTGGCAGGGCTTCCCTGGTTCATGCTTCCGGACATGCGACAGGTGCGGCGGTTTGCAGTTTGTCTGCTCGTGATGGCCGCGGTGAGCTGGATTTTGTTTCTCGGATATCCGACTGCGTGTGCGCGTCCTTCCGCCGATGGCCAGCCGGCTGGTTACGCCCTGTTGCTCGACTTGGACCAGGCCAACAATTGTCTGCCCTGTCTGCATTCAGCCGTCTCGGTTCTTGCGGCGTGGACCCTGGCTCAGGGCACCGCGTTTTTTCAGAGTTTTGCCGGCAAGGCATTGCTGATGGGTTGGCTCCTGGTCATCTTCGTTTCGATTGTCGCGCTTCGGCAGCACACCGACAGCGACATGCTCGCTGGCGTCGGCCTCGGGTGCCTCAGTGCCTGGCGACTCCGACTTGAGCCACGAATGGGTGCCGATTTGCGTTAGATTTCACTGGGCTCGCGGGTGCGCCCGGGCAGGACACCTGCTGCGTGTTGATGACGATGATGCATGAGCCGGGTCCTCGATCTTCGAGTTGCGTCGCGTGCCCGACATCGAGTTGAACGCGTAGTAGCGGTCGAAGGCGTTCTTGAGATTGAAGCCGACGCGATGGCTGGTACGTCCCGCCCGGGGGCGAAACCTGTAGCTGAGACCGAACTCCCAGACGATGGAGGGATCGTTGAAGACGGAACCGCGGCCGTCGTCGACCGGTGTGGTGTACTGGTAGCTGGCGGCGGTCTGGCCATCTCCGTCGATGAGGTAGTAACGAGTGCCGGCCGTCACGGCCTGCCCGGGAGTCCAGCGAACCCACCCCGCGGGGATCGCGAGCTGGCCGTTGGTGTTGGAACTGGGGAGGTTCAGCTGGCTGTTGAGGGTGAGCCGGTGCCGTTGGCCGGGCTCACATAGCCGGCAGTCTGCGTCGCCCGATAATAGGCCGTGTAGGCGGCGTAGTCGTCGGGATTCTGAAAATAACGCCCGACGATCGCGGGGTTGGGCAGCGGCGTTACGACGGTGTTGGTGGTGACGCCGAGGGCGATGGGCTGGCGGCTCGCCGTCGGCCGGACTGCGACGGGAATGGAGAAGCTGTAATAGACCGGCTTGCCGTTGACGTCGGTGACCGGCGTGAAGTTGGTGTTGCCAACGGCGGTGGTCGACAGGCTGGGCGCGCCACCGGTGACCTTGGTGTACTGGACGCGCACTGGGTCGCGGTTGTTCGTCTCGTTGCGGTCCAGTTTGACGAGGATTGAGGTCGCTTCGTCGGGGCGGAAATGGAGGACGCCCGAGGCGTAACGCGTTTCGCGGCGCGCGAAGGCCTGGTCGAACGTGCGCGATTGGTGGGAGACGTCGATCCGGTGGAGCACCCGGCAGGTGCCGGTGGACCCGGTGGTGGAGGCAGTGGCACGGAGGGTGTCGTTGCTGCCGAAGGCCAGCTCAACCCGATGTTCCGGCCGGGCCTTGGCACGCCAGATTGGCATTACCGCATCGACTGGCGCAGATCCACGAGCAATTGGTCGTAGCGGTCGATGCGAACGAGGCCGCGACGGGGAAACTCGATTTCGACGATGACGTAGATGGCCATGAGGAGGCTGCCGACGAACAGCAGGATGTGCAGCCAACTGCGGCGCTTGCCACCGGCCATCCCGTGGCCGGCCAACAACGCGCAGACGAGCGCGAGGATTAGCAACAGCGCGTAGATCACGCCAGGTGGGTGCGTTTGACTCGCCAGGTACCGGGCGGTGGCCACGTCGAACATTTCGTTCAATGCCGGGAGCACGAGGGTTCCGAAACGCGCGTCGCGCGCCTCTTGAACGCTCCCGACGGCCCGGGCCCACATTTGCCGTTCAAGCGCGGTGATCGCGGCGTCGGCTTCAGTGGCATGCGTCTTGGTGGCCGCGAGCCGAAGATCAACGTATTTCCGCATGTCCGCCCGCAGTTCGTCGCGCACCGGCGCGGGCAGCAGATCGAGCCGCAACCACGCCGTGCCGATTACGTTCGTCTCTTTGAGCAGCAATTCGCGCCGACCATCGAAGCGGGCCGCCGCCCCCGAGAAGGTGAACGCGATCAGAAGTCCCATCAGTCCGAAAATTGCACCCTCCAATGCGCCAACGCCGATCTGGGCCCCGGCCGGGTCGCGGTGCAGGCGACGGCGTCCGAGGCGCCAGCCGAGTTCGAGGGCCAGCAGCATGGACGCCAGAAATCCAGCGAAGGCAATCCCCTTTCCGAGCGTTTCCATCAGCAACCCGGACTGGAGTCCGACCTTTCGGGGTCCAGATTATCCGGAGTACGCCGCGTTCAGGTAGACAGCCGACGGCGTTCCTTGGAACGTCCTGATTCGCGTCGTCTCGCGTTGCCCTCAGGCAATTACTCAATCGGGCAGGGTTGGGAGGAGGGGGGCGACGTGGCCAGCGACAGGGCGCTGTCTCGCGGTTGAGTGAACGTGATCCGAAGCGTGCACGGCGGACGCTTAAGGGTACACTGGAGGAAGCGTACGGAATGCCTACAGGATCCCTACAGGATGGGTACAGGATGCCTACAGGATGTCGGTTGCGCACCCCGCCGGCTTTGAGACCGTGTAACCGGCATCCGATCTGCGCAACCCACGGCCCCTTCCTCCTCATGGCAATAATTCATCGTAACGCCGCACGTCAATATCCGCGCCACCGAATCGGCCGAATTGTCCACGAGCAGCAAGCTGACAAGCCGGTTTCCGGCAGGTTCCGGCAGGTGGGCGCATCTCCACGTTGACGGTTACCCGTAGCCGCGAGCACCAGCGAGTGGACCGGGAAAACGCGACCGACCTTCCACTCGCTGGCGCTCGCGGCTACGAGACAATTGGTGGCTGACGACATTCTCACCGTCAATTGGCAGATGCGCCCCCGGCAGGTTCCCGTGGTCACGAAACGGTGAATGGCCAGGGCGGGAGGCTTTTCAGCGGACTTGCGTTCGGCGCGGGGGTGCGCTCCCTTGCGCACTTAGCTTTGGGGCCTGGCAGTCGCTCCAAGTTCTTTGATCCCAAGGCGCGGGTAACGCCGCGCCCGTTTTGATGCTTGGAGAGGAAAGTCCGGACACCGCAGGGCAGGATGCTGTGCCAGCTTCACGGCGAGCACAGGAGCCGCGTTTCAAGGCGCGGCGACGGACAGTGTCACAGAGAACAAACCGCCTCGCGGGCAACCGCGGGGTAAGGGTGAAAAGGTGGGGTAAGAGCCCACCGCGTCCCGCGCGAGCGGGGCGGCACGACAAACCCCGTCCGGTGCAAGGCAAAATAGGTGACTGGGCGGCCCGTCCCACAGTCACGGGTATGCCGCACCTTCCCTCGTTCGCGGGCGCAAGCCCGAGGATGCAGGAAGGCGGGTTCATCGCAAGGTGGCCCGAGAGAAATGACTGCCGAACTCCGCGCAAGCGGGGGGAACAGAATCCGGCTTACCGGCCCCAAAGCTAATAATCTACGTACCCACAATCCTATTACCCCGATGAAAATGAAACTTCTCGCGGCGGTTTCGGCCGCGCTCGTGTCCTCCTCCCTGTCGGCCCAGACGCCGCCGGCGGCCGGCGGTCCCGCGTCGCGCGAGGCCGCGGCGCTGGCCGAGCCGTTTCGCGGCATCACGGCCGACGGCAAGGTGGAGCCCGGCCTGTTCACGATTCGCGCCACCGGCGTGACGACCGAACCGGTGCGCCAGGCCGCGCTCGCCTTCCTGGCGGCGTTGACGCCCGACCAGCGGCGCCGGACGACGTTTCCCGTCGACGACATCGAGTGGCGGAAGTGGATGAACGTGCACCGCTACATCCGGCAGGGAGTGAGCTTTCAGGAGATGACCCCGGCGCAGCGTGAGGTGGCGTTCGGGCTCCTGCGGGCGTCGCTCAGCGCGAAGGGGTTGAAGCTGTCGCAGGACATCATGAAGCTGAACCACTCGCTCGGCGAACTGAACAACAACTTCACGGAGTACGGCGAGTGGCTGTACCACATCACGGTGATGGGTGAACCGTCCGCGGACCAGCCGTGGGGCTGGCAAATCGACGGCCATCATCTCATCATCAATTACTTCGTGCTGCGCGACCAGGTGGTGATGTCGCCGTCGTTCTACGGGTCGGAGCCGGTGATCGCGCGCTCCGGAAAATACCAGGGCGTGTCGATCCTCCAGGAGGAGCAGGCGCGCGGCCTTGCGATGCTGCGCTCGCTCACCGATGCCCAGCGCCGGAAGGCCGTGCTCGACGAGAAGAAGACGGGCAACAACAATTATGCGGAGGGTTTTAAGGACAACGTGGTCGTTCCCTACGAGGGACTGCTGGCGACGGAACTCACGTCCCCGCAGCGGGAGGAGTTGTTGCGACTCGCCGGGCTCTTCATCGGCAACATGGACGACGGTCACGCCAAAGTGAAGCTGGACGAGGTCCGCACGCACCTTGACCGGACGCGCTTCGTGTGGATTGGCGGCAGCGCCGACGACAGCGTCTATTATTTCCGGATTCACAGTCCGGTGGTCCTGATCGAGTTCGACCACCAGCGGCCGGCAAACACGCGGCACCTGCAGAAGGACCCCTCGCTGCCGATCCGCGACCATATCCACATCGTGGTGCGCACGCCGAACGGCAACGACTACGGAAAGGACCTGCTCCGGCAGCACCTGGAGCAGGTCAAGCACTAGGGGACAGGACTGGAATCGGGAAAAGAAGCGACAGATAGAGACAAATGGCCCTAGTAGACTAGGGCCATTTATGACCACATTAGGCCCTGTTGGTTTGGTATGATTGAGGGTATACTCGCGACGTTAAAAATCGCGTCATGCCCATTCTGCCTTCCAGACGATGCTCAGGTTTGTCTAGCGATGCGGGCGACGGGCGTGCATACCGACCAACCGGACTGACCTTGGTTGAAGTGATGGTGTCGCTGACGCTGATGGCGACGATCATGGTGGGATTCATCGGCACCTTTGTCCAATCCCGGAGGATCACGGAGTCCAATGTGCTGCACGCGGCGGCGACCAGCATGATTTACGGAATCATCGAGCAGATCAAGCAGCTCGACTATACGAACCTTCTGCCGAACTACGAAGTCGACCCGTTTGCACCCACGGCAACGACCCCGCCGTATCTACGCGTCCGCATCAACCAGTCGACGGTGGTCTGGCTCAAGGTCGTGCACACGCCGGCTCCCGGTACGCCCCGGGGGCCCACCACGACGCCGTCCGCCAGTGCCACGGCGGCGAGTGTGTCCGCGGTCCAGAACTATATTGGAGCGATTCCCCTTTCCACCGTCACCGGGACGACGTCGCAACAGATCAACTTGGACATCTGGGTGTGGATCGACGAAATCCCCAGTCCGAGTGACAATGTGTCCGAGGTGAAGAAGGTCACCGTAGTTTATACTTACAGCTACGTGGACGGCAGTGTGACTCGGACCATCCGGGATCGGGAAACGTTTTTGCGGACCCGTTTTGACCAATGAAAACCTCACTGCGGCGGCATCCCTGTTCGACGGGTTTCACGCTCGTTGAAGTCATGATCAGTATGACGATTGTGTCGATCGTCATGACGTTGTGTCTGAGCACCTTTCTTTTCGGCCTGCGGACGATGTACAAGGACACCCAGCGGCTGGCGACTAACGCGAGCCTGCGCAGCTTCATGGCGCAGGTTTCGAAAGAGACGCTCGACGCCTCCTATTTCTATATTTTTCCTTACTATACGAAACTGGACGGGAGTGTGGATCTGGCGCTCGACCCGTCTCCGATGACACAGATCAACGACGCCGCGGACAACGATTACGACAAGTGGGTGGCGCATGGTGATTGTCTCGTTCTGGTGACCAAGACGTCTCAATATCGTACCACGGACATCCGGCAGATTCGCATTTATTATCGCTATTACAATGGCGCGGTGGCGGCCCAGGCCGCGGTGAACGCCGAAGCGTCAATTCGTTATTACGAGACGGCTGATTGGGGTGAGGGCACCGCCGGGGCCTCGAACGGGCACACGAGCCTTGCGACGGAACTTAACCTGATCAACTTGAACAGTACGCCGCTCATGAGCGGCACGAAGCAGCTCTCCGCCCGCACGGTGGGGCGGAAGGTGCCGTCGCCCTATACGCCCTATGCCGCCGGCGATCGGTATCCGGTGTTCTGCTCGGAGTCGCCGGATTCGACGGCAACCAACGGATTTATCTCCATCAACATGGAATTCGTCAACGGCAGCACCGCGAACAACCTGCTGTCGAGCAGCAGCTTTAATTACACCATTTCTCCCCGGAGATAGCCCCATGAAACTCATCCTTGAGCGTATCCGGCGGTGTCGCGGCTCGGCGTTGCTCACCGTGGTGATGCTGACGGCAATGATGGCCATTCTGACCGCGAGCATGTTGCGCTATACCATCACAGAGCGGCGGGGGAACGAGCGGAACCGACTGATTCTTCGGGCGAAGAACATGTCAGAAAGCATCTCGGCATATGCGGCGGAGCAGATTACGACGATCCTATACCGAGTGCGAAGCGCCAGTCCGATTGCATTCATGACGGGAAACAACACCATTCACCTGCCTCCGAACGATGTGTTGCAGGCGGCGGACTCCACCTACACATCGGGGTCGAGCATGGAAGTCCGCGCCGGACTCACGGGATCGACCGGGTTAATCTTCATCAATCCGGCGACCGACCCGACGAATCCCAACGCCGGATTGCAGGTGAACACGGCAAGCGTTCCGATCATCGCGAAGGCGACAGCCCGGCACGGATTGCTGGGGACGATCTCCTCCTACAGCCAACACAACCTCGCGGTCGATTTTGTGCCGTTATTCCAGTTCGCCGTGTTTTACAATATGGACATGGAGATCTGGCCGGGAGCCGACATGGTGATATCCGGCCCGGTGCATTGCAACGGTGAGCTCAGCGCGCGATGTGGTACGGGTTATACCGCAAATGTTCAATTCACAGAAAGAGTCTCATGTTCCAGGGGTTTTTACGCGGAGAGCATTCGTCAAGGAACCTGGATTAACAACCTAGGTGCCACGGATGCCGGTCCGGGCGGGAACGGGCCGCTCCGTTTCCAGCATTCCTCCACCGGGGTGGTGACGGACATCCAGAGCAGCGCATCGGTGTGGCGGGATCACAAGTACGGCGGCACGACCGAAACAACCACGACGCAGAACAACTTCAAGGTTTTCGCGACGACCAGCTATGGACTCAACCTGCGCACGAGCGTGCATGGCGTGACGCCGCTGGTCCTGCCGTCAGTCTCGAATTATTCGAAAACCGACAACCCGTCGACTCCGGCAGAGGATGAACGCAACAACGGACGGCAGGTGATTGAACGTCCTAATTCCGCTGACAACGCAGGTCTCAAGGAGACGAAAATCTCGCGCCGCTCCGGACTGTATATTGTGGTCAATCCCGACAATCAGACGCGCACGGGCTATATGGCCGATGGTACGGCCGTGAGCATGCGGGCGCGGTCCTACCGGTGCTGGTTGAACACGGTGAACGCGGACCTTTCCCATACGATGTATGAGGTCATCCTGCCGGGACAGCCGAGCTACGGTGCGCTGAATGCCAACGTGAACAATTTGCCGAACCGCTACCGGACCGACACGTCCATCGGGCACAATCAGGTGCTGCGCACCATCCAGGGCGGAGGCGTGGATGTGGCGGGTTCGGGATATGCGACCGGAGCCTCGGCGCCGACGATGACGAGTTTTGGCGACGCGTACTTCTACGACTTGCGACGGGCGACGAACAATTCCGGCGCGGGCTCGCAATTGTCGACGGGTTCTTTTCGTTCCTCCAACGCCTATACCCCGCGGCCGGTGGTGAAAATCGATTTCGATTTCACCCGTTTCAAGATGATGGTGGAGCGAACGATATCTGGTTCGAGCCTTAGCTATGCCGCCTCGACGACGACGAGTACCATCTATCACCCGGGCCCGCCCGACGCGACGAACTGGTCGTCGTCGATTTACAACCCGGCCACCACCACCACGGCCGCCTCGCGTGGGCTGGGTTTGGTTTCGGCCGCCTATACTACTTTACCGACCTCCGCGACCCTGACTGCCGCCGATCCTTACCGCATGTACTTCGCCCCGGCAAATCCAACGGATCCGCTGCTGGCAACAGATCCGGGCCGGTTTGCCGTGGGTGGGAGCGATCTTGCCAGCACCACCACCACGAAGCCGTGGTACGATGGGATCACGGTCTACATCCATTCGGTCGATGCCGAGGTCCGCTCCCAAGTGGTCAATGCGATGGCCTCTCCGCCGACCCCTCGCATCGATTCCGGAGTGCGCCTGTGGAATGCCCGGGGCAAGGTGATTTCGCTCAGTGGGGCGACCTACCCCAGCATGACCGGGCTGAATTTCGCCACCAACGATGCCGCGTATATCGTGGGCCATTTCAATGCGGACGGCACGATCAACGCAACGGCGACCGACACCGCCAATCCCGGCGGATACAGCGCTCGCTACCCCGACACGACGGCGGTGATGGGAGTGAGTGAAATGCTCACCTCGGTGATGGCGGATGCCGTGACGATTCTCTCGGCACCGGCCTATTCGAACGCGACCTCTCCGTACTCCCAGACTTCCGGTTGGTCAGACTCACTCAGCGCCCATCGCGTCGGCACGTCGGGTTGGGTTTCGTCTTGGGCGACGAGCCAGCCAAGTGGCAGCAACGCCCTGGACGGCATCTCCACTTCGTTTGTTCCGGCCGCCATGCCCTACCAAGGCAACACGGTAGCCGGCACGGCCGGCGCGGCGCGTGATTCTAAATTTGGCGCGACGCCGACGGAGATTTCGTCGTGCCTGCTGGTGGGAATCGTGCCGACGAACCACAATGCAACCGGCCTGACGGATGGGCCTCCCGCGAGCGTGGCCAACGGACAGGCCAGCGGTGGCGTGCACAATTTCCCGCGAATGCTGGAAGTGTGGGGCAGCGCCGGGTTATATATCCGTGGTTCGATGGTCGCCATGTTTGAAAGCCGCGTGGCGATGGAGCCCTGGAATCTCCGGATCTATTCCGCGCCCGGCCGATATTGGGGACTGCACCAATCGTTGCGGAGCGCAAACCACGACCTTCCGCTGGAACCAATTCTGCTGGGCGCCCGCCGGCTGGGCTTCAAGGAGATCACTGCGGCCGAATACGAAACGATGAAGACGACGATCGAGGCACTTCCACATTGAGCACGCCGCCGCTTCAGGAGCAGCTGGAGCATCGAATCGGCCGCCGGCGAAGCTCGGGAACCGGTGAATTCCCCGACAAAACCCTTGACTCGGTGGCGGGCGTTTGAGTCTTTGCCCAGCTCCAACCTTTCGAAGACCATGGCCAACACCAAATCCGCTATCAAAGCCGCACGCAAAGCCGTGCGCCTGACCGAACGCAACCGCGGGGTGAAGACCCGGCTCAAGACCCTTCGCAAGCAACTTGATACGTTGTTCGCGAAGAAGGATGCCGGCGCCAAGGATGCCGCTTCCGCGTATGTTTCCGCGATGGACAAGGCCGTGAAGTCCGGCGTGGTGCACAAGAATGCCGCGTCGCGGGCCAAGGTCCACGCCGCGAAGGTGTTCGCCGCAAAGTAGGCCGATTTCGGCCGCGAGTTTCACCCGCCCGCCGCCCGCGGGCGGGTTTTTTTGTCAAGGAGCGGACGTGCCGAGCGCACTTGCGGCGTCGGGTCTGTCCGCGTCATCCTTCGGGTGCATGCCGCCTCCCCCGCTCCTTCGCCGTCATTTCCTGCCCTGGGACGGTCCGTGGCTGCCGCAGGTCACGGCGTGGCTGGCGGGAATCGGAAGGGGCGCGGAACCGCTGGATTTGTCGGACGTGCTGGTGGTCGTCCCGACGCGGCAGTCGGGCCGCCGGCTGCGCGAAGCGCTGGCGGAGCACGCCGCCGCCCGCGGCACGGCGGTCTTTCCTCCGCGTGTACATACTCCGGATACGCTGCTCGTCCCCGACGCGACGGTCCCCGACGTGGCTTCCCGGCTGGAGGCCCTGCTGGCCTGGATCGGCGTGCTCCGGGAACTTGAGTCTGGGGACGTGCCGGACGTTTTTCCGTCGCTCCCGCCCCGGCGGGATCACGGCTGGGCGGCCCGGCTGGCTGAGGTTTTTTTTCGGCTGCAGACGCGCCTGACCGAGGGTGGCCTGGAGTTTTCCGACGTGGCGTCGCGCGCGGGGGCGGATTTTTCGGAAGCAGAACGCTGGCGGCAGCTCGCGGAACTTGAGCGGCGGCAGGTGGAACGGCTTGCGGCGATCGGCCGTCGCGAGCCCCATGCGGCGCGGCGTGCCTGGGCGAAAAGCCCGGCGTCGCCTGCCGGGGTGACCCGCGTCGTGGTACTCGCGCTCCCAGATCCGCTGCCGCTGGCCGTCGCCTTGCTCGAAAACTGGGCGGCGATCCTGCCGGTGGACGTGGTGGTGTTTGCCCCGGAGGTGGAGGCGGATGCATTCGACACCTTCGGGCGTCCCGTGCCCGCCCGATGGGAACCGCGACCGTTGGAGTTGCCGGACTTTGAACGCCGGGTGCACCTTTGCGCCGATCCGGCGGCGGAAGCCGAGCGCGCAGTCAACCTGGCGAACCGTCATGCTCCCACGCCGGACGGACTGGTGGCGTTTGGGATCGCCGATCCCGAGGTGCTTCCGCTCGTGGAAAATGCGTTCTCCCGCGCCGCAATCGCCCACTACAATCCGGAGGGGCGGGAACGCCGCGGTGAACGGCTGCATCTGCTGCTCGCGGCGCTCGCGCGACTGGCGCACGACACCTCCTTCGAGTCCGTGGCAGCGCTGGCACGTTGTCCGGATTTTCTGCTGTGCCTGCGGAACCGGTTCGGCGCCGATTATTCTGTCGCGACATTCCTGGCCGAGCTGGACGACATGCGCACGCGGCACCTTTCGGCTGATCTTGATGCCCTGGCTGCTGCCGCGGGGCCGCGGCGCCTCACACTGACGCGCGCCCTCGTCGTGCTCAACGAAGTGCGCGCCGCCCTGGCGGGGGAGGAATTTGCGGCGGGGGCGGTTGCGGCACTGGGGATTGTTTTTGAAACCCGACGGCTTGACCCTTCCCGGGACTCGGAGGCGAGGGAGGCGGAGTCGCTCGAAGTATGGAGTGAAATCATGCGGGAATGCGCGGCGACCGCGGCCCTGTTTCCAGAGTTGGCTTCCGCGGAATGGTGGGAGTTGGCCCTGCGGATGTTCGGTGAGACCAGGCGCACCGAGGAAAAGTCGGCGGGGGCGTTGGAACTGCAGGGTTGGCTCGAATTGCCGTGGGAGGACGCGCCGCATCTCGTGGTTGCGGGGCTGAACGACGGCATCGTGCCGGAGGCGGTGGACGGGGACGCATTTCTGCCGGAGTCGCTGCGCGAACGGCTCGGACTGAAGACCAACGCCACCCGTTTCGCCCGCGATGCTTATCTGTTGCACGTCCTGATTGCTTCGCGGAGTGGCGGCCGGGGACGGACCGATTTGCTTTTTGCGAAAACGTCGGCGGCGGGCGATCCCCTGCGGCCCTCCCGCCTGTTGCTGCGGTGCACCGACGCGGAGTTGCCGGCCCGGATCGCGTTTCTCTTCCGGCCGGCGGAGTCGATCCAGCCGAACCTGGCCTGGACCCGGGCGTGGAAACACACGCCGCGCCGCGAACCGCCGCCCCTGCGCGTGCCGGTGACGGGCCTGCGCTCGTGGCTGGCGTGTCCGTTCCGGTTTTATCTCCAGCACGTCCTGAAGATGGAGCCGGTGGACCCGGCGAAGAACGAACTCGACGCCCGCGATTTCGGCACGCTCTGCCACACGGCGCTCGAGGCGATGGCACGGGAACCGGCGCTGCGCGACTGCGTCGACGAAGGCGTCCTGCGTGAATTTGTCCTGGCCGAACTGGATCGCGCGGCGCTGGCGCGGTTCGGCGGGGATGCGGCTCTGCCCCTCGTGATTCAGCTCGAGTCGGCGCGCCAGCGGCTGGGACGGATGGCGGCGGTGCAGGCACGGGAACGGGCGGGCGGCTGGGTGACCGAGCGGGTGGAATCGACGTTTTCCCTCCTGATCGCCGGGCTCGAGGTGCGCGGGAAGATCGACCGGATCGACCGCCACGAAGCCTCGGGTGCGTATCGGGTACTTGATTACAAGACGAGCGACGCGGCCGTCCCGCCGCACCAGTCCCACCTGCGTCCCCGCCGGGCGGGGGACGAGGAATTGCCGGAGTGGATGCACGTGAGCGTGGACGGCCGCGAGTGCGTGTGGGCGGATCTGCAGCTGCCGATCTACCTCCGCTCGCTCGCCGGTGAATTGGGGGACGGGGCGGCGGTTTCCTGCGGCTACATCAATCTGCCGAAGGCGGCCGGGGAGACGGACCTCGCCTTGTGGCCGGAACTGGGTGCGGACCTGCTGGCGGCGGCGCGCGCGTGTACCGACGGGGTGGCGGAAGCGATTCGTGCCGGCCGGTTCTGGCCGCCGGTGGAAATGCCGGCGGAACGGGATTCGTTTTCGGCGCTGTTTCACCACGGAGCGGCGGAAAGCGTGGCTTGGGAGGTGCCAGGATGAGCGCGCGCCATGTCATGATCCTCGCCTCGGCGGGATCTGGGAAAACCTACGCGTTGACCAACCGTTTTGTGAAGCTGCTGGCGGAAGGGGCGCGGCCGGAACGAATCGTGGCGCTGACGTTCACGCGAAAGGCGGCCGGAGAGTTTTTCGACGAGATCCTGAACAAGCTGGCGCGGGCGGCGGGCAACGTTGACGTGGCGGCGCGGCTGGCGCGGGACATCGGGGTTCCGAGACTGGGCCCCGGCGATTTCGGTCGGATGCTGCGCGCGGTGGTCGAGGCGATGCACCGGCTGCGGCTCGGCACCCTCGACGGATTTTTTGGACGGATTGCGCGCGCATTTCCGTTTGAGCTGGGGTTGACGGGTGAGTTCGAGGTGTTGGAGGAGCACGCGGGGCGGGTCGAGCGGCAGCGGGTACTGCGGACGATGTTTACCCGGGCGCCCGGAGGGCTGGATGCCGCGCAGCGCGAATTCATCGAGGCCTTCAAGCGGGCGACGTTTGGCACCGAGGAGAAAAGGCTCGCCGCGCGGCTGGACGGATTTCTCGACGAACACCACGAGACATTCCTGTCGGCCCCTTCCGGTGCGCTCTGGGGCGACCCCGGGCGAATCTGGCCGGAGGGCAGCGAGTGGTTTCCGCCGCCGGAAAAAGCGATGGCGGAGGCGGTGGAGTCACTGCGGGCGTCGCTACAGGGGCGGGGACTGCCGGACAAACAACTCGCCCGGTGGGACGCATTTTTTGCCGCGCTGCCCGAGTGGTCGGTGGGCGCGCCGCTGCCGGCGCCGGTGGAATACGTGGTGAAGAATGCGCTCGCGGTCTGGAGCGAAGTGAAAATGGGCTCGGCCGAGATGACGGTCGAGCGCAAGAAACTCCAGCTGGCGCCGGGGGAGTGCTCTGATCTGGCGGCGATCATTCGCCACGTGGTCGGCGCCGAATTGGCGCGGCACCTCGAGACGACGCGAGGCATCCACGCGGTGTTGCGTAGCTATGAGGAGGTTTATCACGACGCGGTGCGGCGCTCGGGAAAGCTGACGTTTGGCGACGTGCAGCGGCTGTTGCTCCCCGAGGAAAGTGGCGCGATGCTCAGCCTCTCGCCGGAGGCCGGGGCGGGGCGGCTGGCGATCGACTACCGGCTCGACGGGCAGTTCGACCACTGGCTGCTCGATGAATTCCAGGACACGAGCTTCGGGCAGTGGAGCATATTGAGAAACCTGATCGACGAGGCGGTGCAAGACGTCGCCGGCGTGCGCAGTTTTTTCTGCGTGGGGGACGTGAAGCAGGCGATCTTCACCTGGCGCGACGGCGACCCGCGGCTGTTTCGGGAGATTTTGGACCACTACAATGCGGCCGCTCCCGGGGCCGTCGCGGAGGAGCACCTCGTGCGTTCGTTCCGCTCCGGTCCGGCCGTTATTGCGATGGTCAACGCGGTATTTGGTGATGCGACCGCGATCGCGGGGCTGTTTCCAGGAACGGCGAGCGTGGCCTGGAACTCCGAGTGGCGGGACCATGAGTCGGCGCGTCCGGGTTTGTTGGGATACGCGACGTGGTTGCCGGCCGCCGACGAGGAGGAGCGGTTTGCGCTGACGGTCAGACTGCTGCAGGAAATCAATCCGCTTGAGCGCGGACTCGAGTGCGCGGTTCTGACCCAGTCGAACGCCGAGGCGACAGCGCTGGCGGAATATCTGCGGCGCGAAGGCGGAATCCCCGCATTGGCGGAATCCGACCTGCATGTGGCGACCGACAATCCTGTGGGCGCTGCGTTGCTCGCCCTCGCTCAGGCGGCCGCACATCCCGGTGACTCGTTTGCGCGAGAACATCTCGCGATGACTCCCGTGGGGCGGGTGCTTGAGACCGAGGGCATCTCTTCACCGGAGAAGCTAACGATGACCGTGCTCGCCCAGATTCACGTGGATGGGTTCGAGCGCACCATGGAGTTCTGGTTGCGGCGGATCGAAGCGAGTCTGTTGCCCGATGATGTTTTCAGCCGGGAGCGGGGCCGGCAGTTCGTCGCGGCGGCGGCGCGGTTTGACGCGACGGGAAGCCGGGACGCGGCAGAATTTGTGGCGTTCATGGAACGCCATGCCCTGCGCGGGGCGGAGGTGTCCGGTGTTGTCCGGGTGATGACGATCCATAAATCGAAGGGATTGGGCTTCGACGTGGTCATCCTGCCTGACCTCGAAGGCCAGCGGCTGGATCAAAGGAGGGAAGGGCTGGCGGTGCAGCGGGCGAACGACCGCTCGGTGGAGTGGGTTTATGATTTGCCCTCCAAACTGTTTTATTCGCACGACGAGACCTTGAGTGCGCATGTCAGGTCTGCGGAAGCCGAAGGGTGTTATGAGGCGCTTTGCCTCCTCTACGTCGCGATGACCCGGGCCAAGCGGGCGATGTACGTCATTGCCAAGCCGCCGGGAAAGTCTGAATCGCGCAATTACCCCCGTTTGCTCGGCTCCACCTTGGGAGAAGCTCCGTGGAGTTCGGGCGACGAGCGTTGGTATGAGCACGTGGCGGCGACGCCCGAAAAAGGCAAGGCCGCCACCGAACTGGCGGCGATGGAAGAGACGAACCTGCGTCGGGCGACACGTCGTTTGTCCCGTCGGCCGTCGTCCGGAAGGACCGGGATCATCGAGGTGGTGCCGATGTTCAACGGGGACAACGCGCGGGGTGATTCGGCTGGGTTCGGCAGTGCGGTCCATGCCCTGTTAGCGGAGGTGGAGTGGGGCGGCGCGGTGGACTTTGCCCGGCTTTGGACCGAGCGCGGAGAGCCGGCGGAAGTGGTGGCGGAAGCGGTGGGATGCCTGGAAGCGGATGCCTGTGCGGGCCTTTGGCAGCGCCGGGAGCGGGCCGACGTCTGGAGGGAGCGGGCGTTTGAGGTGGTTTTGGATGAGGTGTGGGTGACGGGGGTCTTTGACCGGGTGATGGTGGAGCGAGACGGTCTGGGTCGGGTGGAGAAGGTAACCGTTTTTGATTTCAAGACCGATCGAATTGGAAGTGAAACAGGACTCCTGGAGGGAATAAACCGTCACGCCGGCCAGTTGAATCTCTACCGTCGGGTGGCGGCGGCGTTCACGCGAGTTCCGGTCGGGAGCATCGCGTGCGAACTTGTCTTCACGCACCTGCGAAGGCGGATCTCTGTTCCGTCCGCGTAAATTCGGCTTTACAGGGGCGGGAGGGGACAGCACGTTCTTCCTCTCTCACCATGGGCAACCTGAAAAAGAAACGTCGACTGAAGATGAACAAGCACAAGCGCCGGAAGCGCTTGAAGGCGAATCGCCACAAAAAGCGTACGTGGCAGAAGTGAACGGCGCGACCTCGCGCTGTTCCGTATTACGTACCCCTATTTCGAAACCCGTCGCTCCGTGCGACGGGTTTTTCTTTGTTCTGTGGAAGGCGAGCGTGCACGGCCGGGCCGAATAATGCCACGTTCCGACTCGGAACACCTTCGCGCTCATCTCTTCGACAGTCCGGACGTGCTCCGGATGCTCCGGGAGCCGTGACAGGCCGGCCTTGAATCTCGGAATGCCCGAGGAGGGGACGGTTTCTTCCCGTTTCCCTCTGTGGTGGACGGGCATTTTTCTGAACGAACGATCTCTGCGGCTTCAGGCTTTTGGGGAAACGCGTGTTCTCAAGAAACGGTAAATGGGTGGCGCCATTCGGGAAACCGCGCTGTTTAATCTTGTAACGTCACGGGGCTTTTGGGACGTTGCGCCCCCGTTTTGCAGAAACATTTTTACAAATTCGCAGCGGAGATTTTTCGAGAAAACACCCTCGTTTGCTGTTTTTTAACTTACTGAGCGCACGATCGCACGCATGCTTTTTTCCCAGAAAACCAAAGGGTTCTTCGTCGAGCTGAACGACCATGCGGTCATGTTGGCGAGAACCTCAGCTCCGCTCGCGCCGTTCACGGTTGAAGATATGCGGGAGTGCGCGCCGAATGATCCGGCGGCGCTGGCCGAGGCGCTGAATCAGATTCAGCCCAAGAAGGGGCCGAGTGGATATCTGCACGCGACGGTGGGCGTTTTTCCCGGGAAACGTCTGGTGCGACGGCATTCGCTGGAACTCAAGCGGGTGAAGGAGCCGGCTTATTTTGCGGAGGTGTGTTCCCAGCAGTTTCGCATTGAGCAGGATAAATACACTCTCGCGATTCTGAATGCCAACGATGGCGGCGACTTCGATGTCAACAAGGCGACGCAAAAAGACGTTATCTTTTGCGGTTTGCCGATTGAGGATGCCAACGCGATGCAGGCGAGCCTGCTCGAGAGCAAGATTTACCCCGAACGCCTCGAACTAGGGTCGGTGGCGGCGCTGGGTGGCGTAGTGGATTGCTTGGCTCACTCCAAGTCAAAGGCCCCGACGCTCGTGCTCGAAATTGGGGCCGATGCCACGCACTCCTTCATCGTCACACCCAACGGGGTCGAGGCGTCGCGCCCGATTCCGCAGGGGCTCGATGCCATGGTGCCGATAGTGCAAAAGGAACTCGGTTTGAAGGATGAGGAGTCGGCGCGAAAACTGTTCTACTCAAACACGTTTGATTTTACCGGAATGGGGCCGCTTTTGATCAAGCGGCTCTTGAAGGAATTGCAGTCCTCCATCGGTTTCTACGAGGTCCAGACTGGGCAGTCGGTCGGTCAGGTTCTGAGCACACAGCTTTCGCCGAAGCTCGCGTGGCTCGACACCGCGATCGCGGGGGCGCTCGGCGTCGCCAGTCTGAAACTCGACCCGGTGCCCTGGCTGCAGGCACGGAATGTCACATTGCCGGAGGCCCTTGCGAAGAATGCGCAGGATATCCGCTGGTTCGGCCTCCTGGCCCTGATGGTCCAACACCACGTCGTCCATGCTGTCCCTGCTGAAGAAAAAAAATGAGGCGGCGGCCCAGCCGCAGGTGCCGAACTGGCATCCGAATTTCCGCAATTTCGAAAAATTGCCGGACACCAAGGTCGTGCGGACGGCCTTCTTCATCAATGGCGCCGCGATCTTCTTGGCGCTGGCGCTCGGGATTTATTTTGGTTTCAAGGAATGGCAGCTCCGCGGGATCAAGTTACAGGTCGCCGAGGAGCAGCGGAAAATTGATCGCGACAAGAAGCCGAGTGACGCTTTTGCCGCTCAGTTCAAGAAATTCCAAGCGGAGGAGGCGCGGACGTTGGAGGTGGACAATTTCATCAAGTCCAAGCCGTTGGTCTCGCCGCTGATTTTGCGGATCGGTGAGACCCTTCCGCCCAACATCGCGATCGACAGCTGTGACTTGAGGGAAACCGGGTTGTTGATTCGTTTGTCGGTCAGGGGCGCTCCGGAGACTGCGCCCGGATATGCAACCGCTTACCTGGAGCAGCTGCGCGCGGACAAGCAGCTGGCGATGTTCGATGAATTCAATTTCACGACGACCCCGACGCTAAATCCGGCGACGGGCCGGATGGCGGTGGAATTCCTGCTTAAGCTTCGGCCACCGGCGGCGCCGGCGGCAGCGCCGGGAGGAAAGAAATAATGAGCAACGACGAGCTGATTGCGCTGGTGAAGAAAAATCCCATCAGCGTGGGTTGCGGGCTGCTGAGCCTGTTGCTCGTGGGGGCGATCTATTACCGTAGCGGGGAGATTCCCGCCGCCGAAGATCTGCTGCTGCAGAAGTCTGCCGAAGCCGAGCGCTACGCGCTCAACGTCAAGAATGGCAACCAGCTCAAGGAGCAGTTCGAAGCGATTACCCAATGGAACAAGGTCATCGAAACGCGGATGGTCCGGGTGAGCCAGTTTGGCAATAACACCCAGTTTTTCCAGCAACTGCGACGGGACACCGGGGTAAATCTGGTCGACTTTCGCCAGTCAACGACCGCCGCCAATCTGCCGAAGGGCTCGAAGACGGCCTTTATTCCGGTGATGTTTTCGGTCTCCGTTCAGGGCACGCTGCCGCAAATCCTCGACTTCATGCGTTTGCTCGAGACCGGCACACATTACTGCCGCGTTTTGACCGCTTCGATGAGTATCACCAGCCGGACCGGGCCCCTCACGCTTTCGCTCAATCTCGAACTGCTCGGCCTCCCATGAAAACGCCCATTCCAATTGGAGCACTTGCCTGGCTGCTCGTCCTCGCGTCTCCCTGCCTCCACGCGGCCAAGGTGACGTCGGATTTGCTGCCGCCCTTGAAACGTCAGGCATCCGTGGATACTGCCGAACGGTTGGCCCAGCGAAAGGCGGCCGAGCCGTTGCCGGCCGATTTGGTCTCGCCGTTCAGTCCGAAGGATTTTGAAAAGCCGGACCCCTCGGAAGTGGTCAAACCCGTGACCGTCCCGCGCCCCGGAGCCCCGGTGGCCGGCGGTCCCGCGGTTCCGGGCGCTGCCGCAGGCGCGCCGGTTGCGCCCCCGCCCCCGGGCGACCGGGAAACCCTCGAAACCCTCGCTGCGCAAATCACGCCCTCTGGCATGATCCAGCTGCGCGGTACACCGCGGCTCATCATCGGCAGCAAGCCTTTCGAAGTGGGCACCCGGTTTACCGCGACTTATAACAATCAAGACTACGAGCTTGAGCTCGTGGCGATCGATCGCACCACCTTTACGCTGCGTTATCGCGGCGAGGAAATCACCCGGCCAATCAAACCCGTTCGCTAACATGAGCACCCGCACGCCCCCGCCGACCATTCTCCTTGCGCTGCTGGCCGTCCTGCCTGCCATCTGCCTGCGAGCCCAACAGCCCGCCCAGCCTTCGGCTGAATCCGCCGCGCCCTCCGCGCCGGCCACGGCCCCGGCGACCGCGCCCGCCGATGGCGCGCTCGCCGACAAACCGGCCGCGAGCGACGCCGCCGCCCCAGCCCCGGGGGCCGCCGCCGCAACCGCAAAGTCCGACGAGGCCGCGGTTCGCGCCGCCGCCGCCTCCAAGAGCAAGGACGCCGTCGGTCGCGACACCCTTTCCGTCGACTTTCCCGACGAGGATATCCGCAACATCCTGCGTAACGTCGCGGATCTTTTCGAGCTGAACATCATCATGCCCGACACCTTGCAGGGCAAGACCACCATCAAGTTGCGCGATGTCACCTGGCGCCAGATTTTCGAAAGCGTTCTCTCCCCGGTCAACTACACGTACAAGGAGGAGGGCAACATCATTAAGATCGTCAGCAACGAAAGCGTCATGCAGGAACCGGCTTCCACGGACGTCTTCCTGATCAACTACGCCAAGGCTTCCGACATCCTGCCGACGATTACGTCCCTCGTGGACGCGGCGTCAGGCGGGAAGATCGTCGTGGATACCCGTAGCAACAGCCTGATCATCACCGAGCGGCCGTCGCGGATGAACCGCATCCGTCCGATCATCGAGCAGCTCGACCGGGCCACTGACCAGGTGATGATCGAGTCGAAGTTCGTCGAGGTCACCAACAGCGACGTGAAGAATCTCGGGGTGAACTGGTCCTCGCTCGACGGTTACCAAATCTCCGCGGGCAGTCTCGGCGGGCGGGTCAGCCGGGACCGTTCGCAGACTGGCGGCGATGGAACGAATGCCAACAACGGCGCGACCCGCACCACGTCGGATGGCCGGACCACGACCGGCACGATCTCCAACACCAATGCCCAAAGCAGTGGCTCCACCAACTCCGGCAGCGTATCCTCCTCCAATGGGACGACGACCAACACTTCGAGCACCGGAACGAACGGCACCCTGAGCAACAGCGCCACCGCCTCCGATGGCAGCACGACCAACGGCAGTTTGGCCAACAACCTGACCGACGCCCTCACCCGGGTCGCGTCACTCACCAACACCGATGGCACTTCCCGCAGTCTCAGTGCCGTCTTCTCCGCGTCGGACTTCAAGCTCGTCCTCAGTGCGCTCCAGACGAAAAATCAGATCAAAATCGTCTCCAATCCCACCATCGTGACGCTCAATAACTCCGAGGCGGTCATCAATGTCGGTCAGGAACGGCCGATTCCGAAGTATCAGTACAACCAGCAGACTGGGACGCTCGAGGTGAACGGATTCGAGTTCAAGCCGATCGGCGTGATTCTGAAGGTCACTCCGCAGGTGAATACCCGTGGCTTCATCAAATTGACCGTGGCGCCGGAGGTGAGCCAGTCGCTGAACAGCGTCTTGTTCAACGGCAATGCGATTCCGATTATCGACACCCGCAAGACCTCCACCACCGTCTCCCTCAAAGACGGATTCACGATGGGCATCGGCGGTTTGCTGACATCGTCGAGCTCGACGTCGGGCAACAAGGTTCCTGTGCTGGGGTCGATTCCGGTCATCGGGCGGCTCTTCGGCAACGACGCCAAGCGGGCAGAGTCGACGAACCTGATCATCTTCATCACGGCCAAGACCATCAGTGCGGAAGGGGCGTCGATCGAGCAGGTCTTCGACTCCTCCCGGGTGCGGGAACTCGAAATGCGCCGCGAGGATCTTCCCGGCTATCGTGACGGGTCGAATCCCTACCTGCCCGAGTTAAAGTCTGGCGAAAAATCGCCCGTAAAGAATCAGGTCTTCCGTAGTGCGTCCTCGGAGACAAAGAAATGAGCGTCCCAGTTGGAACCGCTCCCATCAGCCCATTTAACCTACTTCTACGAGGTGTCTCCATGAAACCTTGGCTCCGCATTCTCGGGTGCGCTCTCTTCGGTCTGTTCGCTGTCGCGGCGGGTCGAGCTGCTCCCTCCCTTTCGATCACCGGCGTCTCCGCCGCCCCGGCGTCCGCCCGGCCGGGTGACAGTGTCACATACACGGTTACGGTTACGAACGCGGGCACGAACACGACTACGGATAATTACTTGGGAGGAACCGCAAATTTCACCCTCTCACTCACCAGCACCACAGCTACTACGATCAGCCTGGGTACAAGTTCGGCAACGATTCCCGCGATTGGAGCCGGCGCCTCCGGCACATTGCAGATTACCTCCACGATTCCTTTGAGCACCAGCCAGGCTTCGAGCTACTTCATCCGCGCCTCGATGGCGGGGACGACGTTTGCCTCGGGTGCCGCGGCGACGGCGACGCTCAACGTGGCGAGTGTGGCGGTGACCTCAGGCGGTACCGGTTATACCTCTCCTCCGACGGTCTCGTTTTCGAGCGGCACCGCGGCGGCGAGCGCGTCGCTATCCAGCGGGGCGGTTTCGACCGTCACCCTCACATCCCCGGGTGCGGCTTACACGTCTGTTCCTTCGGTCAACCTCACGGGCGGTGCCGGTTCCGGCGCGGCGGCGACGGCTTCGCTGGGTGTGGACACCATCACCGTCACGGCCGGTGGCACGGGATATTCGAGCGCCCCCACTGTCACCATCACCGGCGGCGGCGGCACCGGTGCAGTCGCCACGGCCACGGTCTCGGGCGGTGGTGTCTTGACCGGAATCACGGTGACCTCACCGGGTAGCGGATACACGACCGTTCCCACCGTATCGATCTATCCGAGCGGAGGCTCGGGCACCAGTTCATTTACCACCACCAGCACGGGGCTCGCGGTGATCGGCTCGCCCGACCTTGCGGTCACCGGTCTCACCTATCCGGCGGGCACGGCCTACAAGGGCGGCGATGTCATCCCGATGACGCTGAACTACACGAATCGGTCGTCGACCAACGGCATCACGAATGTCCCCTACGTGCCCAGTACCAACGGCAACGCGAGTTTCTTCCGCATCGAGGTGATTCTCTCCGCCAACCCGATCTTCGGCGACGGCGACGACTTTCTGCTGACGTTTTTCGACGTCAGCACGAACCCCCTCAATGCGGACAGCGCGAATACCCAGCTGAGCTGGAACCAGCTCCTGCCCGGCAACTTTGCCGGCTCCTACTACGTGATGGCCAAGATCGACACGTTGTCGGGCGTCTCGGAGAACGTCGAAAACGACCTGTCGGCGAACGGCAACAACATCTATTATTCTCCCGATACCAATGAATCGCGGATCACGCTCCTGCCGACGAATTTCCCAAGCGTTTCCTGGGCGAGTTCCGGCGGAAATTCCTACAGTGACAATCCCTCGATTTCGGGTGACGGCCGTTACACCGCCTTTGCCTCTGATTCGACCACCTTGGGTACGGGTGACACCAACGGGTTGAGGGACATCTTCCTTTATGACCGGCAGAATGCGACGATGCGCAAGGTCAGCCTTTCGCAGCAGGGCAGCCAGACCAACGGGGCCTCCAACAATCCCGCCATTTCCGCCAACGGCACGTACGTCGCATTCTCTTCCGAGGCGAGCAACCTGATCACCTCCGACACCAACGGATTCAGTGACATCTACGTCGTCAATGTGCTGACCGGCACGCTCGCCCGGGTGAGTGTGGCCACGGCCGGCACGCAGGCGAACGGCGGCAGTTTCAAACCGGCGATCAGCTCGACCGGCCGCTATGTGGCCTTTGAATCGACGGCGACGAACCTGATCGCCGCGGGTACGTCGGCCGGAGTCACGCACGTCTATTTGCGCGACCGTGACGTGAGCGGCAGCGGTACCTTCGATACCGCGGGCAACGTATCCACGGTACTGATTTCGCAGTCGACCGGTGGGACGGCGGGCAATGGCAACAGCATCCAGGCGACAGTGAGCGGCGATGGCGGTTTTGTCGCCTTTGCCACGGATGCGACCAACCTCGGCGGCACGGTCACAACCAATATCCGCAACATTTATCTGCGATCGGTGACCGCTGGCACCACGACGCTCGTTTCGACGGCTTCCGGCGGTGGCGCGGCGGGCGGTTCGAGCCGGGCGCCGGCGATCAACCAAAACACCGGGGTCTCATCCGGCACTTTTGCGGACGGCCGCTACATCGCGTTCGGTTCGGAAGCGAGCAACCTGGTCGCCGGTGACTCAAACGGGATGTCGGATATTTTCGTTTATGACCGGGTGACGGCGGCGACGACGCGGGTCAGCCTTTCGACCGCGAATGCGGAGGCGACAGATACCTCCAGTACCACGCAGCAGCTGGTCGGCAGTATCAACCCCAGCATCAGTTCGACCGGCCGCTATGTGGCGTTTTCCTCGCTGGCCGGCAATTTGACCGGCGGTGATTTGGCTGGTCGGTCATCCACGAACGACGCCAATGGCGCGCTGGATGTCTTTGTGCGCGACCGTGACGTCAACGGTAGCGGCACGTTCGACACCGGTGGCAATGTGGCCACGTCTCTTGCGAGTGTTAATCGTTTCGGCTACCAGACCTTGAACGTGCCCGGAACCGCGACGACCGCTGCGTCCGACGTGTATCCGGCGATCAGTGGCGACGGCCGCTGGGTGGCATTTCCCACCGATTCCGAGGGCACGTCCGGTCTCAACCATGGATCGACCAACCGCACGTCATCCGACTCGAACACCTTCCGCGATATCTTCGTCTACGACCGTCGCATCAACACGCTCCCGTCCGCTGGTTCCCCGCCGACCGTCTCGATTACGAGCCCGGTCAGTGGAACCTCCTATGCCGTGAACAGCACCTTGACGCTGGTGGCCAGTGCTTCCGCCACAAGTGGCACGATCGCGAGTGTGCAATTTTTCGTCAACGGCACGAGTCTTGGCACCGACGCCGCGTTTCCCTACAACGCGCCGTGGACACCGACCGCGGTGGGCACGTTCGCGCTCAGTGCGCTCGTGACCGATTCGTTTGGCAACCAGACCGTTTCGAACAACGTCAACATCACGATTGCCGCCGTCAGCCCGACGGCGCCGACGGTGTCCATCAGCTCCCCGGCGGCGGGCACCTCGTTGTTTGCGAGCGGTGCCACGACCGTGTCGGCGACTGCTACTGATCCGGACGGCACGATCGCAAGTGTACAGTTTTTCGCCAATGGTGTTCCGATCGGCACGGATACGACATTCCCTTACAGTGTGTCCTGGACGCCGACCGCCACCGGCAGCTACACGTTGACGGCGGTCGCGACCGACAATGGCGGCAATCAGATAACAACGACGGGAGCCGGCAGCGTGACGGTGACGGTTGCGAACCTCACGGCACCCTCGGTCAGCATTTCGTCGCCGACCACGGGTTCGACCGTTCAGGTCAATGCGGCAACGTCGATCACGGCGTCCGCAAGTTCCAACGGCTCCGTGGCCAGCGTGCAATTCCTCGCCAACGGCACCACCCTCGCGACGGTGACGTCGGCGCCCTTTACCTTCGCCTGGACCCCTACGGTGGCCGGCAGTTACACGCTCACCGCCATCGCCACTGACAATCTTGGCTCCCAGACGACTTCGGCGGGATCGACCGTCACAGTCAGTGCAGGCGCATCGCCGACGGTGAGCATCGCCTCTCCGGCCACCGGTACGATCAATGTCAATACGCCCCAGGCGATTGTTGCCACGGCCGCCGACAGCGACGGTGCAATCGCGAGCGTCAGTTTCCGGGTCAATGGCACGACCGTTGGCATCGCCTCGGCGTTTCCGTATCAGACGACTTGGACCCCGACCACGACCGGCACTTTCACGCTGCAGGCGGTCGCGTCGGACAATCTTGGCAATCAGACGACGTCGGCCGCGGTCTCGATGACCGTGACTTCGGGCACGGCGCCGACCGTGAGCATCACGTCGCCCGCGGTGAGCACGGCGATTGCGCTCGGCTCTTCCTCGACGGTATCCGCCAACGTCACGGCGAATTCCGGTTTGATTGCGAGTGTGCAGTTCTTCGCCAACGGCATTCAGCTCGCCGGTTCGGATGCGACATCCCCGACGCCTCCGTACACCGCCTCTTTCACCCCGACTGTTCCCGGTGCCTACGCGCTCACCGCGGTGGCCACCGACACGCTGGGCAACCGCACGACGAGTTCGCCGGTAAATGTCACCGTTGCCGCGAACCAATCGCCGTCGGTGAATGTGAGCGTGGCATCGACCGCGACATTTGGCACGGCAACGACCATCTCCGCCACTGCGAGCGATAGCGACGGCACGATCACGAGTGTGCAGTTCTTCGACAACGGAGTCAGTCTCGGCATCGACACGACGTCGCCCTACAGCGTGTCGTGGACGCCGAACCTGATCGGCAGCCATAACATCACGGCGGTGGCCACGGACAATCTCGGGGCCAAGACCACTTCGCTGGTGGCCGGGGTCACGGTCGTCGGGAGCACCGCGCCGACCCCGCCGACCGTATCCATTACGGCACCGGGTGGGGCGACGACGGTTCCAATCAATTCGACCCAGTTCATCACGGCGACGGCGACGGCAAACGCTCCGTTTGCCACGATCTCGAGTGTGCAGTTTTTCGTCAGCGACGGAGCGGTGACGACCCCGATTGGCAGCGCGACTTCGTTCCCGTATTCTGCGACTTGGGGGCCCGGGAGCGCGTCGGTATTGGGAACCCGTGCGGCCGGGACTTATACGTTGTTTGCCATTGCGACGGACACCGCCGGAAATTTTGCGAGCTCCGCTTCGGTTACCGTCTCGGTGGCCGCTCCGACTGCCGGTACGCCGACGATTGCCGTGGTTGCTCCGATCGATTCCACCACGGTGACGGTTAACCAGCCGGTTTACCTTGTCGCCAATGCGACCGATCCTGACGGCACGGTGGCGTTGGTGGAATTTACCGTCAACGGAATCGAGGTCGGTACGAAGGCAGCCTCGCCCTATTTTACGGCCTGGACGCCGCCGACGGCCGGCGCGTATGCGATTACGGCCACCGTCACGGACAACGACGGCAACCGCGTCACCTCGTCGACGGTCAACCTCACCGCGGCCGCGGCAACCGGCAGCGTCCAGGTGGCGGCGCTGACGTTCAACAATCCGGCGCTTGATGCCACTTCGGCCGCAGCCGATCCGAACGCGGCGGTCAGGGTCAGCCTGGGTTCCAAATTGATTGTCGCTGCGGGTGCGGTGGATGCGGGCGGTTCAATCGCCAGCGTGCAGTTTTTTGCCAACGGAACGAGCCTCGCGACTGACGCTTCGTCGCCGTTCTACACGACCTATACGCTTTCGACGCTCGGTAGTGTCGTCCTTACTGGCTTGGTGACGGATTCCTCGGGAAACAAGATTTACACCTTCCCGCTTTTCATCAGCTCCCAGCCTTCGGTCTCGGCCACGAACGCTGTCGTGAAGTTGGTCAGTCCGGCCAACGGTGCCACCTACGTGGCGGGCCAGCAAATCGTCTTTGAGGCCACCCACAATTTTGGCAGCGAAACGCCGCCGAAGGTTGATTTTTACCTCAACGGGTTCCCGGCGACGACGGTTTCTGCGGCCCCGTATCAGTTCATCCGATTCCTGACGCGTGCCGGCACCTACGATGTGCAGGCGGTCATCCGCTCGGGCACGGAGACAACGTATTCCTCGGTTGCGAGCATCACGGTCAATTCGAATACGGCTCCGACGGTCAGTATCACTAGCCCCGCCGATCTTTCCTCGGCCACGATCGGGACTCCCATCAATCTGGCCGCGAATGCCACCGATTCGGATGGCACGATTGCGAGTGTCCAATTCTTCGCCAACGGGGTCGCGATCAGCACCGACACGACGTTTCCGTATGCGGCTACGTTCACGCCGGCGGCGCCCGGCACCTATGTGTTGACCGCACTGGCCACGGACAACAGCGGCGAACAGACGATGTCATCCGGCGTGACTGTTTCGGTTACCAGCGGCACTGCGCCGACGGTTTCGGTCACCGCACCGGCGCAACTAGCGGCGGGCTCCAGCGCCACGATTTCCGCGACGGCAACGGCGGGCGCAAGCAGTGGTACAATCGCCAGTGTGCAGTTCTTTGCGAACGGCCTTTCAATTGGAAGCGACACGACCTTCCCGTATTCGATTTCGTTTTCTCCTGCGGCAACCGGCACCTACGCCATCACGGCTGTGGCAACCGACACCTTGGGGAATCAGGCGACCAGCACCGCCTCCAACGTTGTGGTCGCGGCCAACGTCGCGCCTACCGCGGTGGCGATTACTTCGGGCAGCGCTTCGTTTGCGCTGGGCGCGACC
Organism: Opitutia bacterium; assembly: GCA_947474365.1. GTDB lineage: Bacteria > Verrucomicrobiota > Verrucomicrobiia > Opitutales > Opitutaceae > ER46. Next base: position 70,796 of record CANJIU010000008.1, on the reverse strand, counting down.
TCGAACCTCACGGCTACGGCCACCGATAGCGATGGCAGCATCGCGAGTGTGCGTTTCCTGATCGATGGCGTGACCCTCGGCACCGCCACGACGTCGCCCTATACGATGGCATGGACTCCCACCACCGCCGGCACCTACGCCCAAACGGTGATCGCGACCGACAATCTCGGGGCGACGACGACCTCGGCAGCAGTCAACGTCACGGTAACGGCGGGAAATTCTCCGACCATCACCATCACCTCGCCGACGGCCGGTGGCGCGCTCGCCGTGAATGCGCCGGCGACGATTTCCGCGACGGCCAGTGGTGCCACTTCCGCGCTCACGATTGCCAGCGTGCAGTTCTTTGCCAATGGCGTCTCGCTCGGCACCGATACGGTCTTCCCCTATACTGCGACTTTCCTGCCGACGGCCATTGGTTCTTATACGTTGAAGGCGGTCGCAACAGATTCGTCCGGCAATCAATCCTCAACCTCCGTCACCGTGACGGTTCAGGCCAATGCCGCACCGTCGGGCGTCGCCGTTACCTCCCCAGCTGCCGGCGCAACACCCGGCGTGGGAGTCGCCACCACAATTACTGCGTCGGCGACTGATACCGACGGCACGATTGCCAGCGTTCAGTTCCTGGCCAACGGAACCGTCGTCGGCACGGCCACCAGTTCGCCTTATTCGGTTTCGTGGACACCGACCATCAACGGCACGTATGCGCTGAAGGTGATCGCGACCGACAATCTTGGGGCCACGACCACGTCGTCCACGGTTAGCGTGACCGCCGGGGCCAGCAACGCCCCTTCTGGCAACGTCACCTCTCCGCTCTCCGGTGCGACGATCGCGATTGGATCGACCACAACGGTGACGGCGATTGCTGGTGCGAATGCCTCTGGCGCCACGGTCGCGAGTGTCCAGTTTCTCGACAATAACTTGGCAATCGGGACTGACACGGTGTTTCCGTACACGGCCGCGTGGACTCCGCTGGCGCTCGGAACCCACTCACTGCAGGTGTTGGTCACCGACTCGCTGGGAAATCAGTTCATCAGCACCGCGGTCACCGTCACAGTGGCGGCAAACTCTGCTCCGACCGTGAGTGTCACTGCGCCCGCCGGTGGGGCGACCGTGGGGGTTGGCGTGGCGACGACCGTGACGGCAACTGCCGCCGACACCGATGGCTCAATTGCCAGCGTCCAGTTCTTGGTTGCGAACGGCTCGAACGCGCCCGTTTCGATCGGCACGGACTCGACTGCTCCGTACAGTATTTCTTGGACACCTACCGTGGCGGGTTCGTATGTGCTGACGGCGGTGGCAACAGACAACCTCGGGGCGACGACGACCTCGGCGAACGTCGCGGTGACGGTTGCGGGCGGCAACGCGCCAACGGTCACAATCAGCGCTCCGACCACGGGTTCCGCCGTGGCGGTCAACGCGGCCCAAACCATTACGGCGAACGCCGCGGCGGTCGGTGCAGGAAACACGATCGCGAGCGTGCAGTTCTTTGCCAACGGGGTCTCGCTCGGTTCCGACACGACGTTCCCGTATGCAGCGACTTGGACGCCAACGGCAACGGGAACGTTTTCGTTGACCGCCATCGCGACTGACACCGCTGGCAACCAAACCGTGAGCACCACGGTGAGTGTGACCGTTCAGGCCAATGTGTCACCGACCGTGAGCGTAACTGTACCTGCCACGCTGGGAGTGGGAGTGGCCGGAACGCTGACGGCGACGGCAGCCGATGCTGACGGTAGCATCGCGAGCGTCCGCTTCTTCGCCAATGGCACAGCCATCGGTGTGCCGATCACGGCGGCACCGTTCACGATGAGCTTCACCTCGAACATCGCGGGCAGCATCCAGATTACGGCGACGGCGACGGACAATCTCGGTGCGACCACGACATCCTCGCCCCAGACGATCACCGTCAGTGGCGGCAACGCCCCGACAGTGGCGCTGACGGCCCCGGCGACAGGATCGACGGTGCCGGTGAACGTGGCGCAGAGCGTCACGGCGACGGCGACTGCGGTTGGCGGCACGATATCGAGTGTGGAGTTTCGGGTCGTTACGGGTGGCATCACCACCTCACTCGGGACGGATACGACGTTCCCTTACAGTGCGCAGTGGACGCCGACGGCAGTTGGATCCTACACGCTGACGGCGACGGCGACGGACTCGAACGGCAATCAGGCGGTCGCATCATCTGTCATCACCGTTACGGCGACGAGCAACGCCGGACCGTCGGTCAGCATCGTCAGTCCGGCGAATGCGGCCACATTCTCCGCGGGGACTCCGGTGGTTCTATTCGCAAATGGTAGTGACTCGAACGGTTCCTTGGTGAGTGTGCGTTTCTTGGTGAATGGCCAGGTCATCGGCAACCCGATCACCTCCCTCCCGTATTCCACGACGTGGACGCCGACGGCGGCGGGCACGTATTCGCTGACGGCAATCGCGGTGGACAATGACTTCAACGCGACGACCAGTACGGCGGTCAGTGTGACGGTGACGGCGCCGAGCGGCGTGCTTCCGACGGTAACGATCACCAGTCCGACGGCGGGCACGCAGCTCACGACAGTCTCGACGGTGCCGATCAGCGCGGGCGTATCCTCGCTGGCGGTGACCTCGGTGCAGTTCTTCGACAATGGCGTATCGCTGGGAACAGACGGCACCGCACCTTTCTCGCTCAATTGGTCGCCGACCGCGCCCGGCATCCACCGGCTCGTCGCGGTCGCGACCGCAGGTACGAACATCGTTTCGTCGGATCCGGTTGATTTCACGGTCAAGGCCGCGATCAGTCCTAATCCGCCGACGGTCTCCCTGACCTCGCCGACCAATGGCGCGTTGGTTGCCATCGGGACGACCCCTCCGGCGACAGTTTCTCTGGCCGCCACAGCTTCCGACAGTCAGGACGGAACAGTCGCTCGGGTAGAATTTTACGTGAACGGTGTGCTGGCTGGTACGGCAACAGCCTTTCCTTATTCAGTTTCGTTCACCCCCACTTCGATTGGCTCTTACACCGTCTTGGCGTTGGCGACGGACAACACGGGTAATGTGAATACGAGCTCACCTGCCACGTTTACGACCGTGGCATCCGGTGCGCCCGTGGTTTCCATCACCTCTCCGGCAAGTGGTGTTTCGGTGCCGGTGAATGTCGCCCGAACGATTGATGCCACTGTGACTCCCAATCCGGGACGGACCATCACCAGCGTCCAATTCTATGCCGGTGCGGTCTTGATCGGCACGGACACCACCTTCCCTTACAGTGTGACTTGGACGCCCGCGTCGACCGGCAGCGTGGTGCTCACGGCCGTTGCGACCGACGATCTCGCAGTACCCGGAACTTCGCCGGGCGTGAATGTGACGGTTTCTCCGGGTGTGCCGCCTTCCGGCGCGATCACGAGCCCGACCAACGCCTCGAATCTTACGGTGGGTGTGGCGGCGACGCTCACGGCAACGGCCACGGCGACATTGCCAGCCACCGTGCAGAGTGTCGATTTCCGCGTGAATGGAGTCTCGGTCGGAACTGACACGACTTTCCCCTATAGCGTCACGTACACTCCAAATTCGATTGGCACCGGGTTCCAGATTGTGGCCGTCGTTACAGACTCGCAGTCCAACGTGTTCACCACACCGGCCGTGACAGTGAACGTGATTTCCGCACCCGGCCCGACCGTGGCGGTGAGTGCGCCGACGGCGGGAAGCTCCATTGTGATCGGTACTCCCACTTCGGTGACAGCGACCGCGACCGCCCAGGCGACGGGCACGACCATCACAGGCGTGCAGTTTTTTGCCAACGGCACGTCGATTGGCACCAGCACCGCGTCGCCGTTCAGCGTAACCTGGCTGCCCACGACAGGAGGCGCCTCTTCAATCACTGCAGTGGCGACCGACAGCAACGGCACGTCGACGACGTCGACGGCCGTCAATGTCAACGTCACGACGCCACCCCCGACGGTGACGGTTACAGGCCCCGCTGCCGGAGCGGTGCTCCCGGTCAACGTGCCGCAGACAATTACCGCGACCGCGACGACGACAACGGGCACGATCGTACGGGTGGAATTCCTGGCCAACGGAGTTTCGCTGGGCACCTCGGATGCGGTTTTCCCGTTCTCGGCTCCGTGGACGCCAGTGACCCCGGGCATTTACGCCCTGACGGCGCGGGCGACGGACAATTTTGGAACCGTCAGCACCTCGCCGATCGTCACGGTCACGGTGAGCGGAGGCAACGCTCCCACGGTGAGCATCACGTCTCCGACAACGGGGTCTTCGTTTGGCGTGGGCTCAACCATCGCGATCACGGGCAGCGCCACGGCCGCGATTGGTACGATTCGGCAGGTGGAATTTTTTGCCAACAACGTGCTCGTCGGTGCGGCGGACACGACTTTCCCTTACGCGGCGACCTTTACGCCACTCGCGACCGGCTCCTATTCATTAACCGCCGTTGCGACGGACACTCTGGGCAATCAGACCGTGAGCGCGCCCGTGACCATCACGGTTGCAGATAACACGCCTCCGACGGTTGCAATCACGGGCCCGGCGACGGGAACCGTGGTGCAGATTGGCACGACCCCGCCGACGGTGGTAACAATTACGGCGTCGGCGTCGGATACTGACGGGACAATTGCGAATGTGCAGTTCTTTGCCAACGGGGTCTCCATTGGAGTCGATACCGACTTCCCGTATAGCGTCAGCTTCACTCCGACGGCAACCGGAACGTACGACCTCATCGCGGTTGCGACGGACAACCGTGGTGGCGTCACCACGAGTTCGACGGTCAAGCTCACCGCGGTTCCACCGGGCGCACCGACTGTCAGCATCACCAGTCCGGTTGCCGGGGCCGGGATCTCGAACAACACCTTGCAGGTGGTGACGGCGAGCGCGAGCGCGTTGTCGGGACGTTCGATCTCAAGCGTGACGTTCTTTGCCAACGGTACCCAAATCGGTACGCCGGTGACGAGTTCTCCCTTCCAAGTCAATTGGACGCCGACCGTCGCCGCGACGTATACCCTGACTGCGGTGGCCACGGACAGCGTCGGGATTTCCACGACATCGGCAGGTGTCGCCGTCAATGTGACGATCGCGGCTCCGCCAATCGTGTCCCTGACGAGTCCGGCGAGCGGCTCCACCATTTCCGCCAATTCCACGCAGACGCTCACTGCGGCTGCGACGGCGCAGGGCGCGGCGACGATTTCCCAGGTGCAGTTCTTCGTTAATGGCGTGGCGCAGGGGGCGGCTGACACCACGGTGCCGTACGTTGGGACGTGGACGCCGACTGCGGTCGGCACTTACAGCATCGTCGCGCGTGCGACCGATAGTTTCGGAACGATTGTCGATTCGAGTCCGAGGACTGTGACCGTGACGCCCGCTCCGGGGCCGACGGTTTCGATCACCTCTCCGTCCTCCGGAAGCGTTGGATTTCTCGGTATCGCGCAGTCGGTTTCCGCCACAGCGATAGCGAGCGGCGCCGCCAATATTGCGAACGTACAGTTTTTCGCCAGCAATGGCTCCAGTGTCATTTCCCTGGGTACCGATACGGTCGCGCCGTTCGGAGTAACTTGGACGCCCATCGCCGGGGGTAGCTTTGTGATTACGGCGGTGGCGACAGATACCAACGGCACGCAAGCGACTTCCCCGGGTGTCACGGTCACGGTCAATACGGGCTCCGTTCCGACGGTGTCCGTGACGTCCCCGGCGGGAGGTGCCACGCTGCCGGTCAACGTTCCTCGGGTGATCACGGCCGATGCCGCTTCCTCCACCGGCAACATTGCCAGCGTGCAGTTTTTCGTGAACGGCGTGGCGGTCGGCTCTGACACGACGTTCCCGTTCAGCGCGCCGTGGACTCCGCTGACCCCTGGCATCTATGCCCTTACCGCCACCGCGACGGACAATCTCGGCAACGTGACGAATTCTTCCGTGGTCAGCGTGACTGTTACGGGTGGAAACGCTCCGTCCGTCACGATCTCGAACCCGGCCGGTGGTTCGACCGTGACCGCGGGCAGCACCCAAACGGTGGTCGTTAATGCCGTCGCGGCGAACGGCACCATCGCCAGTGTCGACCTGCTGGCCGATGGAGTCGTGGTCAGTACGGACACAACTTTCCCCTACAACTTCGCTTGGACGCCGGGAGGGCTCGGTGTTGTTTCGCTGACGGCGGTCGCGGTTGATTCCCAGGGAAATCGGGCGGTGAGTACTGCCATCACCGTCACCATTGCAGGCATCAGTGCCGGTGCGCCTACGGTTGCAATCGCGGCTCCGACCGCCGGCGCATCGCTCCCGGTCGGTGTTCCCGCCCTGATTTCCGCCATCGCCAACGATGCCGACGGCACCATTGCGCAGGTTGAATTCTTCGCCAACGGCGCCTCGTTGGGCGTCGATTCGGTGTTCCCGTACAATTTCTCGTTCACGCCGGGTGCGACGGGCACCTACGTGATTACGGCCCGGGCGACCGACAATGGCGGTAACATCGCCACCAGTTCCGCGGTGAGTGTGACGGTGAGCGGTGGCACGGCCCCCAGCGTGGCCATTTCCTCGCCGACCGACGCGACGGCGCTCGGGGTCAACATTCCCCAGACCATCACGGCGAGTGCAAATTCTTCGACCGGATTCATCACGAGCGTGCAATTCTTCCTGAACGGCGCTCCGCTGGTGACGGATACGACCTTCCCCTACTCGGCTCCATGGACGCCTGGTGCGATTGGCAACTATACGCTCACTGCGCGTGCGACCGACAATCTTGGCAACATCACGGACTCAGCGGTGGTGTCGGTCTCGGTGGGGTCTTCGGCGGCACCGACCGTATCGCTGACCAATCCCGCCAACGGCACTTCATTCACGGTAGGGACACCCCTTACGGTTGCTGCTGATGCCGCTGATTCTGACGGTTCGATCGCGCAGGTGCAGTTCTTCGTCAATGGCGCCCCGCTGGGAAGTGCCGACACCGTCTCTCCCTACAGCACGGTTTGGACGGCCAATTCCGTTGGTGTGTATGCCCTGACCGCGCAAGCGACGGACAACAACGGCAACATCTCCACCAGCAAACCCATCACGGTCACCATCGGGGCGAACGCGGCTCCGACGGTGGCACTCACGAGCCCCGTTGCCGGCAGTTACAGTCTCGGGAACCTTGTTTTGGTATCGGCCAATGCCAATGACTCCGATGGTTCCATTGCCACGGTTCAGTTCTTTGCCAACGGGCTGGCGATCGGAACTGCGACCGCTGCGCCCTACAGCGTGAGCTGGCGCCCGTCTCTGGCCGGTACATTCAGCCTCACCGCGCAGGCGACCGATAATGTGGGCAATGTCACGGTGACAACGCCGGTGTCGGTGACGATCACCTCCAGCGCAGCGCCGGTCGTTACGATCACGAATCCGGTCGTGGGCACTGCTTACGGCGTGGGCAATGCCATTCCGTTTGCCGCGACCCCGAGCGGGGGCAACGGCCCCATCGCGCAGGTGCAGTTCTTCGTCAACGGCACGAGTCTCGGCGCTGCGGATACAACGGCGCCTTACTCCGCCACCTGGACGCCGGGTGCTCCCGGCACCTATCAATTGTTGGCGATCGCGACTGACAGCGCAGGCCTTTCTTCTTCGACCTCGGCGGTGTTGAACATTGCCATCAGCGGCAACAACGCCCCGACGGTGGCTCTGACCAGTCCGCCGAGTGGCACGAGCGTTAACGGCGGCGCGACGGTCAACCTGACGGCCGTTGCGGCTGATTCCGACGGCACGATTGCGTCGGTGCGATTCATTGCCAACGGCAATGTCGTGGGCACCGCCACGGCCATCCCCTATAGTACGGCATGGGTGCCAAGTGCCGCGGGCAGTTACACTGTGACGGCCCAGGCGACAGACAATTCCGGGAATGTGACCAACTCCGCCCCCATCACAGTATCGGTGGTGGCAAATCGCTCCCCGACTGTTAACGTCACCGCACCGGGCAACGGGGCCACGGTGCGGGTTGGCGCGGGAGTCAATCTTACGGCCACGGCCAATGATTCGGATGGTACGATCGCGAGTGTGCAATTTTTCGCCAATGGCCTTGCGATCGGCTCGGCGGACACCACGGCGCCCTATTCTGCGATTTGGACCCCTGGTGCGGAAGGCATCTATCGCATCACCGCCACCGCCCTCGACAATTCGGGCGCAGCGACGGTCTCGTCACAAATCACGGTGCTTGCGATCATCCCGGGCGCCAACGGTTCCGATATCGCCTATTCGGGTGGCTACCAGGGCGCGGGTGAGTCCGGCCGGTTCGCGGCGGTCAATGTGCGAGGCACCAACGCGACTTTCATCGCCTTTTCGAGTGCTGCTCCGAGTCGGATCTATTTCTTCTCCGGTCTGCCAGTCGACACCAACGGTGGCTTCGCTTCGTTCGATACAGTCGGACGCTCCCTGATCAGCGGCACGGCAAGCGATACCGGTGCAACCGGCACCTTGGATGCGGGCCGCGTCACGTTTATCGGGTCGGTGAGTTTCGGTGCCGGCAGTGGCATCGCTTCGGGATATTACACCGGCAGCATCACCGGCCGGCCGGAGAGCACGTTTGCGGCCATTGTTGGACCCGATGGTACGATCACCATCTTTGCCTCTGACGGCACGTTCCGGGATGCCGGGTCGGCGACGGTTGCGGCCAACGGCAACTTCACCGTGACGACGCTCTCAGGCACGCGCTTTGCCGGACGTGCTGATCCCGCGACGGGCTTTATCACCGGCGGTATTACGGGTGGACCGGGTGGCGGCTTCACGGCTGCCATCTCATCCGGGGTTTCGTTCAGTGATGGATTCCTGAAGAATCTCTCGACGCGCGGCCAGGTGGGCAGCGGGTCGAACATCCTGATCGCTGGTTTCATCGTCGCTGGCGACACTCCGAAGCAGGTCCTCATCCGTGCGATCGGCCCTTCGCTCACCGCGTTTGGGGTGACGGGCGCGCTTGCGGACCCCCAATTGCAGCTCTTCAACGGCAATTCCTTGGTTGCGACCAATGACAACTGGGGTGGGGCGAGCGACATTAGCACGGCGGCCAACCTGGTCGGAGCTTTCCCGCTCTCTCCCACGAGCCTCGATTCGGTGATTTATGCCACGCTCCCGCCTGGTTCCTACACGGCTCAGGTCAGCGGAGTGGGTGGACGCACCGGAGTCGCGCTCGTCGAACTTTACGACACTGACACGCTGCAGCCGTTCTCGGCCCAAAAGGTCACAAATGTTGCCACGCGCGGAGTGGTTGGAAGCGGGCAGAGCCAGCTTATCGCCGGCTTCGTGGTCAGTGGTAACACGTCGAAGAAGGTGCTCATCCGTGCGGTCGGACCGACCCTTGGGGCGGCACCGTTCAATGTTGCGGGCGTGCTGGCGGATCCGATTCTCCGGCTCCAGCGCAGCGATGAATTGGTCATCCGCGAGAACGACAATTGGGAGACGGGCAATGACGCGGCGCTGATCACCGAGGCGTCGGCGAAAGTTGGGGCGTTCCCGCTCGCGCGTGGCGCGAAGGATGCCGCGATCCTGATCAACCTTCCGCCTGGCAGCTACAGCGCGCAGGTTACGGGACCGGGCACCACGACGGGTGTCGCGTTGGTTGAGGTCTACGAAGTCCCATAGGCCCCCTGGTTTCGCCCATTACTTGAGGGTCGCGCCGATAGTGGTGCGACCTTCTTGGCTGGGGCCCGAGAAACTCCGGCATCGTAGACGGCAGCTGCCCGACTACGGCGGCGTTTTACCACGGTGAGTCAATGAATCCTGTTGCCACCTTGATGGCGACGACCCCCACGTTCTTCGCGAAGTGTCCCGTCATGCAAGGCAACAAGGAACGCCTGGGATTCCACGAAGCAAGGCGCGTAACGTACAACCAAAGTGACGTGGCAAACACCACGCCGGTGCTGAACCACCCCTTGACATTAAACTGCAGGATAAATCCGGTGTCTTCCATCCTCCAGAGGAACGGATGCAGCGCGGCAAAGGCGACTGAAGCTCCCACGACCCCGGCCCATTGCAGGACGCGTCCGCGGTTTTCCACTACGAGCCAACCGCGGAACATCAGTTCCTCAATTGGAGGGGCGGCAACGACCGAATAGAGCGCGAACCACCAGGTCAGGTGCGACTGCTGTCCGGCAATACCCAGTGCCGCTTCGCCGGCGGTCTCGGCGGCGAGCAACCCGAGAGCGCCGCTTGCCGCGATCACGTTCGCCTGCCACGGCGCCCGGGTTGCTCCGGGAAGGGCATTCGGATTGGGATGGCCAGATTCGGCGGCCTTCAGGTCGTCGTGCCAGAGCTTTGCGATCCAGATTCCGGCCAGGGTAAGGAACACCAGCAGCAGTGGGTGATTCATTTCTTCCGCGCGACTATTGATTCGTCATTTCCGATTTTCCACCTAGCTTCCCGTCAACCATGAGCAGCGCCACGACCGACGCGCCCTCCCGCGCCAAATCCCACGCGTTTGCCGGCGTCTTTTCCCTGCTGGCGCCGCACATGGCGGAACTCGATCGATTTCTGCACGGACAGTTGGGATCGTTCGAACCGGAAATTCGGACCATGGTCGATTACTGCGTCGATACATCCGGCAAGCGGATTCGCCCCGCCTTGGTCTTTCTCAGTGGCTGGCGTGGCGATTCCCAGGTGCAGCCGGAGCTTGTGCGGGTGGCGGCGGTGGTGGAACTGGTCCATCTTGCGACATTGGTGCACGACGACATCATGGACGAGGCCGATTTGCGCCGCAGTCGACGGACGGCGGCGCGCGAATATGGGCCGACTGCGGCGGTACTCTTGGGCGATGCACTCTTCGCCCACGCCCTGCACCTCGCGACCCAGTTTCCAACGACCGAAATTTGCGCCGCGGTGTCCGAGTCGACGCGGCGGGTTTGCGCCGGAGAGATCGTTCAGACTTTGCGTCGCGGATCGACCAACATCACCCGGGCAGACTACCAGCGAATCGTCGATCTCAAGACGGCGGAACTTTTCCGCGTCTCCTGCTTCCTTGGAGCGCGATTGGCCGGCTTCTCTCCGGACTATGTCGGGGCGGTGAGCTGCTTCGGACGGCATCTTGGCATCGCGTATCAGATTTACGACGACCTCGTGGATTTTTTCGGCGAGGAAAAACGCATTGGCAAGACTCTGGGCACGGACTTGGCGAGCGGAAAGCTGACTCTGCCCTTGCTGACCCTGCTCGACCGTTTGACGACGGCGGATGCCGCGGCCTTGGCCAGTGAAATTACGGGAGAGCGTCCGCCGCAACTCGGATTGCGTTTGCAGCAGATGGGTGAACTCGGCGTGTTCGAGGCAGTTGCGGGGGAGGTGCAAGCTGAAGTTGCGGCCGCGGTGGAAGCGTTGAAGGAATATCCCCAGTTCCCGCCGACCGCGCTGTTGTTGGGCCTGTGCGATGTGCTGCAGTCCCAGGTTGTCGGATTGCAGCGTTCAGCGTAGCGCGCCGCGTCGACCTAAACGCCGCCGGGGGTTTGCCAATCAGGCGGTTATTCCAAAATTCGATTTGCCACTCCCAACGGACGGGATTGAATGTTCTCGTGATCGAAGTGGCAAAATTTGTCGGAAAGTCGCTGGTGGCATCACCAGAGCGACGATTAGAGGCCGATGCTGACTTGGAGATTGTGCGCCGCGTTCAGGCCGGTGATGTCGCCGCATTCGATCGGATCGTCGAAAAATATCGGGAGCGAGTTTTTGGCGTGCTTTACAACATGACATCGAATCGCGAAGACGCGGCCGATCTCACCCAGGATGCCTTCATCAAGGCTTTTCAGTCGATTCATCGGTTTGGCGGGCAGGCTTCGTTTTTTACCTGGCTCTACCGGATAGCCGTCAATTCGACCTTAAGTCATCTCCGGAAGGCGCGGCTCCGGTCGTTTTTTAGTTTGGAGCAGATTGATGCGGACGCGCCCGTTTCTCGGGAAATCATTGCGGCATTGACGGATACGACGGGCGGTGAGCGTGACACTTACGTGCGGGAACTTCAGGAAAAATTGAACGATGCGATGCAGAAACTGTCTATCAAGCATCGCACCGTGGTTACACTTTTTGAAATTGATGGCCTGAGTCATCAGGAAATTGCCGACGTTATGAGCTGTTCTGTCGGCACGGTGCGGTCGCGACTGCACTATGCGAAACAGCTTTTGCAGTCTGAGTTACAGCCCTATTTACGCCAATGAATCACGACAGCAAGCGCCGCGTAACCATCGAAGACTTGTTGCGCCTGAAGCGTGCGGAGCGGCCCGCGGCCGAATTTTGGGCGGAATTCGATCGCCAGTTGCGTGCCAAGCAATTGGCAGCGTTGGTCGGCAAGCGTGCCTGGTGGCAGAGTTTTCCCCGGATTTTCACGGGCATATCTCGTTATCACCTTCCCCTTGGAGCGGCTGCGATTTTGACGCTTTCCTTTTTTTCCGTCCGCGAATATCTGAAGGATACTTCGTCTTCGCTTGACCCCCAGGGGTCTGCAAACGTTCTGGTTTCCAATGGAAATAGCGTGGCCGCCCCGGTTACGGTCCAGGGAAAGAGCGCTCACGAACTGCTTGAGCCGACCTTGGCGAATGTTTCCAGGCCCGTGGGCAGTACTGGTATCCCGGCCGTGTCAGGTTCCGTTAATGTCGGGACCGTTGGCTTCAGCGGAGTCCCGCAGGGGATTCCGGAGGGGCGTGTGTCTGACTCTGAATTGCCGCGTTTGGTTTCATCGCCCCGGTTTGTCGATCCATCCATCAAGCCGGCGCAGCCGATTGAACCGGTCAGTTCCAGGGGATTGCTCGTTTCCGGTTCGGGTTTTGAAGGACGTGCGATGCCGGCACGGCAACTGGTCGAGCCGTTGCAGCAAATGGTTCCCCCCGGCGAGCGTACACGGGCCAAATTGCTGACCGCCATGGTTTCGATGTCCTCGGCCGAGACGCCAATGCGATCGTCAGACCGGGTGGCCAACCGGTTGTCGGAGGAGCGTCTCTACGATCAAATCCACCGTTTTGGTGCGCGGGGTGCTGGTGTAAGCATGAAATTTTGAACCTGCTCCGGAAGGTCACGGTTATAGCCCGCTTTGGCTGACCATTTTGAATTTTGGGCGGAAACGGTCACCGCTTGGTTGAATTTGAGTTCATCGCAGGCGAAACACCGAGATCGTGGCCATCTATCAGGAAACGATTGAGCTCCGAACGCGCGGCCAAGGTATGCACGAGATCACCGCGTTGGTCGCGCAACATGTGCGAGCGTGCGGCTTCGCGCGCGGCGTAGTCACGGTTTTTTGCCAGCACACGAGTTGCTCGTTGCTGATCATGGAAAACGCCGATCCCTCCGCGCGTCGCGATCTCGAAAGGTGGCTCAATCGATTGGTTCCGGAAGGCGACCCGGAATTCGAACATACGGCAGAAGGTCCCGACGACATGCCGAGTCACATCAAGATGGCGCTTTCGCGTACCAGTGAGACGATGCCTTTTGCGGACGGGCGCCTGCTGCTCGGGACCTGGCAGGGAATATTTCTTTGGGAACACCGCCGCGCCGCTCACCGCCGGCACGTCGTGCTGACCGTGATTGGATGAACGGGCACCCACGCCTGGTCCGATTATTTTTTCACCGGTAGACAGGCACCGCATCCATTGACGAAGAAGTCATTGCCTTTGTCGTCAACGAGGATGAAGGCTGGAAAATCCTCTACTTCAATTTTCCAGACCGCTTCCATTCCCAGTTCGGGATACTCCAGTACCTCGACTTTCTTGATGTTCTCCTTCGCGAGAATTGCCGCGGGTCCGCCGATGCTTCCGAGGTAGAATCCACCGTGCTTTTTACAGGCGTTGGTGACCTGGGAGCTGCGATTGCCTTTGGCGAGCATGACCATCGATCCGCCTTGGGATTGAAACAAATCAACGTAGCTGTCCATTCGTCCTGCGGTCGTGGGGCCGAACGATCCCGAGGCGTACCCGGATGGCGTCTTGGCCGGTCCGGCGTAGTACACGGGATGATCCTTTAGGTACTGGGGCAGACCCTGGCCGGCGTCGATGCGCTCCTTCAATTTTGCGTGGGCGATGTCGCGGGCGACAATGAGGGGACCGGTCAGCGACACCCGGGTGGTCACTGGATATTTTGAAAGTTCTGTCAGGATTTCCTTCATCGATCGGTTCAGGTCGATGCGGACGATGTTGTCGTCCTTCCACGTTCGGCTCGCGGCAGGAATGAACCGGCCAGGCTTTGGTTCCATCTTTTCAAGGAAGATGCCGTCCTTGGTAATCTTCGCCTTGATGTTGCGATCCGCGCTGCACGAGACGCCCATCGCCACGGGGCAACTTGCGCCGTGACGGGGAAGGCGTACGACCCGGACGTCGAGGGCGAAGTATTTTCCGCCAAACTGGGCTCCGATTCCCGTCGAGCGCGCGATCTCCAACACCTTTTCCTCCATCGCCAGATCGCGAAACGCGCGGCCATGGCTGTTGCCGGTGGTCGGCAAAGCATCGAGGTAGCGGGCCGATGCGAGTTTCAACGTTTTCATGCAGGCCTCGGCGCTGGTACCACCGACGACAAAAACGAGGTGGTAGGGAGGGCAGGCGGCCGTTCCCAGCAGCGGGAGCTTGTCACCCACCCATTTCTCAAAACTTTTCGGGTTGAGCAGGGCCTTCGTCTCCTGGAACAGCATCATCTTGTTCGCCGAACCGCCGCCCTTGGCCACAAACAGGAACTCGTATTTGGCGCCCTCCACCGCCATGAGATCAATTTGTGCGGGGAGGTTGGTGCCGGTGTTGACCTCGTTCCACATGTCGAGGGGCGCGGTCTGCGAGTACCGAAGGTTCTCCTTGGTGAAACAGTCGTAGACTCCCTTCGAGAGCCATTCGGCGTCGTTTGCCCCCGTCCATACCTGCTGTCCCTTTTTGGCGAATACCGCCGCGGTGCCCGTATCCTGGCACATCGGGAGAATTCCCTCCGCCGCAATTTCTGCATTTTTCAGCAGCGTCAATGCCACGTAGCGGTCGTTGGCGGACGCCTCGGAATCATCGAGAATGGCCGCGACTTGTTGAAGATGCTTCGTCCGCAGCATGAACGAGGTGTCGTGGAATGCCTGCTGCGCAAGAAAGGCGAGCGACTCGGGCGCAACTTTGAGGATTTCATTTCCCTCGAAGCTCGTCGTGGTAACGCCTTCCTTCGAGAGCAGGCGATACTCGGTTTCATCGGCACCGAGGGGGAAGGGGTCTTGATAGGAAAAAGGAGGCGTTGGCATGGTGACATCAGACTGTGGAATGTTTTTCGCCGGAGTAAAGGTGCGGCATGAGGTCGCCCGCATGCCTTCCGTTCGCCGGGGCGAGGTCCCTGCGGGCGGCGGCCTTCAGTTTATTTCCCTGCCATCGACCGGACCGTCTCATGAAAGCGCGGCAGGTCGGCGAGCGTGACCACCTCGCCCGGTTCGCGCCCCCATCCACCGGTCCCCGGCCAAATTCCACGCACAAGGAAATTATCATGGGCCGTCGCCATGCCAGCCACGTACAGGTATTCCTTTTGCTCCTTTTCGTCTCGGGCGACCGCGACCTGAGCCGGAGGAATGGCCGTGATGGTCCGACTTGAGATATGAGCGAGATCGTTCAACGCCACAAACGGTCGCGAATCGGTCAGGGTCGTCGCGGGTCGTGGGCTTTCGCCGCGCAGATAACGAAAGTAGTCGAGGTGATTTTCCCAGAGGGGATCGAATGGCTCAAGCACATCCCGCTCGACGCGACCGTCGTTCCAGCGGATTTCGAAATTGCCTCCGACGGCGTAACGCAGGACGGCCTTGTCACACAGCACCACCTCGGAGTGCGAGCTCGCTCCGGCACAGGCGTGAGAAAGGGCAAACCGCAGCGTGATCCCCGTCGCGGTGTCGGTTTCAACGAAAAACGTGTCCGCTCCCTCGATGGCATGCGCGCGATAGAGTTCGGCGCGGACGGCGGCGATTTGCGCCCAACTGAAGAGTTCGGGGCCACCGGCCCAGAAAAGCAGGTTGTGCACGAAGTGCGCCATGGCGTTGCCAAAACACGAGTCGAGCACGACGCGTCCGTCTGAGGCGAGAAGGCGTCCGGCCCAATTGTTTCGCGAGAAATAGCTCGCGGGGCGTGGCCAGAGGGCGCTGAGCGTCGCTCCACGGATGGCCCCAAATTCTCCGGCGAGCAGCCTTGCCTTTAACGTGAGACGCGGGCGTTCGATGATGAAGTTGAAGCCCACGTGCGCCGATTTGCGTGCGCGGGAGTCGGCCGAAATCATCTTCTCCAGTTCGACGTGATCGAGGGTTGGGGGTTTCTCGACGTACACCGCCAAACCCCGCGCGGTCGCCGCCGCGTGCATCTCCGCATGCAGCTGAATCGGCGTTGGGATCACGACCATGTCGAGGCTGTGGTGGCAGGCGTCGAGCATCGCGCGGAAGTCGTCGAACACCTGCACGCTCCGTGAAAGAAAACGCCAGTTTTGCCGGTCCCCCAGGAACTGGGCGGGATTTGGGTCGCAGGTACAGATGAGCTTGGCGTGACCGCGTTCTTCAAGCCGGGCAACGGTGTGGTGGTGGGAGGCGGCGAAGCCGCCCAGTCCGATGATGCCGATGCGGATGGGCGGCTTCACACGATTTTCAATTTGGGCAAGTCCTGCCCGTCGATGAGGCCGACCGGCTGACCGCTCGTGTTCACCACGATGAGGTCGTCAATTTTGTGGGCTTCGAACAACCGCAACGCATCCACGCCGAGGGCCATTTCGGAAATCACCTTGGGTTGGCGGGTCATGAACCGGGCGACCGGCTGCTGCAAGAAATCGGGGCCGGTGAGGGCGCTGCGTCGAAAATCCCCGTCGGTGAGAATGCCGGTCAGTTTCCCGGTCCTCTGTGCGACCAGCGCGATGCTGCCACTCTTCGCCTTCGTCATCGCAAGAATCGCGTCCTGGGTCGAGACGCTGTCGGGGGCGGTGGGCAGGCGATCGCCGGTTCGCATGATATCTTTGACGCGCAGTAGCAGGACTCGGCCCAAATTTCCCGCCGGATGATATCTTGCGAAATCATCGCGGGTGAGACCCCGTGCCTCAAGCAGCACCATCGCGAGCGCATCACCGAGGGCGAGGGCCGCGGTGGTACTCGCGGTTGGGGCGAGCTTGAGCGGACACGCCTCTCGGGGGACGCAGTAGAGCAGCTGCAAATCGGCTTCGCGGGCCAGATCCGAAACGGCATTGCCGGTAAAGGCCACGATCCTCACTCCAAAACGCCGCAGCATTGGCACGAGGCGCACAATTTCCTCCGACTGCCCGCTGTTACTCAGGAGGAACGCCAGATCGCCCTCTTCGACCAGTCCGAGGTCACCGTGGAGCGCCTGGGTCGCATCGAGGAAACACGAGGGCATTCCCGTGCTGTTGAAGGTGGCGGCGATCTTTTGCGCGATGGGGGCGTTCTTGCCGACACCGCTGAAGACGAGTTTCTTGCCGGCCCGGCGAGCCAGTTCGACCGCCTGGGCGGTAACGACGAATTCCGGACCCAGGCGGCGTGACGTCTCAGCCAGCGCTTCGCGTTCGATTTTGAAGCAGGATCGAGCGCGCGCGAGGACGGATTTCGATTGCAATGCCATTTATAGTTTGAGTCGTCGGAGAGAGGTGCGGAATTTAAACCGAACGAGCACCCGTTCAATCCCATTCACCGACTGATGACCGTTCGCCGAAAAATCACCGCCATCTTGGCGCTGCTCGCATCGCTGCTCGCCGCGGGTTGTGGTGACCGCGACCATCAGGTGACCGCGGCGGAGACCGATGATCCGTTTTTTGTGCAGGGCCGGCAGTTGCAAAAACAGGGCCGCAACCCGGAGGCGTTGACCGCATTCCTCAAGGTAATCGAGAAACGTGGCGAGCGCGCCTCAGCCGAGTCTCATTTCGAGGTCGGGCAGATCTACCTCAATCACACCAAGGAGCCCGTCGAGGCCTATCATCATTTTAAGAAGTATCTGGAACTGCAGCCCAACTCCCGCCAGGCGGAACTCGTGCGCGGAATGGCCAAGGTGGCGCTGCGCGAGTTCGCCCGGACGCTTCCCGGCCGGCCGATGGATGACCAATCGGTTCGATTACAGGCGGATGATGAGGTCGCCAAACTCCGGCGCGAAAATGATGAACTGCGCGCGGAGCTCGCCGTGTTGCGGGGTGGCGGGGCAATGCCGGTAAATCGGGCCGCACGGATGATCACCTTGCCGATCGAGTCGCGCACCGCGGCAATTCCGGTGCCGACGGCCCCGGTCGTCGGCGCGTCCATGCTCGACCCCACGGTTCGCCCGGCGGTCACTCCCTCCCGTCCGATTATCCAGCCGGCACCGGCGGCGGTGTCGGCCGCCGCCCCGGTCCGCCCCGCCCCGGCGCCAAAACCGGCTCCTCCCGCCGGTCGCGCCCACACCGTCGCCGCCAAGGAGACACTTTTCAGCGTGTCCAAACGTTACGGCGTCAAAATGGAGGACCTTTTTGCGGCAAACCGCGACGTGATGCGCACGATGACCGATCTGAAGCCAGGGATGACCTTGAAGATCCCGGCGCCATCGGGAGCTGCGAGCGGCCGCCGCTAGCGCGGCCGAGCATCACCTTTGACTTCATGCCCCGGACGTCACAACGCACTGCGGTCTTCACCGAATCGCTGATCCGCGAGATGTCGCGGGTCGCTGCGCGCCATGGCGCGATCAATCTGGCGCAGGGTTTTCCCGATTGGGATCCGCCGCCGGCCCTGGTGCAGGCGGCCAAGGATGCGATGGACGCGCATCGCCATCAGTATGCCGTGACGTGGGGTTCGGCCGAGTTGCGGGCGGCGTTGGCGGCGAAGCTCACGCGGTTCGTGGGAGTGCCGGTTGATGCCGACCGTGAACTCGTTGTCACCTGCGGCGCCACGGAGGCGATGATGGTAGCGATGATGACGGTCTGTGATCCGGGGGACAAAGTCGGGCTCTTTTCGCCTTTTTACGAAAATTACAATGCCGACGCGATTCTCACCGGTGCGCGGGCCGTGCATGTGCCTTTGCATCCGCCGCACTACCGGTTTGATCCCACGGAATTGCGCCGGGTTTTTGCCGATGGACTCAAGGCCTTTGTCCTCTGCAACCCGTCAAACCCCTGCGGGCGGGTCTTCACTCGTGAGGAACTCCTGCAAATCGCGGCGCTGGCCGAAGAGTTCGATGTGTTTGTCCTGACAGACGAGGTTTACGAGCACATCGTTTACGCTCCGCACCGTCATACCTATTTTTCCACGCTCCCTGGCATGGCGTCGCGCACGCTGATGTGCTCGTCGCTTTCGAAGACCTTTTCAATCACGGGTTGGCGACTCGGCTACGTGCAGGCGGCGCCGGAAATCATCGCGCAGGCGCGCAAGGTGCACGATTTTCTCACCGTCGGTGCGGCGTCGCCGCTGCAACACGCAGTGGTGACGGCGCTAAATTACCCGGCGAGCTATTATGACGGACTATGTGCCGAATATGCGGCGTCGCGCGACGTGCTGCTTAGCTACCTCGATCGCACGGGGCTGGTCTATACCACTCCGGAAGGCGCGTATTTCGTGATGTTGGACATTTCGCCGTTTGGGTATGCGAGCGATGTGGAATTTGCCCACTGGATGACGCGGGAGATCGGCGTGGCTTCCGTGCCTGGTTCGAGCTTTTTTGCGAACGGTGAGAACCGCTATGTGCGGCTCAATTTTGCGAAACGGCCCGAGACCTTGCACGCGGCCGGCGAGCGCCTGCTGCGGTTGAAGCGGTGACGGTGAAACTCAGTGTTTCGCCTGCTCCTTCAGACCCGCCATCATGATGCGGTCGGTCCAGGCGAGGACGAGGGCGGAGATGAGGAAGATGACGTGAATGGTCACCTGCCACTTAATCGCATCGTTCACGATTTGGAAGGACGTCTCCCGGACTTCGATGAAGGTCTTCAACAGGTGGATCGACGAGATGCTGATGAGCGCGGTGCCGAGTTTGATCTTGAGCACGCCGGCATTCACGTGGCTGAGCCATTCCGGCTTGTCGACCTTGTCCTCGAGGTCGAGACGCGAGACGAATGTTTCGTAGCCGCCGATTACGACCATGATCACGAGGTTGGCCACCATTACCACATCGATCAAACCGAGCACGCCGATCATGATGTGCGTGCTGATGTCCTCCACTTTTCCCGGACCTAAAAATACGCCAAACAGGTGCCAGAGTTCCCGGAAGAACTGGGCGACATAGATCGTCTGGGCGATGATCAGCCCCGCGTAAAGCGGGGCCTGCAGCCAGCGGCTGGAAAAAATGGCACCTTCGAGTGAGCGCTCGATGAACGAGGCCTGTTTTTCTTCAGGAGGAGGCGGCTGATGGGACATGTTTTTTGGATTCTACCGCCACAGGTCGGCGCGAGGCGGAACGGCGGGACGGGAAGCCCGCGAGAGAGCCTGTTCAACGGTCCGCCGGCAAGAAAAAGAAACGGGCGCCGCCAAGTCGAAACCGTCCCGTCAGATCGCCCCGATGGCCTCGTCCAACACGGCCAGCAGGAAATCCGCATCGTCCAGGGTGATGTTCATCGGCGGGGCGAAGCGGATGGTCTGCCCCCAGAGTCCTCCCTTGCCCAGGAGCAGGCCAAGTTCGCGGGCGTTTTCGACGGCCTGTGCGCACTCCTCGCGGCCTGGCTGTTTGGTGGCGCGATCCTTCACGAATTCGATGCCGAGCATCAGGCCCTTGCCCCGCACGTCGCCGATGACCTTGTGCTTTGCTTTCAGTTTTTCGAGGCCGGCGAGGATGTAGGTGCCGAGGCGAAGGCAGTTTTCCTGCGTCTTTTCCTGTTCGATGACCTCCAGCACCGCCTTCCCGATCGCACTGACGACGGGGTTGCCGCCGAAGGTGTTGAAATGCACTTTTTGCGTCATCACCGCGGCAATCTTCGGAGTGGTGACGACCGCGGCCAGCGGCGCACCGTTGCCGATGCCCTTGGCCATGGTGACGATGTCGGGGATGACCCCCTGCGTTTCGAATCCCCAAAAATGCGTGCCGGTGCGGCCGAAGCCGGTTTGCACCTCGTCCGCGATGCACACGCCGCCGGCGGCCCGGACGTGCTCGTAGGTGTGCCGGAGGTAGCCCTCGGGAAATTCCACGAAGCCGCCGACGCCCTGGATCGACTCGGCGATGAACGCGGAGACTTTGCCGGGTGTGGCGTAGTCGATGAGGTTCTTCACGTCGTCCGCGTACTTGCGACCGGCGTCGGGGTCATCGTAGCCGTAGGGGCCGCGGTACGGGTACGGCGCGATCGCGTGGTGGATGCCGAACGAGTGCGGTGTATTGAATTTCCACGTACTATGGGCGGTGAGGCCCATCGACGCGGGGCTGCCGCCGTGGTAGCCGTTGCGAAGCGCGATGGCGTCGTAGTTGCCCGTGGCGAGCCGGGCCATGAGCATGGCAAGGTCGTTGGCCTCCGATCCGGAATTGACGAAGTAGCAGACCTTGAGGTCCCCCGGCATCTTCGACGCCAGTTTTTCGGCGAACTCGGCGATTTTTGGCTGCAGGTAGATCGTCGTGGAGTGCTGAAGGGTGGCGTGCTGCGCATTGGCCGCAGCGACGACGTGCGGATGACAGTGCCCGACGCTGACGGTCACGATGCCGCCGAGGCCGTCGAGGTAGCGTTTGCCGGTGTCATCCCACACGTGCTGCATCTTTCCCTCCACGATCATGATCGGCTTCTTGTAGTAGAGGAAAAGACCGGGGTTGAGGTACTGCTTGCGCAACGCGAGCACGTGCTCGGCAGACGGGCCATTATAGGGCGCCGGGGTGTGCGGGGTGGGCGGGAGCGGAATGGATTTCATGTGAAGAGGTTTCTACCGGAGTAAACGGAGTGTGCGGAGGAAAATCTTGGAAAGAGCGTGTCCGGTTTCCCGGTCTGCTCCGGGAGCGTGGACGGGTCAGCCGTTGGGGGCCGCCCGGCGCAGGATGAGGTATACCACGAACGCGATCCCGAAGCCCGCGAACCAAGCGTAGCTGTAGAGGCCGAGCAGAAACGAGGGAACATGGCGGCTGTCGATGGCGTGGATGGTCGCGAGGAAGCCGGGAAGGCTGGGAAGAATGCCTGCGGCCAGCGCAACAATCGCCACGATGCTGAAGCCGTTCCGGTAGCAATAGTCCCCCTCCGGATTGTAAAGACCGAGGACGTTTAACCAGCGCCCGCGGACGACGAAGTAGTCGGCAATCATGATGCCCCCGATGGGGCCCAGCAACGCGCTGTAACCGACCAGCCAGGTGAAAATGTAACCGCTGGGATCGGCGATGAGTTTCCATGGCATCATGACGATGCCAATGACGCCGGTGATGTAGCCGCCGGTGCGGAAGGAGATCTTTTTCGGCGCCAGATGGGCGAAGTCGTTGGCGGGGGAGACGACGTTGGCGGCGATGTTGGTGGCCAGGGTGGCGACACACAGGGCGAGCATCGAGATGACGAGTACGATCGGATTCTGGAACCGCGTGAGCACGTCGACGGGATCCCAGATGGTTTGACCGTAGATGATGGTCGTGGCTGACGTCACCGCCACACCGATGAAGGCGTACAGCGCCATCGTGGCCGGGAGCCCGACAATCTGACCGACGACCTGATCGCGCTGGGATTTCGCGTAGCGGGAGAAGTCGGGGATGTTCAGCGAGAGCGTGGCCCAGAATCCGATCATGCCGGTCAGCGCGGGAAAGAAAAACGCCCAGAACTGTCCCGCCTTTGGCTGGCCGGGATCAAAGGCGGAGGGCTGCGAGAGAATCGGACCGAATCCGCCGGCGGCGCGATAGGCCCAGAAGAGCAGCAGCAGTCCGAGCGCAATGAGGAGCGGGGCCTTGATGTTGAGGAGCACGCGGATCGTTTCGATGCCGCGATGGATGACCCACATGTTGATGCCCCAGAAAAAGAGAAAACAGAGGAACTGGGCGCCGGTGATGCCGAGAAGATTGTTCGTGGATCCGTTGGCGATGGCCGGCCAGAACACTGCGCCGATTTTGTAAATGGCGTTGCCGCCAATCCACGCCTGGATGCCGAACCAGCCGCAGGCCACCAACGCCCGCAGGAGTGCGGGAACATTTGCGCCGACGGTTCCGAAGGAAGCGCGGCACAGCACCGGGAAGGGAATGCCGTATTTGGTGCCGGCATGGGCGTTGAGTACCATCGGGACGACGACGATCAAGTTGCCCAGAAAAATCGTAAGGACCGCCTCCCACCAGTTCATGCCGCCGCCAATCAGCGATGACGCAAGCATGTAGGTGGGGATGCACGCGGCCATCGAGACCCAGAGCGCGGCGAAACTGAGCACCCCCCACTTGCGCCCTTGGAGCGGCACCGGCGCGAGGTCCTGATTGTAGAGGTGGGAGTGCTCGATGACCGAGAGGTCCAACTCCACGTCGGGGGCGCTTTCGCGCAGGCCGGTATCGGGGGACATGGAGGAAAACCGGTATCTGCGGTCAGAACCGGCTCGGGGTGCGGCGCAGATACTGCCCACGGCCCAGCGTGCCGGTGAACTTTCCGTCCCGCGCCGCCACCTGACCGCGGACCGTGACCGTGCTCGCCCGGCCCTCGAGCGGCCAGCCTTCGAACGCGCTGTAGTCGACGTTCATGTGCTGGGTCTTGGCCGAGATGGTGCCGCGGTAGTTGGGGTCAAAAACGACGAGATCCGCGTCCGCCCCGGGCTGAATCGTGCCTTTGCGGGGGAAGAGGTCGAATTGCTTGGCGACGGCGGTGCTGCCGACGTTGACCATGGTGTGGAGATCAATTTTTCCGGTCTTCACTCCACGTGAGTAGAGCAGGTTGACGCGCTCCTCAAGTGACGGGATGCCGTTGGGGATTTTCGTGAAATCGTCGCGGCCCATCGGCTTTTGCTTTTCGAAATCGAAGGGCGCGTGATCGGTGGCAACGGTGTTGATGAGCCCGTCGCGCAGCCCGTTCCAGAGGACGGCTTGGTTGCGGGCATCGCGCAGGGGAGGGGACATCACGAATTTGGCCCCCTCGAAATCGGGCTTCTCGGCGTAGGACTTGTCGAGGACGAGGTATTGGATCAGCGTTTCGATGCCGACCCTTACGCCACGCTGACGGGCGGCGATGGCCTGATCGAGCGCCTCCTGGCAACTCAGGTGGACGATGTAGGTCGCCGCGCCGGTGAGTTCGGCAAACGTCATGAGATGGTGCACGCCCTCGGCCTCGACGGCGGGTGGGCGGCTCTCGTGATGCTGCCCGGGGTCGGTTTTGCCGGCCGCGAGGAGTTCGCGACAGCGTTCGGCGACGAGCGTCTCGTTTTCACAGTGCGCGGTGACGGTGACCCCGAGTTCCCGGGCGAGTTTGAGCGTGCGATAGAGTTCGGTGTCGTCGATCCCGAACGCGCCCTTGTAGGCGAGGAAGATTTTGAAGGAACTGATTCCGCGCCGCACGATCTCGCGCAGCTGCGTTTCGGTGGTGGCGTCGAATTTGGTCACGCCCATGTGAAACGAAAAATCGCACGCGGATTTTCCGACGGCTTGTGACATCCACAGATCGAACGAGGCGAGCGCGTCGTCCTTGCGTGCCGGACAGCACATCTCAATCAGCGTGGTCGTGCCGCCAACCAGGGCGGCCTGGCTGCCAGTCACGTAGGTGTCCTTCGAAAACGTGCCCATGAAGGGCAGGTAGATGTGCACGTGCGGATCGATGAAACCGGGGAAAACATATTTTCCCTTCGCGTCGATCACCTCGGCGCCGGCCGGAGCGTTCAGGTTGCGATCGATTCGCGTGATGGTTTCGTCCTCGCAGTAAATGTCTGCGATGTAGCGCGAGTCGGCCGTGATGATTTCACCGTTTTTGATCAGCAGGCTCATGAATGGATTGATTCTGAATTTCTACGGGGGGGGGAACGGAGAGTTCACAAAAGGCCCGATCGCTTGCGCGCTCTGTTTTCTCCGTTGGCGTCGGCAGAAACGGCGCAGGTCATTTCTTCCACACGTCGCCCACGTCTCCGCCGAACCAGCGGGTCGTGATTACCTTTTGCTGGGTGTAGAACTGCACGGCTTCGCGGCCCTGGATGTGGAGATCGCCGTAGAAGGAGTCGTCCCAGCCCGTGAAGGGGAACATTGCCATCGTGGCAGGGACGCCGACGTTGATGCCCACCATCCCCGCCTTCACGCGATGTTTGAACTCGCGCGCGGCGGCTCCGCTGTTGGTGAAAATGGCCGCACCGTTGCCAAAGGCCGAGGCGTTGGCGGTGGCGATTGCGGAGTCCAAATCATCCATGCGCATTACGTTCAGTACGGGCCCGAAGACCTCCTCGCGGGCGAGCGTCATGTTGGCCTCCACGCCATCGACGATGGTGGCGCCGAGATAGAAGCCGCGCGGGGCGTCGGAAACCCGGGCGGAGCGGCCATCGGCGATTACCTTGGCCCCTTCCTTCTCGCCGCTCGCCACGAGATTCATCACGCGGTCGCGGTGTTGCGCCGTGATGACTGGGCCCATGTCGGGCTGCGAGGCAGGGGCGGGTTGATCGGTGCGGCCCACCTTGATCACCTTGGCTGCCTCGACCAGCGAGGGGAGCAGGCGTTCGGCGGCTTTCCCGACCGTCACGGCGGTTGAGCCCGCCATGCAGCGTTCGCCGGCGCAGCCGAAGGCGGCGGTGGAAAGGGCCTCGACGGTCTTCGGGATGTCGGCGTCGGGCATGATGACGATGTAGTTCTTCGCGCCGCCGTTGGCCTGGACACGTTTCCCGTGCCGCGTGCCGGTTTCGTAGATGTATTTTGCGATCGGCGTGGACCCGACGAAGGAAACCGCGCGGACCTTCGGATGGGTGAGCAACGTGTCGACGCATTCGCGGCCGCCGTGGACCAAATTGAAAACCCCCTTCGGGCATCCCGCCTGTTCGAGCAACTGGGCGAGCAGGACGGCAGTTAGCGGCACCTTTTCACTGGGTTTGAGGACGAACGTATTGCCGCAGGCGAGGGCGAGCGGAAACATCCACAGCGGTACCATCGCGGGAAAGTTGAACGGTGTGATGCCCACGGTGACCCCCAGCGGTTGGAGCAGGGTCTCGCAGTCGACGCCGCGGGCGAGGTTTTCGAGCGTGTCACCGAAAAGCAGGGACGGCACGCCACACGCGTATTCGATGTTTTCAAGTCCGCGAAAGGCGCTGCCGCGGGCCTCGGCGTAGGTCTTGCCGTGTTCGCGTGTGACGGTGCGGCAGATCGCGTCGAAATTCTGTTCGACGAGCTGACGATATTTGAAAAAGACGCGCGCCCGCTCGACCGCTGGAGTCTCGCGCCAGGCGGGAAAGGCGGCCTGGGCAGCCTCGACGGCGGCGTTGACCTCCGCGGCGCCTCCGATCGGACACTCGGCGATCACGTCGCCGGTGGACGGATTGAAGACCGGCGAGGTGGCGCCCGTGGGCGTCAGCCATTCGCCGCCGATGAAGTGCGGACAGGGAGTGAGGGTTTGGGTCATGCGGAAGAAAGGGACGAGGGCGGGACGATGGGTAAATTGCCGGACAATCGCGAATGTTTGTTCGGCGGCTTCACCCGCGGGAGAGGGCGTCGGATTGTTTCACGAATTCGTCCCCGGTCCATTCGCCATCGCTTTTCACGACCTTTACCGCCGGGGCGCCGGCCGCGGCGGCGGCGGCTTTTTGGGCGGCCTTGCGCTCGGTCTGGCGCTTCACCAGGTCGGCGTGGGTCGTAAAGTACGGCAGGCTCTTGCCCTTGAAGTCGGCCAGCGTCTCAAACTTGTGCCTGGCCATGAACACAAGCAGTTCGTCGCACATCGGCTTCACGCACTCGTAGCCGAATTTCATCACGCCGGTGCACACCTGCACGGTGTCGGACCCGAGTAATATGAACTGAGCGGCGTCGTTGCCGCTTTCGATGCCGCCGAGGCCGGAGAGTGAGCGGTCGGGAAATTCCGCGCGAATCATGGTCGCGAGTTCCATCACCATGCGGAGGGCGATGGGTTTTACGGCCTTGGAGGAGTAGCCGCCGGGAGTCGTGTAGCCTTCCACACACGGGTCGGGCCGGAGCGTGTCGAGATTGATGCTGGTGACACTGCGGATCGTGTTGATCGCGCTGAGGCCGGTGGCCCCACCCCGGAGAGCGGCGCGACCGGGCTCCTCGATATGGGTGATGTTGGGCGTCATCTTCGCCCAGACGGGCTTCTTCGTGGCGGATTTTACCCACCCGCAGACCTCCTCGAGGATGTCGGGATCCTGGCCCATGGCGGCGCCCATCTTCCGCTCGGGCAGCCCGTGCGGGCAGGAGAAGTTGAGTTCGAACGCGTCGACGCCGGCGGCTTCGCAGCGTTGGACGAGTTCGATCCAGGCGTCGCGGTTGTATTCCTCCATGATGGAGGCGATGAGCGCACCCGGCGGTTGGGCGTCCTTGCAGCGCTTGAATTCGTCCTCCCAGAGCCGGAATGGCCGGTCGCTGATGAGTTCGATGTTTTCCCAACCGATGACCTCGCCGCTCAGGGCGTGCAGTTTCGCGTAACGGGGGGTGACGTTCACGACTTTCGAGGCGTCCAGGCTGACGGTTTTGGCGATCACGGCGCCCCAGCCCTCCTTGAAGGCGCGGTTGATGACACTGAGATTGGTGCCGGGAGGGCCGGAACCGATGACAAACGGATTGGGGAGCTTCAGACCGTCGACGGTAGTGGCGAGTGTGGGCATGGGAGGGAAGGGCTTGGGGTGAACGAAGCAGAAGCCGTGCGCGCGGCGCGCCAATCGAGGAACGGCTGCCGGTCGGATGCGGAAAAGACCTGTGTCTTATCGGGATCGGCAGCTGAGATGCGGATTGAATGTGGTCCGGGGCTTCCTACTTTCCAAGCTACAAAGCAGCTCATCTCGTGGGCTTCGAATGAACCGAGTGGAGTCAGTTAAGTTGGAAAAAGTGATTCCGTGCGACCCCAAACGCGGCGTCTGGCGGTGCTTTTTCTCCTAGGGAGATTCAAACATGAACGCGCTCCTTAAGCCCCAGCGGACCGTTGCCGAACTGAAGGAGCTTCGTCGTCTCACCGGAGATGACAACGGCGCCCAGCGCGTGGCATTCACCGGCAAGTGGCTCGATGCCCGGGCGTGGTTGCGCAGCAAACTGCAGGAACTGCCAGTTGAAATCGCCCCAGACGCCGCGGGAAATCTTTGGGCAACCCTACGGGGCGATTCTGAACGGACGCTCGTGATCGGCGGGCACATGGACTCCGTGCCCAACGGCGGCTGGCTCGACGGCTGTCTCAATGTGATGGCGGGCGTGGAAATTCTGCGCCGGCTCAACGCGCAATATCACGGTCGACCGCCGGTCACGGTACGGCTCGTCGACTGGGCGGACGAAGAGGGGGCCCGATTTGGCAAGAGCCTCTTCGGTTCCTCGGCGTGTTCCGGTTCACTCAACATGGACGAGGCCCGGGGGCTCCGGGACCGCGATGGGATTACGTTGCCCGACGCGCTGAGGAACGTCGGCATCGAGTTTGAGCGGGTGAAGGAGAGCGGTGGTGAATTGAAATATGCGGTCGCTTATATTGAGCTCCATATCGAGCAGGGCCCGGTGCTGCTGGATCTCGGTCTGCCCTTGGGCGCGGTGCTGGGCACGTTTGGCGTCGAACGCCACGCGCTGACGTTTCACGGGCAGGCGGCGCATTCCGGCAGCACGCCAATGAACCGGCGCAAGGATGCGTTTCTGGCGGCGGCAAAGATGAGTCCGGAGGTATATCGCATTGCGGAGCGCAGTGCCGGGGGCGTGTGCACGATCGGCTCCTGCACGACCAAACCGGGCATCGTCACCAGCGTGGTGGAGGAGTGCCGAATTACGCTCGACCAGCGGCACCTGGATCCCGCCGCTCTTGCGCGAATGCTGACTGAAGCCAAGGCGGCGAGCGAACAGTTTGCGCGGGAAGGCGGCGTCACGGTGACATGGGAACGTCTCTGGCAAATTGAACCGCGGCCGTTTCATCCGGAACTGATTGCGCTGTGCAGCGAGGCGATCGTGGAGACGGCGGGGGGGGGGCACCGCCTGCCTTCCGGGCCGTTGCACGACGCGGCGGAGGTCTGCGGCACCGGCGTGCCGACGGTGATGATGTTCGTCCAGAGCCTGCATGGGATCAGCCACAACAAGATCGAGGACACGACGGAGGCGCACCTCGAACTGTGCGTGGCGGCCTTTGACCGCCTGGCCGACAAGACCATTGCGTGGATAAGAAACTTGCCCTTCGCCTAATACCGCTCTGCACCCGCCGAAAACATGACCACGCTTCAATCGCTGCTTCCTATTCCCCACGTTTTGGCGGCGTCCAATTTCTTCACCGAGAGCGGGGTGGCGGCCGCAATCTTGCTGGCGGTCACCGGGATGGTTTTGCAATGGCGGCTGCCCCGACACCGAATGTCGGTCGAGGAGCGGGCGAAGGACGGGGATATGACGGAGGACGAGGCGCGCCGGCAGATCCGATTTTACCGGATTTGTGCGACATTGGTCACATTTCTTGGAATTTTGGTGCTCATCCTGGTATTGGTGGATCTTGAGTAGGGGCTGAATTACGGCAGGGCGCGTTCGATTGCGTCGCAGGCGCGCTCCAGCCCCCGTTCGGCGCGGATGTGTTCGCCGATTTCGCGGGCGGCGTCGGCCGAGGTCGGATTGGCGAGCAAACCGACGAGGGTTGCGGCCACGTTGGCGGCGCGGTACTCGCGGCGGGAGACTTCGCGTGCGGCTCCGAGCCGTGCGGCCCGAGCCGCGTTGTCGAACTGGTCGTGAGCATAAGGCACGACGACCATCGGCCGGCCCGCCCTCAGCACCTGCGCGGTGGTGCCGATCCCGCCCTGATGCACGACGGCGGCGGCCCGGGGGAAAACCTGTGCGTACGGGAGGTAATCCCACGGCAGAACCGAGGGTGGCAGGGCCCCCGGTGCGGAATTCGGCCCGAGGAGCAGCAGCGCCCGGCGACCGAGAATCTCCGCGGCGCGTGCGCTCTGGGCGTAAAAGTCCCCGGCGAGGTGCACGGCGGCGGAGCCGAGGGTGAAGACGAGGGGAGGTTCTCCCGCGTTGAAGAATTTCTCCACGGTGGGTGGAAGTTGCGGATGCTGATCGGCCTCGTCGTGGAACAGGAATCCAGTCTGCTCCGTGTGGGGCGGCCAGTCAGGCGGTGGCGCCTGCAGCGCATTGGAAAACAGGGCGAGGTTGAGATGGGGCGAAAACTTGCCCTCGAAAAACGGCGAGCGGCCCGGCGGCACGCCGACGGAACGATGGAGTTCGCGCAATGGCGCCCACCATCGGTAGGAACTGATGCGAGCCATGGTTCGCATCGCGCGATTGGCGGTCGGACCCAGTGATTGGAAAAAACGCGTGCCGGGCGGTCCGGGCATCAGCGAGGGATCGTGAACGGTGAAAAATGAGATCGGTGAGAGCGCGAAAAACGCCCGGCGCACCCCCGTGATTTCGCTCAGGAGCGGTGCCACGCACACCATTTCGCCGGCGACGAACAGATCGGCGCCGGCGACAACCGGAGCGAGATCGGCGAACATCTCCGGGGCAGAGGGATAGACCAGGTCGCGCATCAGATGCACCGAACCGTTCATGCCGTCCATGATTCGACGCAATACCGCCTCGTCCGCAATCGACAGACTCGGCCGCACTCCGTGAAACGGAAGTCCGAGCGCGGCGATTCTCGGACGGTAAGGCTCGCTGGTGGCGATCTCAGCGCGGTGTCCGCGATCGCGGAGGCGCAGCGCGAGTGCGATCGCCGGATGGAGATCCCCGAGCGAACCGTAGGTGATGATAACGATGCGGGCCATGCGAGTTGCTGCCGGAGCGCTCGAGTCAACGTTCCCGGGACGGTCCGTCGTCCGTCACCACGTGGCCATCGCGTTGACTTGTTCGTAAAAGCTCCGGGCGCAGGCGTCGTGCTCGCTGAAGCCCGGCTGAAACTTCAGTCCGAAGAAAATCCTTCGATCATCTGGCAGCACCGCGAGTAGAACGCCGAGCGCAAACAGCGGCCGCAGCCGTACACCCCGGGGGAAGATCAGAAACGTGATCGACCGGCAGGTTGCCGGACCGGTGGGATCGGTCGCGAACACCACCTTGAACGTGTGGGGATAGGTTACCGTGGCGAACGAGATGTTGCCGCCGAGCACGGTGAATTCTCCGATCAATTCGTCCGTGGGCGAGCCGATGAACCAACGGAGCAGCCGCGAGTGCGGTCGGCCGCCAATTCGCAGCGTGGTGCGAAAGGCGTCCTCCTGGCTCACCTCCGGTGCGCGCGTCTGTGCCATCGGATGCAGCGCGCTGAAGTGACAGGCGTCCATTCCATTCAGGGTGATGAGGTGGGGATGGACCGGCAGGTGGTCCGTGTAGACCCGAAAAACCCGTGCGCCACTGCCGACCACTTCCCACGGTCCCGGGAAGAGCGGTGCCGGTCCGTTGAAAATCCAAATCATGCCCCATGCCTCGTATACGGGATAGCTCCGGGTGCGACGTGCCGGCGGTGCGTCAAAGAACGGCGCGCGGGTGCACGCGCCATTCGGGCCGAAACACCAGTGATGATACGCACAGCGCAGCTCGGTGCCCTGGACTTTGCCATGGCCGAGGTCGGCCCCGAGATGGGGACATTGGCCGTCCAGTGCATGAACCTGGCCGCCTGCGTCGCGATAAAGCACGATGCGCCGGCGGAGCAGGTCGAGGCTGCGGGCCTTGCCGCGTCCCAGGCCACGCGACCGCATCGCGGGGTACCAGGATTGGACGACCCGATCGGGATGATTGAAGTTCATGCCGTGCGTCGGAAGACTTTCATGCGGAGGCGGCCCAATGGCTTCAGGGTGACCACTGCGTCTAAGCCGATCGGTTCGGGGCGGTCGATGACAAAACGCCAGCGCGGCAGCCAGTGGCGCAATCCCAGCGCGAGTTCCTGCAGCGCGAATTGTTTTCCGATGCAACTGCGGGGTCCGGCACCGAAGGGAAAATACGCCGGCGTGGTCCCAGCGTGGTTATTGCCGCTGGCGAACCGCTCCGGATCGAAGCGCGTCGGGTTGGGAAAATGGCGCGGGTCCCGGTGAACGATATACTGGCTCATGTAGACCGTGTCGCCTCGGCGCAGTTGCAGGCGTCCGAGATCGATGTCGGTCAGGGCTTCGCGACCAACGATCCAGACCGGGGGATAAAGCCGCATCGACTCTCGCACGACTTGAAGCGTGTAGGGTAGGGCCGGCAGCGGATCCGTCGCCGCCGATGGCGGTGCGGCGGCGAATTCCTGGAGCAACTGTCGCTCCACCCCGGGATTCCCGCTGATGAGGTAGAGGGTCCACGCCAACGCATTGGCGGTCGTTTCGTATCCGGCCAGCAGAACGGACTTCGCGAGATCGCGAATCTGCGCGGGCGTCAATTCACCCCCGGCGGCCTCAAGGTGGCCGAGCCAGGTCGGCCGGCCCCGGCTGGCGCTGAGCGCCTCTTCCAGCATCCGGTTGAGCCCGGCCCGCGCGCGCCGAAAGCGGATCGGTCGTGGGAGCGGGAGGTGTTGGTAGACGAAATAGAGCGGATTTGAAATGGCCCGCCGGGCAAATTCGGAAATCTCCTCGAGCCACGCGTGGGTGGCGGCAAGCTGGCGGTCGAAATTCACCCCCAACACACTCTCAGCCGCGGCGCGCAGGGTGACGTCGGCGCACTCGCGCGCGAGGTCGCGACTTTCGCCATCGCGCCAAGGGGCTTGGGTGCGCTCAAAACAGTCCTGGATAACCGCCGCCTGCGCCGGAAAATGTTCCGCTTGCACCGCCGGCCGGCCGAGTTGCCGCTGGCGCTTGTAGGTTTCTCCCTGGCTTGTCAGTAGTCCGTCACCGAGAAAGAGCCGCGCGTTTACCTGCAGCCCTCGCTCCTTCATCACCGGCTTGGCGAGGGCGAGCACCTCGTGGATCAATGCCG
Organism: Opitutia bacterium; assembly: GCA_947474365.1. GTDB lineage: Bacteria > Verrucomicrobiota > Verrucomicrobiia > Opitutales > Opitutaceae > ER46. The sequence goes on along the minus strand of CANJIU010000008.1, from coordinate 38,010 downwards.
GATCGGAGAGGAGAAAAACCCGGCGTCGCCCCAGCTGCAGTTCGACGAGATCGCCGTGCTCCGCCTGCAGCCGGACGAATTGATCGAGCCACCCCTTGCGCTGCGCCCGCCATGCGCCGAGTAGGGACAGCCGCAGTTTGGGCGGCGGCGTAATCGAGCCGGACGTGGACATCATTTCACCTCGGGAACGAGGCCGAGTTGCACGAGCAGACCGAGCGAGTCAAAGTGCCCCTGCAGCATCTGGATCTGGTTGCCCTGAAAACGCCAGATGTCGAGGCCGCCCGCCGTGGCCGTCTTCCGTGTGGGGCGCAGATTCAGGAACTTGGCGCGATGCGTTCCGGAGAACGTATATCGGCACACCGTGGTGTCGCCGTCACCGATGAATTCCACGATCTCAATCCGGGCGTCGGGAAATGCGGTGCGCAGCAGCGAGAGAAACTCCCTGAAGCCGGCGCGGTCGTTCTTCCTCCCCCCGGGAAACGCCGCCTCGCTGTGAAACGTCTCGCCGAGCTCCGCCAATGCCGCGTCGAGGTTGCCCTCGTTTACGGCCGTGTAGTAGCGCACCAGCGCGCGCTCGTGGGGCGTCCGGGCCGCCGGCCATGGGGCGGAACTGCCGGTAGACGCAACGGGTGGCGGCTCGGCCGCGCGCGGAATGGCCAACGGCAAGAGGAGGACGAAGACGAGGGCAGCGAAGCGCATGGGGGAAAACAGGGAGAGGCTATTTGATGCCGGGAACCCAGTTCCAGCGGCCGGCGAGTTTCATCGCAGCGGGAACCATCATCGCGCGCACCACCAGCGCGTCTACCACCACGGCAACAGCGAGGCCGAATCCCAGCATCTTGACCAGGACGACGTCTGCGAGGGCGAACGCCCCGAAGACGATCGCCATGATCGCCGCCGCACCGCTGATCAATCCTCCGGTTGCAACCAACCCGCGCCTGACCGATCCGTCACCGTCCCGATCACGCAGGTACTCCTCGCGGACGCGGGTGAGAATGAAAACCTCGTAGTCCATGCTCAGCCCAAACGTGACGCAGAACACGATGAGCGGGATGTTCAGCGGAATCGATCCGACCGGCCCGTTCAGCCCGAGCCACGAGGCGCCCCAGCCCCATTGAAAAACGACGACGGTGGCTCCGAAGGCGCTGGTGACGGAGAGCGCATTCAACAGGAGCGCCTTGATTGGGACCAGAAATGACCGAAACGCGAAGAACAGCACCAGCAGTGTGACGCCGGTCACGATGCCGAATACGACGGGGTAGGCGGCCAGCAGAACGGCATCGAAGTCGTTGGCGTACGACCAGTGGCCGCCGACTTCGAGCGTTATGCCAGGTACGTTCCAGGTGGCGAGTTCGCGGACGAAGGCGAGGCTGTCGGCGTATCCGACACGGTCGCGCAGGACGATCTGGACCAGGGCGCACTCGTGTCGGCGGCTCAGAATGAGGCTGCCAATTTCCGGATGAGATTCGAGGCTCTGATCGAAGTTGAGATAGAGCGTGCGCAGTTGGAATTCCTGCAGGTCGTCGCCGAGATCCACCGGCCCGAATACCCGTGCGACCCTTGGATCGGCATGCAGTTTTTCCGAAAGAGAAAAGAAGGCGTCCACTTGGCTGGGTAAAACCTCGCCGCCTGCCTGCGCGCGGACGAGCAGGTTAACCGGCGTGAGTTCCTGCCCCTGGCCCATGGCCTGCAGCGCGGCCAAGCCACGGGAGGTCTCCATTTTTTCCGGCAGCCACGGCTTGTCGGGGAACCCGGGACGAATCCCGAGGAGTGGCGCGCTCATACCCAGCAGGACGACGAGTCCGAGGAGAAGCGCTGACACCGGGCGGCGGAGCACGAAATCAGACCAGCGTTCCCAGCGCTGCCTGCTCCCGGTTAGTCGAAGGATCGGCGCGAGTTTGCGCGGCGATTCGAGCCATGGCGTCAGCAATGCCAGCGCTGCCGGCAACAACGTGAGCGTCAGCGCGAGACTCGACGCGACGACAACCATTCCGCCGAGGCCCATGGAGCGCAGTTCGAACAGGGGCGTCAGCAGCAGCCCGGCGAGCCCGATCAGGACGGTGATCCCGGAGTACGTGACCGCGACTCCGGTGGTCGCGAGGGTCTCCGCCAGCGCCTGCCCGGCCGTCTGCTCGCCGTTGGTAATTTCCTCGCGGTAGCGGCTCACCATGAAAAGCGAGTAATCGATCCCGAGTGCGAGCCCGAGGAGGGTGACGACGTTTTGGTAGAGAATATGCAGCGGGGCGAATTGCACCACGGCGGGTGCGATGCTCATCGCGAGTGTGATGGAGGCAAGACCCAGCGCGAGCGGCAGGGCGGCGGAGACAAGCGATCCGAACACGAGCAACAACACGAACAAAATGAACGGCAGCGCCCGCACCTCCGCGCGCTCCGAGTCAGTCGCATTGAAATGATTCAAGTCATGGATCATCGCCGCCTGCCCCGTGACGTGCCACGCCCAGCCCGGCGCCGGGTTCGTGATGAGGGCCCGGCGGACAGTGTCGCGCAGGGGTGCAACGCGCCTTTCAGCGTCCGCGATCGAAACTCCGCCGAGTCCGACCAAGAGGGCGATCGCGTGGCCATCCGCGCCTCTGAACCGATGACCGAAACTCGCGTCGGGTACGATGACCCGGACGACGCCCGGGCACTTCCGAAGTTGCGACGCCACGAAATCCGCCGTGCGCTGGAATTCCGGATCGTCGAACTTCGCGTTGGTCGAGTGAAACACCACAGCGAGGCTCTGTGCGAACGGCTGCGCGAAATCACGCCCCAGCGTCAATTCGACCCGGGCGGAGGCCGTTTCCGCGAGGGGAAGCGAACCTGCATCCAACAGCGTGGGGGCCCGCCGCGCGGCGACTCCCGCGCCGATCAGTACGACCAGCCAGAACAGCCCCACACCGATCCGGTGGCGAAAGATCCAATGGCCGAGCTGCCGATAGATGGCTTGCATGTCGTCTTCCTCGCCCGGATCAGCGGAGCGCGCCGAATCGCGGTAGCACCCGATGGCTTTCTTCACAGTGCGTGACCACGTAGGTGATTTCCGGATGGCTGGCCTGCAGCCTCCGTAATTTTTCAAATGTGTCCCGAAACGCGCGCGCGTCGTGCATCAACAGGCGGGCGATGGGGTGGGGTGGGCGGTTTTCGTCGAGTGAACGCTTGAGCCAGACCGCGTCGATGGTCAGGAAAATGCGCCGTCCCGCTTGGTCGGTAAACAGAAGCCCCGCATGTCCGGCGGCGTGGCCGGGCAGAGCGACCAACATGAGCGATCCGTCGCCAAGGATATCCACCCCGGAAAACAAGAAGTCTAGTTCCGCCAGCGGGGCGAGCTGTTCGGTCGCAACCGCCGTCGAGCGCTTTTCAAAGTCGTCCGGCACGAAGCCCGCCAGAAAGCCCGCCAGTAGCGCCGCCCGGGGGCGCAGCGATTTCACTGCGGCGTAAGCCTCCTCCAGCCAGATAAATCGCGCCTCGGGAAAGTCGCGAAGACCGCCGATGTGATCGGCGTGGAAATGCGTCACGATAATCATGCCCACGGCGGCGGGATCGATGCCTCCGGCCCGCAAGGTCGCCGCGGCCGTATCACCGGGCGCGATGAACACCGGGGTCAGCCACGCGTACAGCGACCAGGGCAAGCGGTGCGTCAGCGTGTGAAAACGGGGCGTGTAGCCGGTGTCGACGAGGATGAGTCCGCGATCGGGGTGGCGCAGCACGGCGACCATCGCGGGAAATTTGCGCGCTGAAAAACGTCCTCCGCGCATCACGCTGAATTCCGGGTGCGTGCACCAGCCGGCGTGCAGGAGCGAGACGTCAAGCGGCGGCATGGGTAACGCGCCAGGCGGCGGCAAACTCCCTGATACCGGTTTCAACGTCGACTGCGGGCCGGTAACCGAGGTCACGGCGGGCTTTGGTGATGTCGAGCGTCCGCGAGCGAGCGAGCACGCACACCGAGTAGCGGGTGAGCCGTGGTTCGCGTTGCAGCCCCGCCGCTCGATGAAAAAACTCGAGCGCCCCCGCGATTAGAAAGGCGATGACGAACGGGATGCGGGGACGGCGTACGACGAGACCCAGTTCCTGGAAAAGCCGGCTCAGCAGTTTCTCCGTGTTCCACGGCTCGCCGTTGCTGATGTGATAGATCTGACCGAGACAGTGCTCCGGGGCGGTGGCCGCCTGGACGAGCGCGTCGATCGCGTTGGCGAGGCACGTGACGTCGATCAGTGACTCGCCGTTGCCGAATCGAGGAAACGTTCCGCGGCGCGCGACGCGCAGAATGCGGGGAAAAATGGCCCGGTCTCCCGGGCCGAAAACGGCCTGCGGGCGAAGTACGACGGCTGGCAGGCCGCGTTGGGCTGCGGCCAGCACGCGTTGCTCGGCCTCGCGTTTGCTCCAAGCGTAGGTGTTGATCGCGGTCCGGGGGAGCGGTTCGTCCTCCCCGACGTGCAATCGATCCCGCTGATCCATGCACACGCTGGGTGAGGAAACGTGGATGAGGCGACCGACGCGCGCGGCGGCACACGCTTCGATGACTCGCTCGGTGCCGCTGACATTGGCGGAGAAAAAATCAGCCTTCCGCCCCCAGAGGCTCGAAAGGGCTGCGCAGTGAAACACGCGCTCGCGGCCGCTGCAAAGTCGCGAGATGGCGCCGGCATCGCACACATCGGCCGGGACAAAGCGCACGCCGTCGCGGGCAAGGGCAGCACCTGCCGCTTCATCGCGCCCCGTGGCGAGTACATCGCAATTCATCGCTTGCAGCCGGCGGGCGAGCGCGCCTCCGATGAAGCCGGTGGCACCGGTGATGAGCGCGCGCATCAGTATTCCAGAATCAGGCCGCCGATCGAAAAGCCGGCGCTCGTGCCGAGGAGCATCACCTTTTGTCCGCGGTGCAGGCGGCCCTGCTCGATGGCGACGTCGAGGGCCAGTGGCATCGAGGCCGCGATGTTGTTGCCGTAATCGGGCAGCGTGCAGACGAGTTGCTCCTTGGAGATGCCGAGTTTCCGCCGCAGCAATTCCATGGCCGTGAGGCTGGCCTGGTGAGGCACGACGAGATCGATGTCCCGCAGGCTTACGCCCGCCACCGTCAGCAGGCGTTCGACGAACCCGGGCATGACCGCGCTCGCCTGGCGGAAAATTTTCTTTCCGTCCATATGGAAGAGATAGCGCGAGGGAGCGACCGAGTTGTAGTGATATGCCGGAAGCCGGCCGGCTCCGCCGTAGAGCTGGCAGTGGTCCGCGCCGCTCGGATAGGTCTCAAGCCGCGCCCCGAGCAGCCGGGAATTTTCCCCCGGCCCGGCCGGTGCGACCACCGCGGCGGCGGCGGCGTCTCCGAAAAGGCTGTAGGCCTCGGGTTCCTGTTCGTTGATGCCGAGTGATGGCAGCTCGGAGGCGACCAGCAACACGTGGCGGTAGCGCCCAGCGGCGATCGCGTAGGAAATCGTGTCGAGTCCGGTGACGAAACTCAGGCAGGTGCTGTTGATGTCGAAACACGTGACACCCCGGTCCCGCGAATCCAATTCCTGCAGGATCAGGGCGGCGTTGCAGGGAATGAGCTGATCGGCGGTGCCACTGACGCAGAGCAGGAGATCGATGTCGTCAAAATCTAATCCTGCTTTTTTCAGGGCGGTGCGCGCGGCGCGGGCGCCGAGCTGGGCTGCGTTCTCGCCAGTAGTGAAATAGCGGCGCCTGACCCCTGACATGGTCTCTAACGTGCCGCTGCGCAGACCCAGCTTCCGATCGAGCACGTCGCCCTGAAGACATTTCCCCGGGACTTCGCGAGCGGTGCCGTTGATTCGTACCGCGCGGGGGAGTTGGCGGATGGCCGGCCGGGGAGATGCGGAATCACCAAACATGACGGGGACATCAGCAGCATTGTCGCAATGCCGGGGAGGTTACTAGCCTCAATTCGCCTTTCCCCATGTCTATTCCAAACGCAGCAGGCCCGCCTACGGGGCGTTGGATCGTGTCGGCCCGTTACGATACGCTTTTTTTCACGGCCAGTCTGCTGGTGCCGTTCGCGTTGTGGGGTGCATTTTCACTGGGATGGATGACCGGCCTCGCGGTCTATGTGACGTTTCAGCTGGCGTTCAACATGCCGCACAATTTCCAGACTTGGACGATGTCGGTGCTCGAACCGGAAGACCGGGCCCGCCACGGTCGGATCTACCTCGGGGTGGCGGCGCTGGCCCTGGTGGTGCTGGGCGTGCCGATGGCCCTGTCGCCCGAGGGAATTTATCCGTGGGTGCGAGACGCCCTCGTTTACTGGGGGTATTTTCACCTCGTGCGGCAGCACTACGGATTCCAGCGCATTTACGAGCGGCGGATGGGCGGTGTGTCGCCGCGCGAATCGTGGTGGTACGGCCGTTATCTGGACGTGGTGTGCTATGCGCCGTTGCTCATTCGTTTTCGGGATCCCGAGCTGATGACGATCCGCGCCGCGGGGCGCTCGATGTGGATTCAGCATCCCGTTCCGCCTGGTGGGGTCGTAACGGTTCTCGTCGTAGTGTATGCCGGCGCCATTCTCGCCGGCGTGCTGCATCACATCCTCATGGTCCGGCGGGGACGGCGGGAGTGCGGGCCGCGCGGTTGGCTGCTGCTCTCCGTGACCGTGTGCTTCGGTGCCGCCGCGCTCGCGATTCCGAATCTGCTGGTGTCAATCGCGGTCGTGACCGCGTACCACAACATCCAATATCTCGGGCTGGTGTGGTTCCATAACCGCAACCGAGCCGAAGGCGGTGAGAGCGCGGGAAACGTTACCATCGGCTGGATCTCGCGCCGCCGGGTTCTGGTGTACGCCGGCGTTTCGTTCGCCTACGGGGTGATGATCTTCGTGCCGTACGCGCTGTTTCCCAGCGCGCGGATGGCGGAGTTGCCGGTGTCGTTCGTGATTGCCATGCACTACTTCATCGACGGCCGGGTCTGGCGTTTTGCCGATTATCCCCGGCGGGCGGAGTGGCTGAAACTGCGCGCACCGCGATCGGAGGGATGAGTGACGGCCGGAGCTGACCGTGCCGCACCCCGCGGCAGGGCTATTCGTTCAGCCTGACCGGCCGGCCCGGCCGGGCTTCGGTGAGTTGGCCCGCCCGGATCACCGGAGTTCCGTTCACGATTATGTCCGTGAAGCCCTCCGCGTAGTGATGGGGATCGCTGAAGGTGGACGGGTCGGTGACTTTTTCCGGATCGAAAATGACGATGTCTGCGACGAAACCGGGCCGGAGCTCGCCGCGATTCTTCAACTGAAAGGTCTGCGCGGGGAGCGATGTCATTTTTCGGACGGCTTCCTCGATGGCGATTAACTTTTGTTCGCGAACGTATCGGCTGAGCACCCGGGCGTTATTGCCGTAGCCACGTGGGTGGGGGACTGCGTCACCGAATTTCCGGGGACCCGCGTCGGAGGCGACCATGGTGAAGGGCTGGGCGAGGAATTTCCTGAGGTCGTCTTCACTCATGCCGTGGAAAACGCCCTGCGCCCCTCCCCGCGCCTCGATTTCGAGAATCGTTTCAATCTGGTCATCGAGGGTGTCCGATCCCCGGAACAGTTTCGCCGCCTGCGGCACGGTCAGGCCGTTTGCCCGCGGGTCGGGCTTGAAATTCGCGATGACGGCAAAGGTGTAGTCGCCGCGTTTTTCCTCCACGATGGATTTCTTCATCGCGGCGACCATCCGGGCCTTCGTCGCGGGATCGGCGAGTCGCTCACGATAGCGCTTGGCACCGCCTTCGCGAAATTCCGCCTCGATCAAGTTGGCGCCGATTCCGGTGCTGGACGCGGTGTAGGCGTATTGATCGTGCGTGATCTGAAGCCCGCTGGCACGGGCCGCATCCAGATAGGCGATAATCTCCTCGGCGCGTCCCCAGGCGGTGGGGCCGGAGAGTTTCAGGTGCGAGACCTCGGCGGGAATTCGCGCCTCGCGCGCCACTGTGGTCAATTCGTCCAGCGCTTCGCGAATGCGAATGTCCTCGTAGCGCATGTGGCTGGCATAGATGCCGCCGTGGGACGAGGCGACCTTGGCGAGGGCGACAATTTCGTCGGTCCGCGCGAAGGTGCCGGGGAGATAAATGAGCCCGGTGCTGAGACCGACCGCGCCGTCGCGCATCGCCTGGTCCACGAGTTTGCGCATCTGGTCGAGTTCGGCGGCGGTGGGCGGCCGGGCGAAGCTGCCGCCCATGATTTTCAGGCGCACGGTGTTGTGGCCGATGAGCGTGGCGACATTCACCGCGACCCCGGTGCGGGTAAGCGTTGCGAAAAACTCAGCGACGTTGAGCGTCGAACCGCCGCAATTGCCGGTGACGATCGTTGTGACGCCCATCCGAAGGAAATTCTCGGCGACCGGAAGATCGGCGATGTCCTCTGAGTGGGTGTGCACGTCGATGAAGCCGGGAGCCACCGCGTGTCCGGCGGCGTCGATTTCGGCCCGACCGGGGGAAGTGATTTTTCCGATGGCCGCGATTCGGCCGTCTTGCACGGCGACGTCGGCCCGTTGCGCCGGCCGGCCGGAGCCGTCGATGATCAGTCCGCCGCGGATCACGAGATCGTAGGTCTGGGCCCGGCCGGTCAATGTGACCAGGCTCGCGAGCACGAGGGAAGCGAGCGACCGAATCATGGTGGAGAAAATTGAGACCGCGGGCGGGTGGCCCGCAATGGTGATGATCGCGTGACCGGCGGGTCACGGCGTTTCGCGGACTTCCGTCTTCTCGCGATTGTATTTTTCGTGGAGATGTCGGAGCACTGCGGGATTCGTAATTTGCGCGCAAAGGGCGGCGTAGAAGATGGCGATGAGGGCCGTTCCCATCTTCCAGTTGAGCAACGGACGTTGGATCGCCTCACCTCGGAGCGCGAGCAGTCCCGCGCCCGCCGCGACCCAACCGAAGTAGACGGTGAAGAAGCTGTAGACGTAGGGCATTTCCCCGGTGCCTCGCCCAAAAATGATACTTCGGCGTCAGCGCGATCGGCACGCAGGCGAGCGCGGCCAGGACACACGCTCCGGCGAGCAGAGAGACGATCCGGCGGCGGGCCGTTGGAGGGAGGGGGGGGCCTGATTAGCCAGACGACGCTCACCACGAGCAGGGCCGCCTTGGCGACGCCGCTGAATGAGAGTTCGCGGCCGATAAATTCCGCGGCGGAGGTCCATTCGCGCAAGAGCGGTGCCGGCGGGCTGAGGTCGCGCAAGAACCAGAGTTCAAATCCTGGAGCGACCGACAGCGTGTAACGCAGCCAAGTCATCACCCACGCCGCGAGATCGAAGGAGAAGGCGGTTCCTTCGTACGTGTGTTCGGCGGCTGTCAGCCGTCGGTAGCCGAAGTAGATGACCAGATACGCCGCAAATCCGGCTGCCAGGGGAGTGAGCGTCGACAGGTTTTCCCGGAAACAGCGGGGGCGGCGGGCCAGTAAGATCAATGGGAAAAGCGGCGCGAACGTGACGAAAATGTCGTGCAGCAGGAGGCTGGCCACGAAGCACGCGGCGGCGGCATAGCGCAGCCTCGGTTGGTCGTCGACCAGCGCGTGGTCGTAGGCCAGGGCGGCGGTGAGCAGCGCGATAAACCCAAATCCGATCGGAGGGTACGAGAGGAGAGGATAGAATCCGGGTGGGATTTGCAGTGTGCCGAGCCCCAGGACCCAGAACAGCCAGCCCAGCCGGTTGTCGCCACTGAGGCGGGCCAGCAGCCAGGCGCCGAGGGCGAATTCGCCGCCGACCAAGACAGTGCGATGAAGCCCAAACCAAAAATTCGATCGGATGTGGTTCAGGAGCTCGGTGAATCCCTGAAACCAAAATTGAAAAAAACGGCCCTCGGATCGGGCTGTGGCGTCGATATACGACAGGAGCGTTCCCGACCGGAAGACGGTGAAGTAGTCAACGTCGTCGATGTTGCCGAATCGCACCTCCCACGTTTCCATCTGGAAGCAGCCCAGAAAGAGCAAACCAGCAGCCAGCGCAACCCGACTGGGGGTGGTGGCAGCATTGGTTGAAAACCTCATGAATCCAAGATGGGAAAAAATCAGTTCGGAGCGTTGTTTCAGATTTGGTTGCTGCGTTCTTCATTCGCAAGGGGGTAATGCGTGGTGCGGTCCGACTCAACGGTCGTGAATAACCGTCAGCGTTTTCGCTGAAGCGCCGCTGATGCCCTGTCGCTTATTCCCCCCACTTCCTCATGTCGCAACCTTGGCCCGAAGGACTCATCTCAGTTCGTGGCCTCATGAGCGTGCCGCACGTCCTGGTTGATCGCGACGGCGCCGTGGTGCTCGACACCGGATTTCCCGGCGACGCGGGCCGGATCCGCCGGGCCATGGCGAAGGCGGGGCTCGCCTCGCGCGATCTGCGGGCGATCATTCTGACCCACGGGCACATCGATCATGCGGGGAGTGCGGCGGAGTTGAAGGCGTGGTCGGGGGCGCCGGTCTACGCGCACCCGCTTGAGCAGCCGCACCTCGATGGAGTTTTTCCTTATCGGGGATTGGCGCGGGTGTGCGGCGTGCTCGAAGCCGCCGGGCGGACAATCACCGGCTATCGTCCGGTGACAATCGACGTGCCAATGGCCGAGGGCGATCCGCTGCCGTTCTGGGGTGGCTTGCGTGTGGTGCACCTGCCCGGGCATACGCTGGGGCATTGCGGATTCTATTCGGAAAAACACGACCTGCTGTTCAGCGGCGACCTCTGGGTGCGCTTCATGATGCGAACGCAGGCATCGCCGCGGATTTTTTCGGACGATGTCTCCTTGGTGCCGGCGAGCCTGCGCAAGGCGCGCGCGATCGGCGCCCGGTGGGTCGTGCCGGGGCATTACGATGTGCCGGACGCCACCCGATTGCGGCGGCGGTTCGAGGACTTGTGCGATGAACTCGACCGCCGTCGGATTCAACCCGTGGTGTGAGACGGGTTGATCCGACGTGCGGGCGCGTAGCCGCGACCGGCGTTACTTCAGGGCAGCGACTTCGACGGCAAACAACTCCCGCACGCGGGACTTTGCGTCGGCGAGTGGGATTTCTCCCTTGTCGACCTTGGCGAGGAAGGCCTTCTGCGCGAGGTAGTCCTTGTTCGTCACGCCGGCCTTGCTCTGGAGCATGCGCCACGCCTTGCGCCGCTCCACGGCGAAGAGCACCATCTGCCGCGTCACGGAGTAGAATTTGAATTTCCCGCCGGTCTCCACCTTGATGTAGCAGCCGAAGTTTGGCACGAAGCTGCGATGCTTCGGGTCGAACACGCGGCGGTGGATGACATCGTCCTGGGTGACGAACGGCAGCATGTCGTCGAAGGCGATGAGCTTGGCCGCCTCTTCCTCCTTGATCGACTTGAGGTGCTTACGGAAGCGGCCCTCGGTGAGCGCCCAGTGGGCGACGCCGAAGTTATATTCTTCTCCGTTGCTGGCGTATTTCGTGCGCCACCAATCGCGGTCGATGTTCGGATTGCCCTTCAGGTCGAAGGACTCCTGCGCGGTTTCGCCGCGACGCGGGTTGAAGACGAACTCGGGCATGCCGCGCGCGTCGCGCACCATCTTTGCCTGGTCGGCACTCATGTTGTCGCCGACGCCGTGCTCCGGCTGGCAGGTGGTGTAGCTCTGGAAGAACGCGGTGCCGCGGTATTCGAGACCGTCGAGCAGCGCCTTGTAGAGCTTGGCCGCGTTGGCCATCGAGACCTGGGCGACGAACGGGGAGCCGTGGCCGCTGGTGAAGGCTTCGGAAACGTTTTTCTTTTCGATCAACTTGCCCTGCGATGCGACGCCGAACTGATTCATATCGTAGCCGCCGAGCATCGTGGACGAGTCGGAGTTCTGTCCGCCGGTGTTGGAATACACCTGGGTGTCGAGCATCAGCATCTTCACGTTCGGGCGGTTCTGCAGAATCACCTTCGATACGTTCTGGAAACCGATGTCGCCGAGGGCGCCGTCGCCGCCGATCACCCAGATCTTCGGGAGTTCGCGGATTTCCTGCTCGGTCATCAGCGCGTCATCGAGGTGGGTCAGCGTGAAGTACTCGGCCTCGGTCATGACGTTTTCGGGGCGATCGAGCAGGGCGTCGGTCAGGCGTTCCGGTGAGCATGAGCTGCGGGCGTGGTTGACGATGACCGATTCAGCCATGAGCCACGAGATCGTCGCACCGTCCTGGAAGAGTGAATTCATCCACGGATAGGGATGCGGATTTCCCGGAGGCGTGGAGCCATAAACAGTATTACAACCGGTGCTCGCGCCCATCATCATCACGGACATGCCGTTTGCACGGCGGCCGTCGACGGACTGGAGCTCCTTGTGGTTGAACGCATCCTGCTGCAACACGGCGACGAGGCCGCCGATGAGCTGGACGTCGGTGATGGCGCCGTTCTTCGCTTCGTAGTCTGCGATACGCTTGGCGGTGTCACCGTCGTTCTCGCCGCCGAGTCCGACGATGACGTGGGCGAAGGTCGTGCGGAAGAGTTGATATTCCTTTTCGTTGCGCGTCCGGAGGGCCGCGAGTTTTTCGGCGCCCTCCTTTTCGAGTCGGGCGGCTTTGGCGCGGAGGCGGTCGGCCTTCTTGTGATAGAGCGGCCGCATGTAGGCCTCGGTCACGCTGGCGACGGAGCGAAGGATGCTCTTCTCGCCGCAGCCGGCGCAGGCACCGTCGCCCGAGACGAGCGCCTCGTAGTTGCGGCGCACCATGAGGTGATTGCGGAGCGCAGCCTCGCGGGAATTCGCGGCGTCGCCGTCGTTGTAAAGGCCGAGGTATTTCTGCGGGGTGTCGGGCAGCAGCCGGGAGAAGACCTGTGCGGTGGTGAGCTCGGCGTTGAGTTCCTCCGTCTCACGCGTCATGCGCAGCGCGTCGTGGTCGCCGCAGACCTGCACGCATTCGCCGCAACCCTTGCAGAGGTCGGAGACGAAGATGGAGAACAGGCCGCCGGCGCCGGGCGTCTTCGCCTCAAGCGAACGGAAGATCGCGGGGACGTTGCTGTAGGAGAGCGGGAGCTTGTCGATGATGCCGGTGAACTCGGCCTTCGCTTTTTCCGAGATCCCGGCGAGTGCGATCACCTCGCCGCGGACAATGTCCTTGAACGGGACCCCGGTCTTGGCCTTGACCGATTCATTCATCTTCGCGCGGGCGCGTTGCTCGATTCCCGGAATTTCGGTGCCGAATGCGCGGCGGTCGTCGGGATCTGAAACGTAATTGTTCACCGCAGTCTTGAGCACCGTGGTGATCTCCTGCGCCATGTTGGGCAGCGCGGTGTCGGGGCAGGCCGTGATGCACTCCATGCACTGGGTACAGTTTTCGGCGATGTAGACAGGCGTCTCGCGGCGGGCGACGTACTTGGACTGCGTGGCGCCCGTTCCGGCGCCGATGACGCCGACCGAGGCGAGCGCGCCAGCGGGTTGGTGGTAACCCAGGCCGGCGCGGAATTCCGAATCAAATTTGGCGAGAGTCTGGAACGGTGCGCGCGCGGGCTGGGCCGCGGGCATCGGGATGCTGCCGCAACCGGACGAGCCGCAGCCGGCGGTCGGGATCATTTGGTGATCGCCGAGCGGCGCGAGCAGGGGATTGCGCATCGAGGAGCGGTCGGGATCGTCGGTCCGGCCGATCTTGATCTCGGTCACGCGCGAAAATCCCTCGGTCATCACGGTCATGTTCGAGGTGACGACGGCGTCGCCGAAGCGCCCGAACTTTTTCACGTACTGCTTGTGGACGACCTTGTGGAAGTTCTCCTCGGTGATGCCGAAGGTCTTCAGGAAGGGCGACACGCGGAAGAACGCGCCGAGGAATGAATTCCCCTGCATGCGGAGCTGCAGCTCGGTCTGGTTCGTCGCCTTTCGGGCGATGTCGAAGCCGGGAAGGATGAAGACGCGGATGTTGTTTTCCTGGATCCACTGGCGGTATTTCGCCGGTACACGTTGCCAGGCGACCTCGGGCGAATCGTTGGATTCCCACACGAGTGAGCCGCCCTTCTTGATGCCTTCAAGCGGGTTGGTGTGCGTGAAGGCCTTCGGGTCGCAGCAGAGGACGACGTCGACGTGGTTCAGCTCGCAGTTCACCTTGATCTGCGAAGGCGCGACCGTGAGGTAGTAATTGGTAGGCGCGCCCTTCTTCTCCGACCCGTATTTCGGGTTGGCCATGATGAAGAGCTTGTCGACGAGGAAGCCGTCGGCGTCGTAGCTGGGATTCTGCTCGGAAATGAACTGGCCGAAGTCGCCGATGATCGACCCGAGATTCTTGCCGGTCGTAATCATGCCCCAGCCGCCGATGGAGTGGAACCGCACTGCAATCGCTCCTTCAGGCAGCAGGGACGGAGTGTCCTTGCTGATGACCGCGTAGGGATGGTCGACGCCGAGCACGAAGAACGTCTCGCCGTCGTCGGCGCGGCGCCCGTCCTTGCGGGCCGACGCTCCGGTCGCGAACTCGTAGGCGCCGATGGTGTGCTCCGGTCGGAAGTCGCGCGAGCCGATGCCATAGGCGCCACGGAAGAGACGGGGAGTCTTGGACGACGTAAGCGAGGGTAGGGACGGCTCTCCGAGCCGTCCGTCGTGGCTGGCATTGGTGTCGCGAAACCGCGCATTCTCGTTGGCCTTGCCGAGCGCCACGCGGATGTCGCGGGCGAGGGGATTGTCGCCGGCGAGACCTTCGTCGGTGCGCTCGAGGATGATTACATTCTTCTTGCCGCGCAGCGCCTGGATGACTGCCGCCTCGGGGAACGGGCGGATGACGTTGATGTGGATCGAACCCACCTTGGCGTTGCGCTGTTCGCGGAGGTAGTCGCACGCCGCCTCGATGTTGTCGGCGGCGCAGCCGAGGGAGACAAAGACCGTGTCGGCGTCCTCCGTCTTGTATTCCTGGATGAAGCCGTAGTGCCGTCCGGTGAGACGGCCGAATTCGGCAAACGCCGACTCGAGGAAGCCGAGGATCGGTTCGTTGAAATTATTGCGGCGCGCTACGACGCCATTCATGTGGTGCTCCTGATTTTGCACCGGCCCGAGAAGAATCGGATTCTTCAGGTCCATCATCTGCGGCACGCGGCGGCGTTTTGGCCCAAAAAGTTCCCGCTGCGCCGAAGTGGGGCAGTCAATCTGGTCGTCACAGGCGCCGAGAAACTCGCGGAGAAGCTCAGCCTCCGGGGCGAGGTACATGCGCTCCGAATGCGTCGTGAGCATGCCGTCCTGGATGTTCATGCCGGGATTGAGCGCGAGTTCGGCCACCTTGCGCAGGATGATGCCCTGATCGGCGGCCTGCTGGGCGTCCTTGGCCATCAGCATCATCCAGCCGGTGTCGAGCGCGGCGTAGAAATCGTCGTGGCCGCAATGGACGTTCAGCGCGTGCTTGGTCAGTGCGCGCGCGCCGACCTGCAGGACCATCGTCGAGAGTTTGCCGGGTGCGTGGTAATACTGCTCCATCGCGTAGACGAGCCCCTGACCCGAGGTGAAATTGACCGTGCGGCGACCGGTGACGGCATAGGCGGTCGCGCCACCCTGTGCGGCGTGTTCGCCCTCGGTTTCGGCGGCGACCTTCTGCTGGCCCCAGACGTTGAGTTCGCCCGATGCAAACGACGCTTGGTAAATCTCGCCGCCCTCAGTCGAAGGGGTGATGGGATAGAACACGCCGCCTTCGGTGACGCGGGTCTCAACGTGTTGTGTCACCAGATAGTTGCCGTTGCAGGTGACACGGATTCCGGGGTACTTCGGCTTACCGTGGGCGTCGGGTGTCGGCGTCGGAGGGGCGCTCATTTTGGGCGTGGCCGTGGAAGACGCGGGGGATTTTTCGCCGGCGGCGGGAGTGCTCATAAGGGATGCCTGATACGCTGGGGGAGCGTGGATTTTTTTTGAGATGACGTGCCCGGCGTTGGGGCGCCGCGCATGAAAAACGGAAAAGCGCGAAGAGTGATGGGTGGTTTCCCAACCGGTTTCAAAGGGAAAAACGGCGGATGACCCGATTCGCCGCGGTCAGGGTCACTGCGCCTCCCTTCCCACTCCAAAGCTTGGACGGGATTACGGCCGTTTGCCCGCGACCAACTCGTCCGCTAGCGCGTCGACGACGTAAATTTTTCGCAATGCCTCCAGGATGCCGGCGCTGTGGACGCTCAGGGCGCGCGACTGTCGATCCTCATAGCCGAAGTCGGCGGAGAGCGACTGGAGGTTGCCGTCGAAGATGATGCCGATGAACTCGCCGGCGCGGTTCACCGTCGGGCTGCCGGAGTTGCCGCCGATGATGTCGGCGGTGCTGACGAAATTGAACGGTGTCGCCAGATTGAGCGTGGCTTTTTTCTGCAGCCAGCGCGCGGGCAGCTCGAACGGGTCTTTGTTTTCCTGCTTCGCGCTGCGCTCGTAGAGTCCGGCAAACGTCGTGATCGCGGGGATTTGCCGCCCATTTTCCTCGTAGCCTTTGACCGCGCCGTAGCTCAGCCGAAGCGTGAAGGTGGCATCGGGATAATTGCCGGTCCCTTCGACGGCGAAGCGGGCCTTGCCGATGATGGCCTGGGCCTGCTGCTTGGTCTCGTCGACGCTCTCGACAATTTTGCGGAGCGCGCGCGCCTCCGCGTCGATTGCGCGGGCGACCTCGATCAGCGGATCCTTGGCCGCGGCGACCGCGGCGGACCCACCTTCGTAGAGTTTCCGGCGGAAAGCGACGTCGCGGACCTGGGTGGTGTTGATGAGGTCGGCGGCGCGGGTGCGTGGGGATTTGCCGGCCAGGACCAATCGCACCACGGGATCGTCCGCTCCCAGTTTCTCGACCAGCATCCCGAGCGAGTCGGCCAACGTGAGGATTTCCAGGTCCGAATAGATCGGCTTGTCGGAAAACAGCTGCTGTTCGAACGACTCGCGTCGGGCGTCGCCGTATTCGCGCAGACGCGCGCCATTCGGCTTGGGACGTTCGTCGCCGGCGCGAAGGAGATGGCGCGCGAGTCCGAACGAGTCACAATTGAAGCCAACCCGGCCCTCGATCATCCGGTGCCGACCGACGATTTTCGTGACGGTCGCCTGCGCTTCCGCGATGCGCCGGAACGCGGCGAGGGCCTCCCGGCCGTCGGCCCGATCGGCGAGCTGCTTCTTGAACGACTCCTCGGTGGCGACCTTGGCGCCAAAAAATTCCGGGTCCTGCAGCGCCGCGATTGAGCCGTCATACGCCTTGCGGGAATTTTGGATGCCAAAGAGCTCCTCCCTCGCCCGACGGGCGTTTTCGGCGTCGCGGGCGCTCCAATTCGAGAGGAGAACCTCGCGGCGTTTGAGGAGCTCAAGATTGTACGGGAGCTGATTGTCACGGATGTAGGTGAGTTCCGGGATCGTGAGCAGCCGTCGGGTGGAGCCTGGATGGCCGGAGACAAAGGCCAGCTCGCCATCCTTGGCGCCCTCGGCGGACCATTTCAGAAAATGGGCCGGCCGCACCGGCCGGCCGGCCTCGTAGACGCGAAAGAAACACACATCGAGGTCGTAGCGGGGATATTCGAAGTTGTCCGGGTCCCCGCCGAAAAACGCGATGCTCTGCTCCGGCGCAAACACGAGCCGGATGTCCGTGTATTTTTTAAAGCGATAAAGATGATAGGCGCCGCCCTGGTAGAGCGTGACGACGTCGCTGCGCAACCCGGTCTTCGTGAGCGACTCCTGCTCGATCTCCGCGGTGATCCGGCGTCGGGCGACCACCGCTTCGTCGGCGGTCGCACCCGCTGGAACCGCGGCGTTGACGCGGAGGGTGACGTCCTCGATCGACTGCAGAACGTTAAGCTCAAGGTCGACGCACCTTTTTTCCTCGGCCAGCGTCGCGGCGCTGAAGCCATCGCGAAGGTAGTTGTGCTTTTCGTCGCTCAGCTTCTGGAGATCGTCGGCGCCGACGTGGTGGTTGGTGATGACGAGGCCGTCTCCGCTGACGAAGGAGCCCGAGCCGCCGCTGTTGAAGCGGACGGAGGATTTCATGAGGTGTTCGAGCCAGGCATCGGTGACGGTGAAGCCGTATTTCGCCTTGAGGGCGTCGCGGGGCGGGGCCGAGTACAGCCACATGCCTTCATCGGCGCGCAGGGCCGTCGCGCCGACGACGGCCAACGCGGTCGCGCCAATCCACGGAAGGAGGGAGGTCAGGGTTTTCATGCGGCCGAACATGCACCGGGCGGAGGCGTTTGCCAGTGGGAATCGGCCCTGAAAATTACAGCCGATTCGGGCGGACATCATGCTGATCGGCAGCGCGGTCCGGCGGGAGGTCGCGGACAGGCGGGTTTGCCCGATTCTCTCGGCCCGTTTCTGCCCGGATGTGTTGGGTGGATTCGCGAACCGCTCTGCTTAATCGAAGCGGAGTGCAGCGTAACGTGTGAAATTGGAATATGCCCGACGCGCCTTTCGCCGGTGGGCAATCGTCACAACCCCTCCCACAGCTTCACGTCGTCGATCTCGCAGCTCCCGGCGTCGACCGCCTTGAAGTCGATTTGGTGCTGTCCCGCCATGTCGATGTTCGTGCTGTGGAAGACGTGTTTCTGACCGTCGATTTTGAGGAGGAGCGTGCCTTTCTTCAGTTCGATCACGACTTCGTGCCACTGGTTCAGCGCAAAGAGCGGTTGCTCCACTGCCAGCCGCTCGACGTTCTTTTTCAGCGTCAAGGTCGTCTTCTTTTCGTCAAAGGTGATTGTGTTGGTGTGGTGCCCGAGGTCGAGCAGCGGAAAACCCTTTTGGTAGGCCTTCGCGCTGTAGCGCAGGCGCAGCGAGCAGACGAAATTCTCGGGCACCTGCTTGAGCCAGATCACGGGCTTCAAGCCGGCGTGAGAGGGATCGGCGCTGGCCTTCTTCTTTTCCTGAAACTCCGGGGACGACGGACTTCCGGTGAGCACGCCATTCTTGATCGCCCAGCCGGTGTTTTGGCGGACTTCCCAGAAGGCGGAGTTGAGCGGGCCGTCAAACGAGTCCGCATAGATGAGCTTCGTGCGCTGGAACAACTCGGACTTGTAGCTGGCGTCGCCCGCGTGCGCCAGAGGCGCCAGAACGAGGACGAACAGGAGGACGGAGCAGTTGGGCAAGAGGGAAGGCATTTTCATGGAGGAGACCGCGGGGGCTTTGGGGGAGCGCCAGTTTCGATTTTCCAGGAGCTCGTTTCGCGAATGGGATGCGTGGGCCACCTGTTGCCCGCAGCCAACGTCGCGTCCTTCAGGCGGTCAAGTCGCGAGTTCGAAGTCGGCGCGGTGGTTGGGTCAAACCGCCCCGCTCCAAGTCAGTTCCTCCTCTGCATGGATCGTTTTTGGCGCAACGGTCGCTCCGCGTCGTCGCTCGACCCGTCGACTCGGATTCGGAATGGAACTGAAATGCGCGCGCTCGTCCGGCCGATTTTTTTCGATCGTTAATTTGGCGACAAGACCCAACGATGCTGCGGTTCCATGGTCACGACGTCCGGTGCCCCCTCACCACGATTTTCAAACCCCATCATGAAATCCTTCGTTCCCGTCGTTTGTTGTCTCGCGCTGTTCTGGAGTTTCCGGATGGCTGCGCTCGCGCAGTTGGCGGGGCAGTCAACGGCCGCCGCGACGTCGACCAAGGAACCCGAGTTTACGCTCTCCCCCTTTCTCGTCGCCGTCGATCAGGACCAAGGTTACGCCGCGACGCATTCGCTGGCGGGTGGCCGGGTGAACACGGAACTCATCAAGACCCCGGCCGACGTGACCGTGCTGACGAAGGATTTTCTTCGCGATATCGGAGCGCTCGATTACCTCGACGCGGCGCCCTACATGACGTCAATGGGGCAGACCTCGCCCGTGGTGACGACCGACTTCGGCCACAATCAGTCGATTTTCCGCGGGCTGCCGGCAAGCGTGCAGATGCGGAACTACTTCCGTGTCACCCGGCCGGTGGACGGCTACATCATCGAGCGGCTTGAGGGACTGCGCGGTCCGAACTCCCTGCTCTTCGGCGACGGCGCCCTCGGCGGCGGGCTCAACACGATGACCAAGCGAGCGCGCACCGGAAAGAGCTTCGGCGAGTTTACGCTGCGGGGCGATTCTGAGGGCTCTCTCTACGGTGCACTCGATGTCAATCGTGCCCTCAGCGCCACGACCGCGGTGCGCACCAACGCCTTTGGGCAGGAAGCTCGCTATTGGATCGAGCGGAAATTTGACCACCGCAGCGCTGTGGACGTCGCAGCTCTGCATCGTCCTTGGGCGCAGGGCGAATTGCGGTTCGAAGGCGAATACGGAAAATCGTCGACCAACTATCCGCCGCCGTTCTTTCGCGACAATCTTTCCAATTACAACGGCACCTACCGCGTCCTTGCGCCCTTGACCGCCGCGGTGCCTGCGGGGGCGGGAGTCACCCGGCTCACCACCGACACCTTGATCTGGAGCCCGAGCCAAAGCGGCCGGGTGCAGAATCTCCTGAACTTCGGTCGTTCCACCGGCACGAGCCTGGCGAATGCGCCCGAGGTGCGGGCCGTGGTGCCGGCCATCGCTCCGTTGCCGCGCAATCTGAGTGTTCAGCCGCGCAACGGCACCGGCGACATCCGGCATTATCTCCTGAACGGGACCTTCGAACAGCAACTCGGCCGCGATTTCGTGGCTGAGTTTGCTATGCAATTTGTGCAGAACGCGCGCCACGCCCGGAATCAAAAATGGGACGGCTCCTTTGTGGACGTGAACGCCGTGCTGCCCGACGGCACGCCGAATCCCAAGGTCGGGAAAATCTACGGCGAGAGTCCCTGGCGCTGGTATAAACAGGACACCGATCACTTCGATTTGCGGACCGCGCTCGCCTACAAGCTGCCGGTGCGTCGCTGGAATCAGCGGGTCAACGCCTTCCTGTTCCGCCGCCGCGAGATCACGGATTTCGAGACCTTTGTGATCGGGCGAAACAACAACCCGGCGAATCCCTTGATCAACGCGACCGTCAACGAGCCGATCTTCCGCATCTATTGGGATGAGCCGCAGCCGCGTTTCGTGCCTCCGCCGGACGATGCGGTGAACAAGTGGGAGACGTTGCGCACCACCGACCAGCGCGTAATCCAGACCATCGCCAGTGCGCAGGTCGCGACGGTCGCAGAGTTTTGGGAAGACCGAATCAGCGTTGTCGCGGGGATGCGGTTGGACGACTACCAGCAACGCCAGCGCGACGGTGCGACGCGCGACGCCGCGGGCCGTTTTACCTCGCAGGCCTGGCAGGATGCTTCGGCCCGTCCGTTGACGTCCTCGGGTGGCCTCGTGTTTTTCCCGATTCGGCCGCTCGGCATTTACGGCAATTATGCCGAGACCTTCAACCCGGCGACGAGTGGCGGCCGCGGACTGAACGGCGAAGTGTTCGGTCCGACGAAGTCCCATTCCTACTCGGGCGGAGTGCGTTTCCGGCTCGCCGATGATCGGATCGTGGGCTCGCTCGGCTGGTACACCATGCAGGAGAAGGGGCGTCTGCTGCAGTATCAGTCCGCCGCGATTAATCGCATCTGGACCAACCTGAACAAGAGTGAGCTTCAGGTGGACCCGGCGCTGACCAACTATCGCGACAGTCTCGATTACGCGGGCCGCGGGGTGGAGTTGGACCTCACCGCGAATCTCGGTAAAAATCTCCGCTTGCGGGGCAATCTTGCCAAGCCGCGGACCGAACAAACCAACACCGTCCCGGGTCTGCGCCGCTACTATGCCAGCAACATTGCGGAGTGGCGCGCGGGCGCGGCGAACCCCGCCAATCCGAACCGGGCGCAGATTGCCACGGACATCGCGTCAATCGAAACGACGATGAGCAACGCGAATGAAGGTCGCGTGTTGAACAATACGCCCGACTACACAGGCAGCGTGTTCGCGATGTATTCCGTGTCGACGGGGCGGTTGAAGGGCTTGCGCTTCGGCGGTGGGGTGGCGTGGCAAGGGCCGAGCGTGATCGGCAATCAAATCAACCGTTCCTACGACTACATCTACAGCGACGGCTATCACACGATTAACCTGTCGCTCGGTTGTGCGCTCCGGTTCGGCAGCCGTCCGGTCGACTTGCAGTTTAACATCACCAATCTTCTGGACCACGCCGACCCGATTTACACCGGGACGAATACGTTTCAAAACCGGACCTTGCGCACCGCCCTCTATTACCTCGACGCCCGAAAGGCGGCACTGGCGGCGACGTATCGGTTTTGACGACCAGGCGCGAAATCGACGAACTCCGGACGGATGAAGCCAACGGTCTTTCTTTCCCTCGCCGTCCTGCACGTCACCTCGCTCGGCAATGGTGTCGAACCGCAATCCGGCGGCTGGCCTTTGACCGCGGCCGAAATGAACTACGCCCTGCGTCCGGAACACGAGCGACGGCCGGGAGCAGACGAGAAGAAATATTTACCGACGCTCTGGCCTGTTACGCCATCGGCCGGGCATTGGGGTGGATCCCGGTGGCTGGACGCTCACGCCAAACTGGTCGACCATGTGCAGGCTAATCGTGGGCCGATCAATATTCTGCTGGTGGGCGACAGCATCACCCAGCAATGGGGCAGCGTGTTGGACGGCCAGCCGCTCAATGCCGCGTGGCAAAAACATTTCGGTCGCGAAAAGACCATCAATCTCGGCATCGCCGGCGACAAGACGCAGAATGTGCTGTGGCGTCTCAACCACGGCGGAGTGGCGGGGTTGGAGCCGCGGTTCATTGTGCTGCTGATCGGCAACAACAACATGTTTTTCGTCCGTGAGACCGGCATTGCCGCCGCCGCGCAAGGGATCGCAGCTTGCGTCGAAAACCTCCGCGCCAAATTTCCGCGCGCCGAACTGATCGTCGCGACGATTTTCCCCGCCCACGCCCCGGGGCATGCCTTTTACGAGGGTATCCAGCAGACCAACGCCGCGCTTCGTGCGATGCAACTCGAGCGCGATCCCAAGGTGCACGTCCTCGATCTTTGGCCTGAGATGATCGAGGCGGATGGCACTCTCAAGCGGGGACTTTTCCAAACGGACAACATCCACCTCGCGCCGGATGCCGGCTACGAATTCTTCGCCGCCAAACTACAGCGGCTCGTGGCTCGCCTTTTTTGAGCCAAGAGTCGGACAAATGTCGCCTCCTGCGCCGTCTTACTATTTCTATCATGGCCGAATTCACATGAGCACCGTTCCTGATCCCTTTCGCGAGGCCCGCCAAAAAGACGGCGTCCTGATGTGCCCCTTCCAGGGCGAAAACGTGCCCATGATCCTGCGCCATGAAGACGTGCGCAAAGCGGCCAGGGACTGGCAGACGTTCAGTTCGGACGCGCCGTTCCGCGTGCCCATTCCGTCCGAGGAAGCGGTCCGGACGATGAGGCAATTGCCCATCGAGACCAATCCGCCGGAGCACACTGAGTATCGCGCGATCGTCGAGCCGTTCTTTGCCCGGGCCAAGCAGCCTGACGTGATCGCGAAGGTAGATTCGCTGATCCAAGGGAGGCTTTCCGCCGCGTTAAGCCGGGAGTCAGTCGAGATCGTGAATGAGTTTGCGCTGCCGATTCAATCGCACGCTCTGTCGTATCTCCTCAACGTGCCGGAGTCGGAGGCGGCGACCTACATCAGTTGGGGCATGCACGTGTTCAAGGTCACCGGTGGCGAGTTCAAGAAAGGCACGTCCCTCGAAAATTATCTGCACGCACAGTTCGACCGGGCCGAGGCGAATCCGGGGGAGGATTTCTTCAGCGCGCTGACGAAGGCCACTTATCGTGGCCGGGTGCTGACGCGGGATGAAATGATGGGCTTTGGCAATCTGACCTTCGCCGGCGGACGCGACACGGTCATCCATAGCATCTCCAATATCGTCGCGTATTTCGGTCGGAATCCCGACGCGCTTGCATTTCTGCGCGCGGACCCGCGGCGTATCGTTCACGCGGCCGAGGAATTCTTCCGCGCCTTCATGCCACTTACCCACATTGGTCGCGTGTGTCCGGTCGCGACCGAGGTTCATGGAGTCACGGTCCCGGCGAACGGACGCGTTTCGCTGGGCTGGGCGGCGGCGAATTTCGACGAGACGGTGTTCGACTCACCGGAGGAGGTGCGCCTTGACCGCAAGCCCAACCCGCACCTCTCATTCGGCTTTGGCACGCACCTCTGCCTTGGCGCTCCGCACGCGCGTTTGATCGTGCGCAGCCTGCTGCAGGCGCTCGTGGCCCGCGTCGAAGGCATCCACGTGCTTGCCGCGAAGGAGCAGGTTGAAACCGAGGAGCGCTACCAGCGCTCGAACGGGTACGAGTCGCTGACGGTCAAGCTGGCTCCGCGGACCACGCCCCCCATTTCCGTCGGGTCCTTGCCGGCGCCATGAAGCGACTCGCCGGGGTCGAGACTCCGGCCAAGTAACCGGACGTCCTCCTGCCCTTCGCCGGAGGGCGAAGCCTGGCGTCGGATTGTCACGGCGACACGCAGGTCGCACGCTCAACGTGCCGGGTATGACTGCGGCTTTCGGGGCGCTGGAAGTCCACGCTCGTCAATTGCGGCGCGTTTAATTGTGCTGCTCGCGACACTCCATGCGCGCCAACGCGATTGCCCGCCGCTCCCTGGTCTGCGCCGAGTTGATGGGCGGCTACTACCGTCACGACCGTCCCCAGCCGCAGGGTGGTCGTCGCGGTGCCGCGGCGCAGCCGAGAAAGTTCGAACCCCAAAATGGCGACGGTGCTTTAAATCCGGACGTCCAATTGGTCGTCGACGCCACCGTCGCTCCGTAACCGAGGTTCCCCGACGACCGCCTGCCTCGTTTTCGATCCCTCAACCTCTTCCCCTGTCCCACTCCCCGCCATGATTCGCTTCCTCCTCTGCGCGTTCGTTCTTGCCCTCCACGCCGCCTTCGCCGCCGAGTCCGCGGTGCGGCTCGCCCGCTGGTCTCCGCACGATTTCGCGTTCGCCGCCCGGACGGCAGTGGAGAATCCCTTCCAAGTCCGCTTCACCGCCATGGTCAGGGGACCGGACGGCCGCACGTTTGCCCAGCCTGGGTTTTACGACGGGAACGGCACGTGGAAGGTCCGCGTTTCGGCGCCGCAGGCCGGCGCCTGGACGCTCACCACCCGGTCGGATCTGCCGGAACTCGACGGGCGCACGGCGACCTTCACCTGCACCGGCGCCCTTCCGCCCAACACCCATGGAGCCCTACGCGTCGATCCGGCGCATCCGCATCACTTCGTCTACGAGGACGGGACACGATTCTTTCTCCTCGCCTACGAATGCGACTGGCTCTGGGCCCTCGATACCGGCAACCCCGCCGTGCCGACCGTGACGCGCTTTCTCGATCGGCTGGCGGCGCACGGCTTCAATCACGTTCTGCTGAACCTCTTCGCCTTCGACACGAACTGGCGGCCTGGCAAGACCGGTGATGACGACTACGGCCCGCCGCCGCTCTCGCCTTGGGCGGGCGATGTCGCCGCGCCGCGGCACGACCGGCTCAACCCCGCGTTCTGGCAGCATTACGATCGCGTCATCCAGGAACTCGCCGCGCGCGGGATCAACGCACACATCATGCTGAAGGTTTACAACAAGAAGGTCCGCTGGCCGGAGCGCGGATCGCCGGAGGACGATCTGTACTTCCGCACCATCGTTGCCCGCTACGCCGCCTACCCGAATCTGATCTGGGATTTCTCGAAGGAGGCGCACAACGAGAAGGACCTCGCCTACAAACAGGGTCGGATGCGCTTCGTCCGTGAACAGGACGCCTATCGTCACCTCACGACCGTGCATGATGACGACGGCAATAATGACGCGGGTGCCTGGGACGCGCTGACGGATTTCCGCACCGACCAGCAGCACGGAAAATTCCGGGAAAAGATCCTCGTCCAGCGCGCCCGCCGCGCGTGGCCCGTCGCCAATGTCGAGTTCGGTTACGAGCAGGGGCCGCTCGGTCCCGAGGACAAGACCTACCACGCGGCGCACACCCCGGAGGAATTCGTCACCCGCGCGTGGGAGATTGCGATGGCCGGCGGTTACACCGCCTATTACTACACCTACACCGCCTGGGACGTCCTTCGCCCCGACGACGAGCCGAAGGGCTATACCTATTTCAAACAACTCCGCGCGTTTTTCGAAACGACGCGGTATTGGCAGCTGGCCCCGCTGGAGAACGTGGCGCCTGACGGCTGGGTCCTCGCGAATCCGGGCGTCGAATACGTCGTCTGCCTGAAGCAGGCGCGGGCCTTCACGCTGACGGTGGAGGCCGGCGGCCCGCTGCGCGGGGAGTGGTTTGATCCGCTCACGAACCGGCGGGAGGCGGCCGGGCCGATTCATTCCGGCGCCCAGGAGATGCGCCCGCCCGAGGCTTGGGCCGGTCGCCTCGTGGTGCTGCACGTGCGGCGCTGAGCCAGGAGGGGAACCGTTCGTTTGCAGTTCCCAAGACCGCGGCTTTTCCCCAAGGCTTCGGGCGTGCACTCATTTCGCCTCGCCTTGCGCCGCGCGCAGCTCGTCCGATTCGCCCTGCTGACCGCCGGGCTCGTGCTCGCCGGCACGGTCCGCGCCGCCGCCGCCAAGCCCAACTTCGTCTACATCATGGCGGACGAACTCGGCTACTTCGAGCCGTCCTACATGGGAAACCCCAACATCCGGACGCCCAACATCGACCGGATGGCGGCGGAGGGAATTCGCTTCACGCAGGGGCTGGCGGGCTCGACGGTGTGTGCGCCGACGCGGTGCTGCTTTCTCACCGGCAAGCACAGCGGGCACACGTCGGTGCGCCTGAACGGGGGAGGCACGCCGCTTCGGGCGGAGGAACAGACGATTGCGTCGATCCTCAAACCCCTCGGCTACGCCACCGGCGGATTCGGCAAGTGGGGCAACGGGGGACGTGGTTCGACGGGCGTTCCGGAACGGCACGGCTTCGATCTCTTCATCGGTTACTACGATCAGGTGCACGCGCACTCGTATTATCCGCCGTACCTCATCCGCAACAGCGAGGAGCTGCCGCTCGCCGGCAACCACGGCAACAGCGACGGGAAGACCTACTCCCACTACGTCATTTTCGCGGAGGCGATGAAGTTCATCCGGGCGAACCGTGATCGGCCCTTCTTCGCCTATCTGCCCTTCACGCCGCCGCACGGCAATTTCGACATTCCCGATACCGACGCCGCGTGGGCCCTTTACAAGGACAAGCCGTGGCCGGAACCTGCCCGCCGCTACGCCGCGATGGTGACGATGCTCGACCGGCAGGTGGGCGAGGTGCTCGCGCTGCTCAAGGAACTCGGAATTGAGGAACGCACGCTCGTCATGTTCAGTGGCGACAACGGCGCCAACGACTACTTCGCGTCGCCGGAGCAGCCGCGTGGCGTCCACAGCGGCAACAAGAATCCGAAGACCGGGGTCGAGTTCCGGGGCCGGAAGACCACGCTCTATGAAGGCGGGCTGCGTATTCCGGTGCTGGCGCGCTGGCCGGGCCGAATTGTGCCCGGCCGCGTGAGCGATCTCCTATGGTATTTCCCCGACGTATTGCCGACCGTTGCGGAACTCGCCGGCGCGCGGGCCCCAGCCGACATCGACGGCATCAGCATCCTGCCCGAGCTCATCGGCGAAACGGCGGCCGGCCGAAAGCAGGGGCAGCATGAGTATCTGTATTGGGAATTCACCGGGCAGACCGCGGTGCGCATGGGCGCGTGGAAAGCGATCCAGCCCAAGGCGAACGCCCCGTGGGAGCTGTATGATTTGGCGAGCGACCTCAGCGAAACTAAGGATCTGGCGCAATCACGTCCGGATATTCTCTCGCGCCTCCAGGAATACGCCAAGGCCGCGCACACGCTCGTGGTCGAGGGCACGTTTTCCTCGACAGACCTGCACGAGCGCGATCGGGCGGCCAAGTTTGGTGGCAAACCGCCAACGTCGAACGCCAAGGGGAAGGCGAAAAAAGACTAGCGGTTGATTGATCGGAAACGGGACCTTGAGGAGTTTGGAGCCGGATGTGAGTTCAGCGGGAGCGGAGGAGGAACCGAGGTGACTCCTAAGCCAAAAATTCGGTCGCGAGCGACGAGCCGAGCGCTGGGTCGTGAACGTCGTCGGAGGGACCAAACTTCTTTTTCACTTTGGTCGACGATTCGCCTCGATCGGGAAAATGGGCTGAGCGCCCGGCTTGGGGCGGTTTCAATCCGCGCGACGGGTGCGTCCCTTCTCCTGTTTGCGGAAATTGGGCTGTGCCACCCGCCGGAATTCACCAAGCCGGGAGTTGAACTTGAGCGGACTTCGCGCAGCGTGAGCGTTTCCCGTCCCATGATGCGCGTGCTCTTTCTCCTCAGCCTGGCCATCGCCAGTGTATCGACTGCGCTGGCCGCGCGCGCTCCCGAGCCCACCGGCCCGCGCGCCGGCAAGTGGGCGCACGAGACGCCCAAGAGCATCGCTCCGGATACGCAGGTGCTTTGGGGCCGGATCGACAACGGCGTCCGCTATGCTCTCCTGCCGCACCGGGGTGTGCCGGGCCGCGTCGCGCTGCAGCTGATCGTTCTCTCCGGCTCGCTGGACGAGCGGCCGGACGAACTCGGCATCGCGCATTACATCGAGCATCTGTGCTTCGGCGGCTCGAAGAATTTCAAGGCGGAGGATATGACCTCCCTCTTCCAGCGGCTCGGGATCGAATACGGGAGCGACGTCAATGCGGTAACGACGTTTGACTACACCGCGTTTCGGCTGGATTTCCGCGAGAACGATCCGGCGCTCGTGCGCGAGGGTATGCGGCTCTTCCGTGATTTCGGCGACGGCGTGAGCTTTGAGTCGCGGATCATCGAGCAGGAACGGCGCGTCGTGCTCGCCGAGTTGCGCAACCGCAACACGCTTTCCGGCCAGCAGCAGCAGGCGTCGCTGCCGGTGGTGTTTCGCGGGCTGCAATTTCCCCAGCGCTCTCCGGGCGGGAGCGAGGCGTTGATCGGGAAATTCACCCGCGAGCAGATCCTCGGGTTTTATCGGCGCAACTACCGCCCCGATCTGATGGTGCTCGTGGGCGTGGGGGACTTCGACGCCGCGGCAATGACCGCCCAGGTGCGCGAACTTTTTGGCGACATGCACCGGCCGGCGGAGCCGATCCCGCAGCGCGACGAAGGCAAACTCGATGCCCGCATGCTGCGGGCGGGGGTGTTTCGCATCAGCGGCGTGAACTCCGCCTCGACGGAGGCGGCGGCCGTCGTGCCCTTCGTGGCCCGGCCGGATTCGCGGGAGGCGCACGTCGAACGCCAGCAGCGGCAGTTCGTCATGGATCTCTTTGGCGAGCGGCTGAAAAAGGACATCGAGGGAGCGGGTGGGGATGCGGGCTACGACGAACTGCTCGGCTATGGCGTGGCCAACGCCTCGGTTGGCGTCCCTGCGCAGGCCTGGAAACAGGGTGTGCTCTCGCTCGATCGGATGGTGCGGCTGACGCTGGAGCGTGGCCTCGATCGCGAGGATATCGAGACCTCGCGCCGCCGGCAGCTGAAGATGGCGAGCCACATGATCGACCAGCTGCCCACGCTCGACCCGGGCACGTTGTGCGAGGCGCTGACGGATTCCATCACCTCGCACACGGTGTTCGAAGGTTTTCAGCAGAAATTCACGTGGCAGCGGGAGTGGCTCGAGCGGTTTACGCCGGCGGAGGCGCAGAAGGTCTTTCGCGGACTTTGGGCCCTGGAGGCGATGGCGTTTCACGTGTCGGGCGGGGTCGACTACGAGCTCACCGGGGACAAGGTGCTCACGGAGGTGCAAAAATCGCGGCGCACCGGGCTCGGCAACGTGATGCCGCGGCAGCACAAGGATACTCCGTTCAACCTGCCGAAATTCGCCGCGCCGACGGACGTGGCGGAGCGGCGCGAACTGCCGTCGCTCGGCGCGAAGCTGATGCGCTTCGGCAACAACGTGCGGCTTAATTTCATTTCGGGCCGGCAGGAGCCGGGTCTGGTGCGTGCGGTGGTGCGCGTGGGCTCGGGCTTGCTTGAGATGCCGGGCAACAAGCCGGCGCTGAAGGAATTTGGGCTCAACACGCTGCTCGCGAGCGGCGCGGTGCACTTCCGTCCCGAGGTGATGAACGCCCTGATCGACGAGCGGCTGCTGGAATTCAGTTTCGATATTGCCGATCGCGATGCATTTTCCTTCCGGGGCATGATGGCGGTCGAGCAGATCGAGGTGTTTCTCGGCATCGTGGCGGACGTCTTGCACGCGCCGCAGTTCAACAGCTACGTGCATCAGGACCAGCGGATGCAGGCCGCGATCGGCCGGGCATCCTCGACGACGGGGATGGGCGACGGCCTGCGCGGCCTCACGGATCATTTGTTCAAGGGCGATGCGCGTTTCACCTGGGGTTCGCCGCTCGACTACGTGTCGATGAGCGTGGTCGATGTGCGGCGCTGGATGGAACCGTCGCTGTCGCGTGGTTACGTGGAGGTGACGATTGCCGGGGACATCACCGAGGAGGCCGTGGTCAAGTCGGTGGGGCGGACGCTCGGTGCGCTAAAGACGCGGGCGGAAAAGAAGACCACCGCGACACCGCCCAAGCCGGTGCGGGTCACGGCCGACCCCGGATTCACGCGGATTGAGTTTGTGGGCGAACAGAACGTGGGGCTCGTGGTCGGCACCTGGCCGGTGACGGAAACGTTGCACGTCCGTGATCAGGCGGCGCTTGAGCTGCTGGCGAAGATTCTCGAAATCCGGGTGCGCGGCGAAGTGCGCGAAAAGCTCGGCCTCGCGTACTCTCCGTCCGCGGAGTTCAAGCCGTATGACGGTTTCGAAAATTTTGCCCTGATGCGCGCGCAGATTGACTGCGCCCCGACGGACACGTCGCGCGTGGCGCCGTTGATCACGGCGATCGGAGCTGAGGTGGCGGCGAAAGGGGTGGGGGAGGGCGAATTCATCGGTGCGCGAGGAATCCTGCGGAGCCAGCTGAAGCAGGCGTTTCGCGAAAACAGTTTTCTCGTCAACATCCTGATGCGCGCGCAGGAACGCCCCGAGGAGACGGGCGAGATTGTGGCGTTGCACGATGGCCTGATGAACCAGGTGACGCGCGAGGAAGTGAACAAATGGGCGGCGAAGGTGCTGGTGGCGCCAAATTGCCGCTCCGCCGCCGTCGTGCCGAAGGCGTTCGTGGGGATGTTCGAGGGCGGCAAGTAAGTTGGCGTGGTGGTTTGCAGATCCGGATTGCCCACGCGGCGTGAGGTGCAACACGTTCGGGCATGTCCCCGCTCCGATTGGCTTTTGCACTCCTGCTGACGGCGTCAGTGCTTTTCGCCGCGAGTCCCGCGGTGTTTCCGGGCAAGGCGTGGACCGTGGCGGCGCGCCCCGAGGAGCGCGGGTTCTCCGCGGAGAAAATCGCGCTCGCCAAAGACTATGCCGCGACGATCCCGACCGCGGCGGTCATGATTGTCCAGGATGGCGTGGTCGCCGCGCAATGGGGTGAGGTCGACCGGAAATTCAACACGCACTCGATGCGAAAGAGTTTTCTTTCCGCCCTCTTCGGCGCGCCGGTGCGCAGCGGTGCGATCAAGCTCGATGCGACGATGGCGGAACTGGGCATCGACGACGTGTCGGGCCTGTCCGATGAGGAGAAAAAGGCGACCGTGCGCGACTGCCTGAAGGCGCGGTCGGGCGTCTACCATCCGGCGCTCTATGAGTCGCCCGGCATGAAAAAACTCAAGCCGCCCCGTTTCTCCGAGCGGGCGGGCACGCATTGGTATTACAACAACTGGGATTTCAACGTCGCCGGCACGATCTACGAACGGGCCACCGGCCGAAAGATTTTCGAGGCGATTGCGGAGGACATCGCGAAGCCGATCGGCATGGAGGACTACTCTCCGGCGGATGGAAAATACGAGCGCGGGCCGGAGTCGATGCACGCGGCCTATCCTTTTCGCGTCACGGCCCGCGACCTCGCCCGCTTCGGATTGCTCATGCTGCACCGTGGCGAATGGAACGGCCGGCGGCTGATCGATGCCGCGTGGGTCGAGGAGAGCACGCGATATCACTCGGACGCGACCCTCTACTCCTCGGACGGCTATGGCTACATGTGGTGGGTGGCGCGGAACCATAACAAGTTTCCGCACTTGCCCGGCGTGGAGCTGCCGGAGGGTAGCTTTTCCGCCCGCGGCGCCGGCGGACATTTTGTCCTGATCATCCCGGCCTGCGGCCTGGTCATCGTCCATCGCGTGAACACCGACCTCCCGGGCCGGGCGGTGAAGGACGACGAGTTTGGCCGGTTGGTGAAATTGATCCTCGACGCGCGCCAAACCTGATCGGGTCGGTCGTTCAGGTTGCGCCGAAGAACTTCAGGATTCGCCGCATGGAGGCGACGAGGGCGTCAATTTCCTCCTCGCGGTTGTAGACGTAGAAGCTCGCCCGCGTCGTGCCGGTGAGGCCGAGTTTGCGCATGAGCGGCTGGTTGCAGTGGTGGCCGCCGCGGAGTGCAATGCCATCCTCGTCGGCGAATGTGACGATGTCGTGGGCATGCACGTCGGCGAACGAGAAACTCACCAACCCACTACGTGCGCCTGTCGGGCCGAGCAACCTGATGCCGGGAAGAACGGAGAGCTTTTCGTAGGCGAGTCCCGCGAGGTGGTTGTCGTGCCGGGCGATCTCGGCACGATCGAGGCCGTCGAGATAATCACATGCTTTCGCGAGGGCGATCGCGTCGGCGATGTTGGGCGTGCCGGCCTCAAAACGCTCCGGGGCGGGTTTCCAGCGGGCGCCTTCGAAATCGACGCTGGATACCATGCCGCCGCCGGTTTCATCGGGCCCTAGGGTGTTGAGAAGCTCGCTGCGACCGTAGAGCACGCCGATGCCGGTGGGGCCGCACATCTTGTGCCCGGAGAATGCGACAAAGTCGGCGCCGATTTCGCGCACGTCGAACGGCCCGTGTCCGATCGATTGCGCGGCGTCGACCACGCTCACGGCGCCGACCGCGCGGGCGCGGCGGCACAGCTCGCGGACCGGGTTGATCGCGCCGAGTGAGTTGGAGATGTGGGTGAACGCGAAAATCTTCACCTGCGGTGTGAGCAAGGTGTCGAGCGCGGTGAGGTCGAGGCCACCCTCGGCGTTGACTCCGAGCACGGGCACGTAGCGGAGCGTGGCGCCGGTGGACTTGGCGATTTGTTGCCAGGGTACGAGGTTGGAGTGGTGTTCCATCTCGGTGGCGAGGATGACATCGCCGGGCCGGAGGCGGGCACCGAAGCTGTGGGCGACCAGGTTGATGCTTTCGGTTGTGCCGCGGGTGAAGATGATCTCGGCCGGCTCGGCGGCGTTGATGAACTTCGCGAGGCGGGTGCGCGCGCCCTCGTAGGCGTCGGTGGCGCGCATCGACAGTGCGTGCAGCCCGCGGTGAACGTTGCTGTTGTCGCGTTCGTAGTAGTGGACGAGCGCGTCGATCACACAACGCGGTTTTTGCGCGGTGGCGGCGTTGTCGAGATAGATCAGGGGCTTGCCGTTGACCTGTTGGTGCAGGACGGGGAAGTCGGCGCGGACGTTGGGCCAAGATGACATGGTAAGGTGGGACGTGTGGCGGATGAAGGCTGGCGGTAATCGGACGGGCCCGGGTCTGAGCGAACCAGCCCGTCGCGGATCACGCGTTGCCTCTCACGCGCGGTAATCAATCGGTGTGACTCTCGGTGGTGGTCGGAATAGGGTCGCCCTTGAGCGCATTCAGGGCGGCGTGCCAGCCGAGGGTGGCGCACTTGATGCGGGCGGGAAAGGTGTGGACGCCGGCGAACGCCGCGAGGTCGCTGATTTCCTCCGGGGCCTGTCCGGTGGTGACGATGTGATGGAAATCCTTGAACATGGCCTCGACCTCGGCGGCGGTTTTGCCTTTGACGAGCGTGGTCATGAGCGAGGCGCTGGCTTGGGAAATGGCGCAGCCGGAGCCGTCGAAAGTGATGCCGCCAATCCTTTCCGCTCCGCCGGGGATGCCGGGATCGAGGCGCAGGTAGACACTGCACTGATCGCCGCAGGTGGGATTGTCGCCGTGGGCAACGCGGTTGGCGGTTGGCAGCTTGCCGCGGTTGCGGGGGCGCTTGTTGTGGTCGAGGATGACCTGCTGGTAGAGTTCGGAGAGATCGCCGGACATGGGGGCGAACCCTAGTGGAAACTGTCCCCAGCGCAAAGCTGCGTTTTGTTTTTGCGTGTCAGCGGAGTAGAAAAGGGTCCACCCACCGTCTTCCTTGGACCGTCGATTGGTTATGTCGGGTGTTGGGACTGTGGAGCCGAGATTGAAGATTGTACCTGCGAGCCCGTGTAGTGTCGGCGGTTGTCGCGCTCGTTTTGAAGGGGGGGAACACGTGGTGGATTGCCCGGGCGGCCTCGGGGCGGAGTTGCCGATGCAAAAACGTGGAACACCCAAATTCGGGGCGCACGTGTCCTTCGGGGCTGGTTCGCAAAACCAGGGTCAACTACCTTCGGCGAGTGCCCGCGCGCCGCGACGGTCGGTTCGATCCGAAAAAGAAAAAGGAGGAAGCCGCGGGGCGCCGAGTTCGGCTGGAGTCGGGCATGATCTCACGAAACACGCCCGAAGTTGTCATTTTTTCCGTGGCGGTCCGCTGAACCAAATGGCGTTGGGCGCCTCTGATCGCGCCGCCACGATGTCCGGCCAGCCGTCGCCATCGAGATCGCCGAGCGCCAGACCGTAAACGGTGCCCTGCCCGTCGCCCCACGAGCCTTCCTCAAAACGAAATTGGTTCGCACTGCTTTGATTGAAGAAAATCGAGCCCCGCGCCTCCTGCCGGCCGACCACAAGGTCGAGTTTTCCGTCGCGGTTCAAGTCGAGGGCGCCAATCGAATACGGCGCACCGGATTTGTCACCGATGGCAAAGGGCTCGGCAAACGTCCGCTTTCCCTGGCCGCGATAGATGAACATGCCGGTCTTCGCATCACCCACGACGAGGTCGACGATGCCATCGCCATCGATGTCGGCGGCAACGGCAGCGCGCACGTTGGATACTTTGGGACCAACCGGCACGGGAGCGGCGGAAAATTTCCCCGTGCCGTCGTTCCAGAAAATCAGGCTCTGCCCGCCGTCGCGATGCGGCACGAACAAATCGATCTTCCCGTCTCCATCCAAATCCGCCGCGACAATGATCGTGGCCGATTGGGTCGGCAGTGGAATCTCGGTGGGAAATCCGCCCTTGCCGTCGTTGAGGCACACGAAGCAGGGCACGGGCCTTTCCGGGTTGCTGGAGCGGTTGGCCACGACGATGTCGGGGCGGCCGTCGCCGTTGAGATCCGCCACGGTGATGTAGCGGGTCGACCATTCGGGGCGGCCGAACGTGCCGGCCGCCCGGAAATTCCCGCGGCCGTCGTTCAGGTAGATCACCTTTTTGTCCGGCCGATCGTTGCTCACGACCAGGTCCAGCGACCCGTCGCCATCGAGATCGGCGAGCGCAGCGGAGTAAGTGCGGTCGGCCTCGGCCGGGAATTTGCTCGTGGTGAAGTTGCCCTTGCCGTCGTTGCGCAGGATGAAGTTGTCGAGCGGCCAATGACGGCCGCGGGCGAGCACGATATCGAGCGTGCCGTTGCGGTCGATGTCGCCGAGGCTCACGCTGGCGGAGGTCACACCTTTTTCTTCCAGCAACTTTACGCGATCAAACGAGCGCGTCTCGGCGGACCGCATCGGGCACGCCGCGACGAGAAGCAGGAACAGGGCACCGGCCGGAAAAGACCGTGGAGGAACCGATCCGGTGGACGGGAAGTGGGCGGGAAGGGTCATGGTTATTCCTGCCCGGCGGAAATCCACCGGGCGACGGTTTGTTTTCAGAAACTTTTCTTCACGGTCATATAGACGAAGCGCTGGATCGGATCGCTGAGCGGGCTGTAAAAGTTTCCGGCGATCCCGGTGTTGGCGATGCCGGTGAAGTAAAACGGCACGTCGCGATCGAACACGTTGCTCGCGCCAATCGTGACCTTGGTGCGATTCAGCCAACGAAATACGCCGGAACTTCCGCGGGCGGCCGAGAAATTATAGCTCATCTGGAGGTCGAATTCCGAGGCGCTGGAAACACGACCGCCGCTGACGAGATCGACGGCGGGGGACGTGGTGATCTGGTAGGAGTCCAGGTAGCGCCACGTCACGCCGGCCTGGAAGGCCTGGCGGGTCCAGAACACACGCGCGTTGCCACGGCGCTTGAGCGGAGCGTTCGCCGTGCGATAGGGCCAGCCGACGTCCTCGCGCGAGGGTTGTCCGATGGCCAGCTGGGTCCGGTATTTGTCTACAAAGGTCCCGAGCACGCTCACATCGAAGCGGTCTTCACCGAGGTCGAACTTGTAGGTCGCGTTCAAGTCCATGCCCTCGGTCAGCAACTCCGTCGAGTTGATCGGCGTGAGGTCGAGGAACGTGATCACGCCGGGACGGCCGGCGGCGGTGTCGGCGGCCGTCGGTTCCGCCCGCACGACCCGACCGGCAGGGAACAGCGCCTCGTTGGCGAGGAGGGTCGTGGTGGACACAGTAACGATGCGGTCCTGTTTCTTGATGCGGTAGAAGTCTGCGCTGAGCCGGAGGCCCGGGAGCCAGCGCGGCTGAAACACGACGCCATAGTTGAAGCTCGTGGACGTCTCAGGCGCGAGGCCTGGGTTGCCGCCGCTGACGGTGTTGGCGACCGTGTAGGATTGGTTGCGGCGTGGGTCGGTGATCGTCACTGGAACTTCGCCGGGGAGGGTGGCCCCGATGTTGCCCACAGAAGGCGGGGTGAAGCCCTCACCATAACTCGCGCGGAAGGTAAGGCCGGCGACCGGCTCAAAGCGCAGGCCTGTCGCGGAGGTCGTGCTCCCGTAGGCTCCCTTTTTGCGGGCGTTGGCGGCTCCGTCGACTTCGCCCGACTGATGCTCGTAGCGAACCGATCCCGTGACATCCAGGAGCTTCGCGAACGGCATGGGGCGCTTGGAATCAATCAGCGGCACGGTCACTCCCGCAAACGTGGCGTAGGTCTCGCGCGTGATGTCGGGCGTAACGATCGCGGTGGGCGGGCTGTTGGTGCCGACCACAATGTCGCCGTTGAGGCCGTTGAACGCAGAGTCGGTACGCCACTGGACCCCGCCCGAGAGCTGCGGCTCGACCAGCGGCAGAAACTTGATCGGCCCCGCGACCCGCAGGGCGCTCGACCACATGCCGGTGCTGGCGCCCTGGATGTTGATGCGGCTGATCTCGGCGACCATGGCCGGATCGTTGCGGAGGCCGCTGGCGGGTCCGATGAAGGGATTGTAGAATTTGCCGACAAATCCCGGCAGAGTGCCGGCGAGGGCCTGGGTCACGCGCGACGTCAGGACCGTATCCTGCCGGCGGCTCTGGGTGGTGTGGCCGTAGGAAACGTCGCCGTTCCAGTACCAACCGCCGGGGAGCCGACCCTTCAACGAACTCAGCACATTCCAGGCTTGGGTTTTGGTGTTGCGCGGCGTGTTGGCGGTGTCGTGCATCCACGTCGTGATCAGAACCGGCACGCCGGCGGCGCCGAGCGCCGCAGTGCCGAAGGGATTGTAGGGGTTGGCGGCCGGCACCGAGGTTTGGAGCAACTCGCCGTCCAGGACGAACGCCGTGTTTTCGGCCACGTTCACTTGCAGTGTTCCCTCCGTCTCCTTCGTGAAGCGGTGCGTCAACTCGGTCATAAGGGCGCGAATGCCCTGCTCCTGCCGTGTCCAGTTCTGGCCGCCGCCGCCGCGCGCACCCCAGCCTTCCGTGGCGTCGTTGTCGAGCTGCGGAATGAGCTGCGAGGCCGTCAGGAGGCCGTTCGATGTGCGCGGGACCGATGCGTAGGGCACGTTGATGACCGGCAGGTTCGTGGTGCCGCCCGTTGCGCGCTGGATGTTGAGGTTCGAGCCGATGGTGGGAAACGCCAGCCCGGTGAAGAGCGAGGGATTGCGCTCCAGCACGCGCGTCCGCATGCGGGCGTAAAACCCGCCCTCGTTATTGGACATGCCGTTGTTGTGCGAATAATTCGCCGACATCATCAACTGGGTCCGGCCTTGGTTGAAGACCACGCCGCCCGCGAGCGAAAAACCGACCCGGGCGGCGTCACCCGCACTCGTGCGATTGCCATAGGTGGCGGAAACCTCAAAGCCGCGATAATCGCTGCGAAGGATGATATTCACGACGCCGCCGGTGGCGTTGGCGCCGTAGATCGCACCCGCCGAGCTGGGCAGGAACTCGATGCGTTCGACGGCCGCGAGAGGGATGGTATTGAGGTCGGTCTGGCCGGACGCGGTGGACGACGCCGACCCGCTGGGCAGGCGCCGGCCATTGACGAGGACG
>CANJIU010000007.1 GCA_947474365.1 Opitutia bacterium | reverse complement strand
TGGTCCCTCGTCCCGTGCGGCCGAATCCCGTGGTGCAGACGAAACCCGCTCCAGCTTCATCGGCAAAGTGGTATCAGCAAGTGCCGCCAATCTCGACGCCGAGCATCTCTAGCGTGCCGCAGTCCACGCCGCCCGTCGTCATCACTTCGCGACCGCCCGTCCGCACCCCAACACCGCCCCCGAGCATTTCCAATGTTCCGCGGACATCGCCGCCCCCAGCTCCGAAGAGCACGGGGAACTGTTTTGTCGCCACGGCATGTTATGGATGCCCAACCCATCCGAATCTTACCGTCCTGCGTCGATTCCGCGACGAACGCCTGCAGACGTGTCTCCTCGGTCGATGGTTTGTTGCCGGATACTATCGGATTGGCCCATACCTCGCGGACATCGTCCGTCGCAGTCCAACAGTGCGACGAGCAATGACCCGCGTTGTCGACTGGCTCGTAGCGAGAATCGGACCTTTGTAAGATAGGAAATTGCAGTCACTCCAAGTTATGAAATCCCCTGTTAAACAAGAAACGTTGCAATCGCGGGTCTGGATTTTCCAGGCGGTGCCGAAACACTACGACATTCTCATCGAAGTCCCCAAGCGACTAGCCACGGCAGAAAGTGGGGACAACTGGTCGGTCACGCGTCACGAAGCGGAAATGCAGGTTCGGCAGCGTGTCCTCCTCTGGCGGTCGGGTCCGGATGGTGGAATTTATGGCACGGGGACATTATCGAGCCTTCCCTATGGCCCGTGGAACGACCGGCGTGTCGACATTAAGTTTGATCCCCTGTTGGAACATCCGCTGCGGAAGGATGAACTGCAGAAACATTCGGTCCTCAAGAATCTGAGTGTGCTGCGGATGGCACGGGGAACGAATTTTCCCGTGACGCCGAAGGAATGGAAAGCCTTACAGCCATTTTTAGGTGCCCGACAATCGGAAGGAGAACGAGAGGCGGCGGTGGAGCAGAACAAGATTCCTAAGTTCAATCCAAAGGGCACACGGGATGCCCGAGAACGAACGCTAGCATCCATTGTCCGCCGTCGGGGACAACCGAAGTTTCGCCAACAGTTGCTTCAAATCTACGGGGGTAAATGTGCCATTTCCGGATGTAACGCGGAGTCCGCATTGGAGGCGGCCCACATCTGCCCGTACAAGGGGGCGAAGACGAACAATCCAACCAACGGCATCCTTCTGCGTTCTGACCTCCACACGCTGTTCGACCTCTACTTCATCACCATTCACCCCGAGCGAATGCGGGTAATCCTCGCTCCGCAGTTATGGGACTCCAGTTATCGGGAATTCGAAAGTCGGAAACTCAAGTTCCCTGCGAATGGCCCGAGTCCCGATGCCCTTCAGCAACATTGGAAAGAGTTTCGACGGCGTGTGGACCTCGACCTTGCGAAGGACGCGAAAGCGACGCTACGCACCCGCTAGGACTCAAACAAAGGAGTCTCTCACGCTCAATCTGCCGCTAAACCTTTCTCCAGTCTTTAATCTCACTAAACTTATGTTATGAAACTTTGCTTCGCTTATGGTTCTAACCTCGGGCTTGAACAGATGAAGAAACGTTGCCCTGGGCACGAAGTTGTTGGGAAACCGACTTTGGAGGATTATCGCTGGATCATCAACAAGCGTGGATATGCCAACGTCGTGCCAGCAAAAGGTGATGTCGTAGAGGGTGTTTTGAGTTGGCTCACGGAGGATGATGAGATCCGACTCGATATGAATGAGGGCGTGGCGAAGGGGTCCTACCGCAAAGAGTATCTTTATGTGCGATACAATGGGCAGTTAACCGTGGTGCTCGTGTATGTGGACCCCATTGTCGAAGAGGGTTCCCCGAAGCCCGACTACATCGGTCGGATTAACAAAGGCCTCGAAGACGCAAAACTGAGCGACGCCTACGTAGAAAAATACATCCGCAAGTTCGTGCCGGCAGCGAAATCTTGAGGCAAAACCGCCCGTTTGCCCGCCCTTCCGGTGGGCTGCGGGGCCGTAAAAGTAGCTGTAGACGCTTAGCTCACGCGGACCCAGACGAGCACACGCAGAGCGAAGTGTCCCCATGTGGACCCAAATGATCAGTTTTCGAGTGATGGAGACGGTCCAGTACGGTAACAGACGAAAAAATGGGCTCTGGGCGGAATCCTTCCGGGATTACCACCTCGGCAGCTGGGTCACGGTCCTCGCGACCAACGGGACGAGGGCCAACCGGCAGACCTTCCCTTTTTTCATCGTCCAAACGGAAGCGGTAGGCTTGGGCTCAGCGGAAAGCGTGGAGACGTGATAGTCACAATCCCGTGTCGTGCATTGCCACTGGTAGCCCGCTTGACCGCCATGAATCTGTAAGTCGACGACATGCGTCGGGTCATCGGTCCATGTCGTGAGCGGCGTCATCAGGATTGTGATTTGTTTCACGCCCATCAGACAACGGCGGAAGTCCGGTGCCCAGTCGGTCGGAAGCAGGAATCTCGCACCGCCATTGGCGATCGAGAGGAACGCACCCTTCTTTTCGAAAGGTCCTCCCCAGAAATTCGAGCTGTCGATGTCTCGCAGATTGAGAGGAGAATTCTCGATATGCAGCGTTTCCATATGAAATGAAGACATCGGCACGCGGCTTCGCTTCTTGATTGGAGATAAAATTGGTTGCGGGAAGAGCACGACGCCTGGTGGTGCCTGGCGTAGCCATGCACCGCCATGCGGAGAGTCGGGGCGGGCGGGACCTCCATCCCTGCGAAGCCACAAATATCACGGACGAAAAAAGGGGCCGAGGCCCCTTGTTCAAATGATTCCGTTGGAACGGAAGGAGTAGAATCCGCGACCGGTGGGGTCGAGTTCGCGGCGACCTAAGATCACGTGGTCGAGCAACTCGATACCGATGATGCGTGACGCATCTCGCAACTGGCGTGTAACCGTGAGATCGGCGGTCGAGGGCGTGGGGTCGCCGGATGGATGATTGTGGGCGACGACGATGCGTGTCGCACCCGACAGGATCGCGGCTCGGAAAATCTCGGATGGGCTGGCAAGAGTGCTGGTCGCCGTTCCGAGGGAAACGAGATGTCGGCCAATCGGGTGGTGCCGCGTGGTCAGAAAAATCACCCAAAACGTTTCCTGGTGCGGATAGGTTTCCATCACATCACCAAGGTAGGCTTGGACCTTCTCCGGGGTTTCAAGCTTGGTGGTCTCGACTTCCCACAGCGTTGGAGTGAATTCGATCCGGGCTTCGTAGACGCGCATGTTTGTTACCCATGCGAGTCAGGTTCCCGTGTGTCTCGTATGAGACCTTATCGGGCCTGCCCGCTTGGGCGACAGCCCTTCATGCCGTTAAGTCAAAGCCCCCGGTGCGGAGTGCCGAGGCAGCGTGCCGCTCGGGGCACCAACGGAGGGGGAAACGAAGCACGATGAATTGGGCGTGGTGGAGGCCGCAGGCACGACCTTGACAAGGCATACAATTTTAGAACCAGCGGACGGGCAGTAACACTAAAGACACGAACGAAGTGAGCATCGGTTGTAACAAGGGGCACACCGGAGCCGTGAGCAACCGGCGGGCGAGGTGTGGCGGGTGGGCGGGGCTTAATTGACGCTGTGCCGGAGCCTGTCTTGTGCGTCTGCCGACCGTCGAGAAAACGGGTGGCAGCTCGGGGACACTCGCTTAAACACAGGGAAGCAGTCGCACGGGCGGAGGCGGACGCGATGCGAGGGAGTGATGCTCCGTGTCGCACGGAGGCTCACTCCTTCGCGAGTGCCACAGGACACTTTCAACGGATTTGGAACGAGGGCGGGAGCTTGGAGTCGCCTACCGCCCTGCGGAGTCGGGTGGTCGGGACCTCCAGCCATGGCGAAGCCGCTTACCACGCGATGGGAGTCATGGCCTTGGGCATCGACACTGCTTTCCCGCGTCGTTTGCCGCGGTTTCCTTTGGGTGTAGCGTTGTCACCGTGGTAGTACCATGAAAGGTCCGCAGGGATGATACTGTAAAAGTGGTCCTTCGTAACATAGTGTTCTCCGGTCCAAGGGAGCACGCGAGAGATTCGCAGGTCACCATATGAGGCAATCGTGAAAACCTTTGCCGCAATCTTCGCCTGAACGCCCCAGATGGTGATAAAATGGGGGCGATAACTCGACTGCGAATTCGATTTTTGGGAGGCCCAGTGCCATCGCCCGTATCCGGCGAGTTCAGGTGACACGAGGGTCTCCCAAACTTCATCCCATTTCTCGCGTTCATAGCTCAAGTATGCCTTCGGGCAGGGCGGTGCGTGCATGGGCGAATTAACGGCTCGCTGCATGGGGCACTGAAGCACCACCCGATTACTGAAGCAAAAAAGGGGCTTTCGCCCCTTGGCTTAGTCGTCGCTCGGGAGCATCAAGGTCAGGCAGGGCACCGGAGAATCGCCTGGTCCGCAGTGGAGGATGAAATTTTGTGTGGCCTTGCCTACGGTGCCGCGGAAGTAAATGCGGTCCGTCTGCGTCTTGGTTGGAATCTTTGCCTTAGCGAGGCAGTAGAGATCGTTTAAGATCCCGTCGCGGTCCTTGCCGTCGTTGGCGATGGCGTCCTCGATGAGATTCCAGACCGCCGCTGTGGTCGCGATTTGAATTTTCCAGTGCTGTTTGGAGATGGGAAGATCGCTCAAATCCACGAGCACACCGTCCTCCAGAGCTTGCCGACGCGAGTAAGAATATACGACTTCGCCGAAGGGATTGTTGTCTTGCATCTGATTGTTACCGCTCGGTGGAACGTCGTGTGTCCGTAGTGGACCTGATCGATGTTACCGCCGATTGGCGGATTTCGCCTTGGCCCGAAGTCAAGTGCTGCGGAGTGCCGAGGAAGGGACGCGTCCCGACGAGGGGGAAACGGAGGTTTGCACGCAGGTGGAGGCGTAGCACTACCTTGACGAGCGGCCTACAATTCGAAATCAGGCTGGCAGTAACCCGCACTCCCCCACGAACGCAGTGAGCATCGGCCTTGGCTCAAGTTTGCGGTCTACCGAGCATTAGGTGCGTGAATTCGCTCAGTGCACGGGGCGTATAAGATACGTGGCGTGCTCAAAGTTCTATGGCTCCCGCCGATTTCAGGGAAATGCCTGTTGTCGTCTACGATCACGGAAAGCAGTTCGTCGCCAAGAAGAAATCGGAGTTCGCGTGGATTATGGAAGAATTTCCGACCGTGCGAGAAGTGCACGTGTGCGGCTGGAGACGCAGTGAATTGCTGAGCCGGATACGGTGCAGCCGCACGAAGCTGAAAACGGCGAAGTTTGTGGGAAAAGACTTCTACCTTGTCCGGGCACTAGGAGGATGGACCGTATTTTTCAACGCGACGGATGTTCACGCAAAAGACGGCAAAATGCTCCAACTGCATGGCGAAACGAGTTTGGTGCATGTCGCTTCTAAAGCAGATTTGAAGCTCCATTTTGTGCGTCACGCCGCGGTAGCAAAGGAGTACGTCACGGATGGACCTTCCAACGTTTACAGCGAGGGAAAGAAAATGGGTGGCTACTTTTGGAAGGAACTCATTCCCCATCTTCGCAAGCGGAGCGACGCGGCTGCATTCAAGAAATTGGCGGCGAAACTTGGGGTCGTGTATCGCACGTGGTACGCGGCTGAGGATTGGGCCAAAGCGGAGGAACTGTGGCCGAAAATCGCGTCCGGCGAGTTGTGCAAGATTGGCGACAAGTTGGGACCCCTAAAGCCGCTCGAAGACATCATCGAAGCCGTCCTCGAAGAGAAAAAGGAGATCGTGGAATGTCCCATTCTCGGCCGATTCCGACGCAGCGATTTCGACTTTCGTCCATTTCTCTATGAGCACGATCATGACTCGGGATGTGGACTCAACCGCGAGACGTGGGCGTGGCTCGCTTGGATGTATCAGAGTAACCCCGAGAATTGGATTAATATCCTGGCGGACCGTCTCAAGCAGTACGGTATCGAGGGCCACGACTTTCACGGCCTCGCATAAGAAGTGGGTCACGCTGTTTGATCCGCAGTGAAGAAGCGACGCTGCTGCACCTGCTCGTTTGCCAAAATATGCGGAGCTTTTGATCTACGTTTTTCGGGTTTCGGAGCCGATGTAACAAGGCGTTACGCCTGCGACGTGCAGGTGCACTACTTAATTCATGCCCCTCACGCTTAAGCCGCCACACCTACCTTCTGTTCTTTGTGAACTCGGTGACCGGTACACGCGGTTTCTGAAGAAGGAAAAGCTCGCCCACGATGATTTGTGGCAACAAATCGGCAACCTCATCGACTGCGAGGCGGTTCGTGACCAGTTGCC
Organism: Opitutia bacterium; assembly: GCA_947474365.1. GTDB lineage: Bacteria > Verrucomicrobiota > Verrucomicrobiia > Opitutales > Opitutaceae > ER46. The sequence continues at coordinate 135,712 of CANJIU010000007.1, read as the reverse complement.
GGACGGCAAATTCACGGATGCAACGCGAATCGATGTGCGGTCACTGCGATGGGTCGGAAAGAAGTTCGACTGCATTGTCATCGTATTCCAACGCCGGCACCTGTGGGAATTCCGTGTCACCTACGACAAAACGGGATTCACGCTGCGTGAAACGGCCATCAGCAACTGCCTCTTTGAGGGGAGTCACAAGGTCCACGGGTTTACGGTGCTCGCTCCCGTGAAAACCGAACTCCCTCCCTTTGATTTCTGAAACGCATCCCGCTCATCCCCTCCCATGTACACCGTCCACCGCATCTACATCGCTGCCCGTAACACGTCCCATCACAAGTTCTTTCCCAAGGATGAAAATGAGGTGTCTGTAATACTGAGGAAATACATCCGAGCGTGGACTGTTTCCAAGGCCATTGGCTATTATTGCGATGTTTCGGAGGAGACGTTAATCCTCACGTGCATCCAGACGCCCCAGACACAAACCGGTTGGAAGGCCGGCATTCCCGATGCTGTTATGGAACTCGCCACGTATCTGGACCAGTACTCCGTGCTCTGGGAGTCGAACGGGACGGCGGTGGAAGTCGTCGTTGGACGTAAGAAGCCGGGGAAGAAGGCTGCGAAAGCAACCACGGTTGCGACCACGAGCACAGCGAAGGTCACCACCCCCGTCACAACACCGTAAGCCGTACTGTCGTGCGTTTCAAGACTCCAACCAACTCCGAGCTGACGAAGAAAGTCGGTATCGATCTATCGGGCCTGAAGCTCGACAAGTTGTGGGAGGCGGTGGGGCAACACGCACCACCGGACGCTCTGACAGCGAATCTCACCGGATTTAACATCGTCCCAGGAGACGAACTCTCCTTCACGCTCTTCTACACCGACAAGCAGCGGTCCTTATCGGCGTATGCGGTCACCGTCGACATCATGTACGACCGCGTCTCGTTCCGGCCCGAAAAGATTACGGACCGTTATGGGGCCGAGGACTGGTGGCTGGTGCTCGAGAAAATCCCAGAAACGACAAAGATGAACTTCTAGATCATACGAACATGACCATCACACAGCTCCGAGCCGCCCTGAAGAAGAACCTCGCGGACGCACGCAATGCCAGTAAGCAAGTCCGAGCGTGGCGGCACGAATACCGGCAGCATATGTACCGCCGCAAGCAGCTACAAAAGGACCTCTACCGCCTCGAACTCCTGCGAAAGCTCAACCGATTGAACGCAGCAACGGTCGGCGTCTCCAAGAAGAGTGATTGGGCCGTGCTCAAGACCCGCCCGGTGCTCCAAATCTGTCGACCGGTCCCTTGTAAGAAGGGCTCCAACATCACCATTATCTTTCGGCAGTGGCATTTCGCGGTGCCGATTGATGCGAAAATCGCGGAGATTTTCCTGCGGGCACGGCTCATCACGCATCACGATTTCATGGAGCTGATCTCCTGACGCCGATGCCCGTCCCTGTCATCGCATTTACGAAGGTGGCCTATCCGTACGGATGGCTCGGGAATATGTCCCCGCACCCGTTGCAAAAAGATGGTGTCACATACCGCACATCGGAGCACCTGTTTCAGTGCATGCGGTTTTCCAGCGATCCGAAGATCCAGGAGGATATCCGCTCCTGTCTCTCGCCGATGGGTGCGAAAATGCGAGCGAAGAAGTATCGGTCGTCCCTTGTGGGGAAAATGTGCGGCATCGCCGATTTGCGACGGATGGAAGAGTGCCTGCGTTTGAAATGTAAACAGCACCCGCAGGTGTTGCAGTCCCTGCTCAAGACAGGAAACGCCCAGCTCATCGAGGACTGCACGGGGCGACCGCATGACATCGAGGTCGACGGCGGGAACCACGCCAAGGGTCAGCCGTTCTGGGGAGCACGTTGGGATAAAACAAGCCGCCTCTGGGTTGGACAAAACGCACTCGGGGCCATATGGATGAAGCTCCGGGCCTATTTTACAAAGACCCATCGTGTAAAATTTCGCAGTCCCGCATCGTTTATCGGGCATCTTTACGTACCTATGAACTCCAAACTCCTCCAAGCATCACAAGAAACCCGTGAGCGGGCCGCACAGCTCGCGAAACTCGCCAAGGTAGAATCCAAAGTCCTCTCACTCCTCAAATCAGCCGGTTTTACATCCATCACCGATTTCACCGCTGCGATTGACGCAGCGACCGGTGGAGCACCGCAGCCCGCACCCAAGAAACGTGGCCCAAAGCCTACCGGAGTCGCCAAGTCGGCGAAGAAATCCAGTAAGTCCGCTGGGGGTAAGTCGGGCATCGTCCGCACCCGCATCACCGCTGCCAAGGTCGCAAAGATGAAAGTGCTCAACGGCAAGGGGCTTTCCGATAACAAAATCGCGACCAAATTGAATGTGTCGGTGCCCTCCGTCGGCCGCTATCGGAAGAACGACTTTAAGTTCACGGAGAAGAAATAGGTCAGTGGGGAATGGGCTGAAAAAATAGCCCCGAAAGTCACCGATAAATCCCGATTTAATTCGGGATCTATTTTTGGTCATTTTCTGTCTGAGAGGCAGTTTTGGAGCGTTTTCGGGCTCCCAAAATTAAAATATGTTATTCGGTGTCGTCCATATAATCGCGTGACCAACGAATCCGTCTTGGAGCGAAAACGACCAATCTTTGACTCTGATCTTAAGTTTGAGACGCTGGATAGGCTACGATGAGCTTCACCTACCGCTTATGAAAATCACTGCACAAGGGTGGAAGCCGTTCCGCGAGTGGGCCTGCCAGCGAGAGTATGACGCCTGGATTCGCTCGCGTAAAAACAAGTATGAAGCAAACTGGAATCGACGGCAACTTTCGAAAATGATTCGCGAATGGGAACGAGGGGAAAACTCACAGCATAAGCTTTATCCAATGCTGGTGGAGAAATGGAGCGAATCCCTCTTAGCGACGGAAATGATCCTGTATTGCGAACCGTAATCATACGGAAGATGGATGGTGTCACCAATGAGGAGTAGGGGTTATCATTTGCCCTACCTGCACCCACCCCTACCGCTTTTTGCCATTCGCGGAGATGCACTCTCCTCTGGGAAGTCGGAGGAAGTAGGGGTGATAGGGGCAAAGGGGGGATTTGAGCTACCGGTGGTACGGCGGTAGATGTTCTATATATTATTTTCGAATAGAAGAATAATACATTTACCCCTATCACCCCTGCTTTTCGGAATTTCTCCTCTGAGGAGTATGCGTATTTGTGCCAGAATGTGGGGAGGGTAAGCAAAGCAGGGGAGTGTGAATCACCCCTACCTGCACGATTCGCGATCAGAATTGTGTCACAAAAAGTAAAAATACTTTTTACGGGAATTAAATATGACCTATAATTAAATATGTAAGAGGTCCGGCAACTACCCGCCACGGCGGCCGCGAGGTTCAATTCCTCGCCGGGTAGCCAGCATGAGCATAACAATATTAACTATCAAATTATTGGCGAGAGGTATCCTCTCAATGGAAATCGCAGCACGGGGCTTGTCCCGAGTTGCCCGTGAACTCGGAGTCAGCCGGCAACGGTTGTTCGAAATCATCAATGGAGGCGGTATGTCGGATGAAATGGCGGACCGTGTCTTCGCAACTTACAAAAAATCCAAGAGCGGAGGAAAATCCAATGAATGATATCCTTCCCGACCACGATCCTGAGGCAAATTACATTCCGGACAACGAGGCTCCCGACTATGATTTGGTCGCTCCACCTGAACCAGGAGATTTCCTGCCCAATCTGGTGCTTCCCGAAGCTCCTGTGTTGAAGAAATTGGTGCTGCCGGAGTGTCCAACTCCACTGCCAATTCCAAGACTCATGCCACGAGAAAATGAAACGCTGGCGGAGGCAAAAGCGAGACACGCCGCCGACCGTGATATTGTGCTGCGGCAAAATGCCTCAGCGGAAAAAGCGTGGAAGAAGGCGTGCGAGGAAACACGCCATGGCGTCGATGTTGAAAACCGTGCACTTCTTCGTGCCCACAACGTCGCCTGTGCCGAAGCAAACGCCGAATACCAGCGGGCGAAGTCGGAGTATGACCGTTACCAGTCCGGAAAGCTGCGGCTGGAAGCCCGCATTGAACAAGCGAAGAGGGATGCCAATGCCAAAGCCGTGCGGCGTGCGGCGAGGGATCTCGCCAAGTTGGAGAAGCAGCGGTCGGAGGCATGCAAGGATGCCGCACGGGCGACTCGGGAAAAAGAACGGGCTCGGCGGGCACAGGAGGTGCGGATTGCAGGTATTCGGGAGCAACATCAACTGCGGCAGGAAGCCAGGCAGGTGCAGGAGGACAAAAGGAAAGCTTGGATTGAAAAGATCGCCGCTGAAAATCGGGCTCTCACCCAAGAATGCGGAGATCCGTTTCAAGGGCTATCTGCCGATAAAAGAAGAGAGCGAGTGTTGAACGCCTACTATTTCAAAGACCATTTCTTCGTCGAAGCCAAAATCGGATTCTTGCGGGTTAACGCCTCACGATTTGAAGAGCTCCTTGAAATCCACGCGGGGAAATCGACAACGAATCCTCAGGGTGTAAGGGGACTTCCTCCCGCAAAAATCGCCAGGAACTCAATTGAAACAACTCGTCACGTTAACGCTGTTGGGCACTTCGCGTGGCTTCCGGCTGGTGTCTTACCGACATATATCTCGGGTGAATCTCGCACGGTGTTAAATCTCTCGACGCATCGAATGGGTCGAATTGCGGATTCGGGAAAATGGGGAGCGGACGGAGATTTTCCAATTCTTAGCGAAGCGTTGGAAAACGGCTTCGGCTTGTACACCCACGGCGAACAGTTCGGACAATTGCAGTTGGATACCTTTCTTTCGGTGCTCGCACGGGCAGCGAAGTGTTATGAAGCGGGAATGCCCCGCATATCTGCCGCGATTATTCTGTGTGGCGATCCGGATGCGGCGAAGTCATGGACGGCGAAACAGATCTCAATGGTCTTTGGTGGAGTCCACGCTTGCCCGTGGAAATATTTCCAATCGGGATGTAAAGGGTGGAACGATGACCTCGCGGAGTCTTCCATTTGGTTGTTTAAAGATCCAATTGTTCAAACGGCTGCACAGCAGGCGACAACCACTGCAGCATTTAAGCAGGCGTTGTCAGATCAAAGTTTCCGGGTTGAAACACGATATCTGACCGCAACCGAGGTTGAGCGTTACCAGCTTCTCATCGGAACGATGAACCGTGATGCGAAGTCTAGGTCGTGCATGCCGACGCATGAAATCGCGGACAAAGTAAATGTGTTCCGTCTTTACCAAACTTTGCCGCAATCGACTTTTGACCATCTCAAGGAGAATCCGGAGTATATGTTGACGGAGCACGCTGCGTTTCGGCGATTCCTCTTGGAGTACGAGATTCCCGAGCACGTGAAGGGTGGCAGCCGCTACGGCGTGAAGACGTTCACGCATCCCGAATTTCGCGGGGGCACTCTTTACACTGCTGAAATTGCGGATGTCGGCGATCTGATTGTCGACCTCGCCGAACGAACGACCGATGTAGTTTGGTGCGGAACAGCGACAGAATTCCTGCGGGCGTGGGAATCGAAGGTCGGACGGAGAATTGTCGGGTGGGACAATGTGAAGATTGGACGGGGGCTAACGAAGGTATTCGAGGATCACCCCAATTTGGTGGATAAGAAACAGAGAAACGGCACTTATGTTTATCATCTGTTTCTTGATCGATACCGGGATGATGCAGATGCGACGGGAATGCCGGTGGAAGAATTGGGAGGAGGAATGGAGAATCGGGGAGGTCCCGATGCAGGGATTCCAGATTCAGCGGCGGGAATACCGGTGGAAGAATCGGGAGGTGGAATGGAGAATTGGGGAAGTACCGATGCAGGGATGCCCGATTCAGCGGCGGGGATACAGTCCCTGTTGTCCCGGGGAATCCCGGGGAGGGGCGGTGCGTCATGTGGATGAGAACAACGGACCCTAGAGTATGGCAGTACTGGTGTGGACCTCGATTTTGTGCCGAGGTGCATTTCAACGAGGACGGGCGGTTCGTTTACTGCACCGTCGACGGGAATCTTCTCGATGTCACCCACCTGATAAAGGGACCGGGTGTCCGCTGGTGGATTCGGGATTGCTGGCAGGTGCACCTCGAATCGCTGACCGGTCACGAGCGGGTGGATTACGTGGAAATGGGGCTGCTCTGAGGCACGACTGGGGGGCGAACCCACAAGATTGTCGTCGGTAGATTTTGAGTTCCGCTGTCAACGCCGTCACTAGTCTCGCATCCAGTTATTAATTACGGCGGCGATTTGCGACGGAGTTGAGTCGGTCAGGTTGGTAAAGTGCCAACCTGTTCTGTCGTCCGAAATCGTCTCGTCACGATGAGATCGTCATCCGACGTGGATTCGTTGGACGACGTGGACGGACGACACCATCCGCATTGACGGTTTCTATCGGGTGGACTTTCGGGACGAGAGAGGACTTCGTAATGTTCATATTTCCAGCTATGAAATTCCACCCCATTCGTTTCGGTCTACTCGCATTCGCATTTTTTCTGGGTTCCTGCTTGCGAGCAGAGTTAGAGTTTTCTGGGTTCAGCATTACTCCAACGTTCCAACTCTTTGTCGTCCGTGACACGGAAAACAATCAAACATCGGGATGGTTGAGTTTGGGGCAAACGTTTCGTGGATACACACTGAAATCGTTCGACAAGACTCGCGAAATAATGACGGTCCAAAAGGACGGACGAGATTTGGAAATCCGACTGAAGGAATCTAAAATCAAGGATGGAAAACTCACCGTCGAAGGAACGGTCTCCGTGGTAAACGGTCAAAAAATAGAAGGGGTCCGCGTATCACTTTTCATTGGAGAGGAGAGTTTCATTCCTCTTTCCGAATCGGTGCGGCTTGCCATCACGCCGACTCGTATGGCCGATGGAAATATGAAATACGCTGCAAAGTTCATCACCATAACCGAAGGCAAGGAGGTGATTTTGGCGTCTCCTACCTTGGTGGCTTTGCCGGGCCAACCGTTTGCTATTCAGGTTGGGGAATACGGTTACAAGTTCGTTCCCCAACTATGACTGAACCCGTGAGAACATGGTGGTGCGAAGTTTTGGTATCACACCAACACCCTCACCCCCTCCGTCCCATCCGTGTCGCTGATTTGCGGTCCGTTCTCCTGTCGTTGTCGGACGAAGTTCAATCACTCCCATCCGTATCGTTTCCATATATACGGAAGACTATCGTCTCTCCATTTTGAACCATGAGCAGCGATTGATTGGATAAGCCGTCACCCTTCATCTAGGGTGAAATCCCAATTGTCGGCCCCGCCGTCCCCGGTCGGTTGTCGATGACCGTTTCCCAGGTTCCCTCGGAAGCTAGGTCACGGTGTTTGTAGTCCACGGTGGCGAAGCGGTAGGGCTTCACGGGGCTGCCGGCAGGGTAGCGATGTTGCGGGTGCGGCGTGAAGCCGTTGTTCGTTCCCTGATCCAAATTGGAAGCAAGGAGTGCATCCCGAACGGTGGTATATTCTCCTGGATGCGTAGTGAGAACGTAGGCGTGCCCGTCTCGAAATTGGAGGAGGAAGCCAATCCCTGGACGGAGGGCGAAGACTTCGAAGTGTTTTCGGTACCACAGGTCACGGGCGGTCGATGTCTCCAAGAGGAGACAATCGTCGGCGACGGGATTCGGGTCCGGGAACAACGCCTGCGTGGCTACGCTCCAGGCACGCTCATCGGTAATTGTGTCAATTCCATCGGAGCCTGGCCGGAGGATGTGAACCCGATTGCCGGCAAAGTCTGTCCACAACGAGAAGAGATTGAGACCACGGCAAATGAAAGTGCGGTGCGAGCCGGTGTTCGGACGGAAGGAGAGGATCTCGAGTGTCCCTCGGGTGAGCCGAATGCAAAGAACATCTGCCGGTCGAACCATCCGCATGGAATCTGGGTCATCCGCCCTGAGAAAGATCTGAAGGTTGCAGGAGAGCATTAGCGACGTGTGAAAACTAGGAATAGGAAACCGCCCATCACAAGCATCAGGGTTAGCCAGCCGTAAACGTGAATGAGGTATCGCAATCCTGCCTCGTCAAACCGTGGCATGGCGTTGCGGATCGATCGCTCGGCGTGGGCGACGGTGGAGTCGAAGCGGTCGGCGATGACCGTGAGCCGGTCCCTCATTCGCTTTTCGATTTCCTCGGGTTGTTTGTCCAGGGCATTGCGGAGTGCGGTTGTCAGCTCCTCGTTCACAAGCATCTTCTTGGACTCGGCATCGAGGGCTTGGCGTTGTAACGCCTCACTCGCGGAGGTGATGGCGGGTGGCGGTGTGGTTTTATCCAATCGGTGTTTAAGGGCGGCCTGCCGGTTGAGCAGGCGGGCGATGGCTTCGGCGGAATCATCTGGTTCATCAGGACAGGCAGTAGTGGTAGTATTCATAAGGGGATATAGGGCTCCGGACGGCGGCGGTAGGGCGGGTCCTGGGTGAGGGCTGCCAACATGAACGCGACAAAGCCAAGGATACTGGGCGGCGTTGGAGTGCTCCGGACGAGTAGGTCAATCAGCCGTTGAGTTTCTCCAAGTACGCGGCGGTCTGCTCGGCGTTGGAGAGCTGCGACTCCACGAGAAGCCGGATGAGTTTGTTTTGCTCCGCGAGGAGTTGGTTCTGGCGATCCAGCGACGGTTGAATGCTGTCGATAATTCGAGCGACGATCAGGTCCTGCCACGAGTTGAGCTGGGCTGCGTCCTGCAAGGGTTTGAGACGTTCCATAAATCTGTTGGAGCCGTTGCAGGGTAAACCCTGCATCCCGTCCGCGAAGAGAGATGCCGTCGCGGGAGAAGGACACACCGAGAGCATTGCCCTGGTCGTCTCTCTTGATGCGAACCTCGATGTTGAGGGCAGCGGCTTGCTCCGTGAGGGAATCGATGCTCGTTGCCATTTTCACGGCTCGCTCGATGTCGGCATTGAGTTGGAGTTTACGGGGTATGGGAGTTGGTGCTTCGCCTTCCCGATACTGCCGCTCGGCAGCCTCTAACGTTTCTTTCGAAAGGCTCAGATTGCGGACGGCACCGCGACCGGTCTTGCGACCGCCGAGCCGGTCTTCCCACTCTTCGGCAATCCGGCGTAGGGACTGGGCAACGCCGATAGCGTGTCCGTCTTGGTGCGTCTCCAACCGGAGTTTATGCCCACTCTCTGTCTGGGCGAACACGGCGATGTGGACGTGGTAGTGGTCTTTATCCCGATGGTCGGCGGCGACCATTTTGTAGATCCCGAACCGCTGTTTGAAATAGCGGAGAAGTGCGTCGAGGTTGGCTTGCCATCGGGCTTCTTCGTCCTTCGGAAAAGAAAACATGAAGTGGTTGGCGAGGTATTTTGTACGTCCACGGTCGAGGGCGAGGATTTCATCCGCAATTCCCGCTGCGGTCGTGTTAATGAAGTCATTGAAGACGATCCCGCCGTGGGCGGATTCACGGAGCAGGTATTCTATCAGTCGTTGCACATCGGCAGCCGTGGTGCAGCCGGCACGGTCCTGATAGTCCTTCGGTTTGTGGACATGCTTCAAAATCGCCATGGCTCAGTTTTCTCCCATCAGGGAAGTCCGGACTTCCCGTAAAATTTGTTCGGTGGACTGGAGGACTTCGGCGATGTCTGCGGGGACACGTCCCTGGTGGGCGAGCCGCGTTAGTTGATTGAGGTTACTCGTTGTGGCTGCGAGTTGAGCCCACTGCTGCACATTGATGGATGGCACGGGGGAAACCTTCCCGTGAACCCCGCAGCTCCGGATGAAATCGCTGACCCGAACCCCAGCACCGCGTGCACGGTCGGCAATAACGGCGTGCTCCTCGCTCGACAGTCGGACGTGTAGAAATTTATTTCTCTGATTTCCCTTAATTCCCATATTTTATTATATGATACGAAATATGGATTTAATAGGGTTTGTGTTCACTTTTCCTAAATAAAAAGACCGCCCTAAAGGGGGCGGTCGGTCATCAAGTCCCCGGTGTATCACAACCGGGATTACTTGCTTCCCTTACGCACCCTCGAATATTTGCCACCACGTCCGCCGCTGAGTCTCGCCGAGCACATCAGTGAAAAGATCCACGACCCCACGATTAACGCGGAGAAATTCGCGTTCAATCTGCTTCAAAACCCCGCTGGCACACTTGGACTCACCGAACACGAACTGATGGGCCTCCTCTTTCCGCCAAGCTCGGGGTAGTGTTACTTCTTCGGAAAAAACCACCCGAAAAACCACGTAATCGCACAACACACAAAGAAGAGGGCGAGCAGGAGGACGACCCAGATGCCAAGCGGAATGGCGAGAAACGTTCCTTTGGGCGTCGTGAAATCGACCAGGATAAAGATGCCCCAGACGAGGCCGAGGAGTGCTCCAGCAACGATGGGGTGCATATGTAATGAAGTTCGCCCACGTCAGCGGGCAGGGTTATTGAAAGGATACTTTTGCTGCTGCGGTCGCCATATGCGGCGTGCGGACATTGACGTAGGTCCGCATCGCAAGGGCTCCCTTGTCTTTGTGCCCCAACCAGAGGGCGAGAGTCGGAATGTCCACGCCCGACTCCAGCACGGTCGTTGCAAAGAAATGCCGGCAATCGTGGTGCGTCATCTTGGGGCGACCCACGAGCTTGCAGGCTTCCGCCAAGCTAACCGCTGCGGACCCACACTCAAAAATGCGGTCGGTCGGTTGCGGCTTTCCTCCTTGGGCACAGCGATGGTCGTAAACCCGTTGGAGCAAGTCGCGAAGTGCGGTATTCATCGGCACGGCACGGGGAACATCGCCCTTGTCGGGTAGCACATAGAAAATCCCGCGTCCGAAATCGACGTGGCTCCAGATGCTGCGGCGGCTTTCGCCCACCCGCATGCCGCTGTAGGACAGCCCTTCGATGAGATCCGCGGCCTTCCTGCCCCACCCCGGCGTATCGCGAATATGAGCGAGCATCGTCGCCCATTCCTGCTTGTTGGGAAGGTTCATGACCTTCTCCCGTGGCTTTGCCCGTTTGAGTTTGTCCGCAGGATTCTCACGGATGATTTTGTTACGCACGCCCACGTCGAACACGGCGTGCAAAAAGCGGATGAGCCCGTTGATGGTCGTGGGGCTGTCCCCTTTGAGGGTGAGCTTGCCGTTGTGCTTTTTGTAAACCGATTTTCCGCCTTTGAACTCGTGGAGAAAGCGGTGGAGCTCTGGTTGCGTGAAGCTCCGCAGCGGCCGGTCAAAGATGGCGGGCCAGCAACGCTTGAGTGTCGCCTCGCGACGCATACGAACCACTTTCGAACTCGACCGAATCGCCATGACTTCCACTTCGCCACGGTAAATCTCCATCGCCGCACGAAAGGTCATCGTTGGACTAACTTTCGCTTCAGTCACGACCTGCAGCTCGTCGGTCATCTCTTTGAGTTTGTCCGGCAAAATTGCGACTGCTTCCCATTTACTCGTGGTGCCGAGCGAACGCCAAACCAGGCGTCCCCGAATCTTCTTCATCGCGTAGTAAACGTCGCTGTCGGTGTCGCGACGGAGGTAGGAAATTCCGGTCTTTGTCGTACTCATGGTGCCAGTATAGGTGAGCGGTATAGGGATCGTCCATTTCCGATCCACAATGCCTTCCGAAGCAGCTCCATCACTTCGGTTTACGAAACAGGTAGTTTGGCAGCGGCATAGACTTCTAAGACCCGCGTGTCTGCCATTCCACCACCCGGGCGCGGGCAATGCGGAAGCAATCTCGTTACCCGCCCCCCCCGGGGCAAGCGCGGAGTCGAACGCTGCCCGCTGCTTTCGGGCTGGCCTCGCGGGGTGATGCGCGGCTCAAGTAGGTGACACTCTCGTCCGCCTCCCCTGCCCTATGAAATTTCCCGCCCTTCTCGCCGGTCTTTGCCTCGCCCTTTCCGCCGCCCAGGCCGCGCCCGCCGCCAGCAGGCCCAACATTCTATTCATCTTCTCGGACGATCATGCGCAGCACGCGATCAGCGCCTACGGCTCGAAGGTGAACCAGACTCCACACCTCGACCGACTCGCGGCGGCCGGCACACGGTTCAACCACGCGTTTGTCACCAACTCGATCTGCACGCCCAGCCGCGCCGTCGTGCTCACCGGAAAATACTCCCACACCAACGGCACCCCGGTCTTCAACGTCTTCAACGGCGCCCAGCCCACCGCCGCGAAAATGCTCCAGGCCGCCGGCTACCACACCGGCATGATCGGCAAGTGGCACCTCGGCAGCGATCCCACGGGCTTCGACCGCTGGATCATCCTGCCGGGGCAGGGCGTCTACTTTGATCCCGACTTCATCACGCCGCACGGGCGCGTCACGATCAAGGGCCACACCACCGCCATCACCACCCAGCTGGGCATCGAATTTCTCGATACACGACCGAAGGACAAGCCGTTCTTCCTGATGCTGCACCAGAAGGCGCCGCACCGCGGCTGGGAACCCGACGAGAAGAACAAGGCGCTGTTCAAGAACCGTGTGATCCCCGAGCCCGCCACGCTGTGGGACGACTACGCCACTCGCCCCGCCGCGCTGCCGGAAAACCTGCAGACCGTCGCCCGCGACCTCACCCGCCGCGACCTGAAGCTCGAACCGCCGGCCGACATTCCGCCCGGGCCCGCGCGGCAGCAATGGCTCAATTTCAAGCCGATGGAACTGGAAATCACCCAGCCCGACGGTTCCAAACGCATCCTCACCGGTCGTGAACTGGTGAAATGGAAATACCAGCGCTACATGCAGGACTACCTGGCGTGCGTGCAAGGCGTCGACGACAGCGTGGGCGAAGTCCTCGACTACCTCGATCGCACCGGCCTGGCGAAAAATACCATCGTGATCTACAGCTCGGACAACGGCTGGTACCTCGGCGATCTCGGACTCTACGACAAGCGCTTCATGTACGAACCGGGGATGCACATTCCCCTCATCGTCCGCGGCCCCGGGCTCAAGTCCGGCGCCGTGACCAACCTCTTCGCCCTGAACGCCGATTTCGCTCCGACCTTCCTCGACATCGCCGGCGTGAAAGTTCCTGCCGAGATGCACGGCCGCTCCCTCCTGCCCATTCTGCGCGGCGAACGTCCCGCGGACTGGCGCACCTCGGTCTATTACCGCTACTACCACGATCCCGGGCATCACAATACCCGCGCACACTACGGCGTCCGCACCGAAACCCACAAGCTGATCCACTATTGGAAGAAAGACGCATGGGAACTCTTCGACCTCGTCCGCGATCCGACGGAGCAGAAAAACGTCGCCGGCGACCCGGCTTACGCGGGCAAACTGGCGGAGCTGAAGGCCGAGGTCAAACGGCTCCAGAAACAGCTGGGCGACACCGGCCAGTTCGCCGACGCGATCCCGCCCGACGGCGTCGACGCGCCCATCAATGTGACGAAGCTCGGGATGAAATCCGTGAAAGACGCCATCGGCGCCGCCCAGCCGTAGCTGGCGCGGGATCTGCGCGGGGTCGGGGGCCGCTTAAGCGGCCCCGACTCAACAGCGGAACGCCCGAGCGCGGCGCGACGGCCACCGGTCCGAGGGCGGGCAGAGCGTAGCGCAACTTGTAATCGCCGGTCGCGACCACTCTGGGTGTACGCAGAATTTTGCCCGCACTGTCGGTCGTCCGAATCGTATAGTCGGAGACCCGGATTCCGCGGGTGTAGTTACCCTTCGCCCGATAGGGTACGATGTCACTCGACGGACTCAGCACCACGACTTCGCAATCACCGTCCGGCAGCACGACCGTTCCCCGGCGCCGCGGTCAGCTGTGCACGGCAATCATCTTGTTGCTGGCAGACCGCGACATCGAGCTCGCCACCAGATCGAGATGGGCGACATGCGAAAAAGCCACCAGCACTTCAAACAGGAGCTCGGTCGCGCCGGGCGATTTTTGGGTCAGAGAATCATGCCACGGCGTCAGGAAGACCTCATGACACGAAGCGAACGCAAACCGTTCAGAATCGCCCGCGCCAGCTACTCACGGAGCGCCTGGGCCGCAGCCCACCGCTCGTAGTCGGACGCAGGCTTCGCGATAATCTCGTCGGCCATCTTCAATGCGCCTTCGGGATGATGTCCCTCCAGCTGGTAGAGCTATCGCACCTGCGCCGATTCCTCGACCAGTTGTTCGGTCCGCTCGTGCCCCGCGAAACGGCGTGGCAAATTAGGGCGCCGGCACGGTTGGGAGGAATTGCGGCTCGCGCCGCGCGCGGGTGTGCGCCTCAAAATCGGCCGCCAACGCCAGCAGCTTCACCTCGGTCCATACGGCGCCACAAAACAGGAAACCCACCGGCAGACCGGAGACCACCCCAAACGGCACCGTCACACTCGGATAACCTGCCATGGCGGCCGCTCCGAGCACGCCGCCGACGAGGGCGTCGAGCCGGTGCCGCTCCACCAACGCGTCAATTCCTTCGGTACGCGCCGCGCGGCGGCAATGCGCGAGCGCGTCGAGGTACGCGGGATCGGTCAACGGACCCTTGGCAGCGGAACGGGTAAAGTGCTGCTGACCAAAGAGCGGCTGCTCCTTGGCCCAATTTCCATCGTTGAACGTGATGATGTCGGTCATCGACTTGATCGGCGCGTCCGGCCCGAGTTCGGCGAGGTAAGCATTGATGCCCGCCTTCATCTCGTAGAGCATCACTTCGGTACGCGCGCCCCCGATATTCGCCACACCGGACAATTCGCCCACCTCGACGACCTCCGCGCCGGCCCCACGGAGCACGTCGAGCGCCGCCGTCAGCATTTTGTCTCCGATCCGGATACCGGAACCACGCACCACACCGATACGGGCGCCCCGCAGCGCGCCAGTGGGAATGGCTGCAGTCATTTTCTCCGGCAGGCCCGGCGGCAACCCCCGGGTGGCTTCATCGCGCGCGTCGGGCCCGCCGAGCGCCGCCAGCATCAGCGCCGCATCCCGGACGGTGCGCGTGATCGGACCGGCGGTGTCAAACGCAGCGGCAATCGGGATCACCCCGCTGCGACTCACCAGGCCCAAGGTCGGCTTGAAGCCCACCACCCCACAGACGGTCGAGGGCGAAATGATCGAACCGAATGTCTCCGTGCCGATCGCCGCGACGCACAGGTTCGCCGCCACCGCGACCGCCGAGCCGGAGCTCGAACCCGAAGGAGACTTGTCGAGCACGTAGGGATTCAGCGTCTGGCCCCCGCGGGCACTCCAACCGCTGACTGAACGTTCGCCGCGAAAATTCGCCCACTCACTCAAATTCGTCTTTCCCAGGATCACCGCGCCGGCATCGCGCAGCCGCGACACGAGGTGGGCGTCGCGCGGCGGCTTCAGACCGACAAGCGCTAGTGAGCCCGCGGTCGTCTCCATTTTGTCCGCGGTCGCGATGTTGTCCTTGATCAGGACAGGAATCCCGTGCAGCGGCCCGCGCACCTTGCCCGCCTTGCGCTCAGCATCGAGTCTTTCCGCGATGGCAAGGGCTTCGGGATTCAGTTCAATGATCGCGTTGAGTCTCGGCCCGGCCCGATCAATCTCCGCGATGCGCCCGAGATATGCCTCGGTCAGCGCGCGCGCCGTCAATGTCCCGGCGGCCATGCGCGCCTGCAGATCGTCAATCGTCGCCTCAGCGAACGGAAACGCCGCCCGCAGCGGCGACAGCAAACACAGGGCAAGCACCGCGATGATTCCGCTTTTCATGGTCGAAGCGATTACGCACGCACGCCAAGCCTGTCACCCATCTTGGCGTAGATTTCCAAGTGTTGTTCGCCCGAGTTGATCACATCGGCATCGAACCAGATTTTCCCGCGCTGGAAAACCGTGATGACACAGGACCCGCCAAACGCGAAGAGGCCCTTCTCGTCGCCCTTTTGCACGGGCCGTCCCGGAACGAAACTCTGCTGAATGCTGCCGACGTTGGTCGCGCCCACCTCCACCACCGCCACCGTGCCAAATTGGGGCGATTCCACGAGGGTCACAACTCGCTTGTTCTCGACAAGATAACGCACCTGGCGGGAGAGCGCGACCGGACTCACCGAGTAGAGCCAGCCGTTGATCAGTCGCGATTCACCGGGCAGGCCGGAGACGGGGAAGTGAAACCGGTGATAATCGACCGGGCAAAGGCGCGAGATGAGCATGGCGCCGCCGGCGAATGTTCGCGCGAGCGCGTCCTCGCCCAATAGATCGCCCATCGTGAACTTGAAGCCCTTGACATAGAAACCGTCGGCGGCGTCGACGTTCGGAAAGGCCAGATGCCGGCCGTCGGCCGGAAACACCGCCACGTTGTCGCCGGCCGCAATCGGCCGCGCCTCGGGTTTCAGCGCGCGGTAGAAGAACTCATTGAACGTCTTGTAGTCGAAGGCCGACTTGGCGAATTCGTCGACGTCGATGTTGTACGTCGCGATGAAGGGAAGGATGCGGAGCGCGCTTTCCGACTGGCGCATCTTGTGCCCATACCACTGGGAAAAGAACGCCCGGCGCGCGACCAGCCAGACGAAGAACCGGCCGGCGGGGTTCTCATAAGCGAACCGCAGCCAGCCTTCCCCATAGACACGTTCGGTTTCGATGGTCTGCTGGTAACGGTTGAAGTAGCGAATCGGTGCGGCGGACATGTGCGCACTGTGCGAGAGCAGGCGCCGACCTCAACGCGGATTTTCCCAGCCCGGAACACGGCGACGGGGCGTCGCCGCTCCAGTTCAGTCAGTAGGAATTCCGATTCCTGGCAACGCGACGCCCTGCGTCGTCTTGCCTCACACCTCGACCGGCGCCCCGCCGAGGACAAGTTCGTCACCCTTCACCCGGAAGGTCACCTTGCTGTCCTCGTGGATTTCGCCGCTGATCAACGCGCGTGCCAGCTTGGTCTCGATTTGCCGCTGCAGGAAACGCTTGAGCGGGCGTGCCCCGAAAACCGGGTCGTAACCTTTTTCGGCCGCCCATTCCTTCGCCTTGCGATCGAGCACCACCGTCACCCGGCGATCCGCCAGCCGCTTGTTCAGGTCGACCAGGAGCAGGTCGACGATCGTGGTGATTTCCTCCAGAGTGAGCGGCTTGAAGAGAATCGTCTCGTCGATGCGGTTGAGGAACTCGGGGCGGAACGCCTTGTGCAACTCCACCATTACGCTCTCGCGCACACCGTCGGGAATCGAGTCGCCCTGCACACCGTCGAGCAAGTGACGCGAACCGATGTTCGACGTCATGATGATGACCGTGTTCTTGAAATCCACCGTACGACCTTGTGAATCCGTGATCCGCCCGTCGTCGAGCACCTGCAGCAGGACGTTGAACACGTCCGGATGCGCCTTCTCGATTTCATCGAAAAGGATCACCGCATAGGGCTTCCGTCGGACGGCCTCGGTCAGCTGGCCGCCCTCGTCGTAACCCACATAGCCGGGAGGCGCGCCGATCAGCCGCGCGACGCTGTGTTTCTCCATGTATTCGGACATGTCGAGCCGCACCATCGAGGCTTCGGTGTCGAAGAGCGTTTCGGCGAGGGTCTTCGCCAACTCCGTCTTGCCCACGCCGGTCGGGCCGAGAAACAGAAAACTACCCACCGGCCGCCGCGGATCCTTGATCCCACTGCGAGCACGCAGAATCGCCTCGGTCACGAGCGTCACGGCCTCTTGCTGGCCGACTACCCGCTCGTGCAGCACCTCTTCGAGCCGAAGCAATTTTTCCTTTTCTCCCTCCACGAGCCGCGTGACGGGCACGCCGCTCCACTTCGATACCACCTCTGCAATCTCCTCATCGGTCACCACTTCCTTGAAGAGCGCGCCCTGCTTGTCGTGGGCCTTTTGCTCCAGGCGTTTCAACTCGGCCTCGAGCTGGGGAATCGTCCCGTGGCGCAGCTCGGCCACCTTGTTAAGATCGTACGCACGCTCCGCCTTCTGCATCTCGACGCGGAGCGATTCGATTTCCTCGCGCAATTTCCGCGTCTTTTGATTGGCCGCCTTCTCCTTTTCCCAGGTGACCTTCAGCGCATTCGCCCGCTCGCGGGCATCGGCGAGTTCCTTGCGCAACGCGTCAAGCCGGCGCTTGCTGGCCTCGTCTTTCTCCTTGGCGAGCGCGGTCTCCTCGATCTCCAGCCGGAGCACACGCCGCGTGAGCTCATCTAGCTCCTGGGGCATGGAGTCCATCTCGGTGCGGATCATCGCGCACGACTCGTCGATGAGATCGATCGCCTTGTCCGGCAGGAACCGGTCGCTAATGTAGCGGTTCGACAGCACGACCGCACTCACGAGCGCGTTGTCCTGGATGCGCACCCCGTGGTGCAACTCAAAGCGCTCCTTCAGTCCCCGCAGAATCGAAATCGCATCCTCCACCGTCGGCTGGTCGACGAGCACCGGCTGGAACCGGCGCTCAAGCGCGGCATCCTTCTCGATGTGCTTGCGATACTCGTCGAGCGTCGTCGCCCCGATGCAGTGCAGTTCTCCCCGCGCGAGCATCGGCTTCAGCAGATTGCCCGCATCCATCGCACCCTCGGTCTTGCCGGCACCCACGATGACGTGCAGCTCGTCGATGAAGAGAATGATTCTCCCCTCGCTCTGCTTGATCTCGCCGAGCACGGCCTTTAGACGCTCCTCGAACTCCCCCCGGTATTTCGCGCCCGCAACCAGTGCCCCCATGTCGAGGGAGAAGATCGTCTTGTCCTTCAGGCCCTCGGGCACGTCGCCGCGCAGGATGCGCTGCGCCAGCCCCTCGACGATCGCGGTTTTGCCAACGCCGGGTTCGCCGATCAGTACGGGGTTGTTCTTGGTCTTGCGCGAGAGGATCCGAATCGTGCGCCGGATTTCCTCATCGCGGCCAATGACCGGATCCATCTTCCCCTTGCGGGCGAGGGCGACCAGGTCGATGCCGTACTTTTCCAGCGCCTGATAGGTCGTCTCAGGATTGTCCGTCGTCACACGCTGCGAGCCGCGCACCTCCTTGAGTGCCCCCAGCACCTTGGCGCGATCGAGCCCGAAGCTCTTGAAGAGTTTCTTCAGCACGTCGGGTTTGCCGACGTCAAGCAGGCCGAGGAATAGATGCTCCACCGAGACATATTCGTCGTTGAGTTTGCCCGCCTCCTCCTCGCCGCGGGTCAGGACCTCGTTGACGGCCTGGGTGACGTAAACCTTGGAGGTGTCGACCGCCCCGCTCACTTTCGGCAGGCGCTCAAGTTCTCTCTCCAAAGCGAGTTGCATGGCGCCATGCCCGATGTTCAGTTTTTCCAGCAAGCCCGGCACGATGCCTTTCTCCTGTTCCAGCAGCGCGGACAGCAGGTGCAACGTGTCGACTTCATTGTGGGAGCGGCGACGGGCGATGTTCTGCGCTTCGGTGACGGCCTCACGCGACATCTGGGTGAGTTTGGCGAAATCCATGGTACATTACTTTCGCACATCCCGCGCCATCTCTCAAACCGGTGTTTGCCCCAGTAGCAAAAAATTCCTGCCAGGGAAGAACGGGTCAGACTGGAACAATCCGCTGTCCCCGTCCGGGTCAGAATGTCGGAACCGCCAGACTCACCTCACCGTGCGATCTCGTAAACTTCGACGACGCCCAGGCCCGGCTTGGCGGGCTGATCGCGGTCCGGGTTTGTGTCGCGCAATTCAAAGGGCCGTACGACCACCGTGTAGGTTCCCGGGGGCAAATCGACGAGCACGCCGGGCTCGCGCCGGTTACCAGGAGCGTGCCCGGTCGCAAAGATCTGCTGCGCGAGATATACGCGAACCTCCGGGCTGAAATCCGACTCGGGTGACAGCCAATCGTCCGGCGTCGTGGTCCAATCATCGCTCTTGATCACGAGTTCGCCAGACGCGTTGCGAATTTCCATTTCCGGATCGTCAAGCACGTCCGGCAGATTGAACGGCGCCCGCGCGAGCGACGGCCCCAACACCCGGACGAGGATGCGCTTGGTCGAACCCGGTGCCCCCTGCACCACGAAGCCGGCATACATCTCCTTGGCGCGATCCGCATAGCCCCGCGTGGCCAGGGCCACGATCCGCCCCGTGTCCGATCCCGCCTCGTACGCCTCGATGAGCCCGAAGCCGGTCGCTCCGCGCGCGCCTTCCATCACCGCGGAGTAGGCCCCGGGCGGGAGCGTCACGAGCACGGCGGCATCGGCGCTGCCGGCGCCAAACGGAAACGCCCCGACTCGTGTCACCGCGGACGAAATTTCACCGGCGGAGGCCGGGCGGCCGATTCCGATCGGCGCGCCCCAGCTGTCGTTTTCGGCTGTCACCGTCGCACCGGAATAAATCCGCAGGACGGGATCGGTGAGCGCTCCGGCCACGCCAAACCCGGCCAGCGCAGGTCCGGCCGCGCGGATCAGAATTTCCTTTGGCTGCGAACCCTGGATGACAAATCCGCCGATGAGCACCTGCGCGCCCGCGCCGACAAAGGCGCGCGTCGCCACGTTGACCAACGTGCCGGCGCCGGCCGCTGACTGCGTCTGCAACCGGTACATCGAGGTTGCAAAACCGGTCTGCTCGATCGTGAGCGCCGTGTTCGACTCGCCCGGACGGCCTGCCGCGATTCCGATTGGGGCGTTGATTGGCGCCGGCGCCGTGACGTTCGGATTCGAGAAATAACCGAGCTCCACGCCGGGCGAATACGACATGATGTCGTGGTAAAGCCGCCCGTCGGCGCCAAAAAACCGGTAACCATAGCTGTACGGGTAGGCGCCCTGACCGCTGAGGGCGTTCTCCCGATCGTGGGCGCAGCCAAAAAGATGACCGAGCTCGTGCGCCATCGTGTTGGTCCCGGCGATTTCGGAATATTGCAGGACGGAAAAGGCAAAACGCGAATTCTCCAACGAATCGGGCTCCTCCCGGTCGCCGAGCAGGAAACTCAGGCCACTCGTCCGCGCATCGCGCCGGCCCAGAGCCAGGCAGACAACATCGGCGCCCGCGACGTCACGAATAGCATGCAACTCGTCCATCTTGCCATCGTTGGTCTTGTAGAGCGCCGTGAGCGCATCGTCCTGCACATTGGCCGAAGAACTGAGATCTTCGTCGTAAAAGGTCTCGACGCTGCGCACGAGTTTGACACGCGTTGTGATGAGACTGGCCTCGAACGCCGCGTTCACGCGAGCGATCGCGAGATCGAACGCACTCTGCAGCGCATCCGCCCGGGCCGTACCGGTCAGCGTAGGCAGGACCGACTGCGTGTAGGCCACCAACACGTGCACTTCGGCCCGCTGCGGATTTTCCAAAGCGGCCGTCGCCAGCGCTGCCGGAGCCAGCACGTCATCACTGGACGTCGGCCCAACCGTCACCGCCGCCCGCGGCGGCAGACGCTCCCCGCCGCAGGGCAATACGAGCAGGGGATCAATCCGGTAAAACTGCGAAACCTCCTCAGTCGCGGCACGCAGCGCAAAATTACCCAGCTCCGGATCCTCGATCGACACGTGCATAAACCCCGCGTTCCACGCCAACAACACCCGGCTCAACGGCCGGCCCTCGATTTTCCCCGTACTCGTGAAACGATTCGGCCCAAGTGACGCGCTCGCTTCAATCGCCACGCGGAGTGACGCACCGTTGGGCAGCGGCAGTTCGAGCCTGCCAGCGCCCGGCGCTTGCCAGAACGGCGACCGCTTGCCCACGACCTGCTCCCGGTCGATTCGCACGTAATGCATCTCCCGCGTCGGCGCCGGCAGCGCAGCGGTGAGCGCCGCCGCATTGAAAGGCTGCACAAAGCTGAAGAGGGCTCGCGACGCCTCTTTGGGCGCCGGTGCCTCCACAGGTGCAGGTGGCTGCCCCAGCCGCCCTGAGTTTTGACGATGCGGAAACTCAGGACGAGTCGCGACCGTTGCGCCCGTCGCGGGCTCCGCCCGCCGCCCACGCGAACAAAAGAGGCCGATGACCACGACGGCCACCACCAGTAGCCACAGGACGCGCCGAGGGAAATTCAGCATGGACGGAAATCGCGACAGAAGCCGGGTACTAAAGCGCCTTGATGGCCGCGCGCAACTGCGCCGCGTGGTTCGCCGGGTCGACTTTTTCGACCACCGCCAGGACCGTACCGTCGCGGTCGACCACATACGCCGCCCGCGCCGGTCCGATGAATTTCCGGCCGTACATCGATTTTTCCACGAGCGAATCCGCCGCCCGGGCAAATTGGTCGTCGGGATCGCTCACCAGTACGTACGGGATCTGTTTCGCCGCGGCATACCGGGCATGCGACCCAGCGGTGTCACGACTCACCGCCACGAGGTTGAAGCCGGCGCGGTCAAATTCGGCCGCATGCGCCACCAGGCTGTCGTTCTGGCGGTCGCACCCCGGCGTCTTGTTCTTCATATAGACAGTGACGATCGTCCGGCGCGTCAGGAGGTCGGCAAACGTCATCGTTTCAACCGCGCCACCGCGCAGCACCTTGAGCGAGAAACCGAGGTTGAGCCGTTGGCCGGGGGTGATCACACGCTCGAATGAGCCGGTCGGCCGTCCGCGGTCAAACTTGAGGGGAGTTTTTACAAAAAAAATCGGGCCAGATGAGGCTTTGACGCGCGGGAAGAAAGCCTCCAACTTGCCGTCGAATGAAATCGGTCAAGGTCCCCGCCCTCGAATTGTTTCTTCACGAGATGATCCCCCTCGCGAAGGCCATGGGCGTCGGCGTTGAGGTGAGTGACGACCGTTCGCTCGTGCTGCGGGCGCCAAAAGAGCAGAACAAAAATTCGCTCAACACGGCCTTCGGCGGCAGTCTGGTTTCACTCGCGACGCTCGCCGGCTACGGCGTCGTTTGGGAGCTGATGAAGAACGAAAAGGGCGCCGACAAGACCGAGTGGAGCATCGTGGTGAAGGAAAGCCGCGCCGCGTACCGCAAGCCGGTCATCGGCGATCTCCGGGCGATTTGCGAGCGTCCCGCGCAGGCGGCGATCGCTGAGTTCAAGGAAGCGCTTGGCCGCTACGGCAAGGCTAAGCTGAAGCTCAAGGCCTGCATCGTCGAGAACGGCCAGACCGCGGTTGATGTGACAGCGGCGTTTGTGGTCTCGCGCTAGGTTTTCGCGCGGCGCGAAAACCTATATGTGCTTCGAATCGGCCTCGTCCTTTTTCACGTAGCCGGTCTCCTGGCGCTGGTGGTTGACGGCGTTCTTCTTCAGATAGGCCTGGTAAACGTCGTCGGCCGTCATCCCCAGCGTCTGGGCGAGCGACACGAGGAAGTGGAACAGGTCGACGACCTCGACCTTGGCGTTCTGCTCGTCGAATTTCTGGTACTTCGCCCACCACTTCCACGGCACGCTGTCGATCAGCTCGGCCGTTTCCTGCTGCATTGCGCGGGTGTAATTGAGAATCCACTTCGCCTTCTCCTCATCGGTCGGCGGGGGCAGATTGACCCCAATCCGGCGGTTGAGTGCGTCCTGCATCTGGAAGATTTCCTCGAGTTTGTCCATGGCTCCGAAGCTGGCCCGCGGCCGTGGCGGGTGGCAAGATTTCACGGCGCGAACGCGCGGGTTTTCTGCGTTAGGGTGGTCGAGCGCTTCCTGATGCGTCCCGCTTGGTGAATACTGGGGACGCGAAGCCCTGTCGCGTTGCTCCGGCGACGGGTGCGTCGCCGCTCCAGGGACTTCATGGCGGCGGGGGAAAATGAATAGGATCCAACGTCCCGATGGCGCCCGGAATTTACAGTTGCCCGCGAGGGCGATTTACCCGACCGTGTCCTCTCCATGCACTTGTCGAGCGCCTCGCGCGCTCCGGGTGCTCTCATAAAAACGGCGCTCCCGCCGCCCGACGCCGATTTCGACGCCGGGTGCCCGGTGAGTCGCCTTACACAAAACAAAACACACATGTCAGATACAGAAAAGTCAGGCGCGCCGACCCCGGCACCCGCCGACTTGACCGCTCCGGTGGCTCCTGCCCCGGCGGCGTCCGTCAGTGCTACCCCGGCGTTCGGATCGTTCGGTGCCAATCGTGGATCAGGACTGCTGCGCGGCAAACGCCCGGCCGTCGCCTCCGCCTCGGCCTCCGCCCCTGCCGCCCCGTCTGGTTACAAGCCGTCCGCGCTCGAAGTCATCACGCCGGCGTCCGAATACAAGAATCCGTTCACCGGGGAAACCTCGGTGAGCGCACCTCGTGCCAACGAGCCGGTCGCCCCGGCCGCTCCTGCTCCCGCACCCGTCGCTGCGGCCCCCGCGCCCGTCGCCCGGACCGAGCCCGTCCGCGTCAGCACGCCTCCGGTGGCCGTTCCGGCCGCACCCGCCGACGTGCCGCCGTCGAGTATCGCGCCCACCGTGCCGCCGATGACGCCCGCTCCCAAGGCGGAACTCAACATTCTCCCGCCCGAGACCGCCAAGCGCTCCGCACTCAGCTGGGAAGCGCCGTCGTCCACCAGCGCCGAGGCGCCGCAGCCGTCGGCCCGACGTGAGGATCGCCCGACCTTCCAGCCGCGCGATCGCCGCGACGGCCGGGAGGGTCGTGACACCCGCGATGGGCGTGACAGCCGCGAGGGTCGGTCGTTCGAGCCGCGCGAGGGTCGGGGCGAAGGCCGTGACCCACGCGATGGTCGCGACTCCCGCGACAGTCGTGATTCGCGCGATGGCCGCGGCAACCGAGAGCCGCGCAGCCTCGAGCCGCGCGAACCGCGCCGCGACGAACGCAAATTTGAGCCGCGTTCCAACCAGCCTTACCGCGAGCCCAAGCCGGCCGCCGAACCGGAGAAGAAATCCGGCGGTTTCTTCGGCTGGTTCAAGGGACTCTTCAGCCGCAAAAAGAAAGTCGAACCGGCGCCAACCGACGGCGGCACCAGCCCCGAGGGCGATTCCCGTCGCGACGGCGGCGACCGCGGCGGTCGTGGTCGTGGTGGCTATCGCGGCGACAACCGCGGTCCGCGCGATCCCAACGGCCAGCAGCAGCACGAAGGCGGCGGCGGCTACCGTGGTGAACCGCGCGGCGATGACGAGTACGGCGGCCAGCGCCGGCGTCGGCGTCGGGGCGGTCGCGGGCGCTTCCGCGACGGCGGTGGTGGTGGCGGCGGCCGGGACGATCGTGGTCCCCGCCCCGAAGGCCAGCAGGGCGGCGGTGCCATCTGAGCGCCGGGAATTGAGCCCCAGCCCGCATTAGAACTTGCCGAGCGCGCCGCTGAGCGCGCATTTCAAAGGCGTCCGCATTTCGCGGGCGCCTTTTTTTTGCGCGAGCGGGCCGGCCGCCTCTCCATTCTCAACTCTCAACTTCCGTGTCCGATCTCATCGTCAACGGCGGCAAGCCGCTCTCCGGCACCATCACGCCCTCGGGCAACAAGAATTCTGTCCTGCCCATCCTGTGCGCGACGCTGCTCACCGACGACCCCGTGGTGCTCCGCAATGTGCCGATGATCACGGACGTCGAGAAACTCGTCACCTTTTTCCAGGAGCAGGGCTCGGCCATCACCTGGGACCGCCCGGCGGGCACGATGACCATCGACCATTCGGGCTTCGACCCGCGCCGGCTCGAGGGCGAGCTGCCCTCCGGCATGCGCTCGTCGGTCCTGCTCTTCGCGCCGCTGCTGCAGCGGATGAAAAAAATCACGCTGCCGACCAACGCCAAAGGCTGTTCACTCGGGATCCGCGAATTGGATCCGCATCTCGACATCCTCGAAAAGCTCGGCGCGAAAATCTCCCACGACGGCGACCTCACGCTCCGCCTCGTGAAAAAATTCCGCGGGGCGCGCCACTGGCCGGATTACATGTCCGTCACCGCAACGGAGAATTTCGTCATGGCCGCCGCCCTGGCCGAGGGCGAATCGACCCTGATCAACGCCGCCAGCGAGCCCCACGTGCAGGATCTCTGCACCGTGCTGGTCGCGATGGGCGCCCGGATCGAGGGTATCGGCACAAGCAAAATCACCGTCGACGGCGTCGCCCGGCTCCGGGGCGGCACGTTCACGATCAACACCGACTACCACGAAGTCGTGACGTTTCTCGCGCTCGGCGCGATCACCGGTGGCGAGGTGCGGGTGAAGCATTCTCTACCGCACCACTTTGACCTGATGACGCGCGCGTTTCAGAAGCTCGGCGTCACGATCGAGCACAAGGGCGACACCGCCATCGTACGCCGCAACCAGCCGCTCCAGATCGAGGCCCCGTTCACGAGCAATCTACTCCCAAAGATCGAGGCGGCCCCATGGCCCTATTTCCCCGTCGACCTGCTCCCCTGCATGATCGCCCTGGCCGTACGGGCCAATGGCACGATGCAGTTCTGGAACAAAGTCTACGAGGGCGGTTTCTCGTGGATGGCCGAGCTCTCGAAATTCGGCGCCCACGTCGTCGTGAGTGATCCGCACCGCATCATCGTCTTCGGCCACCGGCCGCTCCGGCCGACAACGGTGGAAGCCCCCTACATCATTCGCGCCGCCGTCGGACTCTACATGGTGGCGGCCAGCATCCCCGGCCGCTCGGTGGTCAAAAACGCCGACACGATCAAACGCGCCCATCCGCATTTCGTCGAAAACCTCCGCAGCCTCGGCGCAGAGGTGGAGTGGAAAGAGTGATGATTTTCGATTTTCGAATGGCGATTTTCGGAATCAGGACACCGACTCGAAATCGCCCTTGCCACCTCCCAACGTGAGCCAATCTGAAATCCGAAATTTGAAATCTGAAATCGGTGCGTCCGCGCCGAAGGGTCTCGGCTACATCACGTCCGCACTGGCCGCGCCCGTCTCACCCGTCGAGGCGGCACTGCGTCCGCTGTCGTTTGCCGATTTCACCGGGCAGCCGAAAACCGTCGAACGCTTGCAGGTGATGGTGGGTGCCGCCAAGCGCCGCGGAGATGCGCTCAACCACATCCTATTGTCCGGTCCGCCGGGGCTCGGGAAGACCACCCTCGCGTTCATCCTCGGCAACGAACTCGGCAAGAGTGTGCGCGTCACGTCTGGTCCCGTGATCGAAAAAGCCGGCGACCTTGCCGGCCTGCTGACCAACCTTGAGGAGGGCGACATCCTGTTCATCGACGAGATTCACCGCATTCCGAAGACGGTCGAGGAATACCTCTACTCGGCGATGGAGGACTTCCGCCTCGACATCATGATCGACCAAGGACCCAACGCCCGCAGCGTGCGGCTGACGATTCCGCGTTTCACCCTGGTCGGAGCGACGACGCGCAGCGGGCTGCTCACTGCCCCGCTGCGTTCGCGTTTCACGCTGCAGACGCGTCTCGATTACTACGACCGCACGACGTTGGAGGGAATCGTGCGCAGAAGCTGCGGATTGCTGAAGGTACAGATCGACGCCGGTGGCGCCCAGGAAATCGCCACGCGCGCCCGTGGCACGCCGCGCGTCGCCAACAACCTGATCAATTTCTGCCGCGACTTCGCCCAGGAGCGATCGACCGGCCACATCACGCAGCCGGTTGCGGCGCGCGCCCTCGAGTTGTTGGAAATCGACGCCGCCGGACTCGACGAGATGGACAAGCGAATGCTCCGCGTCATGGCGGAAAATTACCGCGGCGGCCCCGTCGGCATGACCACCATCGCGATGGCGGTGAGCGAGGAGCCGGAGACGCTCGAGGAAGTGCACGAACCGTTTCTCATCCAGGAAGGCTATCTGCAACGCACCCCGCAGGGCCGCGTGTTGACGGCGAAGGGATATCACGCGGTGGGGCTCAAGGCCGCGGCGGGCGAGCAGGGTTCGCTGCTCTGAACATCGACTGCCCACTTGACCGGCTGCGGAGCGCTGCACACGTTTTCCTCATGAGCGTACTCACCAAAAAAAAAGAACGCCGGCCGAAGCTCAAACGCTCTCAATCGAGGACGAGGCGACGACGAGCCAACTCAACGGACTGGAAGGGCTTTTTTGAATCACATCCCCCGGTGATCGCCAACGGGCCGACTGATCTCTCGACGCGTGAAGGCTTCGGCCGTTGACTATCTGGTCGATGCCGGACCTCTCGTCGGCGCATTCTGGGGTCGCGATCAGTGGCACCCTTGGAGCCGCGAAACGCTGATTTCACTCGGCGCCAACGTCTACACGACCGAAACGGTTTTCGCCGAAGCAGCCCACCATCTCAAGCCCTATACCCCGGCATTGCTCTCCCTGCTGGACGCTCTCGCAACCGGCCATGTAAGGCTGACTGCAATTTTCCCAGAGCACGTGAACCGGTGCGCTGAACTCGTCGCCAAATTCGCGCCGCGCATGGATGTTGGCGATGCCTCCCTCGTCATACTCTCGGAGCAATTTCCGGGAGCAAAGTTAATCACGACGGATGTCGCGGACTTTACCATTTATCGGCGACGCGACGGGCGGGCGGTGCCCATCATCACTCCGCGGAAGTGACTGCAGTCACCTTCCGATCTCGAGCCATTGCCAGTTTCGCTCCTCTCACCGAGCCGGTACGCAGGCAACCACGCGGATATCCCAACGCGCGGGGTAAACAAATTCTGGCGTGCAACGGCGCCGCCGCCATCGTGTTTACCCATGCCTACGCCCGCCCACGCTGCCGGCCTGCTTCTCGTGCTGTCTGCACTCTGTCTTGCCGTCGCCACTCCCGCCATCGCCGCCGCCGCTTCCGCCGGCGCGCCCGTCGAAAAATTCCAGCAACTCGGCCCGCTGCTGCCCTCGCCCAACGCCCAACGCAACGCCGCCGGCGCACCCGGGCCTGCCTACTGGCAGAACCGCGCCGACTACACCATCGAAGCATCACTCGACGAGAAAACTCACCGACTCAGCGGACGTGGCACCCTCACCTACCACAACGCCTCGCCCGATCCGCTCACCTACCTCTGGCTGCAGCTCGATCCCAATTTCTTCTCCCACAACTCCGACAACCGCACGCTCGCTTCACCTCCGTCAGACCTTGCCAAGTTTCCCTACCGAACGATGGAGGAACTCGTCACGGCGGAAACCTACTCCAGCGACCTCGTCGTGCGCGACGTCAAGGACGCCACCGGCCGCGCCCTCGCCCACACGATCGTGAAAACGATGATGCGCGTCGATTTGCCGGCGCCACTCGCGCCGGGCGGCACGTTCACGTTTTCGCTTGGCTGGAACTACCAACTCAACCCCTGGAAAGGCTCGTCGTTTCGCACCGGCTACGAGATTTTCGAGAAGGACGGCAACGCCCTGTACGTCGTCGCCCAGTGGTTTCCCCGTCTCGCGGCCTACACCGACTACACCGGCTGGCAGCACAAGCAGTACCTCGGCACCGGTGAATTCACCCTGGAGTTCGGCGACTACGATGTCCGCCTCACCGTGCCCGACGACCATATCGTCGCCGCCACCGGCACGCTGCAAAACGCCGATCGCGTTCTCACCTCCGCGCAACGCGAACGACTCGCCCGGGCCGAAACGGCCAGAGCCCCCGTCTTCATCGTGTCGCCCGACGAGGCCAAAACGAACGAGAAGCACTCACCCGGCGGCACCAAGACGTGGCACTTCCGCGCGGAAAACGTGCGCGACTTCGCCTTCGCCACCTCGCGCAAATTCATCTGGGACGCCATGGGCGCCGCCGGCCACCTGCACCAGGGCAAGCCCGTGCTCGCGATGTCGTTCTACCCCAAGGAGGGCATGCCGCTATGGGACAAATACTCGACGCACGCCATCGCCCACACGCTCGACGTCTATTCGCGTTTCTCGTTTCCCTATCCCTATCCGGTGGCGATCTCGGTCAACGGCCCGGTCGGCGGCGGCATGGAGTATCCGATGATCTGTTTCAACCGGCCGCGGCCGGAGAGTGATGGCACCTACCCGGCGCGCACCAAGTACGGCCTGATCGGCGTCGTAATCCACGAGGTGGGGCACAATTATTTCCCCATGGTCGTCAACTCCGACGAACGCCAGTGGACCTGGATGGACGAGGGCATCAACTCGTTCCTCCAATTGCTCGCTCAAGAGGAATGGGAAAACAACTGGCCGCAGCGCCGGGATGCGCGCGAAATCACCGCCTACATGCGCCGCACCGACCGCGTGCCCGTGATGACCAACTCCGAGTCGATCCACGATCTCGGCAACAACAGCTACGCCCAGCCAACCGTCGCCCTCAACATCCTGCGCGACGTCGTGATGGGCCGCGAACTCTTCGACCACGCGTTCAAGACATACGCCCAGCGCTGGAGGTTCAAACGGCCGGTACCCGCGGATTTTTTCCGCACGATGGAGGACGCCAGCGGCCTCGATCTCGACTGGTTCTGGCGCGGCTGGTTTTTCGGCACGGATCACGTCGACCTCGCCATCGACCAAGTCCGCTGGCTGCAACTCGATTCCAAGGATCCCGCCATTGAGCGGCCCAAGGCGGAGGCCGAAAAGAAGGCCCGCCCGCAAACCACCACCCGCGAGCTCAACGCGGTGCTGCCCAAGCGTGTCGACCGGTTTCCCGAGTTGAAGGACTTTTACAACGACTACAACGAGGCCACCGTCCTCCCCAGCGACAAGCGCCGCTACGAAAGCCTCCTCAAGGAACTCGCCGAAGCCAAGATTGACCCCGCCCTGCTCAAGACGCCGCGCAACTTCTACCTGCTCGATTTTTCCAACGTCGGCGGAATCGTCATGCCGCTGCCGCTGCGCCTGGAATTCACCGACGGTACGACGGAGGAAATGCAGCTCGGGGCGGAACTCTGGCGCTACAACACGGAGAAATGCACGAAACTGATCATGACCACGAAGGAGCTGAAGGCGGTGACGCTCGACCCGCGCGACGAGATGGCCGACTGTGATTTGGAGAACAACTTCTGGCCGCGACTCCCGGTGAAGACGAAGTTCCAGCTCTACAAGGACGGCACGGAGCGGAATCCGCTGCGGGAGCTGACGAAGCCGGAGCCGGGCAAGAGGCCGGTGCCCGCTTCCAAGCAGAAATGAAAATCGGGCAATTCACCGGGTGGCTCCTGGGGGCGTGTCTGATCGGGCTTCCGGCCGCCCGCGCCCATCCGATTCACCGCTCGATCGCCGAAGCGACCTACCAGGAATCCACCCATAAACTTGAGATCGCACTGCGTGTCTACGCAGACGATTTCGAGACCGCATTGAGTGCGCGGGCCAAGAAGAAGATTTCGATCGAAAAAACGCCGGTCACGGAATTCGACACGCTCGCCCACGCCTATGTGACGGCAACGTTCACGATCAAATCGGCCGATGGCACCGCCCGTGGGTTTCACTGGATCGGCCGGGAGATCAAGGACGCCGAGAACGAATTCTGGCTCTACTTCGAGGTCGAGCTTCCCGCCGGGATCGAAGGCACAAAGATCCGTCACGCGGTGATGACCGATCTCTTCCGCGACCAGCTCAACTCGGTTCTGGTGCGGGCGGGCACGCGTAAGCAGACCCTGTTTTTTCTGCCGACCCACGGGGAAAAGACGGTGCGTTTTCCTCCCTGATTTCGCAGCCCAACCGTCCTTTGGACCCATCCGCAATTGGATCGTGCCCAGCACGGTCGAGCGTGCTAAGCAGAACGCCCAACCCCGATTTCCCCTTCCCATGTCGTATTCCGTTTCCCGTCGATCCGCCCTCAAAACGCTCGGCCTTGGCGCCGGTCTTTCAGCGCTGGGGTTTATCGACCGCGGCGCCCGGGCCGCCGAGGCGGTCTCGGCCCGCGTGAATCGCGGCTCGAAGCCGATCGTGATCACCCGCGTCCGCGCCTTCACCTGCGCCACGCAAGGCTCAACCCGCTTCGTTGTCGTCCGCGTGGAGACGTCCGAACCCGGACTCTACGGCCTGGGCTGCGCCACGTTCAACCAGCGACCGTTGACGGTCGTCACGGCGGTGAACGAGTACCTCGATCCGTTCGCGCGCGGCCGCAACGTCGACGACATCGAGGATATCTGGCAAAACGCCTACACGAGTTCCTACTGGCGCAATGGCCCGGTGATGAACAACGCGCTGAGCGGCCTCGACCTCGCGTTGTGGGACATCAAGGGCAAGCGCGCGGGGCTGCCGGTGTATCAACTGATCGGCGGCAGGTCGCGGTTCGCGGTCGACACCTACACCCACTGCAGCGGCGCCGATGTGCAGGCAGTCGAGGCGCAGGTGAAGGCCCGACAGGCCCAGGGCTTCCGGCACATCCGCATTCAGCTCGGCGGCTACGGATCCGAACAACTCAACACGAATCCCGACTTCAAGAAGAACGGCTTCGGCCTGCCCGCGGACCGTCACATGGACTCGCTGCCCTACCTGAAGGGCGTGCCAAAGATGTTCGCCCACATCCGGGCCACCTGCGGCGACACCGTTGAGTTGCTGCATGACATCCACGAGCGGATCGAACCGATCGAAGCGATCCGCCTGTGCAAGGAACTCGAGCCATACCGGCCGTTCTTCATCGAAGATCCGCTCCCGCCCGAGCAGAATGGATGGTTCGCGCAATTGCGGGCGCAGACGACAGTGCCGATCGCGATGGGCGAGCTGTTCAACAGCCCGCACGAGTGGACGCCGCTGATCAAGGACCGGCTGATCGACTTCCTGCGCGTGCACCTCACGCAGGTGGGCGGCTTCACGCCGACCCGCAAGCTGGCCGCACTGGCGGAATATTTCGGCGTGCGCAGCGCCTGGCATGGCCCCGGCGACCTCTGCCCGATCGGACACGCCGCCTCGCTCCATCTCGACCTGAACATCCACAATTTCGGCATCCAGGAATCGGTGACGTTCAACGACGCCACGCGGGAGGTATTTCCCGGCACACACACGATCAAGAACGGCTACGCGTACATCAACGAGGCCCCCGGCTGGGGCGTGGAGTTCGACGAGGAAAAGGCCAAGAAGTACCCGCTGCCCGCCCACTCCGGCTATTGGGAACCGGTCCGCCGTCGTGACGGCACCGCAGTCCGGCCGTAATCCACCCCGCATTTCCACCCACCTCGGTGTCTTTTTCGGCGCCATGATCCCCATGAATGCTCTTCGCCTGCTCACCGCCACCCTCCTCCTCACGCTGTGCACTTCCGCCGCCACGCCGCGGCCAAACGTCCTCTACATCGTCTCCGACGATTTGAACGACAACCTCGGCTGCTACGGAAATCCCGTGGTGAAAACGCCGAACATCGACCGGCTGGCGGCGCACGGCGTGCGCTTCAAAAGCGCCTACTGCAACTACCCGGTCTGCAACCCCTCCCGCACCTCGTTTCTCAGCGGCCGCCGGCCCGACACCACGCGCGTCGTCGACAACAAGACCCCGACGCGCGCCTTTATGAAGGACGCCGTTTTCATGCCGGAATGCTTCCGCCAGCAGAACTACCGCACGATCAAGGTGGGGAAGCTCTATCACACCGGAGATGAATTCGAGGATCCGCGCTCGTGGGACACCGACATCCGGGAAAACAACACCGCGAAAAAGCCGCCCGAGGCTCAGATCGTGCGCAAGCAGGGCAAGGGCGGCGTGGTAATCCGGGCCGACGACGCGGACACGTGGGACGGATTTGTGGGGCGCAAGGCGGCCGCGTTGATGGAAGAGACCTTCAAGGGAGGAAAATCCTTTTTCGTGGCGGCCGGATTCCGCCGGCCGCACACACCCTACATCGCGCCGGAAAAATATTATGCGATGTACAATCCGGATACGCTGGTCCCTCGCTCCGGCCCACCCGAACATCTCGCCAAAATCCCGGACATCGCGCTCTCCTACAAACTCCCACACGGCGACAAGTTCCCGACGGAACGCCCCGGCGACACGATCGCGGCCTACTACGCGGCGATCAGTTTCATGGATGCGCAGGTGGGTGTGCTCCTCGACACGATGGATCGCCTGCACCTCTGGGAAAACACCATCGTCGTTTTCCACAGCGACCACGGATACCACCTCGGTGAACATGGCGGCCTGTTTCACAAGCTGAACCTGTTCGAGGAAACCACCCACGTCCCTCTCATCGTCGCCGCCCCGGGGCGAAAGCCGGCGGTCGCCACCGGTCTCGTGGAATTGGTCGATGTCTATCCAACCCTCGCCGGCCTGTGTGGGCTGACCGCGCCCAGCGATCTGGAAGGCCTGAGCTTTGCGCCATTGCTTGACGATCCGGGCCGCGCCTGGAAACGGGCCGTCTTTACTGTAATCAGCCGCGACGGGGTCAGTTTCCAACCTTCCAAGGGTTACAGTCCAGAGTATATGGGACGGACGGCCTTTGACGGCCGCCGCCGCTACACCACCTGGCCTGACGGCAGCACTGAGCTCTACGACCACGCCAACGACCCGTACGAATACAACAATCTCGCGGGCGATGCGAAACACCTTCCGCAGATCGCCGAAATGAAGAAACTACTCAGCGCCGGATGGAAAGCGGCGTTGCCGGCAAAATGATCTAACGCGTGGGAGGAGTGAGCGGCGGCCGCGGCGAAGCCACGTTGCGCCGCGATGAGCCGGCCATCGTGGAGCCGCACAGTCGTGGGCACGTCCGCCCGCTCAAAGGTCGCCAATTTTTCCGGGCGCCCCACGGAAGTCGTCCGCCAGTCGTCCACATCGCTATTCCACGGATCGCCTCCGCGCGGGGCGTTACCCGGGCCCGCGGGCGGCGGGAGCGTTGCGCGGACCAGAACCGCGATTGAAGCCACCCGGAGGAGGGCCGCCAAATTCCGGCCGCGAATGAAATGATTTGATCGCCATCAGCCAGGTGCCGTCTGGCAACTGCAGCGGCGCAGGATCCGCAACGCCCAGACGGGCCGGGCCGTCCTTGGGCGCGACGACGCGGTCACCCGCTTCCGGCTTCCACGTCTTCCCATCGGCCGTGAACGCGGAGCGAATCGACATCTTGAAATCATTCCGCGGGACCGGATTGACATGAAAGAACGTCCGCCAGCCGCCCTTGACGGCGACGGTGTCTGACACGGAACCGCCGAGATCGAGCATCTCGCCGTCGGTGGTGAATTTCAGCCCGTCGCGCGACGTACAGCGGAGCAGGCGCGGGCCGAGTGAGATCAGCGCCACCCAGCCGGAAGGTGTTTCAAACACGTCGGCGTCCGTCGTGTTGGGATAACGTTCGTCCTGAAACGCCACTCCGCGCCACTCCCAGTCGAGGCCGTCGCGGGAGGAGAAGACGACGATCGCGCCGTCACGCTCCTTCGTGTACGCGAGGTGGGTGCCATCCTGGCGGCGCACGACATTCGGGTCGGCCCCCCGCAGGTTGGTCTCGCGGCGGCTCCACGAGCCATCCGCCTGCCGCACCATCGCGCCCAGTGCACCTGGACGCGTCTCACCGGAGGCGTCGACGAACAGGAGGATGGCGCGACCGTCCGGCCCCTGGAAAAGCTCGGGCACGGACGCGTGCTCGGCGACGACGCTCTTGCCGACCGTCCACGTCAACCCGTCGGGCGAAGTCGCGAGCAGCACGCGATGGTTCCAAGGGCCGTCGCCACCCCGGGGAGGAAGCGGGCGTTCCGGCTGTGCTACCAAGACGGCAGCGAACGCCAGCCAGAGCACAGCATACAAGGTCGGAAATTTCATGAGGGAGGGGTAACGGCGGAGGCGTCGCGCGTGTCCTGTTCCTGGGGACGCGACGCCCTCGTCGCGTGAATCGAAACCGGGGAGAGGGCTCCGCGTCCCCAGTCTCTCGTGTGTGTCACAACATCGTGGTTACGGCGGGACGTCCGAACTACAAGTCGCCGAGTTGCGGCCGCAGCACGATCTCCTCGACCACACTGCGCCGAGTCAGCCGATAAACATCGAGGAACGCGCGCGCCACATCCTCGGCGGGCATGATGCGTTCGGGTTTCACGCCACTCGCGCTCCATGAAGGCGACCAGGTGGCGCCCGGGTGCACGCAGCACACGCGCACGCCGGTGGCCTTCGTCTCGGCACGCAACACCTTGGCGAGCCCCGTCAACCCGAATTTTGCCGCGCAATAAGCGGTCGCGTTGGGATAGGCGCCCAGGCCGGCGATCGAGCTCATGAAGAAAACATCGCCCCTCCTGCGCTCCAGCATGGCGGGCAGGAAGGCGCGTGTGACGAGAAACGCGCTGCGCAGATTCGTCGCGATCATGCGGTCGAAGTCGGCGACGGTTGTCTCCACAAACGACGCCATGGCGAACGCGCCGGCGTTGTTGATCAGCACGTCGACCGCGCCGAAGCGTTTTGTTACGGCCGTTGCGAGCGCCGCCACCGCCGATTCGTCGGCCACATCGCACGCAAACGTCTCGGCCGTCGCGCCCGCCTTGACGCACGCGCGGGCGATGGCAGCGAGGTTCTTCGCATTGCGCGCCACCAGCGCGAGCCGCACACCGCGGATTTCCTGGGCAAAAGTCCTGGCGATCGCGGCGCCGATCCCCTGGGACGCGCCGGTAATGAGCACAACGGGTTTGATCATGAGGGGAGGATTCTCACCGCCCGCCGCTCCCCAACTCAATCCTACATCACCCTGCCCCGCCCCTGCGCCCCCGGCGCCAAACGCCCTCCGCCTCAGTCCATTCCGATCACGGCGCTCGAAAAAGTGTCACGTAATACGTGACACTTTTTCCGCCTCCCTCTCGAGAGTTCAGTCACAGTGTCACGTATTAAGTGACACTTTAGTTTTTCGTTTTCCCGGGAGACCGTCGCGACCGGAGAGTGGCGCGGGACAAAGTCCGCTTACTCAGCACACGAGCGAACCGAAATCCATGAAGTTGGCGCTGAAGCCGCCCTTCACGCCCTTGCAGATCACACTCACAGCGTCGTGCGAGTGCAGCGACTCCAGGTGCGAGCACGCGATCTGGAAATCCCGGATGCGCGGGTCGGCGTCGAATTCCCGGTAGAGCAGCCGTGCGGCGTCCTCGACGAACTTGAGGTGGGCACCATTGAGTTCGGCAAACGCCTGCTCGTCCTCGCGCTTCACCATAACCTGCGTCTCAGTCTTCAGGGCACGCAGGCACAACGCCTGGACGTCCTCAATCCAGATCCGTTTTCCAGACACTTCCTCAAGCACGATGCGAGCCTTGCTCCGCTGCGAATGCGGCACGGTGTATACGCCGCGCGTGTCGCGCGCGTGCTCGGAAAGCTCGGCCGAGCACGGACATGCCGAGGAGTAGACGAAGTCAAAATGGATGAACCGCCGCCAGTCGCCGTTGCGTGTCATCACACCTTCAAACGCGACCTGGTAGAATTGATAGCCCTCGAGTCCGCTGCGGAGGCTGCGGTGCAGCATCGGATAGGAGAAGCTCACCTTGAGCCGCGCATCCTTGCTCTTCACGTTCTTGAGGTAGGAGCGGAGAATCCTGCCCATCCACTCGCCCGTGAAGACTTCGTCCTTGTGCTCGTAAAACGAGCGGACGATCCGGCTCATGTTGATGCCCTTGAGGTCCGCCTCGAGCGACACCGTGCCGGTCACGCTGGCCTCCAGCGTCAGGATTTCCTTCCGCTTGGTGCGGAACTTCAGCGGCAGTTTGAAATTATGCACGCCCACCTGCTGGATCGGCACATGCGCACCGTGAACCGCATCGTGCGCCGCCTCCATCATGTCAGGCAACGTTTCGCGGTAGGGCGGCGTGACCTTGAACGTGGTGTCGTAGCCGCGTTTGATGCGTGGCGCCGCCCCGCTCGCGGAGCGGTGGAGATACATCGGTTTTTTCATGTCTTCGGCCTTTGTGGCGCAGAAGCCTGGCCGGGTGTGTCGGGCCCAAAAAAGTCCACAAAGTTTCGCGGGGTTTCGTAGAGGCGCACGCAGTGCAGCCGGCCCGCGGGGATGAGCGGCTCGATCTCGTGCCAGAAGGCGATGACCAAGTTCTCGGTCGAGGGATTGATGCCGCGGAGAAAGTCCACCTGGTCGTTCAGGTTGCGGTGATCACATTTATCCACCACCGCGACGTTCAAGATCCGCTTCAGCTCGCCCAGATCCATCACGTAGCCGGTCTCGGGGTCCGGTTGGCCGGCGACGGTGACCTCAAGCACGTAATTGTGACCGTGCCAGTGCGGGTTGGTGCACGGGCCAAACTTTTCCTCGTTCCATTTCCGGCCCTTGAAGGGGTTGATCAGCCGGTGGGCCGAGTTGAAATGAACCTGCCGGGTGATGTACACGGTGCCGCCCAGCACGCGGGGCGCGGCGGGCTTCGGAGCGGCGGTTCGTTTCGGCATAAGGGGTCAGGGGTAACGAAAAACCCGGCGCGGTCAACCCGGGCGGTCATTTGGACCCGGCACCGATTTCCCCAAACAAGCGTCTTGAGGATCAGCCGGCCGCACCCCACGTTGTCCGCTTCCGCGTCACCGCGCCCATGAGAATCCGCAAAGTCCTCGTCACCGCCGCCAATCCCCGCCAGCGCACCTTGCCGCTGCAGACGCTTATCGATCAAGCCGGCGAGCCCAAGTCCGCCCTGCAGGTCGTCCTGGAGGAAGCGGCGGGCGCTGGCATCGAGGAATTTGCCGTCGTCGTCTGCCCGGGTGACGAGGCGGCGTATGCCGAGGCCTGCGGCGCCTTGCGCTCGCGGGTGCGGTTCATTGTTCAAGATACGCCGCGCGGCTACGGCCACGCCGTGCTGAGCGGTCAGGGCTTTGTCGGCGACGAACCGTTTCTGCATCTGGTCGGCGACCATCTGCATGTCGCGCGGTCCAAGACGAGTTGCGCCCGCCAGCTCATCGACGTCGCCGTGGCCGCCAACGCTCCGGTCTCGGCCGTCCAACCGACACGCGAAAGCCAGCTGACGTCCTTCGGTGCGGTGGGCGGCCGGCTGGTGAGCGGAGACCAGCCCCTGTACCAAGTGGAGGCCGTGCTGGAAAAGCCGACCCCCACGATCGCGGAGCAGCAACTGCTCGTGCCGGGACTGCGCGCAGGGTTTTACCTCTGTTTCTTCGGGATGCACGTCCTCGGGCCGGAGCTTTTCTCGATTCTCGACGAGCAGCAGCGCGCGGCGCCGGATCGTCCGCTCGGACTTTCCCCCGCACTCCATACGCTGGCAGCGCGCCGCCGCTACCTGGCGTTCACCGTCGCCGGCCGCCGCTTCGACATCGGAGCAC
This sequence comes from Opitutia bacterium, assembly GCA_947474365.1. Taxonomy (GTDB): domain Bacteria; phylum Verrucomicrobiota; class Verrucomicrobiia; order Opitutales; family Opitutaceae; genus ER46. The sequence goes on along the minus strand of CANJIU010000007.1, from coordinate 97,083 downwards.
CCTACGGACTGCTGTTCGCCCAACTCGCCCTCTCCCTCTCCGGACGGGATCGCGACCGCGTTCTCACGCAGCTGGTCGAGCTCCTCGCGGTGCGCGCCGACGAATCATGAGCGGCGGAGTCATCGACATCATCGCGTCCGCCGATCCGGCGGTGCGCAACACCGCAGTCGATCAGTGGTGCGCCGGCCGCCCTGTGGCCGAACTGCTCCGGGCCTGCGACGAACTCGACGCGTACCGCCGGCGCGAGAGCAATCTCTATCAACGCGTCCGCGCGCTGTTCTTCATCACGGCGATCCACCGCTACCACCTGCCGTCACGGCCGGATCTGCCACGGCTCGGCCGCGTGCCGTACGACGGGTTCGGCCACCTGCTCGAGCGGCGTTTCGAGGAGGCGATTACGGTTTTCCTGGAAGCCCAGCGGATCCACGGCCCCAGCGAGACGCTCTCGAGCGCGCTCGCCACGGCGCACCATGCGCTCGCGTTTCAAACCCTCGCCGACCAGGTCCGTCGCACGGTGCGCTCCACGCACGGCAATGCGTGGATGTTCCGGCTTGGCCATCCGCTCGATCAGCCGCTGCGCGTGCGCCGTGAACTGCTCGCACGGGAGACGGCCGACGCGCCGTTCCCGCTCCTACGCGAACGTACGCCGGTGCGGATGGATCTCACGCATTGCGGCTGGAGCGATATTTTTTTCCTCGGGATGGATTTCCCCGAGGGCGCGCGGGTGTTGAACATCTCCGTCGATCTCGGCGTGCACGGCCGCGACGCCGCGCCGCGACCACCGGTCGAGGCGTATTTCCGCGTCATCGATGAACCGGTAATCCGGCTCGCGAGCGTCGACCTCGAGGCCTCGGCGTGCCTGACGACACTCGACGACGTCTTCGATTTCGGGCGCGACTATCTCGGATTACTCAAGGCGGCGGTCATCGCCGCGGGCCTGGTGCCTCCAGGCATCGAGCGCTCGGGCGCCAGCCTCGCGGAATTGCTCGCGACGATTTTTGGCCCCGGCCGCGGCTTCGAACTCGTCAGCAACGTCAATCGCATCCCGAAGGGTTCGCGGCTCGCCGTCTCGACCAACCTCCTCGGCGCGCTGATCGGCGCGTGCATGCGCGCAACGAGCCAGATCGCCTCGCTCACGGGACCGATGGCGGAGTCCGAGCGGCGCATCGTTGCGGCGCGCGCGATCCTCGGCGAATGGATCGGCGGCTCCGGCGGCGGCTGGCAGGATTCCGGCGGCCTCTGGCCGGGGATCAAGTTGATCGAGGGCGCCCCCGCCCAAGCCGGCGACCCCGAGCATGGGCTGAGCCGTGGACGCCTGCTGCCGCGCCACACCCTGCTCGGCCCCGACCGGATTCCCGCGGCCGCCCGGCAACGGCTGCAGGACTCACTGGTACTCGTCCACGGCGGCATGGCGCAGAACGTCGGCCCGATTCTGGAGATGGCGACGGAGAAGTACCTTTTGCGCAGCGAACCAGAGTGGTCCGCCCGGCAGCGGGCCGTCGCGACGCTTGACGACATTCTCGCGCTGCTCTCGGCGGGCGACATCCGCGGGCTGGGCCGCGCGTTGACGGAGAATTTCTTCGGTCCGCTGCAGACGATCATCCCGTGGGTGAGCAATCTCTACACCGAGCAACTCATCGCGCGCACGCGCGCGGCGTTCGGCGACGACTTCTGGGGCTTCTGGATGCTCGGCGGCATGTCGGGTGGCGGCATGGGTTTCATCTTCGCGCCGGAGCGCCGCGCCGAGGGACAGACGCGCCTGCTCGAGATCATGCTTGCGACGAAACGCGAACTGGAGACTTCCCTGCCGTTCGCAATGGATCCGGTGGTGTACGACTTTGCGATCAATGAAAACGGCTCGGTCGCTTCGCTGCTCCACGGCGGCGAGGCGTTGCTGCCGGTGGCGTTTTACCAGCACTCGGTGCCGGGCTGGCTGCGCCGCGAGGCGCGCGATCTCACCCCGCGGGAGCGGAGCGACCTGCAGCAATTCACCCGCGCCGGCCGCACGCACGCCGAGTTTGCCGAAGCGCTGCCGACGCTGCTCGATCGCATGCTGCCGTCGTCCGAATCAGGCCAGCGCGGCGGGCACCGGCTCGACGAGTTGCTCGCGGAAAACGGCTTCGATCGCGCCCAGCACGCCCAGATCCGGAACGATCTCCGCGCCGGTCGCATCGGCCTGGCGATGAACCGACTGCCGCCGAACACGAAGATTGAGGACGTGGCGGCGAAGGAATTGTTCGACGCCACCATGACCAACGCGACGCTCCGGCGCGCCGGCGAGGAGGCGTTGCGCCGCGGTGAGGTAGCAGTCGTCACGTTCGCCGCCGGTGTCGGCAGCCGCTGGACGCAGGGTGCGGGTGTCGTGAAGGGCGTGCATCCGTTCGCGAAATTCGCCGGCCGGCACCGGAGCTTCGTCGACGTGCATCTCGCAAAATCGCGGCGCACGGGACGCGACTTCGGCGCGGCGGTGCCACATGTTTTCACCACGAGCCATCTCACGCACGCGCCAATCGAGCAGCACCTGCGCGCCCAGCATGGGGTGGATTTCGGGCAAACCGTCCATCTCTCGCCCGGACGTTCCATCGGGCTGCGCCTGGTCCCGACCGTGCGCGATTTGCATTTCGCGTGGGAGGAGACCGCACAGCAGAAGCTCGACGAGCAAAAGGAGAAGATGCGCGACAGCGTACGCGCGGCGTTGACGAACTGGGCGAAGTCCGCCGGCGAGGGCAACGATTACACCGACAACGTCCCCGGCCAGTGCCTGCATCCGGTCGGACACTGGTTCGAGATTCCGAACCTGCTGAAAAATGGCACGCTGGCCCGCCTGCTCGCCGCGCGCCCGCAGCTGCGTACGCTGCTGGTGCACAACATCGACACGCTCGGCGTCACGCTCGATCCGAGCCTGCTCGGCTGGTTCCTCGGTTCCGGCGCGACGCTGGGCTGGGAGGTCATTCCGCGGCGGATCGAGGATCACGGTGGTGGCTTGGCGCGAGTCGACGGGCGGCTGCGGATGGTCGAAGGCCTGGCGCTGCCGCGCGAAGCGGATGAGTTCGCGCTCACGTATTACAGCACGAACTCGTGCTGGGTGGACATTGACCGGCTGCTCGCACTCTTCGGTCTGACTCGCGCCGATCTCGGGGACGCGGAGCGCACCGCCGCCGCCGTGCGTACGATGGCCGCGCGCCTGCCGACGTACGTGACGCTCAAGGACGTGAAGAAACGCTGGGGCCACGGGCAGGAGGATGTCTATCCGGTCGCGCAGTTCGAAAAACTGTGGGGCGACATGACCGCGCTCGCCGAATGCCACAACGTCTTCGCCGCCGTGCCGCGGCTCCGCGGGCAGCAACTGAAGGATCAGGCGCAGCTCGACAGCTGGGCGCGGGATGGATCGGCGGCGCAGATCGATGCGCTGTGCGCGTGGTAGCGCCGCGCGCGGGGCGCGCGCGGCGCGATTTGAAATTTCAAATTTGAGATTTCAGATTTCCGGTTTCCGATTTGAGATTTCAAATTTGAAATTTTGAGATTCGTGCAACGCGTCATCGCGCCGCACGATTGCTCGGATGGAGGGGATGATCCGGCGAGAGATTTTGGGCGAGGAGTTGTTGAAAATTCGTGGTGCCGGTCTTCCGCGATTGTTGCTTCGCGTAGTCGGCCCGGGATTTGTCGTTGAGGTGGCGCGGGCCGGCGATATCGGAGTTTTGCAACGACGCGGCCCAGGCGCCCAGCTGGCGTGAGCAGCTTTCGGCGATGGATTTCAAATTTGAAATCTCAGATTTGAGATCACGCAGCGCCGGCCGGCGCTCGAAGAAGCAGAGCATGGAGCGGACTTCGCCGGCGGAGCCGCGCGCGATGTAGAGAAAGGTGAGAAGTTCGTTGGTGGTGCCGCGTTCGAAACCTTCGGCAATGTTATTGGAGACGGAGAGCGACGCGCGGTCGATTTGGTCGCGCTTGGACCACGTGAGGGCGTCGCGCGCGGACTCGACAAGATCTTCGACACGCTCGGCGAGGAGGATGGCCTCTTGCCAGACCGGAAGATCCTCGAAGCGTTGATAGGTGGGCATGGGTTGGGGAATTTGAAATTTCAGATTTGAGATTTCAAATTCCCCACCACGGCACCACCGCACGCTTCACCTGAATTCGGGTAGGGCCCGTCCTTGACTCGGCGTTTGAGTCGTCACCCCGACCGGACTCGAGCACAGATCTAAATCGCGCTGACAATTTTTGTTTGGCGTTCCATCGGCGCGCTGTCTTCAACGATCGCACACATGGCGATGCGCTTCAGCATTCTCGGCAGCGGCAGCTCGGGCAACGCGGCGTTGCTCGTCACCGAGAACACGCGCGTGCTCGTCGACGCCGGCTTCTCCGCGCGCAAACTCGGACAACTCCTCTCCGCAATCGGCGAATCGCTCGAGCGCGTCGACGCCGTCTTCCTCACCCATGAGCACGGCGACCACACGGCCGGGATCGACGGCCTGAAAAAATTTCCCCACATCCGCGTCTTCGCCAATGCCGCCACCTCGCGCGCGGTGCAGGACGGACTCGGCCACAAGCCCGACTGGCAGATCTTCCAGACGGGCTCGCGTTTCGTCTTCCGCGACCTGCAGGTGGAGAGCTTCGCCGTGCCGCACGACGCGCAGGAGCCCGTGGGTTTCCGGTTCACCAGCGGCACCGATGGCGATCTCTTCGCGCCGCGCCGCTCGCTCGTGTGGCTCACCGACCTCGGCCACGCCCCGCAAAACGTCCGCGAGTGTATCCGCGAATGCGACGTCGTCGTGGTCGAGTCGAACCATTGCTCGCAGCTCCTCCAGGCCGACACGAAGCGCCCGTGGTCCACCAAGCAGCGCATCGCGGGCCGGCATGGGCATCTTTCAAACGCGGCCGCCCGCGAGCTGCTCGCGGCGGTGGCGAGTCCCCGCTGGCGGCGGATCTACCTCACACACCTCTCCCGCGACTGCAATTCACGCGCGGCCGTCGAGCTCGCGCTCGCGGACGTCCGCGCGACGCTCGCGGCCTGCGAGTTTTCCGTCGTCGAGCCCGGCGAAAGCACGCCGTTTTACGAACTGTAGAGCCGGCGTCCGCTACGCCCGCGTGGCGGATGCGTGCTTCGTCTCGTGGTCAGCGATGTATTTTTTCGTGGCCGCCGGCAACTCGTTCCACAGGCGCCAGGCGATGTACGCCCCCGACAGCGCAAACGGCATCAGGAACAGCGGCCACCAACGCCAACTGATCCCTGACAGATAACCCACGCAGACCGACTGGACGCCGCTGCCGAGATAAACGCACCCGTCGACAATCCCGCTGCACGTGGCCGTCGCCTTGCGTCCGCCGAAATCCGCCGCGGCAGTGCCCGACATGAGCGAATGCACCCCCGTCACCGCCGCCACGATCAGCAGCGCCGCGATGCCCACCACCAGCGGACGCGAGAAGATGCACATCGCCATCACCGCGGCCATGATGAGCATGAAACACGAGAACAACGCCGCCGGCGGGCCGCGCCGCGACTGGAAAAACTTGTCGGAGATCAGTCCGCCCGCGAAGCCACCCACGATGCCAAAGATGCACAGCAGCAGGCCCCAGTTGGCCATGATTCCCTCGGCGCCCTTCTGCGGAACCTCGTGGGCGAACACCGAGTACCATTGCATGATGCCGTTGCGCAGCACGCCCGACGTCAGCTCGACTCCTGCGACCAACAGCATGATCGGGCTGCCGAAGACCTTTTTCAGCAGGTCCATGGTGGTGTAGATCTCGTGCATGTGACCGGACGAGGCGTCGTGGGTGTCGAGGTGGGGGAAGCCCGCATCCTCGGGGGTCTCGCGGATCAGCCACCAGTCGAGCAGGAGCCACACGAGCAAGATTGCCGCCGGCACAAAGAACACCGCCCAGGTCGCATCCACCGGCACGCCTTCGGGCACGAAGAGTTTTCGCAGCAGCGTTTGCAGCCAGCCTTCGACGCCGGTCGCGCCGGCCTTGGTCATGTCCAGAATCGCCTGACCCCAATCAAAGGCAAAGTAGACGCCGAACGAAATCAGCGTGCCGAAGATGGCCCCGAACACCCCACGCTCGCGGACGTGAAACCAGTTCGCCTTCACCTTGATGATCGAAACGGCGCCATAGCTCTGGAAATACATATTGAGGGCGTAGAGCACGGAAAACCACCCGGTGAGTTTCAGGTGCGTGCGTCCGGTCACGGTCATCCACGTCAGGACGCCCATGGCGATGTTGGCCAGCGACGCGCCGAGCGCCGCGATGATGATGCCCTTCTTGCCACCGATTTTGTCGACCAACGGCCCGTTCACCAGGAAGGAAAATCCGTAGGTAATCGTACCCGCGGCGAAGATGAGACCGAACTCATCCTTGGTCATGAGCGAGCCAAAGGCATTTTTCGAGACCGCGAGGTTGTAGCGCCCCATGTAGAGGAAGGCGTACGTCATCCCGAGCGGAAACCAGTTGATGAACCGCCGGCTCAGGAACCAAGGCCCGTGTTTCAGCGGGTTGTTGTAGAAATAGATGCCGACCACGATGAAGAGGCAGGCGGCGACGATGCTGAGGGACATGGGGAGGAAATTCCGGAGAGGAGCGGCGGGGGCCGCGCGAGTGCCGCTCCCGTTGCCCTGGGATCGATGATCGAAAGCGCTCCGGCACGCACGGAAAAACGGCGACGATTATGCAACAAACCGGCCCCGCGGCCCGGATGACGCCCCTCACACTTGCACCCGCGGCCCGAATCCTGCACCACTTCCGGTGCCATGGTCATCGACACCGCGTTTCGCCGCACCAAAATCATCTTCACGCTTGGGCCCGCCACCGAGAGCGACGAGATGCTCGAAAAACTCATCCGCGCCGGCGCGGATATCGTGCGGCTCAACATGGCCCATGCGAAACACGACTGGACACGCGGCGTGATCCGCCGGATCCGCGCCGTGAGTGCACGCGTCGAACGCGATGTCGCCATCATGATGGACATCAAGGGGCCCGAAATCCGTACCGGCGACCTCGAGGCGCCGATCGAGCTGAAGGCGGGCGAAATTTTCGACTTCACCGTACGCCCGGGCATGAGCGAAGGCCGGGGCGGCGGCGACGAGGAGGTCCGCTCGGTTGGCGTGAACTACCAGGACCTCGCCAAGGACATCAAGGTCGGCGACACCGTCCTCGTCGACAACGGCCTGCTGCGCCTCGAGGTGCTGGAGAAGGACGAGGCGCGCATCCGCTGCCGCGTGCTGATTCCCGGCGAGCTCAAGTCCCGCCGGCACATCAACCTGCCCGGCGTGAAGGTGAACCTGCCGTCGTTCACCGAGAAGGATCGGGGCGACGCCACCGTCGGCCTTGAGGAGGGGATCGATTTTCTCGCGCTCTCGTTTGTGCGTGAGGCCAAGGACATCGAGCTGCTGCGGGCGTTTCTCGCGGAGAAGAAATCCAAGGTCCGCATCATCGCCAAGATCGAGGACCAGTCCGCCATCACCAATCTCAATGAAATCGTGGCGGCCTGCGACGGCCTGATGGTGGCGCGCGGCGACCTGGGCATCGAGTGTCCGTTCGAGGAATTGCCGGTGATCCAGCGCCGCGCCGTGCGCGCGTGCCTCGCCCAGGGCCGGCCCGTGATCGTCGCGACCCACATGCTCGAATCAATGATCTCGCAGCCGGTGCCAACGCGGGCGGAGATCACCGACGTCGCCAACGCCGTATTCGAGCTCGCCGACTGTGTCATGCTCTCCGGCGAAACGACGATCGGCAAATACCCACTTGAGTGCGTACAGATGCTCGACGTGATCGCGCGCCGCATCGAACGCGAGGTGGACGAGAGCTGGAAGGAGCCCGCGGTCTTCACCGGCGAGCGGATGAAGGTCCTGCACTCGGCCGTCATTCTCGCCAACGAACTGCCGCGCTCCAAACTCGTCACGTTCACGCGCCACGGTTTCATGGCCCAGGGCCTCGCGCTGCTGCGTCCGTCGCACGCCCCGATTCTCGCGTTTACACCGTCTCCTGAGGTCTTCCGGCAGCTGCGGCTCCTCCGCGCCGTCGAGCCGTTTCTCATGCCGCTCGCCTCCGATCCGAACGACACGATCGAAAACGCGCTCGGCGTCCTGCGCCGCGCCGGCCGGATTGTCGTCGGGGACCGGGTGGTCGTCGCGACCGACATCCTCGCCCAGGACAGGCTGGTCGACAGCGTGCAGTTGCGGACCGTGCGCTAGTGAACGCGGACGGCCGCTCGGGCGGTTTTCATTGAGGGGCAGGGGGCCCAACTTTCTCCCCGCGTCGGTTACTTTGGCCGCTGGACCGCGTCTAGCGCTCTACCACGCCCACCCCAACCACTTCGTGCCGCATGAAATCGCTGCGCCTCGCATGTCTTTGTCTGGCCGCCGCCAGCACCCTGCTCGCCCAGACACCGAGCGTCTCCAATCTCTCTACCCGCGCGCAGGTCGGCACCGGCGGCGACATCATCATCACCGGCCTGACGATCGGCACCGGCTCAAACAAGACCGTGCTGATCCGCGCCACGGGTCCGGCACTCACGGGGTTCGGCGTGACTGGATCGCTGGCCGACCCCGTACTGACCCTCTTCAACAGCGCCGGCGCCGTCGTCGCCACGAACGACAATTGGGGCACGCCCGTTGGCTCCGCCGCACCCGTCACCACCGCCACGTTCAATTCGGTCGGCGCCTTTGGCCTGACGGCGGGCTCCCGCGATGCCGCGCTGCTCGCCACCCTCGCCCCTGGGGGCTACACCGCCCAAGTTTCCGGGGCCGGCGGCACGACTGGAGTCTCCCTCATCGAGGTCTATGAGGTCGGAGCCGTCGGTGCACGGTTGACGAACATTTCCACGCGGGCCCTCGTCGGCACCGGCGGCAACATCCTGATTCCCGGCCTCGTCATATCGCCTGGCAACGGCACCCGCCGCCTGCTGATCCGCGCGGCCGGCCCCGGCCTCGGCGCCCTCGGAGTCGGCGGCACCCTCGCCGATCCGACGATGACCGTGCTCGGCGCCAACAACGCCACCGTCGCGACCAACGACAATTGGGGCACCCCGGTCGGCACCGGCGCCGCCACCGCAGCCGCGCTTACCGCTGCGTTTACCCAGGCGGGGGCATTCGCCTTCGCCACGGGCAGCCGCGACGCTGCTGTCCTCGCGGATTTCGCCCCAGGCAATTATACCATCCAAGTCAGCGGCGTAGGCAACACGAGCGGCGTCGCACTGGTCGAAGTCTACGACCTCAGCCCAACCGGGCCCGCGAGCGTCACCCTTGCCGCCACCAAACCAACCGCCAGCGAGAACGGCACTTCGGCCGGCGAGTTCACGATTACCCGGAGCGGCGACACGTTCAATCCGCTCACGGTCAACTACGGCGTCAGCGGGTCCGCCACGAACGGCGTCGATTATCCCGCGCTGCTCGGCACTGCGACCATTCCCGCCGGAGCGACCAGCGTGGCGATCCCGTTGCAGCCGCTCGCCGACACCTCGGTCGAGCCGACCGAAACCGTGACGCTCACCCTGACGGAGGGCACCGGGTACGTGCTGGGGAACGCAATTTCGGGCACCGTTTCGATCGCCGACAACCCCGGCACGCTCTACGTGGCGACCCTGCGGCCCGCCAGCAACGCCCCCGGCTCCGCCGCCAGCGGACTCGCGACGATCGTGCTGAGCGCGAGTGGGACCGTCGCGACGGTCAACGTCTCATTTTCAAACCTGAGCTCGGGCCAGGCTGGCGCCCATCTCTTTCTCGGCAACAGCACCTCCGCCGGCGACTACGTATTGAACCTGCCTCTCGGCCAGGTGAGTGGCGTGCAATGGGACATCGCACCGACCGCCACCTACACGAGCACGCAAATCCTCGACGCGCTTCGCAACGGCCTGATCTACGTTGGGCTCGACAGCAGCAATTATCCCGCCGGCGAAGTGCGCGGGGCGTTCCTCTCCGCCATCGGTTCGCAGACGTTCACCGCGCCGTCCGCCGCGCCCGCTGTTTCACTCGCCAACGTCTCCGCCACCGACGCCGCACGCTTCCTCACCCAGACGACCTTTGGTCCCAAAAAATCCGAAATCGACGCCCTCACCGGCAGTTCGATCGACACCTGGATCACGCAGCAGATGGCACTCCCCGCCACCTCGCACCGGGCCTCCGGCCTCGCGGAGTGGAACGCCACCAAGGCCGAATCCAATGTCATCGGGATCGACCCGAACGACATCCAATATTTTCCGGCCTTTCGGCGTCGCGGCTGGTTTCCCGTCGCCCTCGCCGGCCCGGACCAGCTCCGCCAGCGCGTGGCCTTCGCGCTCAGCCAGATCCTGGTCGTCTCCGACACGACGCTCGCCAACGCGCTCAACGAAGGTGTCTCGGTCTACTGGGACACCCTCGCCAACGCGGCCTTCGGCAACTACCGCACCCTGCTCGAACAGGTGACGCTGAGTCCGGTGATGGGCACCTATCTCAGCCACCTCCGCAACGCCCGGGCCGACGCCGCGGCCGGCACCAGTCCCGATGAAAATTACGCCCGCGAGGTCATGCAGCTGTTCACCATCGGCCTCGTGCAGTTGCAGCCCGACGGCACGCTCAAGCTCGACGCCCAGGGCCTGCCGATTCCCACCTACAACCAGACCACGATCACCGAGACCGCGAAGGTTCTCACCGGCTGGGGTTTCTCCAATCCGTTCCCCACTGCGGCGAATTTCCGCACGGCACGACAGGACTACCTCAACCCGATGACGATGTACGCGGCGTTTCACGAGCCGTCGCAAAAGACCATCGTCGGCAGCACGGGCCCGGCCGGCACGGTGATCCCCGCCAACCTCGGCGGCGTCGAGGATCTCAAGCGGCTCCTCGACGCGCTCTTCAATCACACGAACACGCCTCCCTTCGTCTGCCGCCAACTCATCCAGCGACTCGTCACTGACAACCCGAGCCCGGCTTACGTCTACCGGGTGGCCCAGAAATTTGTCGATAACGGCTCCGGCGTCCGGGGCGATCTGGGCGCCGTTGTGCGCGCGATTCTCACCGACTACGAGGCCCGCGCCGCCGCCCCCGCCGCCGCACCGGGCTACGGCAAGCTCAAGGAACCGCTGCTGCGCTTCACGGCGTTGCTCCGCGGCTTCAACGCCACCTCGCCCTCCGGTCGCAACACGCTTGAGGGGATCGCTGGCGGACTGTTCCAGGCGGCCCAGCAGGCTCCGTCGGTCTTCAACTTCTTTGAACCCGGTTACGTCTTCCCCGGACCGCTCGCCGCCGCGGGCCTCGTCGCACCCGAATTCCAGATCACCGACGCCACGTCGTCGATCACCGTGCCCAACCTGTTCTACAACTACACGATCAGTCCCATCGCGCCAATCGCGCGGAATTTCAACACCACCTACGCCCTCGATCTTTCGGCCGAGGTCGCGCTCGCCGGCAACCCCTCGGCCCTGCTCGACCGCTTGAGCACGATCCTGTGCGCCAACCAGATGTCCGCCGCCACCAAGGCGCGCATCACCACCGCCCTCGGCGCGCTGCCGGCAGCCACGCTGGCCCTCGATCGCGTTCGCCACGCCGTCTACTTCGTCGCCACCTGCCCCGACGGCTCCGTCCAGCGCTGAACACCACCCCGACCATCCTCAACGCACCGACCCACCTCGAGATGAACTCCCGCCGCCACTTCATCGGTCAATGCTGTGCCGCCGTCGGCTACACGGGCATGGCCTCCACCCTCGCCAGCCTCCGGGCCACCGCCGCCGCCGCGAGCATCCCTTCGGGCTCCACCACGCCGCCCCGCGGCGCCGCCGTCGCCTCCGACTACAAGGCGCTCGTCTGTATTTTCCTCAACGGCGGCAACGATTCGTCGAACCTGCTCATCCCCTACGACACGGCCGGCTACAGCGACTACGCCAAGGCGCGCACGCTCCTCGCGCTGCCCCAACCCAACCTGCTGCCGCTCACGCCGCGGACGTCCGACGGACGCTCTTTCGCGCTCCATCCGAGTGTCGGCGAGCTGCGGAGTCTTTTCACCTCGGGCAAACTCGCACTGCTGAGCAACGTCGGCACGCTCGCCTATCCCACCACCAAGGCGCAGTACACCACCAACGCCGTTCCGCTCCCGCCGCAGCTTTTTTCGCACAACGACCAACAGGTTCAATGGCAGAGCAGCGTGCCCGACCAGGCGTTCAAGACCGGCTGGGGTGGCCGCACCGCGGATCTGCTGAATTCGCTCAACAGCAATCCGCAGGTCTCGATGTCGATGAGCCTGGACGGCTTCAATAATTTCCAGGTCGCCAACACCGTCACGCAACTCGCCGTGCAGCGCTCGTCCGGCGCTGGATCGAAGGGCGGCCCGATCGCATGGGCCGCGGCGGGCAACAGCGCGACGGCGACAGCGCGCTTTCAGGCGCAGAAGGATCTGTTCAACGCGCAGCAAACCAACCTGTTTGCCGCCGCCTTCGGCGCGCTGACCGCCGACGCCATCGGCGACTCCGATCTGCTCACTTCCGCCCTCGCCGCGTCACCCACCTTCACCACGACCTTTCCCGTTTCCACCCTCGCGAACCAGCTCAAGACGATCGCCTATCTGATCTCGATCTCGAGCACGCTCAACCTCAAGCGCCAGGTTTTCTTCGCGCGTCTCGGCGGTTGGGATACGCACGCCGACCAGGTCGACGGCACGGGCGCCGCGGCGGTCACCGGGGCGCACGCCGATCTGCTCGCCCAGGTGTCGCAGGCGATGAACGCGTTCTACAACGCCACCGTTGAAATGGGCATCGCGAACCAGGTCACGACGTTCACCGCGTCCGATTTCGGCCGCACGTTCACCTCCAACGGCGCCGGCTCCGACCACGGCTGGGGCGGGCACCAGATGGTGCTGGGCGGCGCGGTCCGGGGCGGTGACATCTACGGAAAAATGCCGTCGCCGCAGATTGACGGCCCGGACGACACCGGCCGCGGCCGGTGGATCCCCACGACGAGCGTTGACGAATACAGCGCCACCCTCGCGCGCTGGTTCGGTGTGAGCGACACCAACCTTCCCATCGCCTTCCCCAACATCGGGCGGTTTGCGAAACCGAATCTGGGTTTCATGGGCTGAGCGCGGCCGCAAGCAGACCGACGGCCGGGGACGCGTTCCCCCATAGCGGGATACCTATATCCGGTTGATTTTTTCCCGGTCGCGTTCCTGCTCGGCGCACTTGGTACGGTTCATCCCTCGATGCTACTTCCGCTGCAAGGTCTCCACCGCGTCATCCTCGCTCTGGCGTGCGTCTGCGCCTTGAAGTCCGGGGCGCAGGACACCCGGCTCTCCAACGTCTCCGTGCGCACGTCCGCCGGCGGCACCGACACCTTGATCACCGGTTTCACGATCGGGCCCGGCCCAAACAAGCAGGTGCTCGTCCGCGCCGTGGGACCGACGCTCGGTGCGTTCGGCGTCTCCGGGGTGCTCGCCGATCCAAAGCTGGAACTCTACTCCGGCGCGACCAAGATCGCTGAGAACGACAATTGGAATGCAACCGATGCCCCGACCTTCGCGTCCGTCGGCGCGTTTGCCCTCGGCGCCGGCGCGAAGGACGCCGCGATCGTCACCTCGCTCGCCCCCGGAAGCTATACCGCGCAGGTCACGGGCATTGGCGGAAGCGGGGTCGCGCTCGTCGAAGTCTATGAGGTCACCGGTGGCACAACGCGCCTCGTCAACCTCTCGACCCGCGCGCAGGTCGGCACCGGAGCAAACATCCTTATCCCAGGCATCACGATCTCCGCCGGCACCGGGACCCGCCGCCTCCTGCTGCGTGCAGTCGGACCCACGCTCGGAAGCTTTGGCGTTCCCGGCACGCTCGCCGACCCCAAGCTCGAACTCTACTCCGACACCACAAAGATTGCCGAGAACGACAATTGGGGCACACCCGTCGGACCGGCCGCGGTGGACGCCGCCACGCTCGCCGCCGCCTTCGCGGACAACGGCGCGTTTGCCCTGACCGCCGGCAGCCGCGACGCCGCGCTGCTCATCAACCTCGGCGCCGGCAGCTACACCCTCCAGGTCAGCGGCGTCGGCAACACCACCGGCGTCGCGCTCGTCGAGGTCTACGACTTGTCGCCGAGCGTACCCGTGAACGTCACGCTCACCGCCACCAAGCCCACTGCCAACGAGAGCGGCCCGTCGGCCGGCGAGTTCACGATCACCCGGAGTGGCGACACGTTCAATCCCCTCACGGTCAACTATGGTATCAGCGGCACCGCCACGAACGGCGTCGACTATTCCACGCTGCCCGGCACCGCCACGATTCCCGCGGGCGCGACCAACGTGGCGATTCCACTGCAACCGCTCGCCGACATTGCGGTCGAGCCGACCGAAACGGTGACGCTCACCCTGACCGAGGGCACCGGCTATACGCTGGGCACCGCGATCAGCGGCACCGTCTCGATCATCGACAACCCCGTCACGCTCTACCTGGCGAGCCTGCGACCCGCCAGCAATGCCCCGAGTTCCGCCGGCTCCACGGCGTCGGGTTATGCCACGGTCCTCTTCGATGCGAGCACCAACACGGCATCGGTCAGCGTCTCATTTTCCAATCTCTCCTCGACCCAGTCCGGCGCGCACCTCGTGCTCGGAGCCACCAGCGGCAGCACGGGCACCTTTGTGCTCAACCTGCCCCGCGGTCAGGTCAGCGGCGTTCTCTGGAATTTTGCGGCCAGTGGACCTTACTCGTCCAGCGCCCTCATCGACGCGCTGCGCAACGGTGACATTTCGGTGCAGATCGACACGGCGAATGCTCCCGCCGGCGAGCTGCGCTCAGCGCTGCTGCCGACACGCGGTTCGGCTAATTTCATCGCGCCGGCGGCGCCGCCCGCGCTGCCGACCGGCGCCCTCACATCTCCGTCGCAGACGGACGCCACGCGTTTCCTTATCCAAGCCACGTTCGGGCCCACATCCGCGACGATCGCCGCGCTCCAGTCTCGCGGCATCAACGGCTGGCTCGACGACCAACTTGCGCTGCCCGCGACCTCGGCCGTCGCTTCGATCAACTACGACGTCACGACCTACCCCAACCCGCCGCGCACTGACAACCTGGACTACTTCTATTACGATCATTGGGTCTGGCATGCCTCGTGGTGGAAGATGGTCCTGACCGGGCCGGATCAATTGCGGCAGCGCGTTGCGTTTGCGCTCAGCGAACTGCTGGTGGTGGGCAATCAGTTCCATCCCGGTCAAGGCGAAGGTCCGTTACTACGATTATCTCGTCTCGGGCGCCTTTGGTAATTTCCGCCAACTCCTCGACGACGTCACGCTCAGTCCAGTGATGGGCGAGTGGCTCAGCCATCGCGCCAACCAGAAAGCCAATCCCGTCACTGGCACCGCGCCCGACGAAAACTACGCGCGGGAGGTAATGCAGCTCTTCACCATCGGCCTCGTGCAACTCCAGCCCGACGGCACGTTGATGCTCGACGCCACCGGGCTGCCCATTCCGACCTACAATCAGGCCATGGTCTCCGAAATGGCGAAGGTCCTTACCGGATGGCAATGGGCCGACTTCCCCGCCTCGCTGACCGACGTCGCACAATTCACCAGCCGGGGTTACCGGGATCCAGACAAGGAGCTCGCCTACGACAGCTCCTCCTGGTTCCAGCCCATGCGTTATTACGACGCATTTCACGACAAGACGGCGAAGAGCATCGTGAGTCTCCAGCAGAAGGCCCCGCTCGACGCCCAGCCGACAATTATCTCCGCCGGCCAGACCGGCCCGCAGGATTTGAAGACCGCGCTCGACACGCTCTTCAACCACCCGAACACCGGCCCGTTCATCAGCCGCCACTTGATCAAGGCGCTCGTCACGAGCAACCCGAGCCCGGGCTATGTCTATCGTGTTGCCCAAAAATTCGCCGACGACGGCACCGGCGTGCGCGGCAACCTCGGCGCGGTGGTGCGCGCCATCCTCACCGACTACGAGGCCCGGTCACCAGCCGTGTTGAACAACATCGGCTATGGAAAGATCAAGGAGCCGCTCCTGCGCTTCAGCGCTTTCTTCCGCGCCCTCAATGCCAGCGCACCCAATGGCCGGTTCATGGACAGTTATTATACGGATCCGCGTTCGCCTGGCGGCTATGTTCCGTCTGGCTTCATGTCTTATCCGATGAACCAGACGGGCCAGCAGCCGCTGTTCGCCCGTTCGGTGTTCAACTTTTTCTCCCCCACCTATTCACCGCCCGGACCGATGGCCGCCGCCGGGCTCGTCTCGCCGGAACTTGAAATCACCGACGGCAACTACTCGATCTCGATCCCGAACACGTTCGTCGAATTCATCTATCGTCCCTACCCGCTGCCCGCGCCTCCGAGCGGACCTTCCCCGTTCCTCGTGCTGGACTATGCTCCCTTCCTCCCCAACGCGCGAAACCCCACCGCACTGGCCGACCAATTGAATTTGATTTTCTGTGGTGGTCAGATGGGCACCTACACGCGGAACCAGATCGTGACGGCGCTGCAGTCGTTCGATCCCGCGACGAGCGATCAGGAGCGCGTCCAGCATGCCATTCACCTGACGGTCGTTTCTCCCGCCGGCGCTACCCAAAAATAATCCGCCGATGAATCCGTCCGCCCCTGAATTCTCCCGTCGCCACTTTCTTGGCCAGTGCTGCGCGGCCGTCGGCACCACCGGCATCCTCTCCACGCTCGCCCAACTCCGCGTCATCGGCGCCGTGGCCGGCAATAATCTCGCCCGCGCCCGCGCTGCCGCGCTACCGCCCGACTACAAGGCGCTCGTCTGCCTCTTCCTCAATGGCGGCAACGACGCCACCAATCTCATCATCCCCAGCGACGCCACGAGTTACGCCGCCTACGCCAAGTCCCGCGCGGAACTCGCCGTCTCGCAATCGAGCCTGTTGCCCATCACCCCGCGCCGCTACGCCGACGGACGCTCGTGGGCGCTGCACCCCTCGATGCCGGCGCTGCGCGACCTCTTCGCGCAGGGCAAACTCGCCGTCCTCGCCAATGTCGGCACGCTCGTCCGCCCCACTACGCTCGCCGACTACAACGCCGGAAAAAATCTCCCGCCGCAGCTCTTCTCGCACAGCGACCAGCAGCTCCAATGGCAGAGCGGCGTTCCCGACAAACCGTTCGAGACCGGCTGGGGTGGCCGTCTCGGCGACCTGGTGGCCGCGCTCAACTCCAGCAACGACATTTCGCTGGCAATTTCCCTCGCAGGCTCGAACTCCTTTCAGCGCGGCACGACCGTCGCGCCGTACACGGTGGGCACCTTTGGCGCTCCCGTCATGTATTTGGCCGGAACCGCGACCAACTACCGCCCGCGTGACACCGCGCTCCGCAACGTCCTCGCCAATTCGCCCGCCAATCTCCTCGAAGCTGCCTTCGGTGGCATCACCCAGGATGCCTGGAGCGACAGCGAAACGTTGCGCGGCGTCCTGCAAACCGCGCCTGCGTTGAAAACTGTTTTTCCCGGCAATGACCTCGCCGGGCAACTGGCCATGGTGGCCAAGCTTATCTCGGTCGCCCCGACACTTGGCCTCAAGCGTCAGATTTTCTTCGTCGAACTTGGCGGCTGGGATCTTCACGCCGCACAGGTCACTGGTCACGGCCCGCTCCTTGGCCAACTCAGTGGGGCGATAAAGGCCTTCTACGACGCCACCGTCGAACTCGGCGTAGCCAACCAAGTGACCACCTTCACCGCGTCCGACTTCGGCCGTACTTACATTCCGAATGCCGGCGGCACCGACCACGGCTGGGGCAACCACCAACTCATCATGGGTGGCGCCGTACAGGGCGGCGACATCTACGGCAAAATGCCCTCGCTCACCGTCGGCGCCGAGGACGACACGGGCCGCGGTCGCTGGATTCCGAGCACCAGTGTGGATGAATACAGCGCCACGCTCGCCACGTGGTTCGGCGTCAGCGCGGCGAACTTGCCTGTCGTCCTCCCCAACATCGGGCGTTTTACGAAACCGAATCTGGGGTTCATGGGCGGAGGCGAGTGACGACGCCATTGAGCGTTCGATCTTCAGGGCGACTCAACTGAATTTCCCCAGCGGTGCGCGGTTTCTTGAGGCCCTGCGCATCGTTTTGACAAACCGTAGTGCTTCGACCATCATCGACGGCGCCCGCCTCGCCGTTTCGTCGCCGAACCTTCATCGTGATGGTCCCGTCTCGCTTCCGCCCCGCCGAATTTGCCGTTGCCCTGCTGCTCGCGGCGACCGCGCTCGCGCAAAACGCCCGGCTCGCGAACATCTCCACCCGCGGCCAGGTCGGCGCCGGCGCCAACAACATCTTCGGCGGCTTCGTAATCGCCGGCGGACCGAAAACCGTGCTCGTCCGCGCCATCGGCCCTGGCCTCGCCGCCTTCGGTGTGCCCGGCACGCTGGCCGATCCGACGCTAACAATCTTCGATGCGAAAAACGTGACCGTCGCCACCAACGACAATTGGAACGCGGCTGACGCCGCCTCGTTTGGCCAGGTCGGCGCGTTCCCCCTCCCGGCCAACAGCAAGGACGCCGTCATCGTCGCCACGCTCCAACCCGGAGCCTACACCGCGCAGATTTCGGGGAGTGGCACCGCCAACACCGGCGTCGCCATCCTCGAAGTTTACGACCTCGGCGGCTCCGGCCAGCTCGTTAACATCGCGACGCGCCTCTCGGTCGGCACCGGCGCCAACGCCGCCGTCGCCGGCTTCGTCGTCGCGCCCGGCGCGGGCACCCGCAAGCTGCTCGTGCGCGGCGTCGGCCCGGCGCTCGCCGCTTTTGGTCTCGGCGGCACGCTGCCCGATCCGAAACTTTCGGTCCTCGACGCAGCGGGCGGCGAGGTTGCGGTGGCCAATGCCAACGGCAGCGCGGAAGCCCTCAGTACCGCCGCTGGCCAGGCCGGCGCCTTCGCGACGACCGCCACCGACACGGCGGTGATTGTCAACGTCGCCCCAGGTTCGTACACCGCGCAACTCGCGGGCCTCAGCGGCACGACTTCGGGCGTTGCCCTCATCGAGGTTTACGACGTCACCAATTCCACCGGCACGCCGCCCGCGTTCGGCCAGTCGCCTCGGCTTTTCTTCGCAAGCCTGCGTTCGGCGGCGACGGACGCCACGGCCTCCGGTTACGCCACCCTTCTCTTCGATCCCAACACCGCGAGCGCGTTCGTCTCGGTTTCCTTTTCCAATCTCACCTCGACGCAATCCGGCGCCCACCTCGTCCTCGGCGCCGCGGGCGGCAACGGCACGTTCGTCTACGACCTGCCGCGCGGCCAGGTGAGCGGCGCGTATTGGTCGATCACGCCGAAGGGGCCTAATGCGGTGAACGATATCGTCGCCGCGCTGCTGACGGGCGACATCTCGGTGCAGATCGACACGGCAACATTCCCCGCCGGGGAAATCCGCTCAGCGTTTACGCCGACGCGCGGCTCGATCACGTTCACCGCTCCCGCCGCACCGCCCGCGCTGCCGGCCGGGGCGTTGACGTCGCCGACGCAAACCGACGCCGCGCGTTTCCTCGCGCAGGCGACCTTCGGCCCGACGGCCGCAACAATCAACGCCCTCATGGCCCGCGGGATCCCCGGCTGGATCGACGACCAGATGGCGCTGCCGATGACCTCGGCACGCGCGACCATCCGCGCCGCCTTTACCGCCGGCCTGAAGCCGCAGCCGCCACCGTCCGCTGTGGCGCAGGGTCCGGTGATCGCCCCTGATTGGAGCGTGGCGTGGTGGAAAATGTCGGTGACCGCGCCAGACCAGCTGCGGCAGCGCGTGGCGTTTGCGTTGAGCGAGCTGCTCGTCGTCGGCTCAAGCGGCAATGAGCAGACGAGCCTCGGCCAGATGAAGGGTAATTATTACGACATCCTGCTCCGCGACGCCTTCGGCACCTACCGGCAGTTGCTGGAGGACGTCACTCTCTCGACTTCGATGGGACTTTGGCTGAGCCATCTGGCGAATTCGAAGGCCGACCCTGCGCGCGGCAACGCCCCCGATGAAAACTACGCCCGCGAAGTGATGCAGCTATTCTCCATCGGCCTCGTGCAGCTCCAGCCCGACGGGACGTTGATGCTCGATGCCTCGGCGCAGCCAATCCCCACCTACGATCAGTCGGCGGTCACGGAAGCCGCCAAGGTTCTTACGGGGTGGGCCTACGCGGGCCAGCCCGCGGATACGTTCTTTTTTCCCGTGATGCCGTCGAAGCAGCCGGGCGTGTGGGCCTTGCTTCCGGAGGAGAGCAACTGGTTCCAGCCGATGCAGAATTACCCGCGTTTCCATGAGACGAGCGAAAAACGCATCGTGAGCCTCGATCAGGTGCCGCTCACGCAGGCTCGGCCCACGGTGATTCCCGCAAACCAGTCCGGCCCGCAGGACTTGAAAATGCTGCTCGATACGCTGGTCGCGCATCCGAACACCGGCCCGTTCGTGTCTCGCCACCTCATCCAGCGCCTGGTCACCGCCAATCCCAGTCCCGCCTACGTCTATCGCGTCGCGCAGGTGTTCGCCAACGACGGCACCGGCACGCGCGGCAATCTCGGTGCCGTCGTGCGCGCGATTCTCACCGATTACGAAGCGCGGTCACCGGCCGTGCTGAACAACATCGGCTACGGCAAGTTGAAGGAGCCGCTCATCCGGTTCACCGCGATGTTCCGGGCGCTCAATTTTTCCGCGCCCAATGGCGAATGGTATGACTCCTTCTACAACAACCCCACCGGCTACGCCCCCGCGAGCATGCTCTACAACCCGGTGCCCACCCTCGTGCAGATGCCGCTGATGGCGCAGACGGTGTTCAATTTCTTTTCTCCCAACTACGCGCCCGTCGGGCCGCTGGCTGCCGCCGGTCTCGTCTCGCCGGAAATGGAACTCGTGGATTCCTCGAATGCGATGTGGCTGCCCCGCACGCTCCAAAGCTACCTCTATCGCGACCCGAGCACGATGCCGCAGCCGGCATCGGGCCCCTCCCCCTATCTGGTGGCCGATTACTCTGCGTTCCTCGCCAATGCGGACAACCCCACCGCTCTCATCAACCAGCTCGATCTCCTGCTCTGCGCCAACCAGATGACCGCAGCCACGCGCACCTCGCTCGCCACGCTGCTGCAAGACCTCTCCACGCTTCCCAACACGGGCGCGCTCGATCGCGTCAAAGCTGCGATCAACCTCGTCCTCGTGTGCCCCGACAGCGCCACGCAACGCTGACCCGGTTTCTTCTTTCACCTTTCCATCGTTTCTTCTTTGCCCATGCAAACCCGCCGCAAGTTTCTCGGACAATGCTGCGCCGCCGTCGGCACCACCGGCAGGGCTTCCGCGCTCACTCAGCTGCGCGTCATCGCCGCCGTCGCCGGCGACAGCCTCGACCGACAACGCGCGGCCGCCATCGCGCCCGACTACAAGGCGCTGGTCTGCCTCTACCTCCAGGGTGGCAACGACGCGACGAACGTCCTCATCCCCGGCGATCCCGCGGGTTATGCGGCCTACGCCAAACTGCGTGCCGATGTCGCGGTGACCCAGTCCAGCCTGCTCCCCATCACGCCGCGGAGGTTTTCCGATGGCCGTTCCTGGGCCTTGCACGCCGCGGTCCCCGAGCTGCGCGATTTGTTTGCCAGCGGCAAACTCGCGGTGCTGGCGAATGTCGGCAGCCTCGCCCGCCCGGTCACGCTTGCCGACTACAACGCGGGGCGCGGACTTCCGCTGCAGTTGTTCTCCCACGCCGATCAATCCCTGCAATGGCAGAGCAGTATCGCCGACAGCCCGGCGCAGACCGGTTGGGGCGGACGCCTGGCCGATCTGGTCGACGCGCAGAATTCCAACAGCCAGCTCTCGATGCTCGTCACGCTCGGCGGCATCAACTCCTTCCAGCGGGGCAACACCGTGCTCCAGTTTGCCACGGGTGCCGGCGGGGTGCCCAACCTGCTCATGGGGCCGGATAATCCCGTGGGTGTGCGCGGGCGGATCTACAACGCCCGGGACCGCATCCTTGCTGCGGGCTACTCCAACCTCCACTCCGCCGCCCACGCCGCGGTGACGAAGAAAGCGCTCGATGACCAAGCCCTGCTCAGCTCCGCGCTTCCCGGCGCCACCACGCTCAAGACGGTATTTCCCAACACCACCACCGCCGCGAATCTCAAGATGGTGGCGCAGCTAATCTCCGTCGCTTCCAGCCTTGGCCTGAAGCGCCAGATCTTCTTTGTGCAGCTCTACGGTTTCGACTTTCACGACGACCAGGTCTCGGGTCACGGACCGCTGCTCATCGAGCTCAGCGGCGCGATGAATGCGTTCTATGGCGCCACCGTCGAACTCGGTGTCGCGAACCAAGTCACGACGTTCACCGCTTCCGACTTCGGTCGGACCTACGCGCCCAATGCCCGCGGCACCGATCACGGCTGGGGCAACCATCAGTTCATCATGGGCGGGGCGGTGCAGGGCGGCGACATCTACGGCCAGATGATGAGCCTCGCCGTCGGCGCCAACGACGACACCGGCCGCGGCCGCTGGATCCCGAGCACGAGTGTCGACGAATACAGCGCCACCCTCGCGACCTGGTTCGGCGTGAGCGCAACCGACCTCCCCGTCGTGCTGCCCAACATCGGGCGTTTTGCGAAGCCGAATCTGGGGTTCCTCTGAAGCCAACCCTGCAGAAGGAAACCACGGATGGACACGGATACAGAGGCAACGAAGCGGGCGGATCCCGTTTTTTGGACATGCGGAAAACGCCATCGACTAAAATCATGCTATCACTGGAGCCGCGACGCCCGTCGCGGTTTCAATCCACGCGACGAGGGCGTCGCGTCCCCAGAGCTTTTATTGCCTGCTCATCCTTGCGCGCGTCTCACGGGCGACCTGGTAGTGTTCCGCCCGGCCGAGCTTCGTCAGCAATTGCTGGAAACGCGGATCGTTTCGGTAGGGGTCAAAAATCCTATCCCAAAATAAATATCGCCCGGGCTGGGCCACGGTCCGCTCCAGGTACGGAATCGCCTCGTCGAAACGCCCTAGGGCGGTCAGCACGAATCCGCGCTGATAGTGGTCGGACGACCAACGGGCAAACAACTGAGCCGCGTACTCGTCCGCCTCCGCCTGGAAGCCGGCCTCGAGCAATACCCGCACGGCGATGGGGTCGGATTGCAAGCGGGGCGAGAGCTCCGGGTGATCCCGGACAAATCGAGCCTCGACGACAGCCTCGGTCGTGCGCCCAAGGGCGAGGAGAATTTGAGCCCGTAAGCCTTGTTTCATGACAAAGGGGTCGGCGCGCAACGCAATGGATCGTTCAACGGCCGTGAGCGCATGATTGAGCCTACCCGCCCACCAAAGAACCTGCACCAGGTTGAGAATATTTTGGTCATTGAGCGGATCGAGCGAGTCCGCTTTTTCGTGCTCGGCTATCGCCAGGCCAAGTCGACCGGTGCTCGAATAAAGAAGCCCGAGCACCTTTCGGGCTGGGGCCGAATTTGAATTCAATGCGATCGTCTGGAGAAGACGCCGTTCGGCTTCGGCAAATTTCCCGTCGTTCAGCAGCCCATAGCCCAAGGCAGAATACCCGTCGGGAAGCGACGGATCCAATTCGATGGCGCGCAGCGCCGCGTGTTCACCTCTTGCCATCTCTCCCGAATTCTTAACAAAACCGTCGATGTCGTTATACGACGCCCGGGAGACCAAATTGAACCCGAGCCCGGCATGTGCCTCGGCGAACTCCGGAGCCATCTGGATCGCACGGGCAAAAGCCTCCTCAGCAGCGGAAAAGCCCTTCGGCGTTCGCATGTTGAAAAAATACCGCCCCTCCAGCACCAGCCGGTACGCTTCCGGATTTACCGTCTTCGCCGGGCGTGCGGAAGCACCGAGCGTAAGCGACAGCTGACGGGCGATCGCGTTCGCGATCACATCCTGTGCGCCCAAAATGTCCTTCGCCTCGGTGTCGAAACGATCGCTCCAGATTTGATCGCCCGTTTCAGCCCGGACGAGCCGCGCCAGAATTCTCACCCGCTCACCCACCCGCTGCACGCTGCCCTCGACGAGGTGGGCCACGTTGAGGGCGCGGCCGATCTCGTGCGCGGTCACGTTTTTCCCCTTGAAGGAAAACGCCGAGGTCCGCGCCACGACGCGTAAGCCGGCCACCCGGCCCAAGACGTTGAGCAATTCGTCGCTGATCCCGTCGGAAAAATATTCGTCGCTCTTGTCGCCGCTCCGGTTTTCGAACGGCAGCACCGCGACGGACTTGTCGCTGGATGCCGCAACCGGCACCGTAGAGGCTTTGACGTCGGCCGCGACCTGGGGTGCCACCATCGGCTCCGCTCTCGTCGGTCGCTTCGCGCGGTATCCGACAAAAAACAACACCCCGACGATCAGCGCGACGGCGGTCCCTGCCGGCAAACGGGACTTGCTCGCCGGAGGGGAACCCACCGCCGGCGGCGCCGGTGGCGCGCCCGCGGCCGTCGGCGCGCTCGCGCCGTCGAGAAGTTTTTGCACGCGGGTGACGAAGGCCGGTGGCGTATTACCCTGCACCAGCCGCGTCCACTGCACCGCCTTGAACTCGCCCGGCACATCCGCGTCCGAATCGCGCGTGTCGTCGATCACGACCGGCAGCACGAACGCGTTCCGTTCCGACATCATGTGCGTGCGCTGCGCCGCCAACTTCCACTCCAGCCGGAAATATCCTTCGCGCCGCGCCTGGGTGTTCGCGGAGATCAGCGGCACAAACAGCGCGCACGCGGCGATCTGCCCTCGGATCTTGGCGTCCCACGCATCGCCACCCACGAGCTCGTTCTGATCGAACCAGACCTCGACGCCCGCCGCCCGCAGCGCCTCGCAGATGCGCCGCGCCGCCTCCGCGTCCTGCGACGCGTAGCTGACAAACACGGCATTACCGACGGGCGCGGACATGGTCGGAAACAAAGGTGGGTGGGACCGGGAACAGCCCGGCCTCCAAACGAGATTCTCCGGTGGCGAGGTTTTTCACGCGGCCGGCGAGGAGGAAGGGCGCAGACGAAGGCGACGCTCACTCCAAATTCTCACCGCCGCGCCGCCACCGATTCCCATTGGCCCATTTTTCGCCTCCCGAGTTCCCGGAGTTCGTGCATGCCCCGCGTTCGTTTTCATCGTGCTTCATCCGAACCCCACTGCCGCATGACCCAACTACGCTTCGCCGTGTGCGGCCTGCTCGGCCCCCTCATCCTCCCCGGGCAGGGGTTTCCTCTTTTCCGGATTAGCACCGGAATCGGCACCGCCGGAGACAAACTCATAGTTGGTTTTGTCCTCGGCCCCGGACATCATCGGCTCCCGGGGTGAGGGAGTTGTCGCCCGGCATTTGCCGGGCGCGCCAAACGAAACGCCACCCCGAAAACACGCGACCGCCGTTCTCCCCGGAATCAGGGCAACTCGTAGACCTCGATGATTCCCATCCCGGTGCCACCGGCGACGCCGCTCATGATCGCCGAGTAGGTTCCCACCCCCAGGGTGACTACCAGCGCCGAATCGCGGCTCCCCGCGAGTAGCGGAAAAGCTCCGACCGATGCCATCACGGGCGCCAGGGCCGCGTCCCAGTTGTCGCTCGATCCGACCTGGGCGTTGCTGGAATTCATGATTTGGATCTGCGGATCGGCCAGCACGCCAGTGACACCCAGCTGCGTCAGTGAGGGTCCGACGCCGCGGATCAGCAATCGCTTCGTCCCGGTGCCCGAGAGATTGAAACCGGCGATGAGGACGTCGTTGCCGGTTCCGACGCGATTCAGGACCGAGAGATTCACCAGGCGGAGCGAGTTGCCCGTCTCAAGGTCGTAGGCTTCGGCGAGCAACGTTCCGGCGCCGCTGGCGGTGATCTGCACCGAGACCTGTCCGTCCAGATTCTGGACCACCGCCGCATCGCGGCTGCCCGCCGGGAAGGGAAAGGCGGCCACCTGCGCAAAGCTCGGAGCGAGGCGCGGGTCCCAGTCATCGTTCGCGAGGATTTGCACCGACTGTGCGTTGAACAGCGCCATCCGCGGATTGGCCACCACGGAGTTCGCCTGGAAACCCAAGGGCACGAGGGCCGGACCGGCGGCGCGGACGAGCACGCTGCGCGGTCCGCCACTCACCACCATCCCGACGGCGAGGCTCTGGCCGTCGGCCATCGAGGTCCGCACCGAAAGGTTGGAGAGCTTCGAGGACGGCTCCACGGCAATCACCGCCCCGGCCGACGTGACCGTCCCCTGCGAATTGGTGGCCGTGAGCGTGTACGTGCCGGCGTTGACGGCCTGAACGGAGGCGATGGTCAACGTCGCATTGGTCGCGCCGGGAACCGCCACGCCGTCCTTCTGCCACTGATACGTCGGCCCCGGGAAGGCTGTCACGGTTGCGGTCAGGGTGAGCGACGCCCCCGCGGTGACAGTCTGGGATGTCGGGGCCTGCACCACGGTCGGTGCGGCCAGCGCCCCGACGGAAACCACCGCCGGGGTCGACGTCGCGGTGCCGGCCGTGCTGGTTGCGACGAAGGTGTAAGTTCCCGTATCCGCGACCTGCGCGGCAGCGACGGTATAGGTCGCCGCCGTGGCTCCGGCGATCGCGACCCCGTTCTTCTGCCACTGATACGTTGGGGCCGGCACGCCCGTCGCCGCGGCCGTAAGCGTAAGCCGCGAGCCCGTCACCAGCGCGGTGTCGCGGGGAGTGGAAGTAATCAGCGGGGCAATCGAAACACCGGTGACGGAATAAAACTCCACCTGTGCAATGCCGGTGGTGTTGCCCACTCCGGTGACGGTCGCGGTCACCCCGGCAACACCCACGGCGGCAAAAAGCGCGCTGTCGAGGCTGTTGGCCGGCAGTGGCGTTGCCCCGACTTGGGCGGCAGCGGCGGCGAGCGAAGCGTCTCCACCCCAATTATTGTTGGTGAACGCGGCGGATCCGGCCGTGACCGTCAGCGTGGGATCGGCCAGGGCGCCGGCGACACCGAGTGATGTCAACGTCGGCCCGAGCGCGCGGATCATCACGGCGAGATTTCCGGATGTGTTGATCCCGAACACCAACGGCCCGGCGCTCCCGCCGACCAGGCCCCGCAGGGCGAGAAACGAAAAAACTGAACTGCTTCCCGAGACGATGTCCGCATCGTTGACTTCAATCAACACCAGGCCGGTCGTTGCGCCGACCCCTGTGAACGTTGCCGCATAGGTTCCTGGGGGCAATGTCGCCACCAGGGCGGCATCGCGGCTGCCGGTATTGGTAATCGGAAAGCTTCCCAGGCGACCGGTGGCCGCGACGACGGCGGCATCGCCGTTCCAGTTGTCGTTGGAAGCGACAGTGGCTCCCGTGCTGTTCGTGACGACAATCTGGGGGTCGGCGAGAGTGCCGGCTACGCCGAAACCCGCGAGGGCCGGCCCGAGGGCGCGGATCAGAACGGCTTTTGGCACCGTTCCGGCGATGGTGAATGTGGAGGTGATCCCGGATGCCGGGACCGCGACGCGCAGGGTAAACCCGGTCATGCGCGATTGGGCGAAACCGATCGAGATTGAAGCGAGCGCGAGGATGATTGCGGCTGCCCGCGACACGGCGCGCCATCCGAGAAGGGTGCCGGACATATCTGAGGATGTAATCATGGGTGCGACTAAGCGCGAAAAAAGGCGATCGAAGTCAAATCTAGTTGCTGAAACCACGGAAGCGGCGCCGACAAAGGCGACGCCCCGACCGAGTTTTCCGGCTGAGATGCCCCTTCGTTTCCCGTTGCGCATTTTTCTCCTCCCGAATTCCCGGATTTCGTGCATGCTCCGCGACCGTTCCCACCGTGATTCACCCGAACCCCACTGCCGCATGACCCGACTCCACCTGGCCGTGTGCTGTCTGCTCAGCGTTCTCGCCCTCCCCGCGCAGGAGTCCCGTCTGTCCCGGATTAACACCGGGACCGGCGCCGCCGGAGACGAACTCGCGGTTGGCTTTGTCCTCGGCCCCGGCCCTGACCAACCGATTTCGATTCAATCGTTCCTTACCGTCCCGACCGGCAGCCCAACGAGTCCGGCCCCCCGGCCCTCCTTCACCCTCTTCGACCGTACCCACGGCATCATCGCCGCCAACGACGGTTCCGCCGGCGCGCCCGATGCGCTCGTCGCCACCCTGACCACCGGAGGTTATCTTGTCCGCACCTCGGATCACACCGGTCCGGTGCGCCTCGAAATCAACGAACTCAGTCCGACCGGCGCCCGCCTGCTGAACACCTCGGCCCGCCTGCGGCTCGCCCCGGGCATCGAATCCGAGGTCAGCCTGACGATTTCCTCCGGCACGCGCCCCCGCCAGCTGCTCATCCGCGCCGCCGGGCCCGCCCTGGCCGCATTCGGAGTCGCCGGCCCCCTGCCCGATCCCGTCCTGCGGGTGAGCGACGCGACCACCGGTACCGAACTGGCGACGAACGACAATTGGGCGACCCCCGCAAATGCCCGTGCGGCCGGCGCCGATACATTGAAGGGCGCGTTCGCGCGGGCGGGCGCCTTTGCCTTTCCCGAACCAGGCAACGACGCCGCCCTGCTCGTCGACCTTCCGCCCGGAAACTACCACGTTCAGGTGGGGGACAAATCCGGCGCCGGCGGCACCGCGCTCGTCGAAATCTACGATATCACCCCTGCCTCCGCCACACCTCCCACTGCGGCCCAGGCCCGGCCCGTGGCGGCCGACAACGCGCCGGCGGCAACTTCGGTCGCCGCGGCAACCGCACCCAATCACAGCGCCGACACGGACCTCGATTTCCGCCTCAACCTGCAGGAGCTCACCCGCGTGATCGAACTCTACAACACCCGCAACGGCAGCACCCGCACGGGCTACTACAAGGTGCAGCCGGGCAGCGAGGACGGGTTTGCAGGCGAACCCTCCATCCTCAACACCATCGCTAAGATCACGCTCACCAGCTACCACTCGGCCGATTCGAACCGCGACGGCCGCATCGACCTCACCGAACTGACGCGCGTCATCCAGCTCTACAATTTCCGCAACGGCACCGTGCGGACAGGAGCCTATCACGTGTGGGCGGCCGGCGAGGACGGGTTCGCCCCCAGTCCGCTGACCACCGTCACCATCGTCGCAACCAAGGCGGCCAGCGACGAGTCCGGGTCCAACCCCGGTGAATACACCATCACGCGCACGGGCGACATCCAGACCGCCCTGACCGTTTCCTACGGCGTCGGCGGCACCGCCGTGAACGGCGTCGACTACAACCTGCTGCCCGGCACCCTCACCCTCCCCGCCGGCGTCGCCGCCGTGAAACTTCCGCTCACGCCCATTCCGGATCTGACAGCCGACGGCCTGGACACCGTGACGGTCACGCTCACGCCGGGAACCGCCGACTACGAGGTGGGGGCGCAAGCGAGTGCGACCGCCACGATCGCCGACAGCGCCGCAACCCTCTACGTCGCCAACCTACGGCCGGAAGGCGCAGCCGTTGACTCGATCGCGTCGGGCACCGCGACGCTGCTGCTCAGCGCCAGCGGCACGCTCGCCGGGATCAACGTCTCGTTCTCCAACCTGAGTTCCGCGCAGGTGAGCGGGCATCTCCGCCTCAGCCCGTCGGGCGACTATGTCACCGCCGTGCCCAACGGTCAGGTCGCAGGCTCCCCTTGGTATATCAACCCCGTCGGCCCCTATGCCAGCGCCGACCTGCTCGACGCACTCCGGACCGGAAAGATTTTCGTCGGCATCGACACCTCGAAATATCCCGGCGGGGAGCTGAAGGGCACGTTTATCCAAGGGGTCGGCTCCCAGACGTTCACCCCGCCGGCGGCGCCACCGGCGGTCTCGCTCACCAACGTCACCCGCGCCGATGCCGCACGTTTCCTGATGCAGGCGACGTTTGGCCCGAAGAAATCAGAGATCGACGCGCTCACCGGGCAAAGCATCGATACTTGGCTGACCACGCAGCTGGCGATGCCGTTCTCCTCTCACCGCAGCGCGACGACCAACGATCGCACAACCTTCGGCGGCAGCTCGAGTATCACCAATTGGAACGCCGTTCATCCGCCCAACCGCCAGGTTGCGTGGTTTACCCAAGCGGTCACGGCCGCCGATCAACTGCGTCAACGCGTCGCGTTCGCGCTGAGCCAAATCCTGGTGGTTTCCGACGTGGGCCTGGGCAACGACAACCAGGCCGAACCACTGGCCGCGTACTACGACATCCTCGGCAACGGTGCCTTCGGCAACTTCCGGACGCTGCTGGAAAACGTCACCCTCAACCCGATGATGGGCCTCTATCTCAGTTCGCTCCGCAGCGCCAAGGCCGACCCCGTCGCCGGCACCACGCCAGACGAAAACTACGCCCGCGAGATCATGCAGCTGTTCACCATCGGGCTCAACGAGCTGCAGCCAGACGGCACCCTCAAGCTCGACAGCACGGCGCTGCCGATCACGACCTACACCCAGACGGAGATCACCGAAACGGCGAAGATTTTCACCGGCTGGGCCTACCCGTCGACGAACCTCACCGCCTTTCGCACAGCGGGGATCAACTACTTCAGCGCGATGCAACTCTTCCCCGCCTATCACGACGATACCGCGAAGAGCATCGTGCGAGGCGTGGTCATTCCCGCCTCTCAGGGCGGAACGACCGATCTCCGCATCCTGCTCGACACGCTCTTCAACCACCCGAACACGGGACCGTTCATCGTGAAGCAGCTCATCCAGCGGCTGATCACGAGCAACCCGAGTCCCGCGTACGTCTACCGGGTGGCAAAGGTATTTGAAAACAACGGCTCCGGCGTCCGCGGCGATCTGGGGGCAGTCGTCCGGGCCATCTACACCGATTATGAGGCGCGGTCGACCACAGTCGCCGCCAACCTCACCTACGGCAAACTCAAGGAACCGCTGCTGCGCCTGACCGGGCTGCTGCGCACGTTCAACGCCTCGGCGCCCAACGGGCGCTATGCCGGATTCCGGGTGACGGTGGATGGCAATCCCATCACGAGCGCGACGCCGCTCCCGGCCGGAACCTCGGTCATTTCGACGAACAGCACTGGCACCAATATCACCAACGTGCAGACGCGCCTCGCAGAGGCGGCATTGCGCTCGCCCACGGTTTTCAACTTCTTCAGCCCCTCGTACGTCGAAACCGGCCCCCTCGCGGCCGCCGGACTCGTCGCGCCGGAGTTTCAAATCACCGACGCCACGACGAGCGTCGACGGCCCGAATTTCCTCCGCACGTTCATTACGGCGACGAGCGGCACGACGACCAACGCACTGCAGGCGACGCTGATGCTGGATTTGACCTATGAGCAGACGCTCGTCCCGACGCCCGCCGCGCTGGTCGATCATCTTGCGACCGTGATGGCCGGCGGCACCATGCCCCAGTCGACCCGGGACCGCATCGTCACCGCGTTGGGGGCGGTGCCCACCTCCACCTCCACTCTCGATCGGGCGCGGACCGCGGTCCTGCTCGTCGCCACCTCGCCCGCCGGCGCGACGCAAAAATGAACAAAAAAACCGCCGCCCCCGAACTGTCCCGCCGGGATTTCCTCGGCTCGTCCTGCTGCGCCGCGGTCGGCGCCACCGGCCTCCTCTCGTCGCTCGCCAGCCTCCGGCTGATGGGTGCCGTGGCCAATCCCGACAGCGGCATCAGTGTTCCGAACACCGCCGCCGCCCTGCCCACCGATTACAAGGCGCTCGTCTGCCTCTTTCTGAACGGCGGGAACGACGCCAATAATTTCATCATCCCGTCCGACACCACCGGCTACGCAGCCTATGCCGCCGCGCGGGCCAACCTCGCGTTGCCGCAGACCGGCCTGCTTCCGCTCTCTCCGAGGACCTCGGACGGCCGCAGTTTTTCGCTGCACGCAGCAGTGCCCGAATTGTCCAGCCTCTTCAGCGCCGGGAAAATGGCGCTGCTCGCCAACGTCGGCACGCTCGCTTACCCCACAACGAAGGCCCAATACACGTCGGCGTCGGTGCCACTGCCGCGCCAGCTGTTTTCGCACAGCGACCAGCAGGTGCAGTGGCAGAGCAGCGTGCCGGACCGGCCCAGCACGACGGGATGGGGCGGACGGGTCGCGGACCTCGTCAACGCCTTCAACACGAGCAACCAGATCTCGATGTCGGTCAGTCTCGCCGGCACCAATTATTTCCAGGTCGGCGGCAACGTCTCCCAATACGCCGTCAGCACCAGTGGCGCAATCACGTTTACCGGCAGCACGACCAGCCCCACGTTGCTCGACGGCGTCCGCTACCGTGCGCAAAAAGACATTTTTTCCCTCGGGCAGTCCGGCCTGATTGACACGGCGTTTGCCGGAATCTCGGGCAGCGCGATCACCGACGCGGATTTCCTCAACACCACCCTCGCGACCTCGCCGACGCTGACGACCGTCTTTCCCTCCACGACCGCCGCGAACCAGCTGAAGATGGTCGCACGTCTGATCGGCGCGGCCGCGGGGCTCGGCCTGAAGCGGCAGATCTTCTTCGTGCAGCTCGGCGGATGGGACACCCATGCCGCTCAGCTAATCAACACTGCCCCGACGACCGGCACCCACGCGGCGTTGCTCAGCCAAATCAGCCAGGCGGTGAACACATTCTACAATGCGACCACCGAACTCGGCCTCGCCAACCAGGTGACGACGTTCACCGCCTCCGACTTCGGCCGCACGTACCGCTCCAACGGCGACGGTTCCGACCACGGCTGGGGCAGTCACCACTTCATCGTGGGCGGGGCGGTCAAGGGTGGTGACATCTACGGGAAAATGCCGACGCTCACGATCAGCGGACCGGACGACGTCTCGCAGGGCCGCTGGATCCCCACGACGAGCGTCGACGAGTACGCTGCGACGCTCGCGACGTGGTTTGGCGTCAGCGCCACCGACCTGCCCACCGTGCTGCCGAACATCGGCCGATTCGCGAAACCGAACCTAGGATTTCTCTAAACGACTGACCATGGTGGAGCCGCTGGAAACCGGCTCCTACGGACGCAAGGCGGGGACAATTACGGCAAAGAATTGTCGCGACAACCCGGCGACGCTCGCCTAGCTTTCGCCCGCTTCGAAATCGGAATTACCCCCTCCTGAGGGAAAATTTCCGGTCACCCAGAAAAGAATTTTTCGCATGAAAAACCCGCGTCACCGTCGTCCGCAGCCGATTGCCGTCCTGGTCGCACTCGCGCTCACGCTCACCTGCTCGCTCTTCGCCCAGGAGACCCGTCTGGCCAATGTCTCGACGCTCGCTCGCGTCGGCACCGGTGCCGACGTGCTGACGGCGGGATTCTTCATCGGTGGCACAACACCCAAGCAGGTCGTCATCCGGGGCGTCGGCCCCAGGCTCGCCACCGCACCCTTCAATGTCACGGGCACTCTCGCCGATCCCCTGCTGACGGTCTACAATTCCGCCAACGCTGTCGTCGCCACCAACGACAACTGGAACGCCGCCGACCTCACCGCCTTCAATTCGGTCGGAGCCTTCGCGCTGACGGCTGGTTCACGCGACGCGGGCATCGTCGCGACCCTCCCGCCCGGCGCCTACTCGGCCCAGGTCAGCGGCGTCGGTGGCACGACCGGCACCGCGATTGTTGAGGTCTACGAAGTTGGCGCTCCCCCCGGAAAATTTCTCAACCTCTCCACCCGCGCCCAAGTGGGAGGAGCGGCAGGGCAGCTGACCCCGGGTTTCGTCATCACCGCCGGTTCCGGCACGCGCAAACTCCTCATTCGGGCCGCCGGTCCCGCGCTCTCGGCACTTGGCGTCACCGGCGTGTTGCCAAATCCTACACTCAGCCTCGTGCGCAACGGCACTCCCGCGACCACCGTAGCGACCAACGACAATTGGGGCACTCCGGTGGGCACCAACGCCGCCAGCGCCGCGACGCTCACGGCCGCCTTCGCCCAGGCGGGCGCCTTCGCCTTCCCCGCCGGCAGCAACGACGCCGCCCTCCTCGTCGATCTCGCCCCCGGAAATTACTCCGTCCAGGTCAACGGCGCCGCCAACACGAGCGGCGTGGCGATCGTGGAAGTTTACGACCTCTCCCCGACCTCGCCCGCCCTCGTCACCGTCGCCGCCTCCAAGGCCACGGCGGACGAAACCGGCGGAAACAACGGTGAGTATACGTTCACCCGCACCGGCTCTACCCTCGATCCGCTCACGGTACAGTACGGCGTGGGCGGTTCCGCCGTGAATGGCTTCGACTACGCCTTTCTCCCCGGAACGATCGTCTTTCCCGCCGGCGCCACGACGGTGAAGCTGCCCTTGCTCCCCAACCCCGACTTGCAGAACGAAGGGACCGACACCGTGGTCGTCACCGTCGTCCCGGGCACGCTCTACGTCGCCGGCCCGGAATCGTCCGCGACGGTGCGGATTTCCGACAGCAGCGCCACGCTCTACGTCGCCACCGTGCGGCCCACGACGACCGCGAGTGGCGGATCCACCGCCTCGGGCACCGCTGCAATTCTCCTCAGTTCCACCGGGGCGATCGCGTCCGTTAACGTGTCGTTCAACAATCTCAGCTCTGCCGAGATCACGGCCCACCTCACGATCGGCAGCAGCGAGGATTATGTTTTCAACCTGCCGCAGGGCCAGGTCATCGGCGCTCAGTGGACGTTCGAACCCACTGGGCCGTATTCGGGTGCGGCGCTGCTCGACGCGCTCAAGTCTGGCAATATTTCCGTCCGGATCGATACCGCCAAGTTCCCCGCTGGAGAGGTCAAGGGCACGTTCATCGTGGGTTCCGGATCGCGTTCGTTTGCTCCGCCGGCCGCGGCTCCCGCCCTGTCTCTCGCCACTGTCGCGGCCACAGACGCCGCTCGCTTCCTGACCCAGGCAACCTTCGGCCCGACCAAGGCTGAAATCGACGCCCTCACCGGCGGAAACATCGATGCCTGGATCACGTCGCAGCTGGCGATGCCGTTCACCTCTCATCGTACCGCCACCGTTGCGGACCGCACGGCTTTCGGCGGCAGCAGCAGCTTCACGAACTGGAACGCGATCCACATGCCCAACCGCCAGTCGGCGTGGTTCAAGATCGCCCTCACCGCTCCCGACCAGCTCCGCCAGCGCGTCGCGTTCGCCCTCAGTCAGATCCTGGTCACGTCGGACATCGCCCTGGGTGACGACAACCGCGCCGAGCCGCTCGCCAATTACTACGACATCCTCGGCGCCGGCGCCTTTGGCAATTTCCGCACCCTGCTGGAAAACGTCACTCTCAGCCCAATGATGGGCGAATACCTCAGCTCGCTGCGCAACTCCAAGGCCGACCCCGTCACCGGAACCACGCCCGACGAGAATTACGCCCGCGAAATCATGCAGCTCTTCACGATCGGCCTGAACATGCTGCAGCCCGATGGCAGCCTGGCGCTCGGCGCCGATGGATTGCCAATCCCCACCTACGATCAAACCACCATCACCGAGATGGCCAAGGTCTTCACCGGCTGGGCGTATCCCTCGACCAACCTCACCGCGTTCCGCACCGCCGGCGCCAATTACATCAGCCCGATGCAACTCTTCCCGGCGTTTCACGACGACACGGTGAAGAACATCAGCCCGGTCAGCGCCACCCCGATTCCGGCGGGCCAGGGCGGCACCAAGGATCTACAACTCGCGCTCGACGCCCTGTTCGCGCATCCCAACACGGGGCCCTTCATTTCCAAGCTCCTCATCCAGCGCCTGGTCACGAGCAACCCGAGCCCGGCTTATGTTTATCGGGTCGCGCAGAAATTCGAAAACGACGGCACCGGCAAGCGCGGCGAAATGAGCGCCGTGGTCCGCGCCATTTTGACCGATTACGAGGCGCGTTCCGCTTCCGTCGCCGGCAATGTCACCTACGGCAAGCTGAAGGAACCGCTCCTTCGCCTGACCGGTGTCCTCCGCTCCTTCGGAGCCTCTTCTCCGAGCGGTCGCTTCCTCGGGTATCGGCACACAATCAATGGCATCGTGATCGACGGCACCACGCCCAAGCCCCTCACCGCCGGTGAAATTTCCACCATCAATTCGGCGACGCTCCCCTACAATGCGATCGGCAGCATCGCCCAGGCCGCGCTCCGATCGCCGACCGTGTTTAATTTCTACCACCCCGATTACGTGCTGCCCGGGCCGCTCGCGTCCGCGGGATTGGTCGCGCCGGAATTCGAGATCACCGACGACAACTTCGCGATCAGTACGCCGAATTACTACCGCTCGTTCGTCCTCGCCGCCGTGCCCACCACGAACGGCGTGCCGACCACGGCCGCACCCTATACGCTGACACTCAATCTTACCTATGAGCAAACGCTCGCCGGAAACCCGACAGCACTGCTCGACCATCTGAACATGCTGCTGTGTTCCGGTTCGCTCTCCACGGCCACCCGCACGCGCATCACCACGTCGCTCGCTGCGCTCCCCACCACGACGACGGCCGAGGATCGGGTGAAATCCGCCATCCTCCTCGTCCTCACTTCACCGTCGGCGGCCATCCAGAAATAGGATAAGAATCAAGCATCCGGAGTGGGCGAGAGTTGGCGCAGAATCTTCGAAAGCTCCCTCTCCCCCCGCTCTCAACGCCCAAACCATCGCGCTCCACTCTCCCTTTTCCGTCCTCCCTCCCATGAGCAAAAAGTCCGCCCCTGAAGTTTCCCGCCGCGAGTTCCTCGGCAGCGCCTGCTGCTCTGCGGTCGGCGCCACCGGCCTCCTCTCCACCCTCGGCAGCCTCCGCCTCATGGGCGCGGTCGCGAGTCCCGGCAACGGCCCCCAGCCGCCCCCAACCGCCGGAGCCATCGCGTCTGACTATAAGGCCCTCGTTTGCCTGTTCCTCAACGGCGGCAACGACGCAAACAATCTCATCATCCCGATGGGCACCGGCCCGGCCACCGACGCCGCCGGCTATGCCGCCTATGCCGCCGCCCGTTCCAATCTCGCCCTGCCACGAGCGAGCCTCCTTCCCATCACGCCGAAAACCTCCGACGGCCGCACGTGGGGCCTGCACCCGTCGATGACGGAGCTCCACGCGCTCTTCAACTCCGGCAAGGCGGCATTTCTGGGCAACACCGGCACGCTCGTCTACCCGACGACCAAGACCCAGTACAACGCCCGCAGCGTCCCGCTCCCACCGCAGCTTTTTTCCCACAGCGACCAGCAGGTCCAGTGGCAGCATAGCGTGCCCGACAAGCCGACCTCCACCGGTTGGGGCGGCCGCGTCGCTGATCTCGTCAACGCCTTCAACACCAGCGACCAGATCTCGATGTCGATCAGCATCGCCGGCAAAAACACCTTCCAGGTCGGCGCCAAGGTCACCCAATACGCCATCGGCACCGGTGGCGCCCCCACCCTCACCGGCAGCACAACGTCGCTTACTCCCACCACGCCGGACGGCATCCGGTTCCGCGCGCAGAAGGACATCTTCGCCCAGGCGCAGAACACACTTTTCGAAACCGCTTTCGCCGGCGCCACCGGCGACGCGATCGTCAGCGCGGACCTCCTCAACACCGTGCTCAACGCGTCCGCGCCGCTCACGACGGTTTTCCCGACCACCACCGCCGGCAACCAGCT
The DNA here is from genome assembly GCA_947474365.1 of Opitutia bacterium. GTDB lineage: Bacteria > Verrucomicrobiota > Verrucomicrobiia > Opitutales > Opitutaceae > ER46. The sequence continues at coordinate 59,762 of CANJIU010000007.1, read as the reverse complement.
AAAAATGGCCGCGCGCCTCATCGCCGCGTCACCCACCCTTGGCCTCAAGCGCCAGATCTTCTTCGTCCAACTCGGCGGCTGGGATCTCCACGCCGCTCAGGTCGACAACACCGCCCCCGTCACCGGCGTCCACGCGGGCCTGATTTCGCAAATCAGCCAGGCCGTGAACGCGTTCTATAACGCCACCACCGAACTCGGCGTCGCCAATCAGGTGACGACCTTCACCGCCTCCGACTTTGGCCGCACCTTCCGTTCCAACGGCGACGGCTCCGATCACGGCTGGGGCAGCCACCACTTTGTCGTCGGCGGCGCTGTGCGCGGCACCGACATCTACGGCAAGATGCCCACGCTTTCGATCAACGGTCCCGACGACACCGGCCTCGGCCGCTGGATTCCCACGACCAGTGTCGACGAATACGCCGCGACGCTCGCGACCTGGTTCGGCGTGAGTGCCACCGATCTGCCAACCGTCCTCCCCAACATCGGTCGGTTCGCCAAACCAAATCTCGGGTTCCTGGGATGAGGCGGCGTATCTCAATTTCTGCACACTGGGGACGCGATGCCCTCGTCGCGTGGATTGAAACCGCGACGAGGGCGTCGCGGCTCCAGTAACAGCACGATTGCAGAGGATGGCATTTTCCGCATGTCCAAAAAACGGGATGCGCCCGGGATGACGCCGCTGCACCGCACGCTGATCGGCGTCGCCGTTCTGGTGCTAGTCGGTTTCCTGGCATCAAGATGGGTGCAACGGGCGTTTTCAGACGCACCTGCCCCCCCCGGGGGCGCCGGCGGAGCGAAGGCCGGCGCAATTGCGGCCTCGCCAGGCCCAGCGCGCAATGCTCCACCGCCGCCCGCCGAGCGCAGTACGCTCGCCGACGCCCTGAACGCGCCGACGTCCGATATCCGCGCCGACCTGCAGATCGTCAATGAAGTGGTCCAGGCGTTTCAGACGAACTTCCCCCGCGAGGGCAACCCCGTCGGCACCAACCCCGAGATCACCGCCGTCCTGACCGGAAAGAACAAACTTCGGCTCGCGCTCATTCCGCCCGATCATCCGGCAATCAATCAGGCGGGCGAACTCTGTGACCGCTGGGGGACGCCTTTCTTTTTTCACGCCGAGAGCGCAAAAAAAATGGAGATTCGCAGCGCCGGCCCCGATCGGAAAATGTGGAACGACGACGACGCGGTGCTCTCGCCGTAGGCCGCCAACTGCGGGAGACGTTTCGCCTTACCGGCGGGAACAGCCGAAGGCCAGGAGCAGAGCGGCGGCAACCGCGCCGATACCCCAGCCGAGCCAAGCGCGGGGCGCACCCTCTTTCGGCGTGACCGCCGGCACAACTGCAGCCGGTTTTTCCGCCGATCCTGCGCTCGCGCCCACCGTCTCCGCCGCTCCAGCAGCCAGTTCCATCAACCGCAGCGCGAAAGCCATGGGGATGTCACGACCCAGCAGACGGATCCACTTCACCGCGAGAAACGCCTCCGGCACCGGAGTACCGCGCTCGTTCGTAAAATCGATCAACACCGGATTAATGAACGGTGCTCCCCTCGGCTGCTGAATGGAGCGATCCGCGGCCAATTTCCACTCGGTCCGGAAACACCCTTCGCATTTTTCCCCGGTGTTGGCCGAGATCAGGGGAAGAAACAGGGCGCAGTCGCGAATCTGCTGCCTCGTTTTTGCTTCCCAAGCGTCTCCCCCGCGTTCGCCGTCTTCGAACCACACCTCGGCCCCGATCCGTTGTAACGCCCCGCAAATCCGTCTCGCCACGTCCGCATCTTCGGAGGCGTAGCTGAGAAACACGGCGCGAGGCTTGGTGATTGGCATCGGGGCGGCCTGTAATAAGGCAGGCGGCTGCCACAAAATCGAGCCGTTCTTCACTTTCTTGAGTGTTTTTGACACTCCCTTGACCAACAACCGCGAAGCCACGACCGCCGGTCCACCCTGATTTTGGGGAAACTCCCCCTTACTCCCATCGTTTCAAGGTGCTCCGCAGTTTTTCCCGCGCACGATGGATCCGCGTCTCGACCGCCTTGGGGGTGGCGCCGACGGCGGCGGCAATTTCGGCGTGGGACATCTCCTGATATTCGAACAACACGATCGCCTCGCGCAGGTCGGCCGGCAGGCCCGCGATCGCGTCCCTCACCGCTGACGCCCGCTCTGCCTGCTCCAGTCCCCGCGCCCCTCCGCCCTCGCCCGACCCACTGTCGCCGTCACGTTCCGTCCACTCCTCCAGCGCCACCTCCGGGCGCTTGCGCCACCAGCGCAGCCGGTTGCGTGCAAGGTTGACCGCGATGGCAAACACCCACGGCCGAAAGGCTGCTCCCGCCCGATATTTTTCCCGCTGCTGCCAGACGCGGACAAACGTCTCCTGGGCCAATTCCTCGGCCTCACCGGCATTGAACACCAGCCGAGCGATCACCGACTTCACGGGCCGTTCCCACCGCTCCATCAGACGGCCAAACGCCGCCTCGTCGCCGCGCTGCACGCTCTCCATCCAGGCGCAGTCCTCCGCGCCCGTGTCCGACTTCGTTGCTTCACTGCCGCCTGCCCCCCGCCCTGCACTGCTCGCCCCGTTCACGGTGACATCCGGAGGTTGGGCGCCCCATGATGCTCGTAACCCGCGATTCGCGGCAAGACCGTCGCCAGGTAACGTTCGCCCTGCGCCGGCGACATCACCGCGGCCACGCGCTGGAAATGCGCCGTCATCGCATCGACGCATACTTTCTCCAGCGCCGCGATCTCCGCCGCCGGCGCCCGACGATCCCGCGCCGCCATGATCGCGGCACAATGTCCGCCGCAGGCGACGCTGTAATCGTCGTGTAGACGCTTGATCGCGGCAAACCGGGCGTTGTCGAGGTGAAACTCGGCGCGCAGCCAGGCCATCGCGTCGCCCTCTCGTGCCGCCGCGTGCATCGCACGATCGCCGCTGAGGGTATAAATAACTCCGTACGCCGCGGCGCAGGCCGCGAGCACCACCGCCAGGGTGATCAGCAGATTTTTCACGGCATCCGCATCGAACGTGCGTCCAGCCCCTGCACATACGCAGTCGCCAGCTGGGAGCTTTCCTCCGCCGCCTGCGCCCGCGCCCGTTCATGCCCCAGAAAGCCCCCCGCGATGATGGCCAGCGCCAGCGCCCCTCCCACCGCGCCGACATGCTGCCGGGCAAACACCTGCCAGGGCGGTGGCGTCTCACTTACCCGGAGGCGCGCCCACACCTCGGAGCGAAATTGAGGATGGCGCGGAGGCGTCACCCGCCAATCGGACAGCGTGCGCGAAAGGGAATCGGGACCTTGGGGAGGGTTCATGGCGGTGGTTTCTTTCGACTATAACCCCAATCACGGAAAAACCCGCAGAAAATTTCAAGGGGTTTGGCCCGGCTGGGGTTATTGTCGGTGAAGTCTCATCATGAAACACACATCATTCCTCCCCGCCCTCCTGCTCGCCGCCGTCCTTCCGCTGTCCGTCTTGTTGGCCGCGGAAAAGCCCGCGCCGTCCCCGACCGAATCCGAACTCATCGCCAAGGCCCGCGCCACCTATCCGCTGAAGACGTGCCTCGTTTCCGGCGAAGCTCTCGGGAGCATGGGTGAGGCGACGCCCTTTGTGTATCACGCCGCCGGGAAGCCCGACCGCGTGGTCTTCTTTTGCTGCGAAGGCTGCACCGACGACTTCAAGGCCGACCCGGCGAAGTTTCTGAAGAAGGTCGATGATGCCGCGGCCGGGAAAAAGGCCGGCCCAGCCAAGGACGCAAAGCACGACAAGAAGCACTGAGCCGGCACCGATGCAGTCGAGAGCTCAGAGCGAAGAGCTGAGAGCCCAATCTCCAGAGCCGACGCGCATGCCATCCAACCTGAATATGAAATTCACCACTTGGTTTTGCTCTCAGCTCTAGGCTCTCAGCTGAATCGCTCCTGCTAAGGTATTCCCTCCACCGCCATGCGCCCCGTTGTCGCCCTGCTCCTCGGCTTCCTCGCCGCCGCTCTCAATGGCGGTGCGGCCGAACCGCTGACGCTTAACCGGGTCATGGCCGAGGTGCGGGAACGCAATCCGCAGCTTCGGTCCGCCACCGCCATGGCCGCCGCAGACCGCGAACGCATCACCCAGTCCACCGCCTGGGAGGACCCGGTCGGTGGATTTGAGATCCAGCGCATGACCAGCAACCGGATCAACAGTTACGATGCCGCGGAGTTTTCCATCAGCCAGAAGATCCCCCTCACGGGCAATCGCGAACGCCGGCGCGCCGTGGCCGCGGCTGAGGCGGACGTCACGGCCGCCACCGTGCGCACCCGCGAACTGATGCTGCTAGGCGAGGCCCGCGAGGCGTTTTTCCAATTATTGCGGGCGCGCGAGCAACTCGCCCTCACCCGCGAAACGGACCTCCTGCTGGCCCAGGCGACGGAAATCGCCCGCAGCCGGCTGACCACGGGAACCGGCAGCGTGAGCGGGCTGTTTCTGGCCGAGTCCGATCGCGCCCGGCTCCAGGAACGGATCATCATGCTGGATCGCGAGGCCGCCGATGCCGCGGCCGTGCTCAACACCCTGCGCGACTTGCCACCGCAGGCGCCCGTCGCCGAGCTGACGCCTCCCGCCGCCCCGGGAGAGAACGGCGCTCCGACCGGATTCGCCACCCTGGAGGAGGCGCAAGCCCACGCCTTTTCCCACCGGCCTGATTTGCACGAGGCCAACGCCCGCATTACCGCCGCCCAACGCATGCGCGAACTCGCCGACCGAGCCTGGCGGCCCGAACCCGAAGTGATGCTTAAGGCCCGGCATCTCAATGCCGGCAGCCGCATCATCGAGGGCTACGACACCGGCGTCGCGATCAGCCTGCCGTGGTTCAACGACAAAAAATACCGCTCCGCCCAACGCGAGGCCGACCGGCGTCGCGAAGCGGCCGAACTTGACGCCGCCACGCTGCGCACCAAGACCGCCGCCGAGGTCCGCGACATGTGGCAACGCATCGAGACCGCGCGCCGTACCGTCGAACTTTATCGCGACCGACTGCTCCCGCTGGCCCTCCAGGGCGCCGACAGCGTGCGCCAGGATCTGACCACCGGAAAGGCCACCATCAGCGAAATGCTCGCCGCACAACGCAACCTCATCGACGCCAAGACCGCCCTCGCCGCCGGGCTCGCGGATTTTCACCGCTATCACGCGATGCTCCACGTTCTCGCCGGTTCACCCGACCACTCATGAAACGGTTTCTCGTCATTCTCTTCACCTTTGTCGCGACGACCGGAATCGGCATCCCTCTCGTCGCGGAAACCCACGCGGCCTCCGCCGCGACTGCCGTTTACCAATGCCCGATGCATCCGTGGATCAAGTCGGACAAGCCGGCGAAATGCACGATCTGCGGGATGGATCTCGTGGCTGCGCCCCCCGCCGGAATGGCTTTGCCCGAGGGCATGGTCTCGCTCGCCAGCTCGATCATCAACACCATCGGAGTCGAGTCGTCCGTCGTCTCGCGCCAGCCGCTGCTGCGCACCGTCCGTGTCAACGGCGCGATCGACGACGATGATTCCCGTCACCGGTTGCTTACCGCCTGGGCCGAGGGCCGGGTGGAAAAACTTCACGTTCACATCGTCGGCACCGTGATCGCCGCGGGCCAGCCGCTGTTTGATCTCTACAGTCCCGAGTTGCAGGCCGCGCAACGGGAACTCGTGCAACTTTCCCGCGCCGGCGACCTCGCCGCCGCGGCGCTGCCCGCGGCACGAGCGCGGCTGCGCAAGATGGGACTCACCGACGCGCAACTCGACGAGTTGCTGAAGACCGGCGTGCCCCAACTCGTGACAACCGTGCTCGCGACTGAAGCCGGCACCATTGTGGAAAAAACGGTCTACGAGGGCCAATGGCTGAAGACCGGCGACAAGCTGTTTGCCGTCGGGGATTTTTCCAAGATGTGGTTTCTCTTCGATGCCTACGAGCAGGACATCCCCTGGCTGCGCATTGGCCAGAAGGTCGAGATCACGACACGGGCCGTGCCGGGTGAAATCATCGAGGCGCCGATCGAGTTCATCGATCCCAATTTCAACGAGATGACCCGCACCACCAAGGTGCGCGTGGTTCTGGCGAATCCCCACCTCAACACCTCCTCGGGACAAGGTCATCTCCTCTATCATCGCGTGCTCGCCGAGGCGCGCGTGCTCGTGGAGTCACCGGCCGTCCTTGCCGCCCCACGATCCTCCATTCTCGATGTCGGTCGCGGCCCGGTCGCCTATGTCGATCGCGGCGGTGGAATCTACGAGCAGCGCAAACTCCGGCTCGGCCGCCGCGGCGACGCGCTGGTCGAGGTGCTGGAAGGCCTGACCGAGGCGGAGAAAGTCGTGACCAACGGCGCCCTACTCATCGACGCACAGGCCCAGCTCTCCGGAGAAGCCAGCGGTCATGCGCACGCAACGGGAGCCGCGACGCCCCCGTCGCCGAAACTGCAGCCCGACGCGGGCGCCGCGTCCCCGGCAAATGCCACGCCCGCGCTCCCGGAGATGTCCACGCTCGCCAACGCCGCCATCGACGCCGCCGGCGCTCTGGCCGCCGACGACTACGCGACCTACCAAAAACTCTACCCGGGGCTCGTCTCCGCCGCGAAATCCTTCTCCGGTCTCCCCGCACTTGAGCCCGGCGACAATCTGAAGAGCGCCCGGCGTTCCTTCGAAACCTGGAGCACCGCGGTGGCGGACCTGCTCAAGCCCCACAAGGCGCACCTGGGAGTGAAAATTTTCCAGTGCCCGATGAGCCCAGTCCTCGGCAAGGGCCGCTGGGTCCAGCGCAGCCAGCCGGCGAAAAATCCTTTCTTCGGTTCCGCGATGGCAAATTGCGGCGCGGAGCTGCCTTGAATCGGCCATGATCAACGCACTCATCAAGTGGTCGCTTGAGAACCGGTTTATTGTTCTCTGTGCGACCCTGCTGCTCTTTGGCTGGGGCCTCTTCGCCGTCCGCCGCGTGCCGATCGACGCCATTCCCGACCTAAGCGAAAACCAGGTCATCGTGTTTGCCGACTGGGAGGGCCGCAGCCCGCAGGAGGTCGAGGATCAGGTGACCTATCCCCTTTCGGTCAACCTGCAGGGACTCGCCGGCGTGCGCACCGTGCGCGCGACCTCGATGTTCGGGTTCTCCCTGATCACGATCATCTTTGAGGACAAACTCGACAATTACTTCGCCCGCACACGCGTCCTCGAGCGGCTGAACTATCTCGGCAACATCCTCCCGGCCGGTGTAACGCCGCGCCTCGGGCCCGATGCGACCGGGCTGGGCTGGGTCTACCAATACTACCTCAAGGACGAATCAGGGAAACAGGATCTGGGTTCGCTGCGCGCACTGCAGGATTACTTTGTGCGCTACCAACTCGCCGCCGTGCCAGGCGTGGCCGAGGTCGCCAGCATCGGAGGGTTCGTCCGCCAATGGCAGGTCGAGGTCTCGTCGCTGCGCATGAAACAGCGCGGCATCGCACTCCAGGACATCTTCGACGCCATCGCGAAAAACAACCTCAACGTCGGCGGCCGCACCGTCGAGGAGAACGGTCTCGAGTTTGTCGTGCGCGGCCGCGGGCTCATCACCTCCGCGGCCGACATCGAGAACGTCGTCCTCGCGAACCGCAACGGCGTGCCCGTCTACGTCCGCGATGTGGCCGACGTTCAGATCGGCGGCGACTATCGCCGTGGCACCCTCGACGTCGACGGCCGCGAAGTCGTCGGCGGCACCGTGGTCATGCGCTCCGGGGAAAACGCCTATCAGGTGATCCAGGACGTGAAGGTGAAGCTCGAACAGATCCGGACCGGGCTTCCGCCCGGCATCACGATCGAACCGTTCTACGATCGGAGCGGACTCATCGACCGTGCCATCGACACGCTCAAGCACACGCTCTGGGAGTCCGTCATCCTCGTCACACTGATGCACGTGCTCTTCCTCTTCCACTTCCGGAGCATCCTGATCGTCACCCTGCCGCTGCCGGCCTCGATCCTGGTCGCGTTCATCTTGATGAAGGAATTCGGCATCCAGTCGCACATCATGTCGCTCACCGGCATCGCAATCGCGATCGGCGTGCTCGTCGACGCCGGCATCGTGATGGTCGAAAACGTGATTCGGCACTGCGAAATCGAGGAGAAAAACGCCACCACGCGCCTCACGCCCGCCGACTACTACCGGATCACGCTCTCGGCGTCACAGCAGGTCGGGCGCCCGATCTTTTTCGCGATGGGCATCATCATCCTGGCGTTCATCCCGATCTTTTCGCTCACCGGCCAGGAGGGAAAACTCTTCCATCCGCTGGCGTGGACCAAGACGTTCGCCATGGCGGGCGCCACCGTGCTCGCCGTCTCACTCGTGCCGGTTCTCTGCACGTTTCTTGTCCGTGGGCCGTTTCACTCGGAGGACCGCAACTGGATCATGCGGGGGCTACTGGCCATCTATGACCCGGTGCTCGACTGGGCGCTGCGCTGCCGCAAGACCGTGCTGGCCCTCGCCGGCACGCTGCTGGCGTTCTGCTGCATCGTCGCCTTCGGCCTGCCCGAGACGCTTCGCGTAAAGCTCTCCTCTCTCAGCCCTAAGCTCTCAGCTCAGCTCACCGGCTTCGGCAGCGAGTTCATGCCCACCCTGCAGGAGGGCAGCCTGCTCTTCATGCCCGTACTGCTGCCGAGCACCTCACTCACGGAAATCAAACGGATCATGGCGTGGCAGGATCAGGTGATTCGCGCGACGCCCGAGGTGGCCAGCGCGGCGGGCAAGCTCGGCCGGTTCGAGACCGCCACCGATCCCGCGCCGGTCGAAATGATCGAGACCACCATCATGCTGAAGCCCGCGGCTGAATGGCGGCCGGGCATGACGAAGGAGAAACTGATCGCCGAACTCACCGCGAAACTCACGCAGGTTCCCGGTTACGTTCCGGGATTCCTGCAGCCGATCGAGAACCGCATCCTGATGCTCTCGACCGGCATCCGCGCCCAGCTCGGGATCAAAATCTTCGGCAACGACCTTGAGGCGCTGCAGCAAAAGGCCTTCGAGGTCGAGCAGGTCGTGAACAAGATCGACGGCGCCACCGGCGTCGCGCCCTCGCGCGTCCAGGGCAAACCGTACCTCGAAATCACCGCGGACCGCGCCGCGCTCGCCCGCTATGGTCTGAGCGTGAGCGACGTGCTCACCGTTGCGGAGACCGGCATCGGCGGCAAGACGGCCACGACCAGCATCCAGGGCCGGGAGCGCTGGCCAGTGCAGGTGCGGTACGATCGCGCAGACCGCGAGGACCTCGACCGGCTGGGCGCGCTGCCGATCGCCATTCCCGGCAAGGAGGGCGAGCCGCGTTACGTGCCGTTGGGTCAGGTTGCCACCATTCAGCGCGTGGTCGGCCCGAATGAAATCGCGAGTGAAAACGGACGCCTCCGCGTCTTCGTGCAGGCCAACGTCAACGGCCGCGATCTCGGGAGTTTTGTCGACGAAGCCAAGCTGCGCATCGCCGCCGCGGTAAAACTCGATCCCGGCATGACGATCGAGTGGAGCGGTCAGTACGAAAACCAAATCCGCGCCCGCCAGACGCTGCAGCTCATCATGCCCGCGGTGCTCGTAATCATCTTCCTGATTCTCACGCTCACGTTCAATTCCCCGGCGGAAGCCGCGCACGTCATCCTCGCCGTGCCGTTCGCGCTCACCGGCGGCGTGCTGCTCCAGTGGTTTCTCGGCTTCAACTTCAGCGTCGCGGTGTGGGTCGGTTACATCGCCCTGTTCGGCACCGCGATCCAGACGGGCGTCGTGATGGTGATCTACCTGGAGGAGTCGGTCCACAAAGCCCTCGCCGCGAAGCGCGCCCAAGACATCTCTCAACCCTCACGTCTCAACGTTCAACTCGATCACGCCGAGCTGATCACCGCAATCAAAGCAGGCGCCCGGCTGCGGCTGCGTCCCAAGGTGATGACCGTAGCCACCACCATCGCCGGCCTCGTTCCCATTTTCTGGAGCACGCGCACCGGCATCGAGGTCATGCAACCCCTGGCGGCCCCCGTGGTCGGAGGAATGTTGTCCTCGCTCGTGCACATTCTCGTCGTCACTCCGGTGATTTTCGCTTGGCTCCGGGAGCGCCAGCTCCCCACCGCCACGCCATGATCCTCCGACTTTCGTTCTGCCTCGCACTCTGCGCCGTCACTGTCACCCGCTCCCCCGCCGCCGAATTTCCCGCCGCCGCCCAGCCCCAACTCACCGCGACCGCCGACGGCCGCGTGTGGCTCGCCTTCGGTCGCGGCAAAGAGATCCTCGTCGCCCGCTCGGACAACCAGGGTGCCGCGTTTGCGGAGCCGGTTCAGGTGGCCGCCCTGCCTTCACTGATGCTCGGGAAACGACGCGGCCCGCGCATCGCCGCCCACGGGGGTCGAGTCACCGTGACGGCGATGACCGGGGAACTCTTTGCGTTTCATTCCAAGGATGCCGGCAAGACGTGGGCCGGTCCCGTACGCATCAACGACGTGCCACGCGCCGCGCGCGAGGGACTGAACGGACTCGCGATCGCCCCCGACGGACGCCTCTTCACCACCTGGCTCGATTTGCGCGGCGAGCGCACCCAGCTCTTCGGCGCCGAGTCGGCCGATGGCGGCGCGACGTGGAGCGCCAACCAACTCGTCTATCGCGCGCCCACCGGCCAGACGGTGTGCGAGTGCTGTCATCCTTCCGCGGCGTTCAACACCCGCGGCGACCTCGTCGTGATGTGGCGCAACGGCATCGACGGGGCCCGCGACATGTGGAGCGCGGTACGGCCGGCGGGCCAGGCGAACTTTTCGCCCGCCGCCAAACTCGGGACCGGAACGTGGCCACTCAAGGCCTGCCCGATGGACGGCGGCGCGGTTTGGGAGGAGGCGGAGGGATTCGCGACCATCTGGCAGCGCGCCGGCGAAGTGTTTGTCGCGCGCCCCGGACAGCCCGAACGAAGACTCGCGGTCGGCCTGCAACCGGTCGCCGCGGCCACACCCAGCCGGACGGCGGCCGTGTGGCAACAGGGCGCTGACCTCTGGACGGGTTCGCCGACGTCGGCAGCAGGCGCACGCTTGCTGAAGGAGAAAGCTCGGTTCCCGATGCTCGTCGCCCTCCCCGGACGTACCGATCTCCTTGTCGCCTACGAACACGGACCAGGCGTTGTGGTCGAGACTCTCCCCTGAGCTGAATTCCACGACGCACCGTAACGGCGCCCGCACACCATGATCGCACGGACTCTCGCAACGCCGCTCCGCCTCGCGTTCGCGCTGGGATTCCTGCTTTTTCTGGCCGCGTTCGTCGGTTGCAGTGCGACGTCACGCGGCGCGCCCACGTCGGAGGGCATTCCCAATTTTGGTCGGGTCAATGCCACGCTGTTTCGCGGCGCTCAGCCCGACGAAGCCGGCATGGCCGGTCTGCAACGGCTCGGCGTCCGCACGGTGATCAATCTTCGTCTCGCGTCCGATACGTGGCCTGCGGAGGAGGCCAGCGCACGCGCCCATGGCCTGACCTACCTCGCCGCGCCGCTCGCCGGCCTGAGCGCACCCACCGAAGCCCAGGTCTCGCATATCCTGGCCTTGATTGAATCGTCGCCCTCCCCGGTCTTCGTCCACTGCCAACACGGCGCCGATCGCACCGGCACAATCGTCGCCTGCTATCGGATGCAGCACGACGGTTGGACGGTCGAACGCGCCTTCGCCGAGGCGAAACAGTTCGGTTTTTCGGTGTTTCAGATCGGGATGAGGCACTTCATCAAGGCGTTTTCTCCCGTGACTCCCCGCTCGTCGCCAAATCCTGGCCCTTCACTCTGAAGCCGACCCTTCCTCGCATCAACATCCTCCTGATCCGAAAACGGGAATCCACTCCGCGGTGAACACCCTCGAAGCGAGAATACCGCCGCTCATCATCTTGGTATTCGTCGCCGGAGCGATGTGGCTCGGCACGCGAGCCGCGCCGGCGGCGGCCTTTCACGTGCCCGTCCGACGCATCACGGCGCTTTGTTTGACCACACTGGGCCTCGGCATCGCCCTCGCCGGCGTGGCGTCGTTTCGCCGTGCACGAACCACCGTCAGTCCCCTGAAGCCCGAAACCGCCTCCACCCTTGTCACCTCCGGCGTCTATCGCCTGACGCGCAACCCGATGTATCTCGGCGTGCTGGTGATCGTGGTCGGCTGGGCGGTTTTCCTGGCGAACGCCGTCGCCTTCCTGATCGCCCCCGCGTTTGTACTCTACATGAACCGGTTTCAGATTGGCCCCGAGGAAAAGGCACTGGCGGCTCGGTTTGGCAGCGAATTCGCGGCCTATCAAAGCCGCGTGCGCCGCTGGCTCTGATGCTCCCCACCGCTCCCATCGACCGCGTCATCGGACACGTTCGCTTCAAACCATCATGCCCCTCAATCGGCTCCCTCCTGGCCCTGGGTGTCGCGTGCTTCGCCACCACGGTCGGCTTGGGATGCCGTAAGCCCATTTGACTCACTCCGCGCGCCGCAAAAGGTCATAAGGTGTGGGCGTGCCGTTCGGATGCTCGGCTGATATCCGGCTCCGCCAGGGAAGCCCGCTCCGTTCCCGCACGTCTCCCGTTGCATGTCCTGCGCATCCCGTTGGTTCGCTCCGTGCCGCTTGCTCGCTAAAGTCCACGGTGGCCGATCGGTGGGTAAACGCCGGAACGATACCCACAGGCTGCTGCTGCTTGTCCTGCTCGGAGCGGCGGTGGGATTGCTCCCGGTCTGCGCGGCGGCGGAGAATAAACGCGGGGTGCCCACTGATCGTCCGGTCAACTACGAGGCGTTCGGCGCGGTCGGCGACGGCGTGGCCGATGACCTGCCCGCCATCGTCGAGGCGCACGCGTTCGCCAACGCCCACGACCTGCCGGTCAAAACCCGGCCCGACGCCACCTATCACCTCGGCCGACGCGCGCTCACCGCGATCATCGCCACCGACAGCGATTGGAGTACGTCACGCTTCGTCATCGACGACACCGACGTCGAGAATCATCGCGTGTCGCTCTTCGTCGTACGCTCGCGGTTGGAACCCGTGCCGTTGTCGATCCCGCGGCTGACCCGCGACCAGCATCACCTCGACGTCCAACCGCCCCGCGACTGCTGGGTGCGCGTGGAGAACAACCACAAGCGGCTCTACATCCGCCGGGGCCTCAACCAAAACAACGGCACGCCCCAGCGCGATTGCTTCATCCTCCGTCGCGACGGAACGATCGAAGGCGCCGTCGACTGGGACTACGCCACCATCACGCGGGTGGAGGCCCGCCCAATCGATGAGCGCCCGCTCGTGCTCCGGGGCGGGGTCTTCACCACCACCGCCAATCGGATGAAACAGGAAAAAGGATACAACTACTGGTCGCGGAACATCACCATCACCCGATCGAACACCATCGTCGCGGGGCTGACGCATCATATCGTCGGCGAGACCGAGGTCGGCCATCCCTACAGCGGGTTTCTCTCGGTCAACGGCTGTGCGAACGTCACCCTGCGCGACTGTTTCGTCACCGGTCACAAGACCTACGTGACGATCGGTGCCGCCAGCAAGCCGGTGAGCATGGGCACCTACGACATCAGCGCAAACGAGGTGGTGAACTTCACGATGATCGGCTGCCGCATGGACAACATCTGCGACTCCACGCGGTGGGGCGTAATCGGCACCAACTTCTGCAAGAACATCCTGCTGGAGAACTGCACGCTCTCGCGCATGGACACGCATCAGGGCGTCTCCGGCACCTACACGATCCGCGGTTGCACCCTGGGTCACGCGGGACTGAACGCCATCGGCCGGGGCACGTTGACGGTCGAGGATTCCACGCTGAACGGCCGGTCGCTGGTGAGTTTTCGCAGCGACTACGGCAGCACGTGGGAGGGCACCGTCGTGATCCGCCACAGTCGCTGGATTCCCGGCTGCGGCGCGGCGATCCAACCCTACCTGATCGCCGGGAGCAACGACGGGCAGCACAATTTCGGCTATCCGTGCTTCATGCCGGCGAAGGTCATCATCGATGGACTGGTCATCGACGACAGTCATCACCCCAAGGATTATGCGGGGCCCTATCTCTTCACCGATCCCGACGGCGCGCCGGCAAGCGCAGCGGCACGGCCGTTTCCCTACCGGCTGACCGAGGAGGTGACGATCCGCAACCTGACCACGACCAGTGGACGCAAGCCCCTCACGTCACCGGACCGTGAGTTCAACACGCGCGTGCGCGTGCTCGAGGTAAACTGAGGCGTGAATGATGACGTTGAAAGCTGAGCGTTGAGGGTTGAGAGCCAGACGCATTCAGGTGTGTGCACGGGAATGGGGTCAGTCCGCTGATCGCAAAGTCCGTTACGGGAGACAGCCGCGCACGGCGGGATGAACATCCGACATTGCCATCAGCGGACCGACCCCATCCGGATGTCCCCCGGTGACGCGGTCACGCGCGCGGGCGAGCACGAACGAAGAGTCGGAATACGTCAGGTTTTGCCTCCCCCGATAGCCGTAGCCATGCGGAAGGAAACCACGAATGGACACGAATCGACACGGATACAGAGGGGAGAACCGGTCCGGGCTGGAAATCCGAAACACCACCGAATCGTGAGCATATCGGATCCGCACGTGCGGGCACCGCGTGCTCTGAAGATTCGTGTTCATTCGTGGTTCAAATGAATTGATCCGGCCTAGGGAACTCGAGCGCGAGGCACCGGTCGCCGGTCTTGACGGTCCAACCCCGCAACCTAGCTTCGATTCATGCCCCACATACTTCGACATTACTCTTCGAGGTCGTTCCTGATCCGGCCCGTGCAATTCGTGGCCATGCTGACACTGACGCTGGCCGTTGCCCCCCTGATGAACGCGCAGGACTCCGCGAATCCCGCGTTCGCCAAATGGCTCAAGCCGATGATTTGGCAGCGCGACAGCGATCAACCGGTTTTCAAGATCGGCGAGAAAGGCCAGTTCGACGACATGCACATTCTCTCGCCCAGCGTGATCTACGAGAAGGGCGAATATTGGATGTATTATATGGGTTCGCCCAATGATGTCATCGCCAAGGGACTCTATAAGCCCGCGACCGGTCTGACGGATGACCAGAAGAAGAAGATTCGCGCCAACGAGCACAAGGACCGCATCTACAAAATCGGCCTCGCCCGGAGCAAGGACGGCATCCACTTCACCAAGTACGAAAAGAATCCCGTGCTCTCCTTCGGCGATGACCGCCGCGGTTTGTTGACGCCGAATTTCCTGCGCCACCCCGACGGTTCGGTCCTGCGCGAGAAGGGAAAACTGGTCATGTATTTCACGGCGGCCGACATGCCGGGTGACTACAAGCACATCGTGCATCGCGCCACGAGCGAGGATGGCATCCATTGGTCCGCCCCGTCCGAAGCGCTGCTCGAAAACGCCTACGCGCCCTACCTGATGAAGGAAGGTGAAACTTACAAAATGTGGTTCACCGACGTGGGCCGGCGTCCGTGGGTGATGCGTTACGCCGAAAGCAAGGACGGCCTGAAATGGACCGTGAATACGAAAGCGGCCATCGAACCCAAGGAGCAGAAATGGGAAGGAGCCGGCGGCGACCTGGTGATTCTGCCTTCGATTGTTTATCCCTCGGTTTTCAAGGCCGACGGCATCTACATCGCGCTCTACGGCACGTTTTGGGAGACCCAACATCGAACCGCCATCGGCCTGGCCGTCAGCGCCGACGGATTAAGCTGGAAGAAATTCGACGGCAACCCGGTGTTCACGCCGAATCCGAAAAACGACTGGGAATCCAACTTCACCACGAGTCAGACGATCATGAAACTGCCGGACGGCAGCTACCGCCTCTGGTATGGCGCGCGCCAGGGTCCGATCCCGGGCTCAAATCCCAAAAACCCCAGCTGGGCCCACATGTATTATGCGGTGGGCACGGCGCATTGGGTCGGTCCGAAGTAATCTGAAGCTGATTTTCAGGGACCGGGCGGAGTGAGGGCGGGTTTTGGAAGGTGACATCCGCCTTTGCCACTCCGGATAGCGCTCTGGAGGAGTTTGCAAAAGCGCGGCAATCCCACGCGACGGGGGCGTCGCGTCCCCAGGTGCCCGAATCCGAGCGGATCGGACTGAAGCGGCGACGCCCCCGTCGCCGTCCGGAATAGGAATTCCTACCTCCGCCCCCCGCCGGCGCCCCGACCCCGCCATGACGCCGGGGTCGGGGAAACGTCGGCGTTGGGGAATCCCCACCCGAACCTGCCCTTTTCTGACTTTCCGCTCATTTCGCGCGGATCGGAGGCAGACCCGGCTTACGTGACGGTCACAGTCCTTGCGATATTCATCCGATATCGCTGCGATAGTTCTGCGATAGATAGCCTAGTATCGCAGAATCATCGAGGGAACATCGCAAGGATATCGCAGCGGATAAAAGAGGCTCGGCGTGCAGTTTGCCGGCGGATGGGATGGCCAGGGGGTGCCCCGCGAGTCCTCCTCCTTCCCGGCTATGCTCTTTTCCCCGTGAAACTTACACTACCTCCGGCCTTCAAGAAAAGCCATCCAGACAAGGCAAGTCAGCTGATCGCAAGGTCGGACGACCTTCCACGCTCCCCGGAACACTGGCAGGAGCGACCTTGCCTCGAGCTCGTCTGATCACGGCCGGACCGATTAGCGTCGAGAGGAAGGCAAACAGCATGAGCGCTTGTCGGCAGGCTTGCCGCGCATTTCGGAAACAGCATGGCCACAGGCTATCCTCTCCCTACCGTATCGCGCACAACTTCCCGTGAAAACACCGCGGTCGCGACTTCTGTTCTTAGTTTCCATCATAGGTGGCCTCGCGGCCGCGGTTCTGGCCGCCGCGCCTGCGCCTGCCTCCCTCGCCCGCCTGCCGCTCGAACAGAACGGCGGCACCTGGCCCACCAGCCACGTGCAGGGCATCGCGGTGGATGTACAGGGCGGTTTCATCTATTACTCGTTCACCACGCTCCTCGCGAAATACGATTTCGACGGAAAACTCGTCGGCACGCTCGTCGGCTGGGCCGGCCACCTCGGCGACCTCGACTTCAATCCGCGCGACGGCCGCGTGTACGGATCACTCGAATACAAGAAGAACCAGGCATTCTATATCGCGGCGATCGATGTCAGCCGGATCGACCGGGTCGGGCTCGACGCCGCGCAGTCCGGACTCTTCCGCACGGTCTATCTGCCCGAGGTGGTCAACGATTACACCGCCGACCTGAACGGCGACGGGGTCTTCGACGGCGACACCGCGAAGACCGTGGATCACCGCTACGGCTGCTCGGGCATCGACGGCGTGAGTTTCGGTCCGGCGTTCGGCCACACCGACGGTCCGCGCCTCCTGACGGTCGCCTACGGCATCTACGCCAACCTCACACGCACCGACAACGACCATCAGGTGCTTTTGCAATACGACATCACCGACTGGGGGCGCTACGAGCGCCCGTTCGTCGAATCGACCCCGCACCACAGCGGCCCCGCCACCGTGCACGGCAAATACTTTGTGCGCACCGGCAACACGACCTTCGGCGTGCAGAACCTCGCCTACGACGAATCCCAGCAGCGCTGGTTCCTCGGGGTCTACAAGGGCACCAAGCAATCGTTCCCGAATTACCTGATGTTCGCCGTCGACGCCCGCACCTCTCCCTCTCTCGGCGATCTGGTCGGCGTGCCCGGTCCGGGCGGCAAAGGCACCGAGGCGGGCCGGCTGCTGGCACTCGCGGCCGACGGCCTCGCCGATCCGGCCACGGGCATCCGCGGTTGGAACCAAAAAGCCGATGTCGGCATCCAGCCCGTCGGCCACGGTCTGTTTTACCTCGCCGCCAGCTCGGGCACCAAGGGCGAACAAAGCGGCAAGGTCACCCTGCATCGCTGGACCGGCACGCCGGAAGTCCCATTTGCGCCGGCCACGACCGCCGACCTCAAACGGCCGACCACTCCGTGAAAACGGGGGCAGATCTGGCCGCAAAAAGGCCCAAAGAATCGGACGGCGATTGAAGCTTTTGAGGCGCCGATAGGTGCACGGAAATTTTCCGTTGAACGGACGGATAATTTTTGTGCCTTTTGGCTAAACTGCCTTGGAGAATTTCCGCGCAGCATAACACTCGCCGTCAGATACCCCACGCCAACTCGCCGCCCCCCGACACCCATGTCCGCCCCAATCCGCAACTGCGCCCTCGTCGCCTTTTGGCTGACGCTGGCAGTGTCGTCGCCCGCCCGGGCGCAGGAGCCGGCGGGTGACGAGGTCGTCAAGATGGAGGCCTTCAATGTCACGGCGTACCACGGAAGGATGCCCCTCATCGATGGCTTTACCGGGAAGGATTATACGGGCGAAAACGACGTCGTCTTCAATTTCGCGCAAACCTTCAACAAGCTGCTGCTCGGCTATCACCAGAAGCTCGTCCTCGATGAGGTCAAACACCTGCAATTCCGCATCAAGCTCGGGAAGGAGTTTGAACGGGAAATGGGCCAACTCACCGCGTCATTCGGATTCGACGCCTTCACGCTGGATACTTCCACGTGGTTAAGGCGCGAGCGCGCGATCATTTCCCGGCTCATCAAGGAGCCTTTTTTCAAGGTCAAGGCACTGATCGCCTGGGACCTCGACCGGCTGAACAAAATGGCGCCCAACCGGCCCGACTCCAAATACGCCGGCGATATCCACTTTGACGCCGGCACCGGCCGATGGGAACGGCGCATCACCGATCGCTGGGAGGTCGTGTTCTTCAACAACCCGAACAACCGGGGCGGAACGTTTTCGACCGAAAAGACGCAGGGGCTCAATCTCGACACCCAAAAGGGCTTCCACTTCATCGAGCGCGGGCTGCCCGTGCAGGTGCCGTCACACGCCTTTCAGGAGGTCAAACTCACGTACCCGATCTTCTACTCCGACCAACAGGCGGGGGAAAAGGAGCTCCGGTATTTGCAGGAGACCTTTATCGCGAATCTGTATTTCATCTACGATCCCTTCAGTTGGGTGGCGCGCCGCGACACCCGTTTCCGCGGAGGGTTCAGCCAGGAATGCCTCGATCAGATCAAGGCCCAACGAATCTATGTCAGCGACCGCGAGTGGTTCGACACCGTGTTTTCCCGATTTCTTTCGGATCTCGTCACGCTCAAGCTCCAGGGCGCCGAGGAAATCTATGCGTTGCACATGCTGAATAAGCGTCTGGGCGAAAGCCCCCGCACTCTCGGCCTCGGCTTGGATCTGCTCAATTGGAACAAGGGCGAACGGCGCGAAGCGATCGATAAACCAGAAGCGGAAGCCCGGATTTCCCCGACGACTCCCGGCGGTTTTCGCTTCGTGTTGATCGATGCGTATCAGCGTCTAGGAGATCCCTTCGTGGAAAAAATCAGAAGCCGGCTCCTCGCCCAAAAAGCGGCCCGCCGCTCGATCAACGGTCAGGCGATGCTGAAACAGACCATCGCGGAACTCGCGGAAATATCCTACGAGGAGTTCGCCCAGCGGGCCCAAACCACCCAGGAGGCGAAGCTGGCCCAGCACAGAATCAGCCGTCCGGTCCCACCGCCGCCCAGCGATCCCATTCCGGGCAAGAACTGAGCTGACAGAGGAGCTACGCCCTCCGACGCGGCGGGCACATCTCTCGTTTGACGGTTCCCAACCGCACCGGTTACGGCGTGGTCAGGTGAGGCCGACGTGCACGTCATCAAGCCGCCGCCACCGTCAATCGGTAGATGCGCCCGACGCGGCCGCCCCCCGGGGTTTTTCCTCGCGCACGGCCGAATCCGCGCTTGAGTTTCCCTGCGACCGTCCATTGCTCCAAAAGGTCCCCCGCTTTCAGAAGCAACGACCACCCGTTTGGAGCGTCATACGGTGAACGCATGTCCCCAATCCCACTGAAATTCCCCAGAGCATGAAAACCATGAACCGGCGTCGTTTCATCCTCAACTCCTTGGGCGCAAGCCTGGCCCTCCCCGCCCTTCCCTCGCTTCTGGCCAGTGCCGTGGGCGGCAATTCCGCCGTGCAGACGGCCAAGGGAGCGGGCGCCGGCGCACGGCGCTTCGTCGCGGTGGGAAATCTCCTGGGCTATCAGGTGAAGCAACTTTTTCCCGAAACCACTGGTTCGGCCTACGAGCAGACGACGCTGCTCAAGCCGTTGTGGGACGTGCGCAAGCACCTGACGGTTTACCGCGGGCTCGACCACGGGATCAAGGGCGGTCACTTCGCGGTTCATTCCTTCCTCTCCGGTGTACTCAATTCGGAGGCGCAAAACCGGCCGGGCGGCAACGTCACGATCGACCAATTCATCGCCGACGAGATCGGTTTCCAGACGCGCTTCCCTTCTCTCACGGTCGGCTCGGAAGGCGGCATCCACGGCGGGTGCCAGATCGCCTGGACGAAGTCGGGCGTGCGCGTTCCGCCCATCACGGGACCGGCCGAGTTGTTTGACCGGCTCTTTGTCGGCGACTCCGGGGAGCGCCAGGACCGTCGCAACCAGGAAAACCGCTTGCAGGCCTCCATTCTCGACACCGTGCTGGAGGACGCGAACCGCCTCTCCAAGCGGGTCAACCGTGAGGACAAGGAAAAGCTGGACGAGTATTTCACCTCGATTCGCGACGTCGAGAAGCGCCTCGAGCTCCGCCAGCGGTGGGCCAATCTGCCCAAGCCGCCGCCGCCCTTCGAAAGGCCGGAAAACAAGAACAAGGTCCAGGATTTGCCGATGCTCTACGAGTTGATCGCGCTGGCGCTGCAGACGGACTCGACGCGGATCGCCACGCTGGAAATCGGCGGCGATTTCCTGCCGCAGGATCTGGGCATCGACAAGTCCTACCACGGCCTCTCGCACCACGGCAACGACGAGGCGGCGATCAAGCACCTCATCACGCTCGAAACCTACCAGATCGAACAGTTCGGCAAGTTCCTCGCCCGCCTCGCCAAGATGGAAGACGGCGAGCGGACCCTGCTCGACTCGACAGCGGTGCTTTTCGGCAGCGGCATTGGCGATGCGAACTCGCACAAGAACTCCGACCTGCCGATCCTCCTCGCCGGCGGCGGCTACCGCCATGGCGAGTTCAAGAAAGTGCCGTCCTCGGGCCCGAACAAGGTGCCCCTGTGCAATCTCTTCGTCGACATCGCCCAGCGCATGGGTGTCGAGGCCAATTCGTTCGGCACGAGCACTGGCCGGTCCGTATAAGGTGGCTCCCGGGAAATTAGGTTCGCCGCTGCACGCTCGTTGTCTTTCTGGGAACGCGACGCCCTCGTCGCGTTCGCGGAATAAACGCGACGAGGGCGTCGCGTCCCCAGTCAGACCGGTCCGATCACTCCGCTTCCTCGGCCTCGCGCTCCTCACAGCGTTCGTCCAGGGCGCGGAGCCACCCGGGCAGAAGGTACTTTCCCAGTTCGTCGACAAGTACTGCCTGAACTGCCACGACAGCGCGACGCAGAAAGGCGACCGAGAATTCGAGAACTTCAAACTGCCGCTCGCCACCGTGGTGGACCTGATCGAGGCAAAGGATATCGTCGACCAGCTGACGCTGGGGGAAATGCCGCCCAAAAAGGCGAAGCAACACCCGACCGACGACGAGCGGCTCGCCGTCATCCGCGTCCTGCGGGAGGGCATCGCTGCCGCGCGCGGCAAGATCGAAAGCACCGCCGCCCGCACGGTGATGCGGCGCCTTTCCAACCGGGAATACGAGAACACGCTCGCGACGCTCTTCGGCCGCCGGGTGGACACTCTCGGACTCACCGCGGATTTTCCCAAGGAGAAGGCCAGCGAGCACATCGATACGATCGGGAAATCACTCGTCACCTCCGGCTTCCTCTTGGATCAGTATTTTCAATCCGCCAGGCGCCTTGTCGACACCCGCCTCGGCCGACCGGACACGCCGCCACAGACCTGGCGCTTCAACGATCACTTTGTCCAATACGAGGAGCTTCAGGGGCCGCACAAGGCCGCCTTTAACTTCAAGTATCTCTGCCTGTACGAACAGCCGAACACCGACACGCGTCAGGGTGGTTACGGCCATATCGAGGACTTTCTCAAGGGCGTGCCGGTGTCCGGGATCTATGACATCGAGGTCCACGCGCAGGCGATGCACCGCGACACGCATTACGATCCCACCATCTTTGGAATCGATTTCACCGAGCCCTTCCTGCTCGGGGTCGTCCCGGGCGACGCCACCAAGAACCACATCCATTATCCCCAGGCGATTGAGCCGCTTCTGGCGCAGGCGCCGGTGCCTGATGACAAACCGGAGTGGATTAAATTCCGCGTCTGGCTCGAGGCCGGGCAGACGCCCCGCTTCATCTTCCCCAACGGACCGTATGAGTCGCGGGCCTCCGTTCTCCAGGTCAACAAGCGCTACGCGGACGACTTCCAGGGCAAGTTCGCCGGTGCGGGCGTCGCCCGCACGCACCTGATCACGGGGCAAGGGAAACTCCCGCACATCCGCATCGGCGAGATCAAGATCGCCGGTCCCATCCCGGAGCCGGGGGGAACCCGGGAGGAGATCGCGGTGTTCGGCGAGCAGGGATTTCAACCGAAACGTGCGCTTGATCAGCTTTACGCGTTTGGCGCCCGCGCCTACCGGCGTCCCCTGACCAGCGCCGACCGCGCCGGGATTCGAAAGATCTACGATCGCCGGATCAGCGACAAGGCAACCCCGCGTCAGGCCGCACTGGATGCGCTGAAGCTGATCCTCTGCTCGCCTTCGTTCCTCTATTTCAGCGAAATCACGGACGAAAAGGACCCCAAGCTCGGCACCTACGATCTCGCCTCGCGTCTCTCCTATGCGATCTGGAGCGCGCCACCCGACGGGGAACTGCTCGCCGCCGCCGCGGCCAAGAAACTGACAACGCCCGCCGAGCTTCGGAAGCAGAGCGTGCGGCTCCTCGCCGACGACCGCGTCGGCGGATTCGTGAACGGCTTCCTCGACGGTTGGCTGAATCTGCGCGACCTCGGTGGCATGCCGCCGCCCCGGGAATCCAACCGCGTGTATTACGCCGAAAACCTGCCCGAGGCGATGAAGACGGAGGTGAGGCTCTTCTTCCGCCATCTGCTGCGGGAGAACGGATCGGTGCTGCAGTTCCTCGATGCCGATTACACGTTCGTGGACAAGCGTCTGGCCAAACTCTACAACCTGCCCGAACAGAAAACCCTCCGGATCGCCGACGGTTTTCAGCGGGTCAGCATCGCCGGCAACCGCCAGCGCGGAGGTTTGCTCGGGATGGCGGGCGTGCTCACGGTCAGCGCGAACGGCGTGGAAACGTCGCCGGTGATCCGCGGGGTCTGGGTCATGCAAAATATTCTCGGCATCAAGCCTCCTCCTCCTCCGGACGTGGTCCCCGCGATCGAGGCCGACGTGAGCGGAGCCACCACCATCCGCGAACGGCTCGCGAAACACCGCGCCGACCCATCGTGCGCGGAATGCCATCGCAAAATTGATCCGCTCGGTTTCGGCCTCGAGACCTTCGATCCCATCGGCCGTTGGCGCGAGACCTACCCCAAACCCAAGGGCAATGCACCGGCACCGAAGGTTGATTCCAGTGGCGAGTTCGGCTCCGGGGAAACTTACGCCGGCTTTAACGATTTCAAGGGCATCCTCGCCGCCAGCCGGCAGGATGTTTTCGCCCGGCACCTGATCAAACAGGTCCTCAGTTTCGCCACGGGCCGGCACATGGAATCCATCGACGACTTCGTGATCGAGGACATCCTGCAGGCCGTCAAAAAAGACGGATATGGCCTGCGTACCCTCGTCGTCGAAGCGCTCGCCAGCGAGATTTTCCGGTCACGGTGATTCCAGCGGGAGGGAGGTTGCGGATGACCTGCGTTTCGCAACGAATGCGCAGCGACGCGGCAACCTGAACCTGTAAGATCGGTCAATCCGGTCCGTCTCCCAATGCATGAACACCCCTCCGACGCCGCCCGCCTCTCTTCATGAGACTCCAGCGGCGCCTGAGACGCCCGTCTACATGGGCTTGCCCGACGAGCGCTACCTGCGCCCGCGGTTTTGGGTCGCACTCGCGCTCTCCCTGCCGGTGCTCGTCCTCGCGATGGGAGAGATGATCGCACCCGTTTTTTTTCACCGCTTCGCCCCCCGGCTCCTCGCTTGGAGCCAATTCGTTCTGACCACCCCCGTGTTCTTCTGGAGCGGCGCGCCGTTCCTGCGCCGGTGGTGGATCTCGATTCGCGACCGAGACACCAACATGTTCACGCTCACGGTCACCGGCACCGGCGCCGCCTATTTCTACAGCACGGTCGCGCTGCTGCTCTCGCAGTCGTTTCCGGACGTGTTTCGCGGTCCCCATGGTGTCCCGCTCTATTTTGAGGCGGTGGCGGCCATCACCACGATCGTGCTGCTCGGGCAAATCCTCGAGCAACGCGCCCATGCCCGCACCGACCTCGCGATCCGCGCGCTGGTCAACCTCGCGCCCGCGATCGCCCATCGCATCGGCTCAAACGGCCAGGAGGCGGACGTCTCCGTCGAGGCAGTGAAGCTCGGCGACGTCCTGCGCGTGCGGCCGGGCGAGAGCATCCCAGTGGACGGCGCGGTGCTCGACGGCGCGTCCAGCGTCAACGAATCGATGCTCACGGGTGAAGCGGACCTCGTGGAAAAAACGGCTGGCAGCCCCGTCAGTGCCGGCACTCTCAATACGAACGGCACCTTCACGTTGCGTGCCGACCGGATCGGCCGCGACACGCTGCTCGCGCAAATCGTCCGCCTCGTCGAACAGGCGCAGGAAAGCGAGGCCCCGATCGCACGGCTGGCCGATCGCGTGTCCGCGGTCTTTGTCCCCATCGTGCTCGGAATCGCCGCGCTGACCTTTGCCGCCTGGACACTGTTTGGGCCGGCTCCCGGCTGGATCTACGGACTGATCAACGCCGTCGCGGTGCTGATCATCGCGTGTCCCTGTGCGCTCGGGCTTGCGACACCGGTCGCCATCGTCACGGCCATCGGCCGCGGCGCCCAGGCCGGGGTCCTCGTGAAGGACGCGGCCGCGCTCGAGCGACTGGCAGGCGCGCACACGCTGCTGATCGACAAAACGGGCACCCTGACCGCCGGCCAACCGCGCGTCGTCGCCGTCACAACGGCGGAAGGATTTTCCGAGCCGCACGTGCTGGCCCTCGCCGCCGCCGCCGAATCATCCAGCGAACATCCCCTCGCCCGCGCCATCGTTACCGCCGCCCGGGAGCGCGGGTTGGTCGTGCCCGCCGCCACCGAATTTGCCGCCGAACCGGGCCTGGGAGTTCGCGCGCGGGTAGACGGGAGGAGCGTCGTGATCGGCCGCGACCCGCAGGAGATCGGTGCCATCGCCACGGCCACGCTCGTGGCGATCACGGTCGACGGACGAGCCACCGGCACGCTGGCACTGGCTGACACGATCAAGCCCACGACCCCCGCGGCCATCCGCGAACTGCAGCGCCTCGGCCTGCGCGTGATCATGGTCACCGGTGACCGCGAACAAACCGCCCAGGCGGTTGCCACCGAACTCGGCCTCGACGGCCACCACGCCGCCGTCACGCCCGCTCGCAAACAGGAGCTTGTCCGCGAATACCGGGCGCGGGACGGCGGCGTGGCCTTCGCCGGCGACGGCCTGAATGACGCACCGGCACTCGCTGCGGCGGATGTCGGGATTGCAATGGGCACCGGCACCGACGTCGCGATGCACAGCGCCGGACTCGTCCTGGTGAAGGGAGATCTCACCGCGCTCGTGCGCGCCGTGCATCTCAGCCGCGCCACACTCGCGAACATCAAACAAAATCTCTTTTTCGCCTTCGCCTACAATTCCCTTGGACTGCCGATCGCCGCCGGGCTGCTGTATCCACTCACCGGCTGGCTGCTCAACCCGATGCTGGCCGGCGCCGCGATGAGCCTCAGCTCCATCAGCGTCGTCACGAACGCCCTCCGGCTCCGTAGTACGAAGCTCTGAATTGCTTCGCAACGAGCCATTGCCCGGGGTCCTGCCGCGCTCCACGCTGCGCGGCATGAACTGGCTCACCTGGTCCCTGCTCTCCGCGGTCTTCGCGGGCGCCACCGCCATCCTCGCCAAAATCGGCGTAACCGGCGTTGACTCCAACCTCGCCACCGCCGTCCGCACCTCTGTCGTTCTCATCTTCGCCTGGGCCGTCGTGCCGCTCACCGGCCCGCTCGGCGGCGTCTTCACGCTCTCGCGGCGCACCCTCGTCTTTCTCGTGCTCTCCGGCCTCGCCACCGGACTCTCGTGGTTGTGTTACTATCGCGCCCTCCAACTCGGTGACGCGTCCAAAGTCGCTCCGGTTGACAAGCTCAGTGTCGTGTTTGTGTTGGCGTTCGCCGCCGTGTTTCTCGGCGAAGCGCTCACCGCGAAGAGCATCCTGGGCGGCTCCTTGATTGCCGCCGGGGCGGTCGTGCTCGCCCTCAAATAGCCCACCCCTGCGATGTACACTCCCGTTCATTTTGCCGAAACCCGCCGCGAAATTTTGCATGACCTGGTCGCGGCCCATCCGTTGGGCACGCTTGTGACCCTCACCCCGACGGGTCTCGACGCGAACCACCTCCCGTTCGAACTCGATCCGGAACCGAAACCCGGAGCCCCTCACGGCACGTTGCGCGCCCACGTCGCCCGCGCCAATCCGGTGTGGCGCGACTTCCGCTCCGACGTCGACGTCCTCGTCATCTTTCAAGGCCCGCAGGCCTACATCACCCCGACGTGGTACACGGAGACCAAGCCCGCCAGCGGGAAGGTCGTGCCAACCTGGAATTATTGCGTCGTCCACGCGCATGGTCCGCTCCGAGTGCACGATGAGGGAGAATGGGTTCGCCACCAGGTGGAGGCGCTCCTCCGCCGCCACGAAGCCGCTCAGGAAAAACCCTGGCACGTCTCCGACGCTCCCGTTGACTACATCGAAAAACAGCTCGCCGCGATCGTCGGGATCGAAATTCCCCTCATCCGTCTGGTCGGCAAGTGGAAGGTCAGCCAAAACCGATCCGCTGCGGATCGGGCGGGTGTGGCGGCAGGGCTAAACGCCGCGGGTGTGAGCGATGCCCCAACGATGGCGCGACTCGTCCACGATCAAGGCGTGCCGCCAGCGCGGGTCCCATAGCCAACTGAGAGCACCGCAGTCACCGCGCACGCAGCCGCGTTGACTTCCGCCCCTTCCCCGCACTCATTCGCCACGTGCCACGCCTTCGCTCACTCGTCGCCCTGGTCGTGCTCGCCCTCTGGCTGCCGGCGACGCTGCATTGCGCCCTGGAGGCGGCGGGTTTTGATCCCTTCTTCCCGTGCGCCGATGAACACCAAGTGGGTACACACGAGGAGGCCACACGCGACAGCTGCGACGTCGTCGAAGGCTCGGCGTTCAAACCCTCCTTCAACACCGCCACGGTACCCCCGCCCGAATTTTCGGCCGGTCTGCCCTGTTTTTCTGTTCAACTCCGACCGCTTGTTCTGACTCCTTCGGTCACCGGCGTATCGGAGTTGGTCGCTGCCCCACCCGAAGTCGCCCGTACGTGGCGCTTCCTCATGCGCGCCGCACCGCCACCGCGCGCGCCTTCATCCGTTTCGTAAACGCCCCGGACTCCTGCGCGAGTCCGCCGTTGCTCCAGCACAGCCCGACGCCACGCGCGTCGGTCGCCGGTCCGTTCCGCCGGCGCGTCCCACCATCGCTCCCTGTCTGTGCCCACGTCCCATGCACCCACACTTCCCATTTCTCCGTTTCATCGTCCCTCTGGCTTTCGGTTTCATCGTCGCAACGCCCGGCCGCGCCGCCGCGCCCGTCGTCAACCTCGACGACCTCGTCACCGAAATCGTCGGTCATCACCCCGAACTCGCTTTCTACGAGGCGGAGATCGCCTCTGCCCGAGCCACGCGGCGTGGTTCCACCGCACTCGCCGATCCCGAACTCTCCCTCTCCGCCGGGCGCAAACTCGTGCACGATCCGGCCGGCGCATTGATTGGCGAAGGCGCCACGTGGTCCATCTCCCTCGCCCAAACCTTCGAGTGGCCTGGCCGTCTCGCGCTGCGCAAAAGTCTCGCCAACGGCCAGGTCGAACTCGCAGAACTCGGCCTCGCGCGTTTCCGTGCCGCGCTGGTCGCCCGCGCCCGCCTGCTCGCCTACGGTCTCTCCGTCGCACAGGAAAAGGCCGCGGTCGCCGCCGAGGTCGCCGGACGTTACCGCGAACTCCGCGAGGTTTTCCTTGCCCGCGACCCCGCCGGCCTCACGCCGCTGCTTGAGACCCGCGTGATCGAGGCGCAGGAACTCACCCTCCAGCGTCGGGCCGCCGACGCCGCGCTCGCAGCCCAGGCCGGGCTCGTTGAACTGAACCAGCTCCGCGGCGTCCCATACGCGACCCCGCTCCGCACGACCGCCGGCCGGCTCGTATTCCGCCCTGGACCGTCTGTCGACGTCGCGCTCACCGCCGCTCGCGAAAACAACTTCGACTTCCGCGCCGCCAAACTCGAACTGGAGCAACAGGGGCTCACCGTCTCGCTCGCGCGTCACGAACGTCATCCGAGCATCACCGTCAGCCCGTTTCTCTCCCAGGAAAGGGCCGGTGACCGCGAGCGCACCTTCGGTCTCGGACTCACGGTGCCGTTGCCGGTCTCGCCTCGCTCCGGTGCAAATGTGGCCGCCGCCGAAGCCCGCCGCCGACAAGCCGAGGCGACTCTCGTCGCCGCCCAGCGCAAACTTGAGCGCGAGGTCGTCTCCGCCTGGCTCGCGTTTGAGACGCGCGTCAACGAAACCACGAAGTGGGCGCCGGACTCCGCCGAGAAATTTCGCGACGCCGCCGCGCTCGCCGATCGCCACTACCGTCTCGGCGCCGTGCCCCTCGCCACCTACGTCGAATTGCAAAACGCCTACCTCGACGCCGTCCACGCGCTCCACGACACCCGGCGCGACGCCCTTGAGGCCGGCCTCCGGCTCCAGGAACTCACCGGTCTCGAGGTCAAGGTCGTCGAATTTTCCCCGTGAACCCGCGCCACCTCATCCTGGCCCTCGTTGTCTCGCTTTTCACGGGCGCTTGCGGAAAAAAAAGCGATCCGCTTCCAGAGCCCTTCGGGAATGCCACGGCCTCCGAGGTCGCCTTCAAAGCGGGTACCGGACTGACGCTTCCACCCGAAATTCGGACCGCCATCGGCCTAAAGACGGCTCCCAGCGACGACCGGGTCGTCGTGGGCACCCTGCGGGTGAATGCACCGGTTTTGAAGGCCGGACCGCCCACGCTCGTCAACGTCACGCTCACCGCCGCCGAAACCGCGGGGCTGGCGGCGCAACCGCTGGCCGGCGCGCGCCTCATGTCCCACCAACCGCACGGGCCCGCGCCCGACAGCCCCGTTGATCTCGTATTTGCACTCGACGATCGCCCAGACGCGAAACCCGGCGATTTTCTCGCCCTCTCACTCACCCTCACCGCGGCCCCGCCGGGGGCGACCATTCCGCGCTCAGCGCTCCTGCGCAGTGCGAGCGGCACGTTCGTCTATGTCGTCAACGGCGGCGCCTACCTGCGCACCGCAGTCGTGCCCGGGGCCGAGTCCGCGACCCACATCGCCATCGCCGACGGCCTCTATGCGGGAGAC
Organism: Opitutia bacterium; assembly: GCA_947474365.1. GTDB lineage: Bacteria > Verrucomicrobiota > Verrucomicrobiia > Opitutales > Opitutaceae > ER46. The sequence continues at coordinate 30,336 of CANJIU010000007.1, read as the reverse complement.
GAGGTCGTCACCCACCCCGTCGAACAACTCTGGCTCATGGAACTCCACCTTACGCTCGGGGGCGGACACTGCCACTGAAGCCGGCGCATCGACGCTCAACGCCCAAACTCACCTTTCGCTCATGCTCGATCGCATCCTGGAATTTTCCATCCGCCAGCGCGTGTTCGTGCTGCTGGCCACCGTCGCGCTTGTCGCCGCCGGGATCTGGGCCGCGCTGCGGCTGCCACTCGACGCCGTGCCGGACATCACCAATCCGCAGGTCCAAATCAACACCGCCGTCTCCGCGCTCGCCCCGGAGGAGATCGAAAAACAGGTCACCTTTCCCATCGAAAACGTGCTGAGCGGCATTCCCGACATGGTGGAATTCCGTTCGCTCTCGAAGTCCGGCTTGTCGCAGGTGACGATGATCTTTGAGGACGGCACGGACATCTACCGCGCGCGCCAGCTCGTCACCGAACGGCTCCAACAGGCCGCGGACGAATTGCCGCCGGGCCTCACGCCCAAGCTCGCACCCGTCGCCACGGGACTCGGCGAGATATTTTACTACGTGGTGGACTACCGCGCCGATGCGAAGAACAAGCCCGCCACGCGCCGCGAGCAGCTGATGCAGCTCAAGCTCATTCATAACTACCAAATCAAGCCCCAGCTGCGGCAAACGCGCGGCGTGGCCGAGGTCAACGTCAGCGGCGGATACGACAAAATGTTCGTCATCCAACCCGACCCGGCACGACTGCGCAGCGTGGGGCTTTCACTCCCGGAATTCGCGGCGAAAATTTCAGAGAACACGCACAACGCCGGCGGTGGGCTGGTGGAGATCGGCGGTGAGCAAGTGACGATCCGAGCCAACGGCCGCGTGGCCACCACCGGGGAAATCATGCAGCTGCCGCTGAAATTTGGCGGTGGCGTGAAACCGATTCTCGTTGGCGACGTGGCGGAAGTCGCGATCGGCTCGGGCTACCGCACCGGCACGAGCACCGAGGGAGGCGAGGAGGTGTTGCTCGGCGCGGCCATCATGTCGGCGGGCGGAAACTCCCGGCTCGTCTCCCGCGCCGTCGCGGCGCGGCTGAAGGAAATCCAGGAGAAACTCCCGGCCGGCGTGGCGGTTCATACCGTCTACGACCGCAGCGAACTGGTGGACCGGACCATCCGCACGGTGGAAAAAAACCTGTTCGAGGGCGCCTTGCTCGTGGTGATCGTGCTGTTCCTGCTCTTGGGCAACATTCGCGGCGCGCTCATCGTGGCGCTGGCGATTCCGCTCTCGATGCTCTTCGCGATGATCGGCATGGTGGGGATGCAAATCCCCGGAAATTTGATGAGCCTTGGCGCGATTGACTTCGGCCTCATCATCGATGGCGCGGTGGTGATGGTGGAAAACATCCTGCGCCACCTCGGCGAGCGGCAGCACAGGCTCGGGCGCCGGCTCACGCCGGCGGAGCGGGCGCACGAAGTCCTCGTCAGCGCCAAGGAGGTGGCCAGCCCGATGTTCTTCGGCGTGCTGATCATCACGATGGTCTATGTCCCCATCCTCGCACTGCAGGGCATCGAAGGGAAAATGTTCAAGCCGATGGCGATCGTCGTGATCCTCGCACTCGGCGGCGCACTGGCGCTGGCCGCCACGCTCATGCCAGTGCTGTGCTCGTATCTCCTCGGCGGCAAACTCCGGGAGGAAGACAACGGACTCATGCGTCTGGCTCGGCGCCTTTACGCCCCCGTACTTGACTTCGGGCTGCGCCGCCGCCGGCTCGTGGCGCTGCCGATGATCCTGGCGTTCGCCGCCTCGCTCTGGATTTTCTCGCGCCTCGGCGCCGAATTCATCCCGAAGCTCGACGAGGGCGACGCGATCCTGCAGCTCGTCAAATCGCAGAGCCTGGGATTGCAGGCGGGGCTGGAAATCCAGCAGCGATCCGAAAAGGCGCTGCTCGCCGCGTTCCCCGAGATTCGCCTCATTTTCTCCCGCATGGGCGCAGCGGAAATCGCCACCGATCCGATGGACCCCGGCGACGCCGACACCTACGTCATGCTCAAGCCGCGCGAAACCTGGCGCAAAGTGGACGGCCAGCCCATCTCCAAGGAACGACTGATGGAGGCGATGCGGGAAACGCTGGCGCGCAAGGTCCCCGGCCAGGCTGCGCTCATCAACCAGCCCATCGCGATGCGCTTCGATGAAATCATGGCCGGCGCCCGTGCGGAACTGTCGCTGAAGATTTTCGGCGAGGACTACGAAACGCTGGAACGCCTCGCCAACGAAGCCCGCTCGTTGATTGAAAAGATCCCGGGCGCGGGCGACGTGGAATTCGACAAAATCGGGCGCACGCCGCAGTTGGAAATCCGTCCCGACCGCGACGCATTGCGCCGCTTCAACCTTCACGCGGACGACGTCAACCAGGTGGTTGAGATCGCGCTGGCCGGAGCACCTGTCGGCTTCTTGCAGGACGGCAGCCGGCGATTCCCGATTGTCGTGCGGATGGCAGAGGAGCTCCGCGGCGATGTGGCGGCCATCGGCCGCCTGCCCGTCGGCACCGACAGCGGCGGTATGCTGACGCTGGCTCGCGTCGCCACCGTCAGCAGCACGACCCAGATCGGCACCATCACCCGGGAGAATGCCCAACGCCGCGTCGCCGTTCTCATCAATGTACGCGGGCGTGACACGGCCGGTTTCGTCGCGGAAGCCCAGGCGCAGTTGCGCGCCCGGTTGAAGCTGCCCGAAGGCTACTGGTTCGAGTTCGGCGGACAGTTCAAAAACCTCGTCGAGGCGAAACAGCGGCTCATGATCGTCGTGCCGCTGGCGCTCGTGCTCATCTTCGTGCTGATCTTTGCCGCCCTCGGCAGCGTGCGGCAGGTGCTGCTGGTCTACACTGGCATCCCTCTCGCCATCACCGGCGGCATCTTTGCGATCTGGCTGCGCGAAATGCCGTTCACCATCAGCGCAGGAGTGGGCTTCATCGCACTGAGCGGCGTCGCCGTGCTGAACGGCCTGATGATGATCAGCCATTTCAACCTGCTCCGTGAAAAGGGCCGCGATGTGGCGACCGCCGTGCGCGAAGGCGCCCTTACCCGCCTGCGCCCCGTACTGATGACCGCGCTGGTAGCCTCACTCGGCTTCGTCCCGATGGCGGTCGCGAGCGGCGCCGGGGCTGAAGTGCAGTGCCCGCTTGCGACCGTCGTCATCGGCGGAATCGTCACCTCCACGTTTCTCACCCTCGTGCTGCTGCCCTCGCTCTATGCGTGGGTGGAGCGCGAGACCAAACCTGCAACCTGAAAATAATCCCGCCATGAAATCCCTCCGTCGCCTCGCGCTTGTCGCGTTTACCCTGGTCGCCTCGACCGCCGGACTTGCCGCCAAGCCTGTTGCAGGCCCGAAAGGCGGCAAGATCCTCACCACAGAAGCCCCGCACGCCGAGTTCTTTGTCGAAAAGGACCGCAAGGTCACCGTCACGTTCTATGACAAGGGCCTCAAGCCGCTCCCTTCCGCCACTCAAGTTGTCTCCGCGATCGCCGAGGCCAAGGGCGGCAAGGTCACGCTCGCGTTCGACCCGTCCGACACCCGCTTTGTCTCGAAGACCGCGCTTCCCCCCGGCGACGGCTATACGGTCGTGGTGCAGATCCGCGAAACGGCCGGCGCCCGGCCGAAAAACTACCGCGTGCTCTTCCACGACGAAACCTGCGGCGAGTGTAAGCGCGCGGAATACGCCTGCGTGTGCGACGACGCCGGAGGCGAGCACAAGCACGAGGAGAAGAAGAAATGATCTGCGTCGCTGTCTTGTCGCCAGCACGCAAACTCCCATCATCTTTCCCACGATGTTCCTTCGCCCCGTCACCCTGCTAACGCTCGCCGCCGCCATCCTGGCCGCATTCGGCTGCGCCAAATCCACGGACGACCACGCCGGTCACAACCACGCTGCCGCGAAGCACGAGCACAAGGCGCCGCACGGTGGCACGCCCGTCGTGCTGGGGGCCGAAGTCTACCACCTCGAGCTCGTGCGCGATCCGGCCGCCGGCCGCCTCACGGCCTACGTCCTCGACGGTGAGATGGAAAACTTCATCCGGGTAAAGGCCCCGTCCTTCACGGTCGCCGTTGGCGGGGGCGCGGCAAAACGCACCCTGACCTTTCGCGCCATCGCCAATTCCGCCACCGGCGAAACCGTCGGCGACACCTCGCAATTCGAGGCCGAGGCGGACTGGTTGAAGAGCGAGGGCTCCTTCGACGCGACGCTCGCCGCGCTCGAGATTCGCGGTACGAAGTTCGAAAACGTCGCCTTCAACTTTCCCAAGGGCAACGACAAGGATTGAACGGGGATTTGCCATTCGGGCGCAGCGCCGCACCCTTGCCTCCATCGTCATTCGTAAATCCCCCCAATCCTAATTTTCCTCGATGATTCCCGTCACCGTCCTCACCGGCTTCCTCGGCGCCGGCAAAACCACGCTCCTCAACCGCATCCTCACCGAGCACCACGGCAAGAAGCTCGCCGTGATCGAGAACGAATTCGGCGAGGTCGGCGTCGACCACCAGCTGGTGATCCAGAGCGACGAGGAGTTGTTCGAGATGAACAACGGCTGCATCTGCTGCAGCGTGCGGGGTGACCTGATCCGCATCCTGGGCCGGCTGCTGAAGCGCAAGGACAAGCTCGACGGCATCCTCATCGAAACGACCGGTCTCGCCAACCCCGCACCGGTCGCCCAGACGTTTTTCACCGACGACGAAATCAAGCAGAGCTTCCGGCTCGATGCGATCGTGACCGTCGTTGATGCCCGGCACGTCAGCCAGCATCTCGACGGTGATGACGAATCCGTGAAGCAAATCGGCTTTGCCGACGTGATCCTGCTCAACAAGACCGACCTCGTCTCCGCCGCCGAACTCGATGCGCTCGAGGCCCGGATCAAACGGATCAACGGCGTGGCAAAGATCCACCGCACCAAGAACTGCGACGTGAACCTCGACCACGTGCTCGACGTCGGCGGGTTTAATCTCAGCCGCGCGTCGGAGCTGGATCCCAAATTCCTGGAGCCGGAATATCCCTTTGAATGGGCCGGCGCCTACGCCCTGCCCGCCGGCACCCACACCCTTGAGATCGGTCACTGCGATCATGACCACGGTCACGATCACGCCCACGAGGGCCACGACCACGCCCACGGCGAGGGAGAACATCATCATCACCACCACGGCAATCCGAACGAACTCGATGTGGTGGTCATGCCGGTGAAGCTCACGCCGAACGGAAACTTTGATTCGGACGACGCCAAGGCCGCCCTCGGTGCCGCCGTCGCGGCCGCCGTGCATGTCTTCGCCGACTGGGAATCACGCACCAAGGAAGGCGACACCGTCGCCCCCGGCGCGACCCTGCACCGCCTGCTCCTCGCCGACGGCAACGGCCGTTACGCGCTCAAGATCGATCAGCCCGGATTCTATCTGGTCTTCGAATCCTGCGGCCACGATCCGCTGCACATCCGCATCATGGGCGAGACCGCCCGACCCTGCTGGCAGCAGGATTTTCACGCCGCGCACGAACACAACGAGGCGGTGACGTCGGTCGGCATCAGCACCCCGGGCGACCTCGACGGCAAGAAACTCAACGACTGGATCGGCGAATTGCTCCGCGTGAAGGGCGGCGACATTTACCGCATGAAGGGGGTCCTGGCCGTGAAGGGCTCGAACAAACGCCTCGTCTTCCAGGGCGTGCACATGCTCTTCGACGCCAAGTTCGACCGCGAGTGGAAGGCGGGCGAACCGCGCACCAACACCCTCGTCTTCATCGGCAAGAACCTGGAGCGCGCCGCGCTCACGGCGGCCTTCACCGCGTGTCTGGCGTAAAGCGGCAGATCCGGCTTCCGGGGCTGCTCACCCTCGGCTTTTTGCTCGCCGGATGCGCCGGGCCTGACGTACGTCCGGACTTTTCCGCGACTTCCGAACGCGTTGGGCGCGACGGCGCGAACCGCACCGTCACGCCCGTCAACCAGGTGCTCACCCCGTTCGGGCGGACCGTCGAGCTTCCCGGCCTCCGTCCGCAGGCACTCGCGCTTTCCCCTGACGGCCGCCTCCTTGTCACCTCGGGCAAGACGAGCGAAATTATCGTCCTCGACCGCGCCACCGGCGCAATCCGCCAACGCGTCAGCCTCCCGGGGGAACCGCCCGGGGAGTCCCAGCCGGGCGCCGCCTCCCCCAACCTGCTCGAGCCCGACAAGAAGGGCCAGGTCAGTTACACGGGCCTCGTATTCGCGCCGGACGGACGCCGGATTTTCCTCAGCAACGTCAATGGCAGCATCAAGGTTTTCGCCGTCTCGCCCGACGGCAACGTGACGCCGTCGCAGCGCTTCGCGCTGCCGCTCGCCAACGCCCCGCGGCGCAAGGAGGAGATACCGAGCGGCCTCGCGGTTTCGGCGGACGGGGCGCGGCTCTACGTCTGCGGGAATCTCTCCAACCAACTCTTCGAACTCGACGCCACCGACGGCAAGGTTCTCCGCACGTTTCCCGTCGGCGTCGCGCCCTACGACGTCGTACTCGTCGGCGGCAAAGCCTACGTGAGCAATTGGGGCGGCCGCCGGCCCGGCGCCGGCGATCTCACCGGCCCCGCGGGTCGCGGCACTGTCGTGCGCGTCGACGCGGAAAAGCACATCGCGAGTGAAGGTTCCGTGAGCGTCGTGCCCCTCTCCGCGGGAAACTCCGCGCGCGCCACCGAAATCGTCACCGGCCGGCACGCGAGCACCCTCGCCGTTTCGCCCAACGGCCGCCACGTCGTCTGCGCCAACGCCGCCGCGGACAACTTGAGCGTCATCGACACGCGGAGCGACACTGTCGTCGAAACCATTTGGGTGAAACCCAAGCCGAGCGATCTGTTCGGCGCGTCCCCCAACGCACTCGCGTTCGAGCCTTCCGGCCGCCGGCTTTACGTGGCGAACGGCACGCAGAACGCGATTGCCGTCATGAAATTCGATCCCGCTGATCGCGAGTCGAGGCTCGAGGGCCTGATCCCGGTCGGCTGGTTTCCCGGCGCCCTGGTCCTCGATGCGAAGCGCGCCACGATTGTCGCGGCGAACCTCAAGGGCCTGCCCGAGGCGAAGCAACGCCAGTCCGAGACCAGGGCGATGGGTTTCAATTCCAAGCAGTACGCTGGTTCGCTCTCCCTCGTGCCGGTGCCGGCGGCGCGCGACCTGCCCAAGCTCTCCGAAACCGTTTGGCGCAATCTGCGCCGTTACGCCGTCATCCAGGCGCGATTGCCCGCGCGTCCGGGCCAGCCGGCCCGCGTCATCCCCGAGCGCTCCGGCGAACCCAGCCGGATCAAGCACGTCGTCTACGTGATCAAGGAGAACCGCACCTACGATCAGGTCTTCGGCGATCTCAAGCCGGGCAACGGCGATCCCTCGCTCTGCGTTTTCGGGGAAAAATTCACCCCAAACCAGCACAAGCTCGTCCGCGATTTCGTGCTGCTCGACAACACCTACTGCGCCGGGATCCTCAGCGCCGACGGCCATCAGTGGAGCACGACCGCGTTCGCGACCGACTACATGGAGAAGAGCTTCGCCAACTTCCCGCGCAGCTATCCCGACGGCATGGGTGTGGACGAGGACGATGCCCTCGCCTACGCGCCCAGCGGCTTTCTCTGGGACAATGCGATCAAGCACAAGGTGAGCATCCGGAATTACGGCGAGTTCATGGCACCCGCCGTCACGTGGCGCGACGGACGCAAGGGCACACCCGATTTCACCGCGTGCTACCGCACCTGGCGCGGGCTGGGCAGCGACGCGGTGTTCAAGAGCTATCCGATGGTTGAGACGATCCGCCCGTTCTCGCCGCCGGACTATGTCGGCTGGGAGATGGCCGTGCCCGACCAATATCGCGCCGACGTCATCCTCCGCGAATTGAAGGAATTCGAAGCGCGCGGCGAGTTTCCCGCGCTCACGATCATCTGCCTGCCGAACGACCACACCAACGGGACGAAGAAGGGCATGCCGACGCCGGAGGCCTGTGTCGCCGACAACGACCTCGCCTTTGGCCGCATCGTCGAGGCGCTGAGCCGGTCGCGCTTCTGGAAGGAAATGGCGATCTTCGGCATCGAGGACGATCCGCAGGCGGGCTGGGATCACGTCAGCGGCTATCGCACCACAGCGTATGCGATCAGCCCGTTCGCCAAGCGGAACGCCGTCGTCAGCACGCAATACAACACGACGAGCATCATCCGCACGATTGAACAGATCCTCGGCCTGCCGGTGATGAACCAATTCGACGCGAGCGCGACACCGATGTTCGATTGCTTCACCGAGACGCCGGATTTCACGCCGTTCAATGCCGTTCCAGCCGGGGTGCCCCTCGATCAGCTGAATCCGGATCCCTCCGCGATGACCGATCCGGTTCTGCGCCGGGATGCGCTGGCCTCGGGGCGGATGGATTTTCGCGCGCCCGACCGCGCACCCGAGGATCAGCTCAACCGCGTCCTCTGGCGGGCGATGAAGGGTAGCCGCGCACCCTATCCAGAGTGGGCGGTGGCGCGGGACACGGACGACGAATGAAATTGCCCGCATCGGGCCCCGCCGCCGTTCGGCATCCACTTCAACGTCCCTTCAATGAAAACCCTTCTGCTGTTCGGCGCGACGGGGCTGGTTGGTCAGGCCGTGCTGCGTCAGGCCCTGGCCGATACGCGCGTAGGACGGGTGGTCGCCCCCACCCGGCGACCATTGCCCCCGCAGGCGAAACTGGAAAATCCGCTCATTGATTTCAAGGCTCTGCCGGAAGAGGCACCGTGGTGGCGCGCAGACGGCGCGATTTGCACGCTCGGCACGACAATTCGTCGGGCCGGATCACAGGCGGCGTTTCGCGAAGTGGACTTCACGTACCCGCTCACTGTCGCCCGAGTCGCCCATCGCCACGGCACGCCGGCGTTTGCACTGACATCGTCGCTTGGCGCCGATGCCCACGCCCGAACGTTTTATCTCCGGACCAAGGGAGAAACTGAAAAAGCGGTGGCGGACACGGGGTTCGCCTCGTGCACGATCGTCAGGCCGTCGATCCTCGGCGGCGACCGCTCCGAAAGCCGTCCGATGGAAGCGATCTCGACCGGAGTCATGAGCGCACTCGCGTGGATGATTCCACGCCGCTACCGGGTTGTTCCGGCCGAAAACGTGGCGACCGCCCTGCTCAACGCCGCGATCAACGCCACCCGCGGCCGGCACGTCCTGGAGTCAGAGGACCTGCAATAAAAAACGCCGCGGCGTTGGGGCCGCGGCGTTGGAGAATGCAACGATGCCTCAGGCGATCTCGCTCGGGTTCCAGCCGGCGCGATACGTCGGATAGAGCAGCTTGTCGGCTTCCGGCAGATTGGTCTTCATGTTGACCGGGTCCCAGGTGAACTTCTTCTTGCCGACGAGAATCGCCGTCGTGCCGAGCGAAACCATCTCGGTGAACGGGCAGGAATACTCGAAGTTGGAGCCGGCGAGGCTCGGGTTGTTCGCGCGGATGGCGGCGGTCCATTCCTTGTGCGGATTGCCATTCGGAACGCGCGGGATGGTCTTTTCGGGGAGCGTCGGCGTCAGCGCCTGGTGCTTCGTCTCCGGAATGATGCGCGGGCTGTTGCAGTAATCGTTGCCATCATAGACGGTCGCCTTCGACCCGATGATGAGCTGGCCGCCCTTGGCGAGCTGCCGCGATTCCTCCATGTCCTTCGGCTTGTCGGGCCGCACGCCACCTTCATACCAGGTGAGTTTGACCGGGGGCATCTTGCCGCGCGCGGGGAAATTGTATTCGACCACCGCCGACTTCGGGAAGGCCACCTTGCTCGGGCTGTCGATTTCCTTGAGCTCGACCGTCGACGGCGCGCCAAGTTGGAGGCCCCAGAACGCCGCATCCATCAGATGGCACGCCATGTCGCCGAGCGCGCCGCAGCCGTAGTCCTGGAAGCCGCGCCACTTAAAGGGGTGAATCGCGGTGCTGAACGGACGCTGCGGTGCCCGGCCGAGGAACTGATCCCACGCGAGACCTTCGGGAAGCGGATCCGCGCCCGGGGCGTCCTGAAAGCCCTGCGGCCAGATCGGGCGGTTGGTCCAGATCTTGGCCTCACGCACGTCGCCCAGGACACCGGCGTTGATCCACTCCTTGACGAGACGAATGCCTTCGCCGGCATGACCCTGGTTGCCCATCTGGGTGCAGACGCCGTTGAGCCGGGAGAGACGGAGCAGTTCACGCGCCTCGCCGACGGTCGGGGTGAGGGGTTTCTGCACGTAGACGTGCTTGCCCATCATGATCGCCATGTAGGCGCACAGGAAGTGCATGTGGTCCGGCGTCGCGACGCCGACCGCGTCGATCTGGTCGTCCATCTCGAGGAGCATCTTCCGAAAATCCGTGTAGCGCTTGGCATTCGGGAACTCGGCCATGAGCTTCTTGACGTTGGACAGCGAGGGTTCCTTGGGGGCCTTGGCGTTCCGCGGCTGGACCGGCCCCGTCCAATCGATATCGCACAACGCGACGACTTCTTCGTCCTTGTGGGCCATGATATCGCTGAAGCCCTTGCCGCCACAGCCGATCTGGGCGACGCGGATTTTGGCGCCGGCCGCAATCGGACGCGGCTTGCGGGGATTCTTACTGAGGCTGACACAGCCGGCAAATCCCAGCATGGCAGCGGCCGTGGCTGAGAATTGGATGAAATCGCGACGATTGAGGTGGTTTTGTGACATCGGGGGAAGAAGCTGAAAAGGACGAGACGTCCGCGAGCGAAAGGGGTTGCACGATGTTTGTCGCCAGAAAAAACCACACCTGTCGCATTAGGTGAGGTTTAATCCGTCCGGCAGGCGCCCGGGCGATGCCGTCCTCGCCGGAAATTTCCCCTGCGGGTCGACGTCAGGGGGCCCGCACCGTCACCACCGGCGCTCCGGGCCGCAACGCAAACACCTGCTCATGGGATCTACCGTTGTGCTCCACCGTCACGACGTAGTCCCCGTAAAAGCCGCGCCCGCACCAATTGCCCGCAGAATCGGTCGTCCCGCCGGCGCGCGTCCGCCACTGGTCGAGTACGAGTGACCGGTAGGCGCGTGCATTGGGCTTTTCCGACCAATCGGCCCGGTACATCGCCCCGCGCGGGATCCAATGGGCACTTTCCCAAAAGCCCCACAACTGCACGCCGACGACACTCGCGTGGCTGTACATCGCGATGAGAAAATCCCGGGTGTAATCCGCCTGCAGTTCCTCGTCGTCGGTGTTGATGTCAAATTCCGTGACCCGAACGGGCAGCCCGAGGGCGGCGTAACGGTCGAGCACGTTGAGCAAGTTGACCGGCGGCGACGGGTGGGCGCTGATGTGCGCCTGCAGACCGAGGCCGCCGATCGGCGCGCCCTGATCCTTGAGGTAACGCGCGGTCTTTTCAAAGTGCGCCACGTGGCCGGCATCGAGCGAGGCATCGTGGTTGCTGTAATCATTCAGGAAAAGCAGCGCCCGTTCGTGCGCCGCCCGCGCCGCCTTGAACCAATCAACCTGAATCGAAGCGCCGAATAGATCCATGAGCGCGTGGTTCACGAACGGCTCGTTCAGCACATCCCATTCGTCGACCAGCTCGCGCGTCGCCCCGACCACGTCGGCGATATGCGCGAGGGCGCGCGCCGGGATTTCCGCCTGCTGCGGCGTGCCGCGCAGCGCCTGGATGGCCTTGGGCAGGTTGTTCCAGCCCGGCCACACAAGCACATGCCCCCGCACGTGGAGGCCGTGCTCTTTCATCCAGGCCAGACCCGCCAGTGTCTGGGCCTTCGCGTTGCGGCTGCCCCACTCCCCGGCCCATGCCGGCCACTTCAGATCATTTTCCGTGCTCGCCGCGTTGAACAGCGCGAGCACTTTTTGCCGGTAGATCCGGTTGTCGGCGCTGTCGTTGACGAGGCGCGCCATTTGCAGCGCCGAACCAAATTGAAACGCGGATTTCTTCTGTTCCACCCGCACCGTCGCACCCGGCAGCGGCCGGTTATTGGCATCGACCACGGCGACGGTGAAGTCTCCCTTCCGCAGCCGCTCGATCCGCGCCAGCGCCGCCGAGCGCCACGCCGCACCGGCCTCGCGGCCGACATAACTCGGCAGCGTGCGCGGCAATGCACCGACCGCGACGTCCTTCCCATAGTACACAAAATCGAAGCCGCCGATTTCGACCGTCTGGCGTTTGAAACCGAAACCAAACGCCACCTCGCACGCCCCCGCGGCAAAATCCGACGCGAACGAAAACGGCACGAAGAATTCCGTCCACTCCTTCGTGAAAGTGTGGACGCCCTGGACACTCTTGGCATAATTCGGCGTCGCCTTCTGCACGACGAGCTGCGCGTAGGCCGCACCCGACTCGTCGGTGACCGCGACCGCCCGGGCGAAAAATCGGAGCAGCACGACATCCCCTCGCGCCACAGCTCGCGCGACGGGAGCCTTGAATTCGATCGCCCAGGCCGGCGAGGTGTCGGCCCGTGTCTCGATTCTCCAGGCGCGGGCAAAACTCTGACCGTCCACATCCACCTGCGTCGCCGTTGCGTTACTATTGGTGAGACGCCAGGCCGTGAGCGGCGAAGTGCCGATCAAGGGGTCGCCCGCCGGATAGGGTCCTTGCGCCGCGACGCGCCCCGCCGCCGCACACCCCACTACCACAAGAAGCGTTCAGAACAGCCGACAGGTCATGCCCGGAGCGTGCCCGCCTTTTTCGCGCACTCAAGCTGCCAACGGTTCGGACCGTCGGCGTCACAACTTTTCGGAGTGGCGGTCGCCGCAGGCCCGGCTACCAGTGTCGCATGCAATTGACCAAGCATTGGGCGGCCCTCCTCGACGACTACACGATCGATCTGGCGTGGTCTCCCGACGGCGCCTTGCTCGCGGCCGCCAGCTCCGCCGGGCCGGTCTCGCTCTTTGCCGCTGCCGACGGCGCGCGACGACACCTCCTTCCTGGTCACGACAATGGCACGAACTGCCTCGCGTGGGCTCCGGCCCCGAGCGCGCAGCCCGCCGCTCCCCAGGCGGCCCTTGTCCTCGCCACCGGCGGGCAGGATGGAGCGGTGAAACTCTGGGACGCCACCGCGGGCCAACACACGGCCACCGCGAAGCTCGGCTCGGCGTGGGTCGATCACCTCGCCTGGCGTTCGGTGCCGAACGCGCAGCCGGCAACGCAAAATCCCCCGTTGCTCTTCGCCGCCGCGGGCCGCGCGCTCACGGCGATTCGCGCCGATGGCTCGGTGGCGCACACGTTCAAGCCTGCCCCCAAGACCATCACGGCGCTCGCTCCGCAACCCGCGGGCGGCTCCGTGGCCGTGGCCTATTTCGGTGGAGTCGTGCTCTGGGACGCCGATGACTTTGTCGTGCAGAAGGAATTTCCCTACGCCAACGGCATCCAGTCGCTGGTCTGGTCGCCGGACAACAAATGGCTCGTATCGGGAAACCAGGATCCGAGCGTGCACCTCTGGATCCCGGAGCAGGATATCGAGCTGCATATGAGCGGGTATGAAACGAAGGTGAGGTTTCTCTCCTTCGACCAATCGTCGCGATGGCTAGCGACCAGCGGCGGACGCGACGCCTGCATCTGGGATTGCGCCGGTGCCGGACCCGAAGGACGCGAACCGGCGATGCTGCCGCACGCGGCGCCGGTGGGCGCGGTGGCCTTCCAGCACCAACACGGCCTTCTCGCCACCGCGGCCCAGGACGGCGTCGTGCAATTGTGGAGCCCTGAACGCCGCTCGCCCCTGCGGGCCACGGTCAAGATGCCCGCCGCCGCCACAAAGCTTGCCTGGTCGCCGGATGATCGCCTGCTCGCCATCGGCTCGGAACGGGGCGCGGTCTACGTGTTGAAATGTGAAGGCTGAATTTCCGCCCGCTGTGGAAAACGGCGGAGTCACCGCTTGACCCGGCTTCCACCGCCCACGACGTTACGTTCCCACCATGTCGAGTGCCGGAGATCAGGCCGAATTGCCCCGGCCTTCAGTCTTTATCAGCTACGCTTCCGAAGATCGGGAGTCGGCGCGGGCCCTCCGCGACGTGCTCGCCGCCGCCGGCCTCGTGGTGTGGTACGACGAAAATGAACTGGGTGGAGGCGACGCGTGGGATCAGAAAATCCGCCGTCAGATCCGCGACTGCGACTACTTCATGCCGGTGATTTCCGCCGCCACCGAACGCCGCAAGGAAGGTTACTTCCGCCGCGAATGGCGCCTCGCCACCGAACGCACCATGGACATGGCGGACGACGTGCTTTTCCTCCTGCCGGTTGTCATCGACGACACGAGCGAGAGCGGTGCCCGCGTGCCCGATCGGTTTCTCAGCGTACAGTGGCTCAAGGCGCCGCAGGGCGCGCCCACGCCCGCCCTGGCCGGCCTGATTCGCCGATTGCTGGCGGGCGAACACACCCTCAAGACGCGCCCGCCCACCGTGACGCGGGCGCCCTTTGTGCCGCCAGCAACCAACGCCGCGCCCGAACCTCCGCGGCTCGCGCCCACGCATCTGCCGATGCCGCCGTTTCCGGCAGTTCCGGAGAAAAGTGGATTTTTTCACGGCGTGAAATTCATCGCCGAAGTCTTCTGGTGGGTGCTTTCCGCCGCGTGGATGCTGTTCAACCGCCTGCCGCGCTGGGGCCGGGTCACGGTCACAATCTGGCTCGTGTTCAGCCTGTTTTCGATTCGAACCAGTCGCCGGGGAGAAGACTCCGGGCCGTCCCGAACGAACACTCCCGCGCCGGCTGCAGAAACACCGGCCAAGGAGGCGCGCGGTCCCGATGCCCCGAAGAAGAAACGCAGCCTCGAGGGAATTCTGCGCGAGGGAGTCACAACCGTCGACGCCGGCGAGCTCGCCCGTTTGCGCGCGGAAATCGCGCAGGTGTTCGGGGAAAACTTTCGCGACGGCGTCGCCACGGGCAAAGCGCTCATGGTCGTGCCGTTCGCCCCGCCGAACGCCGCCGATCCCGTCGGAAAATTCGCGTACGCCGTCTTCCTCACGCTCTATGGCCGGCTCTCGCTCGATCATCGCGGCGAGGTCGCGGTGACCGCTCCCGTGCGAGGCGAGGCCGCCCAGACCACGCTCCTGACCCGCGCCCGGCATTTCGGTTCGACCTATGTCATCATCGCCAATCCCTCGGCCGATGACGCGGAACCCGCCCTCACCGTCCAACTGTTCGCCGTGGCCGATGGCAGCGTCAGCTGGAGCGAAACCTTTCCCGTCGCGCGCTCCGAGGCGATCGACGTCGCCGCAAAAATTGCCGGCCAGGTGCAACATCTCCTGCCCAAAAAGGAATTGCGCCGCGGCAAGCCGGACAAGTGAGGTCGGCTTGGCGGAAGGCGTGCACGCGCCGCGGGCCGGGACCGCACTCCGTCACCGCAGCGCGCTGAGCGGAACCTTTCGGATGCGCAACCGCGCGAGTCGATTCTGATCGGCTTCGCCACCGGCGCAGTAAGCAAGCAGCACGGCGTCCGCCGTAAAATGGATCGCGGTGTAACAATATCCGGCCGTCGGCTCAGCCGGGCCCTCGATAATTTGCGCCGAGCTCCACTTGCCGTGCGAATCCGCACCCGTCGCAATCACGAGCGGCGTGCGATCGCCGCCGGGACGTCGCAGTGTCCGCGTCTCGTAGCCGGGCGCCGGATTCCACACCGCGAGCAATTTCTCCGAACCGGGCAGCCGCTTCATCGAGAGCGGCGAATTCGGCGACGTGAATCGCGACGGCGCCGGCAGCGTCCAGGTCTCGCCCCGATCGGCCGAAAACATTTCGTATTGCCGTCCCAAATCGGTCCGCGCCCAGGCCCAAAGCCGGCCGTCCGGCAGTTCGACGACGCCCGGCTCCTGCAGCCCGCTCTTCGTGTGCACCACCGGCAGCGTGCAGTAGTCCGCCGACTCGCGCCAGGTGCGTCCGTCGTCGTCCGAGAGAAAAAACGTCGCGACCGCGCGCCAGTCCACCGCCGACGCCTCGTTGCGATCCGCTCGGCTCGGATGCCGCGCCGCGGGGATGACGAGCCGTCCTGACTTCAGCCTTACAACCCGATCGTTGTTCACCACATAGTAACCGCCGGACGGCAGACAGTTCACGGGTTCGCCCCATGTGCGGCCGTCATCCGCCGACCGGCGGAGCCACATCCGCATCTCGTGCCAGCTGAAGCGCAACAGGTAGAAGAGCCCGAGGTCGCCGTTGCCGAGTCGCAGCAGCGACACGCTCATCACGTTCATTGCCTCCTCCTCGCGCGGCGTGGCGATGAACGTGTCATCGGACCAGGTGGCGCCACCGTCGGCCGACACGCGCGCCGCCAGTCGTGCCTTGGCGTGATCGCTGCCCGAGTCGCCAAGAAAATGGCTGTAGACAAACAGGATCTTTCCGTCCCGCAGATCGGCAAACGCGCCCTCGCTGTTGCGCGGATTGCCCGCACGCGGCGGCAGGTCAAGAATCGGCAGGGAGGCCACCGCGGCGGACGCGACTGGCAGCACAAGGAGCGAAAGCGCGAGAAAAAGGGGTTTCATGCGAGGCGACATCAAGCCACAGGCACGACCGGAGGGACAAGCTTTCCGGTTTGTCGCTGCGGGAGCGAACCCGGCCACCTCAAAAATCGAGTCCGAAGAGCAGCTTCAGCCGGTCATAGTCCTGTGCCGTGCCATCGGGATTGTGCCGGCGGATTTCGTGGCGCACGGACGTACTGAGCGTTTCCGTGAGCTTCTTGATCACCTCAAAACGATTTTCCCATCCGTCCCGCTGCTCGCGAATCGGATACCACACGCCGCGCTGCGAGACTGTGATGCGCCAAGGCAGCGAAAGCTCGGCTTCCTCGAAGCTGGAGACGACACCGCGCGACGAATGCCCGGCGTCGGGCGCGGTATTCCACGTGTCGAAGAGATTCTGCGAAAGTCCGGCGCGCAGCTTCCGGCTCGGTTTTGCCACAATCTGAAACCCGGCGCCGAGTTCCTGCTGGAGCAGGTAATAATCGTTTGGCAGTCCGTGAAACCGGCTCTCGCGGTTCCACTCCGACGTGGGCCGGTAGAGGGCAAAAAACCGCTGGTTGAACTCACGGCGATAGAGCCCCCAGAGCTTCAGGACGTCCGTCGTCGTTACCTTGTCCGCCTCGCTGTAATCGTACCGGGCATTGAGCTGCACCTCATCCACCTTCCACTTGCGCAGAAGATGCGCCTCATAGGAGCTGTTGTTGCGCTGGGCCGTGTCAGTCACCAATTCGGTCGCAAACGACACCCGCCCATGCCAGGGGCCGAAATAATTGCGCACCCGCGCCGTGAGTACGGAGGGCGAGAACCGATCCCAAACACTCAGACGCTCCTCGTCGGCCTTTTCGGCCGCGGCGACCGCCGCCTTTTTGGCCGCCGCGTCAGATTGCGCGACCGGCGGCGCGACCGGAGGCGCCGGTTTCGGGGTTTCCGGACGAGCGATCGCAGCGGGCGCGGCGCGCTTCTCCGCATGAATCACCACCGCATCCCCGGTCTTCACGCGCAGTTCGCCGAACCGCTCCGTCCGAAACACAATCGCGTCAGCGGTCTTCTCCACCAGCGTCCCGTGAACACGGTCGCCATCCTTGAACACCAGCGTGTCTCGCATTCCCGGAGACGGCTCGGCAGCGGACAGCCGTCCGGCGATCGCGACGAGCACGAACATCCCGGCCCAGCCCCAGCCACTTCCGGTCCTGCGTCTGATAAACATCGCGCATTCGACGCCCGAATCCGGCCCGCGTTTCAATTACTTTCGTCAAAAATGGTCCGCGAATGTGCCCCGGGCATTCCGGCCATCAAATCGTCCTTGCCCGGAGCAGCGCGTTCTGCGCACGTTTCCGGCCCGTGCGAAAGCAAATCGCCATCTTCTCCCTCCTCCTCGCGTGGCTCTGCGCCAACGGGGCGTTGCTGGACACCGCGCAGGTGTTCGCGTTGGCCAGGATGTTCGCCGGCTATTCGGGTTCCATGGATGCGACCGCCGCCCTCCGCGAAACCTTCAATCCCGCCAAGCCCTGCAAGCTGTGCCACGGCATCGCCAAGGCGAAGCAGACGGCCCGGGAACAGCTCCCATCGTCGGTCGAACGCTCCGGGGAAAAGATCCTGCTGGCGCTCCATTCCCCGACTCCGATCGTTTTTGTCGCCGCCCCCGCCGACTGGCCGACCACGCTTGCGAGCGTGGCGCCCAGCCGCACCGAAGCGGTGCCCGTGCCTCCGCCACGCGTCTGACGCGTCTTCGCACCGCCGTGTCCGCGCCGCGCTGAACTTCGCGCGCGCGGTTTTTAACACACCCGTTCGCCCCAGGCGAACCACGTCCGCGCTCCTGCGTCCGCGCCCACGTGAAATCCGTCACGCCTCTGTTCAATGCCTCGTTTCTCCCGTCTCTCCGTTTACCTGTCGCTTTCGCTCGCCACCGTGAGCGCGGCACATGCCGCCGACTCCATCCAAAGCCTCACGCCAATCGTCGTGCAGGAAACCGCTTCCGTCGCCGCAAAAAACCAGCTCCCGCAGGTAACCGAAAGCGTCACCGCGCTCCGCATCGAGGAGACGATCAACGTCCTCGATCCCGAGGACGCCGTGAAATACCTCCCGAGTGTCTTCCTCCGCAAACGCAACCAGGGCGACACCCAGGCCGTGATGGCCACCCGCGTCTGGGGCGTAAGCTCAAGTGCGCGCAGCCTCGTCTACGCCGACGGCGCGCTGCTCACCGCCCTCATCGCGAACAACAACAACATCGGCGGCCCGCGCTGGGGCCTCGTCGCTCCCGCCGAGATCGAACGCGTCGACCTGATGTACGGCCCCTACGCCGCCGCCTACGCCGGCAATTCCATGGGCGCTGTCATGGAAATCACCACCCGCCTCCCGGAGAAATTCGAAGCCTCGCTGCAGCAGACGTTCGCCCTGCAGGGCTTTTCCCACTACGGCACCCGCGACACTTACCGCACATCGCAAACCGCCCTCACCGTGGGCAACCGCGCGGGCGCATTCTCCTTCTGGATCAGTGCCAACCATCAGGACAGTCACTCGCAACCGCTCTCCTACGTCACCAACGCCACGTTCCCCACCGGTACCACCGGCGGCTTCGCGGCGAACAACAAACTCGGCGCCCCGGCCCAGGTCGTCGGTTCCTCCGGCCTCCTCCACACGCGGATGACGAACGCGAAGTTCAAGGTCGCGTACGCGCTCACGCCGACGTTGCGCGCCGCGTACACGATTGGCGCCTGGCGCAACGATGCGGACGCCGCCGCACAAACCTACCTGCGAAATTCCGCCGGCCAGCCAACCTTCGCCGGCCTCGCCGCCTTCGCCAGCGGCACCTACGATCTCCGACAGGAGCATTCCGCCCACAGTCTCTCGCTCCGCTCCGACACCCGCGGCGCGTTCGATTTCGAGGCGATCGCCACGCTTTACCGCATGGACCGCGACCGGCAATCCACACCGCTCACCGCCTCGGCGACGGCCGCCGCCACCCCGTCGTTCGGCGCGGGCGGACGCGTCGCCGTCCTCGGCGGCACCGGCTGGTCCACGCTCGATCTCAAGGGCACCTGGCGGCCCGGCGATCGGAGCGCGAAAAATTGCAACGGCCACCTCGTCACGTTTGGCGTCCACGACAGCCGCGACAAACTCTACAACCCCACCTTCAACACCAACGACTGGACGGCCGCCGGCCCGTACACTGGCGTTGCGACTGAAGGCGACGGCAAGACCCGCACGCAGGCGCTCTGGGCACAAGATGTCTGGACGCTCAATCCCGACATGAAGCTCACCCTCGGCGCCCGCTACGAAGACTGGCGCGCCTACGACGGCCTCAACGTCAACGGCGCCACCACGGTCCGCCAGCCCAACGTAAGCGACCACGCCCTTTCCCCGAAACTCACCTTCGCGTGGACTCCGGACCTCAGCGCCCAGTCGTCCGTCCTCAACTCCAGCTGGCTCTTCGCCGTCTCGATCGGCCAGGCCTACCGTTTCGCCACACCCGCCGAACTCTACCAACTCGTCTCGACCGGCACGACATTCACGTCGCCCAACCCGAACCTGAAACCCGACGACGTTCTCGCCACCGAGATCAAGATCCAGCGCAACCTGCCCGGCGGCCGCATCCGGCTCTCGCTTTTTCAGGACGACGTCCACGACGCGATCATCTCGCAATTCAATCCGCTGATCCCCGGATCAACGCAGCTCTTCTCGTTTCTCTCCAACGTGGACCACGTCCGCGCCCGCGGCGCCGAACTCGTCGTCGAACAGGAAAACATCCTCACCCGTGGCCTCGAGTTGACCGGCAGTATCACGTATCTCGATGCGAAGACCCTCGCGCTCAGCGGGCGCGCCAGCGCCACCGCCTCCGCCTCGGCCGCCATCGGCAAGCGACTCCCCAACATCCCCGACTGGCGCGCGGCGTTTGTCCTCACCTACCGTCCGGATCAGCGCTGGGCCTTCACGCTCGCCGGGCGGTACAGCGGCATGCTCTGGACGACGCTCGACAACACGGACGTGAACCCGAACACGTGGCAGGGCTTCGCGGCGTGGTTCGTCGCCGACGCGCACATCAACGTCCGGCTCAACCGGAATTGGACCGCCGGCCTCGGCGCGGACAATCTGCTGAACCGGAAATATTTCGTATTCCACCCGTTCCCCCAGCGCACGTTCTTCGCCAATGTGAAGTTCGGGTTCTGAGTGCGACGCCGGCCCGAACAGCGTCCATCAGCACATGTTGAACTCCGAACCCTGGGGACGCGACACCCTCGTCGCGTGGAGTGAAACCGCGACGAGGGCATCGCGGCTCCAGGAAAATCGAGCGTGCGATCGATGGCATTTCCGTCGCCCGAATTCCGCATCGCCGCCGACACGACGGGACTCTAATCACTGCACGACACCGCCATTCCCCATGAAAAACCCTTTCCGCACCGTCGCCCCCATCGCCTCGCTTCGACCGGCCCTCGCTCTCCTTCTCGTGGTCGCCGCGGGACTGTCCTCCGCCTCATCGTTCGCCGCCGAAAAACCCGCCGAGGCTCCCGCCGCGATCAAGCGCCATCCGCTGCGCGGGGTCATCACCGGCATCGTTGCCGAAAAATCCGCATTGATGGTGAAGCACGAGGCGATTCCCGGCGTGATGCGCGCCATGACAATGCTGTTCAAGGTCGATGCCGCCACGTTGAAAAACGCGAAGGAGGGCCAGGCCATCACTGGCCTGATGTCTCGGCAGGGAAACGACTGGGTGCTGGAGGACGTGAAACCCGCGCCGGTGGCACGCCCATGAGGCGATTCTAGCAATGCGACTCCGCCGCCGATTGGCCCTTCTGCTCGCACTCACGGCCGGAGCCCTCCACGCCGCCGATCTCAACGTCTATGCCGCCGCTAGCCTCGCCGACGCCCTCGGCGAGATTGCGAAGGCCTACGAGTCACTGAGCGGTGACACGATCCGGCTCAACCTTGGCGCCTCCAGCACGCTCGCACTCCAAATCCGGCAGGGCGCTCCCGCCGATGTGTTCTTCTCCGCCGACGAAGCCAAGCTCGACGCCCTCGCCCAATCCGACCTGCTCGCGCCGGGCACGCGACGCAGCCTTCTCTCCAACACCCTCGTGCTCGTGGTCCGGGTGGACTCCAGTGACGCGATTGCGACGCCGGCCGATCTGACGAAGCCCAGCGTCCGCCACCTCGCCGTGGCCGAACCGCAAACCGTTCCCGCCGGCATCTACGCGAAAGCCTGGCTGGAAACGATCGGTCTTTGGAAGAAAATCTCCGATCGCATCGTCCCGACGGAAAACGTTCGCGCCTGTCTCGCCGCCGTCGAAGCCGGCAACGCCGACGCCGGCATCGTCTACCGGACCGACGCCCTGATCTCGAAAAAAGTTCGCGTCGCCTTTGAAGTGCCCGCCACCGCCGGACCCGCGATTTCCTATGGGCTCGCAGTCTTGAAGGACTCACGTCGACCCGACGCCGCGCGTCGATTCGCCACCCATCTGGCCAGCCCCGAGGCGCGTGCCGTCTTTCTGAAATACGGCTTCTTGCCTGCGCGGTAGACGACCAGCACCCTGCCAAGCATGTCCGCCGAAGCCTGGCAAATCACGTGGTTCACCCTCGGCGTCGCCACGCTCAGCACCCTGGCGATCCTGCCGTTTGGGGTCGCGCTCGCCTGGCTGCTCGCCCGCCGCGACTGGCCGGGGAAATCACTCGTGGAGACGCTCGTCGCCCTGCCGCTCGTCATCCCACCCGTCGCCACCGGACTCATCCTGTTAAAACTCCTCGGCCGCCGCGGACTAATCGGCGGCTGGCTCGAGCGGACCTTTGGCTGGGAAATCGTCTTCACCTGGCGCGGCGTCGTCGTGGCCACCGCCGTGATGTCGTTTCCGCTCCTCGTGCGCGCGGCGCGAGTCGCCTTCGAGGGAGTCGACCGACGGCTTGAGCACGTCGCGCGCACCCTCGGCGCCGGACCGTGGCGGGTCTTTCTCACCATCACGCTTCCGCTCGCCGCGCGCGGACTCATCGCCGGCACCGTGCTCGCCTTCGCCCGCGCACTCGGCGAATTCGGCGCCACGATCATGGTCGCCGGCTTCATCCCCGGCCAAACCGCCACTCTGGCGCTCTCCATCTACCACCTGGTCCAGCTCGGTCGCGACGCCGAGGCGCTGACGCTGCTCACCATTTCCGTCGCCATCGCCTTTGGCGCCGTCTGGCTCGGGGAATCGCTGTTGCGGAGGCGGACCCCATGAACCTGGCCCTCCGCCATCTTCGCCTGCCGCTCGGGCCGCTCACCCTCGAGTTGGATGCAATCCTCCCGGGCCGCGTCACCGCGATCTTCGGTGCCTCCGGTGCAGGCAAGACATCCCTGCTCGAACTCATCGCCGGCCTCCGCCGACCCGTCGGCGGATCGATTCACCTCGGCGACACTGCGCTCACCGACATCGCCGCGCGCGTCTTCGTCCCCCCCGAGCACCGCGCGATCGGCTACGTCCCGCAGGAAGGCGCGCTGTTTCCGCACCTGTCCGTGCGCCGGAATCTCCTCTACGGTTTCCACGCTTCGCGTCCCCGCCCGGCCGGACTCACGTTCGAACACGTCGCGGACGTATTGGAAATTTCAGCGCTCACCGAACGCGCCATCGGCACGCTCTCCGGGGGTGAAAAACAGCGCGTCGCCCTCGGCCGTGCCCTCCTCGCCGCCCCCCGCCTGCTCCTGCTCGACGAACCGCTCGCCGGACTCGACGCGCCGCTGCGTGAACGCCTCCTCCCTTACCTCACACGCGTGCGCGACGAGTTCGCGATCCCGATGCTCTACGTCACGCACTCGCCCGACGAAGTCATGGCGCTGTGCGACGATGTGCTCGTGCTCACCGCCGGCCGCCTGACCGCCCACGGCGCGCCAGATACGCTCTTCCAACCCACCACGCGCGCCCGCTTCGAACTGCGTGCGTGATCCGGTCCGCTGCGAGAACGGGCACCCACCACCGCCTCGCGGTTGCAACTCCCTCCATCCTAACTGAGACTCGATTCTGTCATGTCCCGCCTCTTGCCGCATCTCCGCCGCGCCACGTTTCCCCATCGGTTTCTTTTCTTCATTTTTTTCGCGACGTTCGGCGCGGCCGCTGAAACGTCTCCCGCTATCCGCGCCGAGGACCTCGCCCCGCCCACCACCTCGGCCACCGCGAGCGGTCCGTCCGTCACCGTCGGCCCCGATGGCATCGTCTGGTTGACGTGGCTCGAGCGCGACGGCGCCACCGCCTCGCTGCGTTGTTCGACGCTGGATACGGCGGCAAAAAATTGGACGCCCGCACGCACCCTCGCAAGCGCGCCCGACCTGTATGCGGGGAACTCCGACTTTCCGGCCTTCACGGCCGGCCCCAACGGCAGCGCCACTGCCATATGGTACGTCAGCAATCCGCCGAGCGCCGCCACCGCCCACCTGCACCATGGCTCAGGCTACCGCGCCTATTTCAGCCGCACCACGGACGGCGGAAAAACCTGGAGCGCGCCCGCACTGGTGTCGCGGGAGAGCGACGCCACGGAATTTTTCTCCCTCGCCACCCTGGCGGACGGTCGCGTCCTCGCCGCCTGGCTCGACGGCCGCGCCAAAAAAAGCGGCGGGAAAAAACAATTGCTCTACTCCCGCATCTTGGGGACCGACGGACCCGACACCCTGGTCGACCGCTCCGTGTGCGATTGCTGCCAGACATCGCTCGCGGCGTTTCCCGACGGCACGGCGTTGCTGGTGTATCGCGGGCGCAGCGACGAGGAGGTGCGCGATCTGCGCGTCACGCGCTTCCGCGGCGGCGAATGGGATGAGCCGCATCCGCTCAACAACGACGACTGGCGCGTTCCCGGTTGCCCGGTGAACGGTCCGCAAATCGCGAATGACGGCGGGCGCGTCGCCGTCGCGTGGTTCACCGGCGCCGACAACGACCCGCGGGTGCTGGCCTCGTTTTCTCCCGATGCCGGGGCGCGTTTCCTCATGCCGTTGCGCCTCAACGACGCCAAGACCGCCGGGCGTGTCGCGACGCTCCTCCTGCACGACGGCGCCATTCTGGTCACGCACGTGGACGGAGATGGCGGCCTCGTGTTGCGTCGCGTCAACCCGGACTTTGCCGCCACCGATCCCGTGACGCTGGCGACGCCCGCCAAGGGGCGGATCAAGGGGTTTCCACGGATGGCGTTGCAGCGCGACTATACCGGCGGCAAGGTCCCGGCCCAGTTGGTCGTGGCCTTCGTGCGCGAGGGCGTGCCGGGCGTGCACACGCTGCTGGTGTCGGTGCCGGAGGGCGACTTGCTGGAGGCGGAAAAAAACTGCGACTGCTCCCCCACTGCCGAGCAATTGCAGGGATTTTCGATCCGAGGCACGATTCTCGCCGCCCAGCCGGACCGGGGCGGGTTGCGCGTCCGCCACTTTGAAGTGCCCGGCATTTTCGCCGAAGGAGAACGTGAGTTCAAAGTCGCGCCCGAGGTGTTCGGCAAAATCGGTGATCCGGGCCACCAATTTCTCGGCCGCGTCGAGAAACGCGCCGGCGCCTGGTGGTTGTTCGACGTGCGCCTGATCGCGATGCCGCCAACGAGGTGACGCGCCATCGATGGCGGCCGGCTTGACCCCGACCCAATTGTCGCAAAGTTCCGATCTGCTCCATGAAGACTGACCGTCACCCTTCGCGTGCCGACTGGCTGCGCCGCATCGTTGCGGCGGGCGGGGCCGCATTGGTGCTGGCGCTGTCGGTCTTTGCGGCGAGCCCCGTCGCACACAACTGGCTCCACGCTGACAGTGACCACGCCACACGCGAACACGGTTGCGCCGTGGTGCTGTTTGCGGACGGCGTCTCGCTGCCGCTCGACCCAATGGCAGTGCCATTGCCGATCGAGGCGACGCGCGAACTTTCTCCGTCCACCGCGGCGGAGGTCTTCCTGATTTCTCCCCGCTACCTCCGGCAACCGGAGCGTGGACCGCCGTCGGATTGCTGAAGTCGAGTAGTTTGCCGCGCGCACGGGTGTGCAGCGCAGCCCTGCGGGCCGCACGCTGTCGCGTGGACCCGCCGATCCGTCCGTTCAACCCAGTCCGACCATGTCCACCTTTCGTCATTTTCCGCTCCTCCTCATTTCATTCGCGGGTTTTTCGCCCGCCCAAACCGTTCCGCCGGCAGCGCCGCCCGCCGCCCCAAGTCCGGAAAAAATCCAACACCTCGACAAATTCGTCGTCAGCGCCGGGCACGACTCCAAGACCCTGTTTGACCTCGCACAGGGCACCTCGGTGCTCGCGGGCGAGGAATTGCACCGGCTCGCCCAGTCCACGCTCGGTGAAACGCTCAATGGCGTGCCCGGGGTGAGTTCCACCAGCTACGGGCCGGGGGCCAGTCGCCCCGTGATCCGCGGTCTTGGCGGCGATCGCGTGCGGGTGCTCGACAATGGCGTCGGCTCACTCGACGCGTCGAGTGTCAGCCCCGACCACAACACCGCGCTCGAACCCCTGTTCGCCTCCCGCATCGAGGTGCTGCGTGGTCCGAGCACGCTCCTCTACGGCAGTTCCGCGATCGGCGGTGCCGTCAATGTAATCGACAACGCCATCCCCGACGCTGCAGCCGACGGTCGGACCAGTGGCGCGCTCGAACTCCGGGGCGGCGGGGCAGCCCGCGAACGCGCCGCAGTCGTTTCGCTCGGCGGCGGGGAGAAGTCCTTCGCCGCCCACCTCAACGCCCTGCAGCAAAAATCCGACGACCTGCGCATCCCCGGCGTGGCTCGGATCGACGCCGGCGCGCCACCGAACCAGCCGCGGGGGGTCCTGCCAGGCAGCGATGGGTCGACGTTCAGCGGTTCGCTCGGCGCCGGACTTTTCTGGCCGGCGGGCCGTGCCGGAGCCTCCCTCGCGTATTACGATACCGACTACGGCGTGCCCAACGGCGAGGACATCCGCATCCGGATGCGCCAGACGCGCCTCGACCTCGAAGGGGAGGTCACACAGCCGTTTGGAGTCTGGCGCAGCGCCAAGGTACGCGTCGGCCTCGGCGACTACACCCATGCGGAGCTCGGCGACGGGGGTAGCACGGTAAACACCCGGTTCAACAACCGCGCGTGGGAGGGCCGGGTGGAGCTGCCGCACGTCGCGATCGGCGACGTCACGGGCACGATCGGCGCCCAGGCGGCGCGCAGCGATTTCTCCGCCGCCGGCGCCGAGGTCGTCACGCCGCCGTCGCTCACGCAGAGCGCCGCGATCTTCGCGCTCGAGGAGATGAAGCTCGGGTCTAAAGCCACCGTGCAGGCAGGCGTGCGGTACGAGGCTCAGCAGGTCGGACTCGGCGACGTCGATCCCGCGCTGCCGCGGGTGCCGGGCTACGCCGCCCGGTCCGGTCAGGTGAAACGGTCCGGCGGTCTCAGCGGGTCGCTCGGACTTGTCGTTTACCCCGTGAAGGACTGGTCGGTCGGCGCCTCCCTCGCTTCCAGCGAACGGCTGCCCACCGCACAGGAGCTGTTTGCCAACGGTCCGCACGGCGGCACCGGCGCCTACGAAATCGGCACGTCCGGGCTCGGGCGGGAACGTTCGCTGGGAATTGACGTCAGCGTGCGGCGCCGCGCGGGTCGGGTGACCGGATCGCTCGGCGCGTTTGTGAACCGGTTTCGCGACTACATTTTCGAGCAGGAGCTACCCGCCGGGACCATTCCGGCGGCAAAAAATCCGGATGGATTGACGCCGTTCCAGTTTGTCGCGGCCGATGCGCGTTTCGTCGGTGGCGAGGCCGAGATCATGATTCATCTGCTTGAGACCGACCGCACGCGACTGCATCTCGAATTGAGCGCCGACACCGTGCGGGCGCAGCAGACCACGCGAAACGAGCCGCTCCCCCGCATCCCGCCGGTGCGGTACGGGGCTCAGCTCATCTACGAAGACGGCCGGTGGCACGCTGTCATCGAGGGGCGACACGCCACGGCACAGCACCGGATCGCCGCCACCGAAACGACGACGCCAGGATACACATTGCTGAATGCCAGCGTGAGTTTCCTGATTCCCACTCCGCGCGCCACCTACGAACTCTTCGTCCGCGGCAAGAACCTCACGGACACCACCGCGCGCGAGCACGGTTCGTTCCTGAAGGAGTTTGCGCCGCAGCCAGGACGTGGAGTGCAGGGAGGGGTTCGCCTGACGTTCTGAGCGAAGCGGGGTGCTTCGCCCGGGCGACCGTTCCCATCCGCACCGCAACCGGTGCGGCAACAACAACTCGTTTTCGTAGCCGCGACGGTTACGGCGCGGGCCGTTGAGGTGACCTGCACGACATCAATCCGCGCAATGACGGATGCGCCCAGCAGAACCGCCCCGCCTCCTCGCCGCTCGACGCGGACGAATCCTTCGCGTTAGTTGGGCGGCGGTGGATCTCAGCAAAGAAGAACTCGCGCCATTTGATCCGAAGGACCGGCTTTACCGCGGCGTCCTCTGGACGCGCGTCGTCACACCGGACGGCGCGTTCACGCATTTTTTCTGGGGCCGGATCGCGCTGGTCGCAGCGGTGCTGGCGGTGATTCTCTGGCTTGCGCTCGCCTGGGGCGTCTGGACTTTCGTGAAACACCAGCGCGGGTACAAGGAGGTGAGCTACATCGACCTGGTTTTTTATCCACTGCGCCGGGACCACTATCACGCGGGCATGGGTCGCCACCAGATCGCGGCGGGGCGGGAGGCCTTTGAAAAACAAAAATTCCGCGAAGGCTACGATTTGATCAACGCCGGGCTGTCGCGCGTTCCGGACGACCTCGCAGCCCGGGCCTTGCTGGCGAATGCGGACTGGCGCTCCGGTCGCACGGAGTACGCGCTGCGGACCCTGACCGCCGGCGTGCCATTTGCCGCGAACGATCTCGACTACCTGAAACTGCTGTTTGGCATGTTACACGAAGCCCGGGAGGACGAGCGCGTGATTGAAATCGCGCGGGACCTGCTACCGGCCCGGCCCGACACCGTCCTCGCCCATCTGTTCACCGCGCTGCAGGCAGCCACCGCCCATTACACGCTCGGCCATCCTGAAGCCGCCGAAAAGCTCATCGCCGAATGGCGGCTCGAAAACGCGGTGGAGGGGCAGATCCTGCTCGCCCGCTGCGATTGGGATCGCGGCCTGCATGACCTGGTGCTGCAGCGGCTCGAGCAGCAAATCGAACGGTTTCCCAAGCGGGACGAGCTCTACCTCGAGCTGATCCGCCTCAATCGCGAGGTTGGCCGGAATGAGGAGGCGCGCCGCTTTGCCCTCCTCCGGCAGTTCAACGATCCGGACAGCCCCGGTCCGCGCATCGACTTGCTCAACCTGTATCGTTCTTCCGGTGACACCACCGCCGGCGAGCGAGAGCTGGAGGATTTTTTCGCCCGGTTCTCGACCAACTCACGGGCGCTGCTCCTGCTGCAATCGTTCGCCGTCGAATCCATCCAGCCGGAACTCGTGGAGAAGATTTACACCCTGGCGCAGCAGAACGCGTTCCCTCTCCTCGCCTTCCACCTCGCCCGGGTGCAGGTGGCTCTCGCCACACGCGATTCCGCGCGGGCCCTCGTCGTCGCCGAGGAGGCGTTGCGCAAGGCCGAGGCGGCCGATCCGACCACCTCGTTGCTCCGCGCCCTGCGGGCGGTGGCGTCTTTCGGCACGGGCGATCCCGGCCGAGGTCAGACGCTGCTCACCGCATTCCTCGACGAACGCCGCCTGCGGGCGGGCGATGCACTGCTGCTCGCCCGCCTGCTCAAGGAGGCGGGCGTACCGGCGCAGGCGCGCCGCGTGCTAGAACAGGCCTGCCAGCTCGATCCGCGAAATCAGGCCGCTCTCACCGAGCTCGTCCGGCTCGACGCCGAGAATCCCGACCGCACCGCTCTCACGCTCAGCCTCCCGAAGCTGCTCGCGCTGCCAAAACCTCCGCGCACCGCCCTTGAGGATACGTTGCGCCGGCTCGACCAACCGACCGACGAGGCCCTGCGCAAACAGATCCGCACGGCGCTGACCGGGCCGGCCCAGCCGCCCGCGGCAACCAGGCCCTGACGATCATTTTCGCGGCGACGGCTCCGATTCGCTCACACCCACCGGCGAACCCAGCAGGGCACTGGTCACAGGCACGAGCGCGAGCCGGAAGCCGATTCCAGAGTTACCGCCACTCGTCGGATTCCAATGGCGCAGTCCGGACCGGCACTGACCGCCCGGAGAATTCCAACTCCCGCCCCGCAGGACGTGAAATTGCCGGGAGCCCGTGCCAAACAGGTCGCTTACGCTCCCACCCGGATAGGCCGCGTACCAGTCGAGGCACCATTCGATGACATTACCGTACATGTCGTAGAGTCCCCAGGCATTCGGCTGCTTCTGTCCCACGGGATGGGTTTGCCCCTCGGCGTTCGCATCATACCAACCCATCGAGTCGAGATTACCGGCAAAAATTCCCGTCGTCCCGGCGCGACACGCGTATTCCCACTGCGCTTCCGTCGGCAGGCTGTAGACATAACCGGCCGCGAGTCGGCCCGCTCGCGACTCGGATTCCGTAAGCCGGCGGCAAAACACCATTACCGAATCCCAATCGACGCACTCCACCGGACGCTCCGATCCTTTGAACGAGCTGGGCACAGGGTTGTGATCCATCAGTCGCTGCCATTGCCCCTGCGTGACCTCCGTCCGGCCAAGCCAGTAGCCGCGGGTGAGAGTCACCTGCGTGTCATCGCCGGTGCCCAGCGTGCTGCACACGAGAAAGGTGCCCGGCGCGACCCACACCATCGCGATTCCGGGATGGGCGAGCGTGAAATTCCGGCCCACGCCCGGAGGTTCGAACCCGGCCGCGCTTTCCGCCGCAACCAGCAGAGCGGTCGGCAAAAAAATGACGGCCGCGAAAATCAGGGAGCGATGCACGGGCGGAGATCTGCTAGAGGAAACGGAACGGTGCAACAGAGACGTTGATCGGGACCAAGCGCCGAGGGCGCATCTGCACGTTGACGGTTACCCGTAGCCGCGAGCGCCAGCGAGTGGACC
>CANJIU010000006.1 GCA_947474365.1 Opitutia bacterium | reverse complement strand
GAGATCCATTTCGAGCCGCCAATCGTCCCAGGATCCCACCTGGTTGCGGAGCGTGTACTGGTTGCGCTCGGTCAGCGCGCGCTTGGTGCTGGCATTGATGGAGCCACCGGCCGAGCCGACGCCAAAGAGTACGGCGTTGGGTCCGCTGGATTGCTCGAGTCGGCCCGTATTGTACGTGTCGATCGGAATATTGCTGTTGAAAAAATCCACCATGCGGGACGTGTCGAGGCCACGGGACTTGAAGACAAAGTCCTGCCGACCGGAATCGGGACGGCCGTTCTGCGAGCCGCCGTAATCGGGCGAAGTGTCGGTGAGGTCGGCCTGGACCGATGTCCCGTACGCCAGAACTTCGGCCAGGCTGTTGGCCCCGAGGTCCTGGAGAAATTCCGGCGTGAACACCTGCAACGTGGCAGCAGTGTCCTTTAGGCGCGTGTTTAACCGGCTGCCGGAAGTCGTGTTTCCGCCCTGATAGCCGACGTCTTTGCTGGCATCGACGAGAAACGGTGACAATTCGACTGCGGGTTCGGCCCTGGGAACAGGAGCCAGAGTCTGTTGCCCAACGCTTGGACAGGCCGAGATGACCAAAGCGAAAAACGAGAGAGAGGTGAATTTCACGGGGTGTTTTGATTGGGGTTGGTTCAGAGGACTGAACAACGCCGCGGCCGCGGGGGCGCTACGAGCCGGGCGGAGGCTTTTCGAGGGAGAAGCGTTCGAACAATATTACCGCACTTCTCCGTCGGAGTCGTGTCGTCGATAAGGGTTGTCAGTGGAGCAGGACGGAGTTCTGGTGCGCAACGGCTTCAGGCGCGCTGACACTCCCGGATACTCCGACCGTCCTGTCGTCAGGTCCCGAAACCCGCAATTGCATTCCGCGCCCGCTCCATCGCCAGGCCGAGCTCATCCGTTTTGATCGGTTTGCTGATGTAATCGTCCATTCCCGCCGCGAGGCAGGCCTCGCGGTCACCCTGCATCGCGTTAGCCGTGAGTGCGATGATCCAGGGGCGGTCCGCCCGATTCGGCCAGCGTGCGACGATCCGGCGCGCGGCCTCCAATCCATCCATTTCCGGCATCTGCACATCCATCAGCAAAATATCGTACCGCTGGCGAAGCACGGCCTCAATCGCCTCATGACCGTTGGCCGCCACATCGGCCCGGAAGCCCGCCTTGCCGAGCATCAGCAGAGCGACCTTTTGATTCACCACATTGTCCTCCGCCAACAACACCCGCTCGGTGCGCGTGGCGGCAGCCGATGTCGCCACCACAAAGGGCTGGGCAGTCACCGGCAATTCGAGGGTCGGCTCAACCTTGAACAAGCCAGAGATAACATCGAGGAGCTGACCCGGCTTGGCCGGCTTCGTCA
Source organism: Opitutia bacterium (assembly GCA_947474365.1). Taxonomy (GTDB): domain Bacteria; phylum Verrucomicrobiota; class Verrucomicrobiia; order Opitutales; family Opitutaceae; genus ER46. The sequence goes on along the minus strand of CANJIU010000006.1, from coordinate 151,861 downwards.
AAAACGCGGCAAAGAGCGACGGATTGGCAACGTCCTCGCGGGCGCCGAGCGATGACAGCAGCACCAACGGCATCGCCTCGGCCGTCCGCAATTTCCTGATTTCCGCCGCCAGCATCGAACCATCCATTTCGGGCATGTGCATGTCGAGCACCGCCACATCGAACAGATCGCCGGCGCGCAGCATCAGCAGCGCCTCGCGTCCCGAAACCGCCGCGTGGACCTTCATGCCCCACCCGCGCGCCAGTTCAGTGAGAATGCGACGGTTGGTCGCATTGTCGTCCACCACGAGCATCGACCGTCCCGAAAGACTGGCCGGGCTGGGCGTGAGCCAGGGCCGCGGCTTGCTCCCCATCGGCTCCGCGACGATGGTGAAAGAGAAGGTCGACCCTTGGCCGACTTCGCTCTCGACCCACATGCGCCCTCCCATCAGTTCCGCGAGGCGCTTGCTGATCACCAAACCGAGGCCGGTACCGCCAAAGCGCCGCGTCGTCGACGCATCGACTTGGGAAAACGACTGGAACAGCCGCGACATCCCCTCCGGTGAAATGCCGATGCCGGTATCCCGGACTGAAAAGGAAAGCTCGGCCCGCCCGTCGGGAAGAAACTCCGCCCGCACCCCAAGCACAACTTCGCCCCGCTCGGTGAATTTCACCGCGTTCCCCAGGAGGTTGACCAGGACCTGCCGGAGCCGGGTGGGATCGCCCCGCACCGAACTGGGCACACCGTCGCCAATTTCGTAGAGCAAATCGACGCCTTTGTCCGTGAAGCGAGGGGCGAGCAGGTCGAGCGCAGCCTCAACACACTCGCGCACGCCGAAATCGACCTGTTCGAGTTCGAGCCGCCCCGACTCAATCTTGGAGAAATCGAGGATGTCGTTGATGATCGTCAGCAGTGCGTCGCCGCTCATGCGGATCGTTTCGACAAAATCCTGCTGCTCCGGGGACAACGGTGAGTCGAGCAACAGCGACGTCATGCCGATGACGCCATTCATGGGCGTCCGGATTTCGTGACTCATCATCGCGAGGAACTGGCTCTTCGCGAGGTTTGCCGCTTCCGCCGCCTCCTTGGCCGCATTGAGTTCAACCGCCTGTCGCTTCAAGGCACTGATGTCGACGATTGATGCGATCTGATGCTTCTCGCCCGTCACCGGGTCGGACACGATCTGCACGTTGAGCACGACCCAGTAGACTGTTCCATCGGGATGCACATAGCGCTTCTCGATGCTGAAACGGTCGATTTCCCCCAACTGGATGCGGGCGGTCAATTCCCGCTGGGCCGCAACGTCGTCGGGATGGGTCGTGCGCGCATAAAGCTCGATTTCGTGACGGCGCTCGACGGGTACGCCGGTGATCCGGGCATGCGCAGGATTGACCATGTGCGTCTCGGCCTGCCGTCCGACGACAAACCAAGAGAGCCCGACGGGCACGAGGTTGAAAATTGATCGGAAGCGCGCCTGCTCCTGGGTCAGCTTTTGATCCGCCAGCTTGCGTCCGGTGATGTCAACGAGCGTCGACAGCTCCTCAAACGCGCCGCCGGGCAAATTTCGCCGCTGCTGTTCGAGTGCCACCCACACCACGTTGCCATCGCGGTGCCGGTAACGCTTTTCAATCGACAGGCTGCTGAGTTCACCCGCGGCCAGTCGGGCATAGAGCGCCTGCTGGGCCGCATATTCCTCCGGAAAGCTGATGCGACGAAAAGCATCAGGCACGGCAAGTTCTTCCCTCGTGTATCCGCAAATGCGCGTATGGGCCTCGTTGAGCAGCCGAACGGTTGTGCCGTCCGGTTCCACCCGACGCCATGAAACGCCAATTGGCATCGATTCAAAGATGAACCTAAACTGCGCCTCCTTGGCGGCGACCTCCTCCTGGGCGCGCACCAGCGGTGTCACATCCACCAGGGTCGAAACCTCCTGAAAACCACCCGCCGCGTCACGGACCCGGTGAAAGGCCAGTTCCACGGAGATCGACTGGCCGTCGAGCCGCAGATAGCGTTTCTTAATTGAAAAGTGATCCAATTCGCCCTGCTCCAGTTTTCGATACATCTCCTGCTGAGCCGCCCAGTCGTCTGGGTTCGTAATGCGGCGGAAAATCGCCGGATCGCGCATCTGCTCCCGTGACAGTCCGATGATGCGCAGATGCGCCTCGTTGGTGAGACGCCGCCTCGAACCATCAGGGCCGACCCAGAGCCACGACAGACCGATCGGAGCGCTTTCAAAAATGAAACGAAACTCGGCCTCCTTCTGCGCGATTTCTGCCTGAATGCGTTTCCGCTCGGAAACATCCAGCTGCAGCGATATGTAGCCGACCGTCGACCCCGTTGAATCCTTCAGCGGCTGGACTTCAACTTGCATCCAGCGCTTCTCCCCTGACTTGGCATAATTGAGCATTTCCCCCTGAAACGACTCCCCTCTCGCACTTGCGGTACTGATCGCTTGCATCACAATCGGATCCGTCTCCGGTCCGCTTAGGAGATCCGCCGGACGCCGCCCGATTGCCTCCGAAAAACTGTAGCCAAATTGCCGGGTAAAACTTTCGTTCACCCATTCGATCTGCCAGTTCGCATCCGCAATGATGGCTACATTCGAGGTCCGGCTCGCAACCAGCGCGAGGCGGCGCGCATCCGCCTCGGCCCGGCGCAAATCGCTCGTCACATCCTGGGCAAGTTTGAGCGCGGTGCCGCGCTTTTGGACCAGAGCCCACGTCAAGGCCGAGCCCAAAAAGGCGAGCAAGAGGCCGCTTCCGAGAATCGACCAGGCCAGCACGCGGTTACCCCGCTGATCAAATGTGAGGTTGCTCCGCAGTTCCAACAGCCACGTCCGACCATACACCGGCCGCGACAGCGAAACCTCAAAGGACGCGGGCCGCCGGGACTTTGGCGAACCCGATTGGTGTTGGGAGTCAAAAAGCAACTCCTCCGGTTTCACCGCGGGACCGTCGTAGGCGACGAAGTCCAGCTGTCCGTCACCGATCGCCGAGACGGCCTCCAACAGGAGATCGACGCGGAGCGATGCGTATACCCAACCTCGCAACGCCGTTTCCCTGCTTGCGACATCCGTCAGCGCCGCGCCCGGTGCATATACCGGCAGAAAGAGCAGACAGCCGGGCACGGTCGCCTTTCCTTCGATCAGTGCGATGCGGTGGGTGATAATCGCCGCGCCCGTCCGCATCGCCAAGTCGGCCGCAGTTCGCCGGGTCGTACCGGCCCCGACATCCTTGCCCAGCGCGAGGGCATTGCGCGCCGCGGGCTCGATGTGGGTGACCAGATATACTTCCGGTTTGTTGCCAACGCGCTCGGCACTGAATTCCGGCCGGCCTTGCGCCCTGATACGAGCCTCCAGAGCATCGAGTTCGGTTCTTGGAAGGCGTTGCACGTAGCCCAGCCCGACCACTCCCCGGTCAAAAAAGGGCCAGACTGAATCGACAAACCGGACCCATTGCTGAGGGGAAAGCTCCGGGGTCGACTCGACGAGGGCCCGACCACTGAAAAGGGCCTGCTCGGCCGACAAAAATCGCGCGTCAATCGCGTCTGACAAGCGCTCCTTGAGTCGTTCAAACCGAGCCTGATCCTGTCGTTGAACTTCGTGGCGTACACTCAGCCAGATCGCCAAAGAAAGGGAAAGACCAGCCACCAACACCAGCCAGGGCAACGCGAGGCTCTTGCGGGAACGAATGGGTGTCGGGCGGTCGGAGCCGGGCATGAGCGGCGAATCAATCACATTCGGACCTCTTGGCGAATTCTTAAGCATAAGAATTCAGATCTCACGGACTCTCTCCCCGAGCTCACCCGGGGCACTACCCCAATTGACAAACCAGCCAGTCGGCCGCCGTTCCGCTTGCCGGCACGCTTAACAGCGAGCGCAACCTCGCCGCCAGCCCCGCCGTCCGGTCGCGGCGGCCGGGCTCCAGCACACACGCGTGCAACTCTGCCGCCAGGGCGGTCGGTGTCGCCGCCGACTGGATATACTCGGGATACATCGGCTCGCGCAGCAGGAGATTCGCAATCCCGAGATACTCCACCTTCACTAGCATCCGGCCGAGGAGATACGTCAACGGATCCGTCCGATAGGTCACCGCACCGGGGATGCCCGCCAAGGCACATTGCATCGACATCGTCCCACTCGACGTCAACACCGCGGATGCTGCGATGGGATCGCTGGTTCGGTCGGCCGAAACCTGCACGAAACGCACGTTCGCCGGGGGATTTTCGGTCCGCAACACCGCGAGAATCTCCGCACTTGGATAAATCACCACTGCCTCGCGCTGGCCGAAGGCCCGGAATCCCGCCAGTAGCACGGGGAAAATCCGTGCGACCGCCCCTTTCCGGCTTCCCGGCAAAAGCAACACCGCTCCGTCCGGATCGTAACGCACGGGCGCGACGTGGCCTGGCGCCAAAAACGGATGACCGACAAACTCGACCGGCAACGACGTGTCCGCATACGCCGCCGGTTCGAACGGAAAAATCGCGGCCAATCCGTCGAGGTACTTTGCCATCTCGAACCGCCGTCCGGCGCGCGAGGCCCAAATTTGCGGACTGATATAGTACACGGCGCGCGTCGGCCCGCCGGCCTTGGCCGAAAATCCGCAGGCAAAAAGATCGCGGGCAATGCGCAGGTTGAGACCCGATGAATCCACGAAACAGATCACCCGCGGCCGGTGCTCGCCGGTCCAGCGCACGACCTCCGCGATTAACGCCCGGTAAAACGAGATCTTACCGAGCACGGCGAACCCGATCGACGACGATCCCGTCAGGTCCCGGAGCAACTGCGCACCGGCCGCCGCGAGCCGCGGCCCGCCCAACGCCGCCACCACCGCGTTGGGCCGCGCCGCAAGCAGGCCACGCACCATCCGCGCGGCGTGTTCGTCTCCGGAGTGTTCAGCCGCGACGATGAGGACGTCCACGCGACCGTGGGCGGGCGCAGGTAATCGGACGTCCGATCGCGGCGAGCTCATCGTATATCGAGCGAAACCGGCATGCCCGATCTAATCCGGAGACGGCTTGTGGGACGACCCGATCGGTTCATCTGTTCCCTGCTCGGATTTGCTCCGTGATGGTGATCGCCACCTCGAGGGCGCTCTTGCCCAGCGCAGCGCCGACTTTCGGCTGTTTGGCCTTCGTCACGCTCTCGACGAAATGAGCCAGTTCGAGGGCCAGCGGCTCGCCCTTCTCGATCGGAATCTGCCGCACCGGGATCGCGCTCAGGTCGCCTGCCTTCACAAGGCCAATTTTCATCTTCAGGCCGTAGGCGATGATGTCGCTCTTCTTCACCAAGTGTCCCGCCTGGTTCATGAAATCGAGCGACAGATAGGCGTCGCCTTGGAAAATGCGGATCTCCCGCGCTTTTTTCGCGCTCATCCGGCTCGCGCTCAAATTGGCGACACAGCCGTTTTGAAACTGGATGCGCGCATTGGCGATGTCCTCGCTCTTCGACAGCACCGTGACGCCCACACTGTCAATTTTGGCAATCGGGGATTTGACCAGCGCCAGCACGATGCCGATGTCGTGAATCATCAAGTCGAGCACAACCCCGACTTCCGTCCCGCGCGGCTGATAGGGCGCCAGGCGCTCCGCGGTGATGTAGCGAGGCTCGTCGATTTCCTTTTCGAGGAAACTCATCACCGGATTGAAGTGCTCGATGTGACCGACCTGCACGATTCGGCCCGCGTTCCGAGCCGCGGCCAGCACCTGTTCGGCTTCCTCGAGCGAGGCACACAGCGGTTTCTCGATCAGCAGGTGCGCCCCCCGAGCCAGGAGAGGCAGAGCCACCTCGGCATGGCGGTCGGTCGGCACGACCACGGAGATGGCGTCACAGGCGGCTCCGAGTTCCTCCAGGGTGGCGAAGCGGGGGCAGCCATGCTTCGCGCAGATTTCAGCCGCGCGGGCATCGTTCGTTTCGAAAATTCCGGCGAGCACCGCGCCCGGAAGCGATGCGTAAATGCGCGCGTGATGTTGTCCGAGGGAGCCTACTCCGGCTACACCGCAGCGGATTTTCGTAGATGCCATGACCGGCAGTGTGGGTTTTCGAAGCCCCTCCGCAACCAACTACCGCAAGACTCCTTCGTGGAGAAAAAGACTCCGGTTCGTCTTCCCCGCGTGGGCCACATTATGGGTGACCAGCACCAGCGCCGTCCCTGTTTCGCGACACAGGTTCAGCAGTAATTCGATCACCGCGTCGCCCGTGCGTTCATCGAGGTTTCCGGTGGGCTCGTCCGCCAGAAGCAGTTTCGGCGAGTTCACGAGAGCGCGCGCGACCGCCACCCGCTGACGCTCGCCGCCGGAAAGCTGCGAGGGAAGGTGCCGGGCCCGCTCCGCCAATCCCACGCGGGCGAGGAGGTCCTTCGCGCGCGCGCGGTCCGCCGGCCCGGGGCGACGCAGAATGCGCGCGGCCATCAGCACGTTTTCCTCGGCGTTCAATTCGGGGATGAGATAAAACGCCTGGAACACCATCCCGAGGAATTGGGAACGACGCTCCGGCACCGGCGGCGCCCCCGCCCACTGCACGTCTCCACTGTCGGGCGCATCGAGACCGGAAAGCAGATTCAAAAGCGTCGACTTTCCGGAGCCGGACTCCCCACGGATTGAGATGCTCTCGCTCCCGGCCACGGCCAGAGATACGTCCTGCAGCACCGCAATCCGCCGGTCGCCGCTGAGGTAGGACTTCGCGAGCGAACGCGCCGCCAACACCGGTTCATTCATGGGGTCCGGCCCGCGGTACGGGTTGCGCTGGTTCGGGGGCAACCACTTCGGTCGCGGTCGCACGGGATCGAATTCATCGCGCGAAGAAGAAAACCGGAGCCCCCTCCGTGCAACGGCAAACTGCCCCCCCCGAAACGAAGCCGCTGCAACCGTCCGCGGAACATCGAATACGATCGGGAAACGTTCGCGGGCCCGAAACCGGCCGGAGCGTCCGCCGTCTTCAGGACCAACGTGAGCTTCTCCTGTCCGCACTTCGAGCCCTGCGACGAAAGGTGCACGCGGCTGGACACCGACTGTGTGCCCGGCCGGCCGGGTTGCGTGCTCGCCGGCAAGGCCGTCTTTGCAGTGCCCGTCGAAACGCGCATCCGCGATAAGGAAGAGGAAAAAAGCCGGCTCGCACTGGACGCCGCGCTCAACCCGCCGCACGGGAAACGCTGAGGTCTCCGCTGGTCGGTCACTCGCCGCGCAAGGCATCCACCGGCTTGAGCCTGGCGGCACGCCACGCCGGCAACAGCCCCGCCAGGGTTGATATCGCGATGGCCGCGACGACAGTCGTAATCAAATCTCCCGGCATCGTGTGCGCCGGCAGGTCCGTGAACTGATAGAATTGCCGCAACGTATCCTGCCGGTTGAGCAGCCCCGCGATGCCGTGCACGAGGTCGTTGCGGATCGCCAAGACGCCAAATCCGAGCCCGAGTCCAATCGCGGTCCCTGTCACTCCGATGATGAACGCCTGCACACAGAAACACAGCGCGACTTCCCGCGCGCTCCCGCCCAGCGCACCCAGCAGTCCAATCTCCCGGGTCTTGCGCACAACAGAGATGAGCAGGGAACTCATCACGGAGAATGCCGCGATCACGACGATGAACATCAGCAGAAAGAAATTAATCGTCTTCTCCAGGTTCAGCACCCAGAGAAAACTTTCCCAGCTCTGCGTCCAGGAAAACGCCACCGTTCCCGCCGGGAGCACCCGGTTGAGCCGCAATGCTCCCTCGTCTTCAGAGACGCCCGGCAGCAGGCGGACATTGATTCCGTGGACACTGCGGCCCAAGCCGTAAAGCTCCTGCGCCGCGCGCACCGTGCCGTAGATCGAGCTGCTGTCGAGATGCTGGTGCCCGATCTGGAAATAGCCCACAACCCGGAATTGCCGCGGGAGAAAGATTTCGTCGCTCTTCAGTTTTTCAATCAGCAGCGGCGAATAAATCTCGATTCGATCCCCGATTCCCGCGCTCAACTGGGTCGCGACCTCCGCACTGAGAATCACCGAATCATCGTCGAGATCGTCGAGTCGCCCCCCCGTGATGAATCGCTGGAGGTTCGCCACCTCGCCGACGGTTGTGAGATCGAGGCCCCGGAAAAGTGGGAACGCCGGCCGGCCGGCCGCCATCACCATCACCGGCCCGGTCACATACGGAGTCGCCGCCGCCACTCCGGGCGTGGCGCGGACCTTAGCCAGCACGCCGCCGACATCTTCAATCAGTCCGCGCGACTTCACCTGCACTTCACCCTCGGTCTGCACAATCATCCGGCGCAACTCGTATCCGAATCCGCCCATCACACTCGTCACGATCACCAGCACCGCCACGCCCAGCGAGACGCCCATCACCGAGATCGCCGTGAAAAACGGAAACCGCCGCCCCGTCGGGAAGAGCTGTTTTACGGCGAGGTAAAAATACCAGGGCATGGACGGAGATGGGCGGTTGCCGATGGGCCACCGCCCATCAGCCGTTTCTCACGCGCCGGGTCGGAGCTGCGGAAACAAGATCACATCGCGGATGCTCTCGGCACCGGTGAGCAAGATGCAGAGGCGATCGATTCCCACACCCATCCCACCCGCCGGCGGCATGCCATGCTCGAGAGCGAGGAGGAAATCGTAATCGATGTTCTGCTTCTCCTCGCCGGCCTGTGCCTCGAACATCGCGCGTTGCACGTCGGGATCGTTTTGTTCCGAATACGCCGGCGCGACTTCCATCCCGCCGATCGTCAGCTCGAACACGTCGATCGTCGTCGGATCATCCGCCGTGATCTTTGCCAGCGGGCAAAGTTCCTTCGGCAAATGGGTGACAAAAGTGGGTTGAATCAGCGTCGGCTCGATCTTCTTCGAGAAAATCTCATTCGTGATCTCAAACTCCTCCCAGGCCGGGTTGACCCCGAGGCCGAGTTTTTCCGCGCCGGCGATCTTCTCCGCCTTGCTGCGCTCAAACCACCCGGTATCGCCGGTCACCTGGCGAATCAGGTCCTTGTACTTCACCTCGCGCCATTCGCCGCCAAAATCGATGTCCTGCCCGCTGGCCGCGTGTTTGATCTTCAGTGAACCGTCCGCCGGACGCACGACCTCGCGAATCAACGACGTCAGCATGTCCCGGATCAGGGTCATCATCCCGCGATAGTCGCTGTAGGCCTGGTACACCTCGAGCATGGTAAATTCGGGGTTATGCCGGCGCGACACGCCTTCGTTGCGGAAAATCCGTCCGATTTCAAACACGCGATCAAAGCCGCCGACCAGCATCCGCTTCAGCCGGAGTTCGGTCGCGATGCGCAGGAAGAAATCCACATTCAGCGCATTGTGATGCGTGACGAACGGCCGCGCCGCCGCGCCGCCCGCCGTCGCCTCCAATACCGGCGTCTCCACCTCAATGAAACTCTGGGCCTCGAGGAAGCGGCGGATGTGCGAGACCATCCGCGAGCGCAACATCAGCCGTGCGCGTGACTCGGCGTTCATGATCACGTCGAGGTAACGCTGCCGGTAAATCGTCTCGGGATCGCTGAGTCCGTGCCATTTTTCCGGCAAGGGCCGCAGCGCCTTCGCGACCAGCGTGTAGGAATCGACCCGCACCGTCACCTCGCCCGTCTTCGTTTTGAACAACGTCCCCTTCGCCCCGATAATGTCGCCCAAATCCAACTTCTTGAACGCGACATAGGCTTCGTCGCCGACGACATCCTTCTTCACGTAGAGCTGAATCTGACCCTGTTGATCGAGGATCTTCACAAACTGGCTCTTGCCCATGTCGCGAATGACGACGAGGCGTCCCGCCACCGCTGTCGCCACGACATTGTCCTGCCCGTCAACATGCGATTTGATCGCATCGCCCGAGAAGTGCGTCGTCGCGAAATGCGCGCGAAATGGGTCGAAACCGGCCGTCCGCATTTCGGCGAGTTTCTGGCGCCGAACCGCGTGCTGGTCGTGGGTGATGTCTGGTGAAATGTCGCTCATGGAACGGAATCGGCCACCGTGGCGCGCGCCCGCGCGCGGCGCAAACGGAAACTGGGACCGTTCCCGAGCGCGTGATGGTCAACGGATCGGTTCACCGCCGGCGCCGGTTTACTTCCGCCACTTCGCCGCCTCCGCCGGCCGGCCCCAATCGTCGTAAAATCGCGCGAGTTGCGCGCGAATTTCCGGCAGGCGACGCCGGGCCACCGCGGAAAGTTCCCTCTCCCGTCGCTGCAAACCTTCAAGCCCCTCGAGCAGCAATTGCTCCGCTTCCGCCTGGCGCCGTAGTCCTGCGACCGCCGCCCCCAGCATGGCGCGTTCGGAATACCGGTGCCAAACATCCAGCGCCATTTTTTCCCGCCGCCCCGCATTCTCCCGCAGGAGCTCCTCCGCCTCGGCAAATTTCCCCCGCGCCAGCCACACCTCCCCCAGCGCGCCACCGACGTTCAGCGTACTCCGGTGGGTCGGCCCCAACACCTCGCGCGCCGATTCCAATGTGCTTGCCAGCAGTGTTTCCGCCTCGGCGAGGCGATCCAGCCGGCGGTAGATCACCGCGACGGTGTGCGCCGTGACGACCGTGACGGGATGGGCCGCCCCGAGCACCCGGCGCCGGGCCTCCCAGACACGGATGGCGGGCTCCAACGCATCGGCGGGACGGCCTTCCTCGGAGAGGGTAAACGCCAGGTTGTGCAGGGCACTCAACGTGTCCGGATGCTCCAGTCCGAGCACCTTGCCGCGAATCGCGACTACGTTTCGTTGCAGATCCGCGGCATCGGAAAATTCCCCTTTCCAGCGCAGCACTGTCGCCAGCCCGCTCATCGAATACGTCGCGTCGAGACTCTCGGGGCCGGCAAACCGCACCCGAATGGCCAGGAGATCGCGGTGCAGTTTTTCCGCCTCCTCGGTCCGGCCCAGCTCAAACCAGATGTTGCCGAGCGTGTTTCGGGCGTTGAGCGTGGCGCCATCCTCCGCCCCGCGGTCGCGCTGGTGGGCCGCGACCACCGCCAACATCAGCGGCTCCGCCTCGTCCGGTCGGCCCAGGTCCAGCAGCAAGGCGGCCACCTGATGCCGCATGTTCATCGCCTCGTCGGAATTCTCGCCACGCAAACGCGCCTGCACCGCGAGCAATTCGCGGGCCAGCGTCTCCGCCTCACTCAACCTTCCCTGCAGGCGGAGCAAATCCGTCCGCGTGGCCTGCAGATTGATCGTCCGGGCGTGCTCGGCTCCCACCTGCCCTTGCGCCAGTTGAATCGCTCGATCCACCTGGGATTCAGCCGACACATATTCACCCAACGTCAGATAGGTGCGGCCGAGCGTCTCGCGCAGGGTGAGCTCCACCAGCGGCTGGCCGACGAATTTCCAGTCGATCCGCCGCGCGGCTGCGTCGACCGCATCCCGCACCGTCAGGTTGCGATCGGACTGCCTGGAAGGATTGGCCTGAATCAAAATGTCGTTCTGCAGGAAATCATTGATCGCCGTCGCCCGGGCCGCCTCGTCCTTGGCCTGTTTTTCCGCCGCGATGGCGCGCGCCCGTTCGCGTTCGGCCCCCGAGCGCGCCGCCTGCTCGGTGCGAAGCCGCTCCTGCGCGAGTCGTTCGGCCTGGGTGGCGCGAGCGGCGAGCCACCCGCTCACTCCCACGGCCGCAAGCAGCAGGGACGCAAACGCGATGCCCGCGGCAAAGGCCGTCCGGTGCCGACGCGCAAATTTCTTCCACGCATAGAGCCCGCCCGGAGCAGCCGCGGTCACCGGTTCGTTGTTCAGATGACGACGCACGTCTTCGGCGAGTGCGCTCGCCGTCGCATAACGTCGCGCGCGATCCTTTTCCAGACAGCGCATGACGATCCAGTCCAGTTCTCCCCGCAGCTGACCAGCAAGGCGGCCCGGCTCCGAATTCCGCACCTTTGCCACAGCGACACCGGGCTCGGTGGGCAGCCCGGCCACCGCAGATGACGGACGCGCCGGCTCGACGTCGCAGATCTGCCGCCGCATCTCGTCGAATCCACCGCGGAGCAAATCCGTCGTGGCAAAAGGTGTTCGCCCCGCGAGCAATTCATAGAGCAGGACTCCGAGCGCGTAGACGTCGCTGCGCGTGTCGATGTCCGCTCGGACAAAGTCCATCTGTTCCGGGCTCATGTAAGCCGGCGTCCCCACGATCTGCGCAAATTCGGTGACAATCGTTCGCGCCGTCAACCGCGTCTCTGTCGCCTTCGCGATGCCGAAATCGATGATCTTGGGCCCGGCCTCGCCGTCCTGCAGGGCGACGAGCACGTTGGACGGTTTGATATCGCGATGGATGACTCCTTTCTGGTGTGCGTGCTGGATCGCATGGCAGACTTTGATGAAGAGCTCGAGGCGGGGAGCCAGCGCCAGCTGCTGCTCGTCGCAAAAACGGGTGATGGGGACGCCCTCGACGAGTTCCATCACGAAAAAAGGCCGGCCCCGCTGCGTCTCCCCGGCATCAAACACGCGCGCGATGTGCGGATGATCCATCAAAGCGAGCGCCTGGCGTTCCGCCTCGAATCGGGCGACGACGGCCCGCGTGTCCATGCCGAGCTTGATGATCTTCAGCGCGACACGGCGCTGTACGGGCTCCTCCTGCTCCGCGAGGTACACGACTCCGCATCCGCCCTCGCCAAGCTTCTCCACCAGCCGGTAACGCCCGATGCGGGAGCCGGGCAGCTCCTCGGCCGCGCCTTCCCTGATTTCACCGACTTGGGCGCGGCGGCCGGCCGAAGCAAACGTCGCCGCCGGTTGATCCTCGAGGAAGTCGCCCGAGGTCTCGCTCGCCTTGAGCAGGGTCGACAGCTCGACCGCGAGTGATGGATTGCTCAACGTCAGATCAGCGAGAAACGCGGAGCGTTCCGCCGCGGGACGGGCCAGCGCGGCGGCAAACGCCTCTTCCAGTTGATCGAGCGGTTCGGACATATCGGTTACGCGCGAAATATTCGCGATAATCAGCTCAACCCTTCACCTCGCGGTAGAGCCACGCCTTGGCGAACACCCACCACCGCTTCGCCGTCGCCACCGAGATCTCCATCGCCTCCGCCGCTTCCTCCAGCGTCATGCCCGCGAAATACCGCAATTTCACGAACTGCGCCTTGCGCGGATCCACCGCCGCGAGGCGATCCAAGGCCTCGCTCACGATGACGATGCGCTCGTCGCCTTCGACGGAAAATTCCCGCGCGTCGAGGTGCTCCTCCTCCACCCGCACCTGACCTCCGCCATGGCGGATGGCCGCCCGCCGCCGCGCGCGCTCAATCAGGATCCGCCGCATCGACTCGGCGGCTGCGAAGAAGAAATGGCGCCGGTTTTGCCAGTCGGGCTGGTCGTCGCCTCCCAGCCGGAGCCACGCCTCGTGCACCAGCGCCGTCGGCTGCAACGTGAGGGCGGCGGTTTCCCGGGCCATTTTGGCCGCGGCGACGGCGTGCAACTCGCCATAGACGATACGCATCAATTCGTCGGCAGCCTGCTCCTCGCCTCGTCCCATCCGCCCCAGGAGCAACGTGATCTCACCCATGGGATGACCATTGCCAAGGCATCGGCGGCGGAACAAGGCGAAACCGGTGGCCCCGAAAATTCTCCCGCCGATGAGCTCTTTTTTCGGAATCGTGCGCTTGTGCTGATATGTCGCGTTTACCACGAGCCCAGCCACCCCGCCTGGCGTTTCTGTCCGCCAGGAGGGCCGTCGCGCTCTGTCTCGTTTTCATCGCGTCCGCGACCGCGCCCGGGCGGGCGCAAACGTGGGCGCTCGATCCCAGTTTCGCCCCGGACATACGCAATGAAGCGACGAGTCCCGTTCTCGACCGAATCATCCCGCTTCCCAACGGGGGTGCACTTGTTACCGGCGGGTTTACCCACGCGAATGGAATTCCTCTTCCCGGCATCCTCCGCCTCACTCCGGAAGGAAAGATCGACCCGGCTTTTGTGCCGGATTTCGCATCGGCCGATTTCTATTCGTCAATCGCGGCTCTTCCCGACGGCAGCTTCCTCGTCGCCATCAACCGTAACACCAGCGTCCCCGCCATCGCGATCGCTGGCCCGCCTCAGCTGACCCGTCCTTCAAATCCCGCGGCCGACCTGGCGTCCGGAATCTCGCGAATCCTCCCCTCCGGGCGGAGAGATCGTGCCTACCAACCGCCGGTGGCGATCGGACCTCGATTATTCCCGCTCGCCGATGGCCGAGTCCTGGTCTCCGACTCCTTCGGCCCGGCCACCGCACTCCGGCGATTGTCGAGCGACGGCGCCGTCGATCCGGCGTTTCGTCCGGAACTGCCGCCGAACCTCGCGTTCCTCACGACGGTAACGGCAACACCGGACGGCGGTTTTCTTGCAGCCGGTGCCGTGAACGCCAGCAACATCTCGTACGCTTATTTCATCTCCAAACATACGGCGTCCGGCAGTATCGAACCGACGTTTGGTCAATCGAAGCCGCCTCACCCAATTTCGTTGCTCGCCGCCCTTCCAGACGGACGCGCCTACGTCGGGGAGGATATCAACCTCACGCGACTGCTGCGAAACGGCGCAACCGATCCGTCATTTTCGCTGCGTGTCCCCCGTTTGCTGCGAATCGAGAGACTTGAGGTGCTCCCGGATGGCCGGCTGATTGTGGGTGCCCTGATTGGCTCCACGTTCCTCACCGCCGAGCATGCGGTCTATCTGCTGGGCGACGACGGCACCATCGCCCTCACTCTCGGCGATCTGCCGGGAAGCGAGCGCAGTCAGGACCTTGTCGGCGCCTTGCCGGATGGCCGAATCCTGCTGCGCCAGACGAAGTTGGCCCTCCTCCCCAATGGAGGGGCTCCCACTCCGGTTTCTCCAGAACTCGTGACGGTCGACTTGAAAGCACGCTCCCCGGCACCGTGGAATATTGCCGTGACGGCCCGGTCGTACCCCACGATCTCCCAGATCGCGCTCGATTCCGCCGGGCGCGTGCTCGTGAAGGGCTCGTTCAACTCGGTCGACGGTCAACCCCGGCCGGGATTCGCTCGATTTCTCCTCGACGGAACGCTCGACCGCACGTTTGTCCCTACGACGGGAAACACCGTACTTTCGCTGCCCGACGGCGGCTGGATCGCCAATCTCTCAACCCTCGCTCCGCCTACGACCGACGGCGTTTCACGCACATTGGTGCGCACCGTGCGACTCAGCTCCGATGGCCGGGTCGATCCGACGTTTTCCCCGCCCAGTGAAACGGATCTGCCTCAATTGCGGTGGCTCACCGCGGCGAAGGACGGACGCATCCTTGTCGCTGCATTTGAATCGGATCGGCGCCGCGAATCCGATCTGCGTCTGATGTGGTTGGATCCCAGCGGGCAGCGCCTTTCCTCACTGCCGGCTGAATTCTCCGGCCTCTTCGAAGTGGCCCGTTTGCCGCTGCCTCCCTTTGATCCAACGCTGGGCTCCGCCTATGGGTTGTATTTCAATTCCGCAGTCGTCGTCAGCCCCACAATCGAACGCCCCCAGAGCAACACGCTCACCAGCGCGCAGATTCTCCCGGACGGGCGAATTCTGATCGCCGGTGGTTTTCAGTCTATCGATGGCAGCACCCGGCCGAGTGTCGCCCGACTGCGCAACGACGGCACCCTCGACGCTTCCTACGCGCCGGATCTTACCGGTTTTGATGTCGTTGGTGGCGCGCGCTTCGGGCCCGACGGCAGCGCACTTGTCTATGGCACGAAGCGTGTCACGACTGGGTCGGGGTTTCTCGTTCAGGCATTCCGGCCGGACGGTCGACCCGACAGCGAACTGAGTCCGTCCCTCGCGGCGATCGCCATCTCCATCCCGCTGGCCGACGGATCGTACTTCTATGCGTCGCGCCACTTCAACCGGACAGGCGACGCGGATCTCGGTTACGCCCCCGAACTCCGCGGAATTGCCTACGCGGCGGAAATGGCGCCAGACGGAAGACTCTGGATCGGAGGGCAGTTTGACACCGCGAACGGGGAACCACGAGCAAGCCTGGCCCGCTTCTCCACCGGCGACCGCCGCACGGTCGCCTTGCTCCCGCAAAACCAGTCCATTAAATCCGGGGCGGATGCGACACTCCAGGCCTCGCTCGGCACCCGCGAACCGGCAACGTATCAGTGGTCGCGCGACGGAGTCCCGCTGCCTGGGGCGACTTCGGCCTTGCTCTCCTTTCGCCCGGCGGGCGTGACGGACGCTGGCAGCTACCGGGTCACGGTCTCTGTCGGAGGGGCAACGATGACCAGCGAACCAGTCACACTAGCGGTCACACCGATGCCATCCCGCCTCAGCAATTTTTCCGCCCGCAGCCGAATTGATCCGTCCACGCCCCAGGTCGCCGGTTTCGTCTGCAACACCGATGTTCCCCGTTCCGTTCTGCTCCGCTCGGTCGGTCGAGGACTACCGGCCGGCCTTGGCGTCAATTCCCTGCCCACACCCGTCATGGAACTCTATCGCGGTGATCGACTCGTCGCCGAAGACACGGGCAGCGTGTTGGCTCCGAACATTGCCGAACTGGCGCAGGCAACCGGAGCATTTCCGATTGCTCCAGTGTCGCCGACGTCATTCGTCAATTACGGTTCCGCGCTATCCGCTCAACTCACTCGCGGTGCGTACACCGTGGTGACCAAGAGCGGCGACATCGGCGCCGGCACCGCGTTGTTCGAGTTCTATGAGGTGAATCCGCCGGCGCCGAACCCGTTTGTGCGCAATCTGTCGTTCCGCGGCCAGACCAGTCCGGGCGATGCCACCCTTATCGTCGGCTTCGCCATCAGCGGCGACACCCCGCTGCGACTGCTGGTGCGGGGCCTGGGCCCCGCGCTCGCCAACTTCCCGATCGCCGGCGCCATTGCGGACCCGCGCATCGCGGTTTATGCCAGTGGAGCCACCGAGGCGCTGGCTCAAAACGAGGATTGGGGCGGCGATGCCGCCATCGCCGAAGCCGCCCGGCGCGTCGCGGCCTTTCCCCTCCCCGCCAGCAGCCGCGATGCCGCACTTCTGCTCACGCTGCCTCCCGGGATCTACACCACCCAACTCTCCGCGGCCAACGCCGCCACCGGCATCGGAATGATCGAAATCTACCTCGTGGAGTGAACCATGCAGACCAAACCGCCCAACCCTCGCTCCGTACGGTCCCACCTGTCCGCTGGTGTTTCTCCGCCTCCTCCGTTATGTTTTCGCATCGTGCAACGTGTCTCCGTTTGCTGTTTCGCCGTTTGCCTGGCCGCGTTTCCGGCAAAATCATTCGCGCAGGCATGGGTCCTCGATCCGGCCGTCGCGCCCGTCGTGACCAACGAGCCCGTTGTGAACTCCCGCACCCAGTTCGTGGGCGCTCCCGGTGGAATGTTCCTTGCGTATGGTAGCTTCACGTCCGCCGACGGACGGGCGGCGACCGGCGTAGCGCGACTTCGCGCCGACACCACGCTCGACACTTCCTTCACCTCCGATCTCCTGAAGAACGAAACTCTGCAGCACATCGCCCCGTTGCCCGATGGGCGGGCAATCGCCCTCCTCGCGATCGACCTCGGCCAAAACACTCCGGCTGAATCCGTGGTCGCCTCCGGCAATGGCGGTGCGACCGAAAATCTCACGGTCATCGCCACTCGGACTCCCGCGTTGCGCCTCGTCCGCCTCCGCACCGACGGACGGAAGGACTCGTCGTTCACGCCACTGATGGTCGAGGGTGCATCGGTCATACTCCTCCCGCTCCTTAACGGCCGGCTGCTCGTCCGCGGCTCCTTCAGCACCATCGGCGGGACGCCGCGCAACGGCCTCGCCCGCCTCAACTCCGACGGCACGCTCGATCCCAGTTTTGCGCCAAACCTCACATCCATCGCTCTCGCCGTAAACGCGGTCGCCGAAGCCCCGGATGGCTCGCTTCTGATCAGTGCCGCCGCGTTCGCGACCAACGGACGTACTGCTTATTTTTTCAATCGGTTGCTGGCGACGGGGGAAATCGATCCACGATTCGCACCCGGGACGGTGGGAACGACGTACACCCTGCTCGCCGTGCAGGCGGACGGCCGCGTGCTCGCGGGCAACGGCACGCTCACCCGGTACTCGGCCACCGGGGTGGTCGATCGCACGTATGCGGTGCAAATCCCGCAACTCTCCTACATCAACCGTATCGCGCCTCTCCCCGCCGGTCGCCTCGCCATCGAGGCGTCGATGCGCACGCCGAGCGGACTCGGTACCGCCGGGGTTTTCATCCTGAACGCGGAGGGACAGGTGGAACGCGATTTCCGGAAAATTCCCGGAGCGAGCGAAGGCCAGAACCTCGTAGCGGCGTCGGTCGACGGCCGGGTCGTCGTTCTACAAGGCCCGCTGGTCGTGAACGGTTCGTTTCCATTGGACGTACTGTCGGCGGCTCCGACTGACACGACCTCGGCGACGACCCAGGTCGGCACAGTGATGTCTCCAATTTTTTTGGGACCAATCATCTACAATCCGGCCCTGGCGATCTCCAATGCGGACGTGACAAGCGCAGCTCCGCTCGCGGCCACCTTCACCGAACGGCAAACCAGTTCTGTGTCGGGCATTGAAATCGATGCCACCGGCCGCGCCCTGATCTCGGGCTCATTCACTCACGTCAACGGCCAGCCCCGCCCCGGACTCGCCCGCATCCTGGCAAACGGTGCGCTGGACGCTTCGTTCGCACCCATCGAGGGGCAGTTGCTGTTTGCTCCGCCCGACGGCCGCCCGATTCTCTCGCGCACTGTCCTCGGCCCGGTGAACAGCAGCGATGGATTTCATCGCACAATCACGCAGGTGGTCCGACTACAGGCGAACGGCACCGTTGATCCCGGCTTTGCAGTTCCCGACTTCCCGACGAACACCGCGACGAAATGGCTCGCCGCCGCCCCGGACGGCCGCCTGCTCATTTCGATCTTCGAGCCCGACGATGCGAACGATTCCAACTTGAAACTGATCTGGCTCGGCGCCGACGGTCGTCGCCTGGCCACACTGCCCACGACCTTCGGCGGCTTGTATCGGATTTATCCGATACCGCTGGCCACCGCTACCACGAACACGACTGCCGTTTCTGCTGGAACCGCGGTCGATGTCCCGGCCCCGACCTTGGCGATTTTCCCCTACTACAACTACAATCGCCCAAATCCCATCGACTCTGTCCGCATCGTCGCGGGCGACAGACTGCTGATTTCCGGCGGCTTCCTGCGCATTGATGGTCTCTCCCGTCCCGATCTCGCCCGACTCAATGCAGACGGTTCCGTTGATCGAACGTATGCTCCTCCGGTTGCGACCGACAGCAACCCAACCTCCGTCGCCGCTGGTTCCGCGACAACGACGGTCGCGGTGACTTCCATCCTGCCATTCGGTTCAAACGCCAGCGCGCTTCCACTCGCTGATGGTCGTGCGATCGTCATCCGAAGCACTTTTTCCGCCGGGCGGCTCAAAACCAATATCACCCGGCTCCGAACCGAGGGCACCGCAGATCCGACATTCACTCCGTCCACTTCCCTGCCGAACTATCTGGTCCCGTTGGCCGACGGCTCGTTTTTCAGCGGTGGGCTCCGCTTTTCCTCCGAGGGCGTGCAGGATCGAAATTTCGCGCCGGTGCTTCGTTGGTCGGGTCAGCAGGCCTACAGCTCAATCGCCGCGATCGATGCCGGCGGCTCGCTTTGGCTGGGCGGGGTGTTCGACGCCGTGAACGGCGAACCTCGGACGGCGCTCGCCCGTTTCAAGTCGACCGAGATCCGCGGCATCACGTTCGGGCCCGTGAGCCAGACCGTCATCGCTGGAAAATCGGCCACATTTGACGTCGTGATCGGCACATCGCTCGCCGCCACCTATCGATGGACCCGCAACGGCATCGTCATTCCGGGAGCGACCGGCTCTTCCCTGGTGATTTCCACGGTCACCACGGCGGATGGCGGGGCTTATCGGGCGGCAGTGACGATCGCCGGCCAGACGACCGCCAGCGATTCGGCGACCCTGACGGTGACCCCGAACAGTTCACGACTCATCAATTTCTCGGCCCGCAGCCGGGTCGACCCCTCGACTCCGCCGCAGGTCGCCGGCTTTGGCAGCGGAGGTGCGGTCTCGAGAACAGTGCTGCTCCGCGCAACGGGACGCGGGCTGCCCGGCTCGAACAGCGCCACGATGTTGCCGGTACCGGTTCTCACGCTGTACAGCGGCAGCCGGGTCGTCGCTGAGGATCGCGGCGGCGCCACCGCTCAGCCCATCACGACGCTCGCGCGCGAGGTTGGCGCCTTTCCCATCGCCGTGACTCCGTCCGCTCCTGGCACGATATACGGTTCGGCGCTTTCGACGCTAATCGGCGGCGGCGCCACGTTCACCGCCAGCACGACGAGCGGTGACGGCGGCGCGGGCGTGAGCCTCTTTGAACTCTACGACACCGGCTCCACCAGCGCGCCACCATTGATCCGGAATCTGGCGATTCGGGGACAGACCGCTCCCGGTGCCAACGTCCTGATCGCCGGGTTCGTCATCGCCGGCAATGGTCCGCTCCGAGTGCTGATTCGCGGCATCGGACCTTCCCTCGCGAATTTCGGTCTTGCCGGCGCCGTCGCCGACCCGGTGCTCACGCTCTTCTCTAGTGACACGAGCGTGCCGATTGCGATCAACGACAATTGGGAGAACGACCCGTCTATCGCCGCCGCGTCAGCGGGCGTCGGTGCCTTCGCCTTGCCGGCCGCAAGTCGCGATGCCGCGTTGTTGGTCACACTCGAGCCCGGCGCCTACACCGCGCAGCTGGCAGGAGTGAACAACACCAGCGGCACCGGGCTGATTGAGATTTACGCCGCCGAGCCAGAGTAAAATCACCCTCGGCGGACGGTACTACCGGATTTTTGCGTCCGGCAGTTCTTTCTTAATGCCCTCGTCGAGCGGCATCCGGTCGTTCGCGGGAGTGAGGCCGGTCGCCTTCATCAATTTCTCCAATTCCACCTTCAGGTCGGCCGCCACCGAAGCGTATTTCGGATTCCCGATGAGATTGTGGCGCTCCTCAGGATCGAATTCGACGTTGTAGAGCTCAGCCATGTGCCGGTCGGGTTTTCCGTCGCCATGGGGATAGTGGATGTACTTCCACGAATCCGTCCGGATGCCGCGCACATTCGGCGTGTAGGGAAACTGCTTCTCGTAGTTGTAGTGGTAAAACCACGCAGAGCGCCATCCCGGGTCGCCCTGACGGGCCAATTTTACCCAGGATTTCCCCTGGATGTCCTTCAAGGGCGCCGCGCCACACAGCTCGAGCAGACTCGGCGCCATGTCGATCGTGAGCACTTGCTGTTCGATCACCTTCGGGCGATTCGTCGGCGTCAGCCCCGGATACCGCACCATGAGCGGGATCCGGATGCTGGCCTCATGCATCGTTCGCTTGTCGACCATGCCGTGCTCGCCATTCAGCAGACCGTTGTCGCCCATGAAAACGATGATCGTGTTGTCGAGTTCGCCGCGTTGCCGGAGCAACTCGTAGAGACGGCCGACGCTGTCATCGACCGAGAGCAGCGTACCCCAATACGCCTGCGTCATTGCCGCGAAGTCCTTCACCGCCTCGGGGCGATCGTCCGGGAATTGTTTCCGCCACTCAAACAGCGGGCCGTAGATTCCATGCCACGTGTAGAGGCGGTCCTTGATCCAGGCCGGCTTGTCGTCGAGCATGAATGCCGTTTCCGGATACGGCACGCGCACGCGGGCGAATGCCTTTTCATATTTCGGTTCTGGGAAGTAGAAGCTGTGCGACGCCTTGTGCCCGAGCATCATCAACCAGGGCTTCCCGTCACGGGGGCGTTTCAACCATTCCTCCGCCATGTCGGTCACGACGGTAGTGTAATAGCCCTTCACGACCTCCCGCTTCTTCCCGTGAAAACTGAACTCGGTGTCGAAGTACTTGCCCTGGCCCTTGTGCGTCACGAACCAGTTGAAGCCCGGCCGTGGCTCGTCGTTCTCCTCGCCCATGTGCCATTTTCCGATGTACGCCGTGTCGTACCCCGCCGCCTGCAACACCATCGGAAAACTCCGGAAGTTCGTCGGATACTCCGTGAAGTTGTTCGTCACCCCGTGGGTGTGCGCGTAGACGCCGCTGAGGATGCTCGCCCGGCTAGGTGAGCACAGGGACGTCGTGCAGAACGTGTTCTTGAAATAGACGCCCTCCCGGCCAATCCGGTCCATGTTGGGCGTCTTCAAATGCGGGTTGCCGGCGATGCCGAGGGCATCGGACCGCTGGTCATCCGTCAGGATAAAGAGGATGTTCGGTTTACGATCCGCCGCGCGCAGGGCCGCGGCGCACACACCAACCAGCAAGGCGATGAACAGTCGAAACATGGCGGGCGGGTTCACTTTTTCGCGACGGCCGGTTTCGGTTTCGTAGTCATCTCGAAGTCATCCGTACGGAACGGCGTTACGGGCAGCCCGTCGTTGGAGAACAAATTGCACACCGGATTGTCGGCCCACGCATAACGCACTGCAATTGGCTCAGCGACCTGATCGCTCGTGACCTCGACTTTGTTGGGCGAAATCACCTTGCCGGTGGCCCAGCGCCAAACCTTGTCGGCGCCGCAAACCGCGAAACCGCGGGCCTCCACCACGTCGAACGGGCGCAGCGTGCTGCCGAAGCAATCGATCGTGACGACCGCCTTGTTGCCCGCGAACGAGACACTCTTGAATTCCGGACTGCGGTACGGAAACGTCATCCCGTAGTCCTTGACCAACGCCCAGCGCACCAGGCGCGCCGCGACATCGTGTTTGTTGCGGGGATGGATGTCCTTCCCTTCGCCAAGATCGATGATGACGGCCTGGCCGGTGTTGGGCAGACGCATGGTCTTCGTCTGCGTCTCCCGCAACTCGGCCCACGTGCTTTCGCCCGGCTCAGGCTTTTCCGCCATGAAATCGGCCAACTGCACCCAATAAAACGAGAAATTCCCCTGGCCCCACTCCTTGCGCCATTGTTCGATCAAATACGGAAACAACTCCGCATGCTCGTAGGCCCGCCCGGCGTTCGACTCGCCCTGGTACCAGACGACGCCCTTCATGCCGTAACCGAGGGTGGGATTCACGACACCAGCGAAAATATTTCCCGGACGTGCGTTACCCGAGAGCCAGTCAACCGGGGCGCGCGGGGCGACTTTCTTTTCCGCCTTCGCCTTTGCGCTGTCAGTCTTCCATTGCTCCACCGATCGCTGAAAATCCGCCTTCCCTTTTTCGGACTGCAGTTCGGTCTCTTTCTTCCGCGTCGACTCCATCAGCGCCTTGAAACGCGGCTCATTCTCAATCGTCTCGCGCCGCACCCAGGCCTCGGCGGCGGAACCACCCCACGCATTGTCGATCAATCCGACCGGCACGCCGACGATTTCGTGGATGTAGCGGCCGAAAAGGAAGCCGACGGCGGTAAAAGCCTTCGCCGTTTCCGCGTTCGAGGCGCGCCATTGCCCCTTGAAGTCACTCTTCAGCTCCTGCGTGCCGACTTGCGGGACTGAAATCAGCCGAAGATTGGGCAGCTTGGACGCCGCGGCTTCGATGTCACCGTTCCAGTCGGAGTTCAGCTTGAAGCCCATGTTTGACTGTCCCGAGCACATCCAGACCTCACCGACGAGTACGTCCTCGATCACCCGTTGGCTGGTGCCCGCGATCGTGATCGTCTGCGGCTGCGCGTTGGCCGGCACGGCCTGCAACTTCACCGTCCACTTGCCGTCGGCGCCGGCGGTGGCCGTGTGTTTTTCGCCGGCAAAGGTAACGGTCACCTTCGCGCCTGGCGTGTCCCAGCCCCAGATGGGGTTCGTCTGCTTTTGCTGCAGGACCATGTGATCGCCGATGATGGCGGGGAGTTTGAGTTCACCGCGGGGTGCCGGGCTATTCGAAGCACTATTGCAGCCGCCGAGCGCGAGCAGCACAACACCGACGGCGAGGAGGATTCCGAGTTTTTTCATAGGGGAGAATGAGGTAGCGAAGGCAATCGGCGTTGGGAAACGGGCCGAATACGTCTTCTTGGCGAAACGCCCGGCCGAACGCAATCGCTGTTCCGCGCCGGCGGCAAACTCCGCTCGCTGCTTGCGGATGCGCTCCCGCGCCCCCAACGTTCGGCACCTTGCATCCATGAACGGCTACGGCGCCTACTCCGAAGAAAACCAACCGGTCACTTACCTGAACGGCTATCCGCTCTACGCCGCCCACTTCATCGTGGTGGTCTTTGTCGCCTGCATGCTGGCCACGACGATTCTGATGGGGCTCAACGTCCATGCTGTGTACTCATGGACGTTTTTCAGCAGCGACCGTGTCCTTGCCGGCCAGGTGTGGCGGGTGGTTTCCTACGGGCTCTGGAATCCGCCGGCGCTGCAATTTGTCGCCGACATGTTCATGATCGTCTGGTTCGGACGCGAAGTGGAAAAATTCTTTGGACGCCGGAAGTTCCTCTGGCTCTATCTCGCCCTCTACCTGCTGACCCCGTTGCTATTCACGGTGCTCGGCCTGCTTTTCCCCCTGCAGCTGAGTGGTGAAACTGGCGCGTTCGCACTCTTCATCGCCTTCGCCACGCTTTATCCCAACGTCCCGCTGCTCTTCAACATCCTCGCCAAGTGGATGGCCATGCTGCTCGTCGGAATGTTCAGCCTCATGGCGATCGCCTACCACGACACCGTCGGGTTGATTTCGCTCTGGGCAACGTGCGGCCTCGCGTTTGCCTTTGTGCGCCACGAACAAGGTGTGCTCACGCTGCCGAGGTTTCGCCTGTTTCAGCGCAAGCCCAAATTGAAAGTGCTGCCCGACCCCGTCGGCCGGCGGACGGTCGGCGTCTCGCTGGAACTGAAGTCTACCACCACCTCGATGGCCGAGGTGGATGCACTGCTCGACAAGATTGCCAAGTCCGGCATCGCCAGTCTCACCGCCAAGGAACGGGCCAAACTCGAGGCCGCCCGCACCGGCCTGAACAAACGCGGCGCCGGCCGCAACTGAGGAGGCGCGTCCTCACACCGCGGCAGATCTCGAGTGGGCAATTAGTGTGAGATAACCACTTGGCGTTTTCCCGGTCACCTGCTCAAGTGGAGGACCGATGAATTCCCCCCTCCCCGTTTCCCGTCGTGAATTTCTGATCACTTCTGCGGCCGCCCTCGCCACAGCCCCTCTCGCGTTTGCCGCCGCGCCGGCCCCCGAGCCGATCATCGACATCCACCAGCACACGAACTACGGCGGCAAGCGCGACACGGCGTGGAGGCAGATTTTTCCCGCGCGCACCCACGACGATCTCCGCGCCCATCAACGCGGCATGGGCGTAACCACGACCATCCTGCTGCCGTCGGGACGGGAAACCCTGCGTGACTCCACCCATCAGGGACGCTCCAACGGTCTCGAGGGCACCTGCACGAGCAATGACGATTGCCTGCAACTCGCCCGGAAATACCCCGGGGAATTTGTCTTCGGCGCCAACGAGGTGAGTGATCTCGACGATGCTCCCGCCGTCGTGGAGAAATACCTCAAGCTCGGCGCCGTGATCATCGGCGAGCAGAAATTTGGCGTCGAATGCGACTCTGCCGCCATGCAGAAACTCTACAAGCTCGCCGAGGCCTATCGCGTCCCGATCCTCATGCACTGGCAGGTAGGCAGCTACAACTACGGTTTCGAGCGCTTCCACACGATGCTCTCGAAATATCCCAAGGTTAACTTCATCGGCCACGCGCAAACTTGGTGGGCCAACATCAACAAGACCAACAAGGACAATCCGAAGGGACTTTATCCGACCGGTCCCGTCACCGCCGGAGGTCTCACCGATCGCTACCTGGGCGACTATCCCAACATGTTCGCCGACCTCTCCGCCGGATCTGGCGAAAGCGCGTTCAAGCGCGACCCGGAACACGCCCGCGGCTTCTTCGCCCGGCATCAGGACAAGCTGCTGTTCGGCAGCGATTGTACTGACACGACCGGCGACACCGCCGTCTGCTCGGGAGCACGACAGATCGCCCAAATCCGCGCGTTCTCGCCGAACAAGGCCGTCGAACGAAAAGTGCTCTATGGGAACGCGAAAAAACTGTTTCGGCTTTGAGCGACCGACGGGATAACCCCCGGCTCAGAATCGCAGACTCGTCGACAGTAGGTAGGTCCGCGGCGCCTGGCTGACATTCACGAGCGTCAGGGCTCCGGCCTCGGTGAGCGTAGGTTCGACTGGCTGGCGATCGAGGACGTTCTGGACCGTGAACTGGAAATTCCATGTCGTCCGCTGCACGCGGACGCGATAGCCCAAGCGAAGGTCAAATCTCACCGAATCCGGCTGGAAGTACAGTTGCCGTGTCCCGCCGATGAGGGCGTAGCCCTGCCGGACCTCGCGCTGCCACTGCACCGTGCCGCCCACCGATGCACCCTTGAGCAGTCCAGAGGAAAACTCGTAATTCGTGTTCGCGCTCGTCGTGAAGCCTGCATTGGGGGTCGTCTTGTCACCCGGCGTGAAGACCGTGTAGATGCCGTTGTTCGGAGCGACGAAGCCCAATTGGTGCTTGGAAATCGGAACGCCGGTCACGCCGGTCGCAACACCCGGAGTGTTGAGGAACAGCGCCGCCGCATTCGTGATCATGCCGCTCACTGGATTCAGGTTGGCGCGGTAGCCGGTCGTTGGATCGGTGCGCAGCATCGTCAGCGTCAGCGGGATCTTCGGGCTCGTCAGATTCGTTCGCACCGACGGCACCAGCAGGTCGGTCAGTGTGCCGTCGGGCTGCTTCACCTTCACGTTGTCGCCGACGACGTTCATCTGATCGTTATAGAAAATTTCATGCGACAATCCCGAAGTAATCGTCGCGTCGTTGGTACCGAGGCTAAAATACACCCGCCAGCCCTTCGCCGGCTGCGCAGTCAGGACGAGTTCGACGCCGCGTGAACGCACGTTCGCGGTCGCGCCCGTGCCGCCGTTGCGACCGTTGATTCCCGCCGGATCGATGATGTTGCGCTGCGCTGCCGGCAAGGCCAATGCCTCGTTCTCGGACTTGTTGTCATAGACCGCCAGCGAACCAGAGATGCGGCGATCCCAGAGATCGAACTTAAGCCCGGCTTCGGCTGAAATTCCCTCGCCGGGCTGCGGAAACACGTTGTCCACCGTCGGCTGAAACGTGCCTGCCGCGGCGAACGACTTCGAGGCGTTGGCGTAGACGCCAAAATCCGGAGTCACATTGAAAACTATGCCGCCAAAGCCGGACTTCGCCACCGTGTTGGTGATGCGCTGGTTGATTTGGTCATTGTCGAGCGTCACCTTGTCGGCGCGAACCCCGATCATCGTCTCGGCGCGGTTGTGGTACCAATTTCCGAGCCAGTTCGCGTACCCCGCCAACTGCCGCTCCACCCGCAGGGTCAGCGGCGACGAACCGGAGAGGCCCCGGGGATTGTCCGGCGTTGCCGGCACGGAATTGAACGCGGCGTTGTCCGCCCACTTGTAACCCTCAGGCGGCTGGTGCTGGTTGATGTAACGCGAACTCACCGGAACATAGTAGGGCACCAGGAATCGCCGACCGAGATTGTCGGTGCCGCGGACGAAATTATTCTGCGCGTCGACCTGATACATGCGCTGCTGGATGAACGTCTGCTGCTTCAGCCGCTGCTCGCCACCGACGATGAGTTGATGCGTCGAGCCCGGGCCGAACTCGAATTTGTACACGCCCGCCGCCTGCAGTGCCCAGATCTGCCAGTAGTTCCGGCTGCGCTGCGGACTCACGCGCGTCGTCCATTCGCCGTCGATTGCATTGCTGTCGGTTGGCGCATAAAAATCGGCCGCGACGTTGTTGGTGCCGTTGAAAATTCGCACGCGCTGGTAGTTCCACGCGACCCGGGTCGAGAACCGCGGCGTCACATCACCCTCCAGCGCAACCACGGTGTTGTTGGCGATTTGCCGCCGCCCCGTGACGATGCTCTGGGCGGAACGGTAGTTTTCATAGCTGAGCGGCTTACCGCCAATCGTGATGCCGGAGAGGTTACCACCATTGTAGAGCAGGTCGTCGAGCGACACGCCCACCCGGGGATCGCGGAGTCGGTTGTCGCGAATCGTCGTCGCCGTCCCGCCGTTGCGCGTGCGACTGTTCTCCTCGACATACTCGTGGTTGGCCCGAAGCGTGAACGTGCGCCCAATCGGGCGCGCCGCCTCGAGGTAAAACCCGCGCGGCTGGTCGATCAGGTTGGCCTGCCAGTAGTGCTGATAGCCGGTCAGCGCCACGGCCCGCACGCTGTACGCGCCAAATGACTTGTTGTAATCGAGGGTCAGCCGCTCGCTTTGGAGGCTATCCATCTGAATGCGAAATTCGCCAAACTCACCCTGCGTCGCGCGCTTGGTCACGGTGTTGACCGCACCGGAGGAAACGCCCTGGCCGTAGAGCAGCGCCTGCGCCCCCCGCAGCACCTCCAGCCGCTCGGTCGAAAACACATCGCTGCGCGAAAGCGACACAAAGCCGTTGCGCCGCCGCTCCTCCTTGCTTGTCAACCCGCGCAGCCGAAATTGCTCCGGCGACTGCGTCCCGCCGCCCGTCGCATCGAGCGAATACGACACGTTCGGCGTGAACTTCATGATGTCCGAAATGTCGGTCGCGTTGAGCTCATCGATGAACGTTCGCGTGTAGACGTTCATTGTCATCGGCAGCGAGCGGATCGAACGGTTCGTGCCGGTGACACCGCTGGTGTTGATCGCCTCGTACGAGTCGGCTGGATCCGCTGTGACCTCGAATGCCTTCAAGGTGACGGTTTCGCCGGCCATCTCCCGCACCGGCGGTTTGGCCGGCGCCTGGGCCAGGACGGAAGTCGTGAACGGCGCAGCGAGAGCAGCGGCGATGAGAATCAGGCGGCTTGAGTGTGAAATCATGGTCGGGGTTTGGTACAGAGTCGTCCCCATCAGAGTCCGACAACATTTGGCAGGGAAGAACCAATTTGATGGCACGCCCGCCGCTCCAAAGAGCGATTCGACGGAATTATCCTTCCGCGCGGGCCGGGACCCCGCTGTAGTGCTGCAATTGTCTGAATCGTCCTTCCGTCGCCCTCCGCTGCTGATCACGAAACATGCCTACCTTCGCTTCCTCCTCCCGCTCCACCTCCGTTTGGCGGTTCGTGTTCGCCAGCCTTATCCTGGGCTCATCGCTGTGGGGCGCGGAGCCCAAGGCAGCCAAGGTGCCGAAAGCCCGCAAGGCTCCGCCCGCCTCCGCCCCTTCGCCACTCGCCGCATGGGTCGAGCCCGATTTTCCGTTCTTCTCGTCCGTACTCGACGCCCGCAAGGCCGGCGCCGGACTCCCCGCCAACAACCTCACCCCCCGCGGCATCATCCTCAATCTCGGGCACGATTGCTGGGTGTGTTTCGATCCCGACCTCCTGCGCGTATCGGCCGTCTGGCGCGGCCGGGGCGTCACGGCGACCGCGCTCGCCGCGGGCTCCTATCACGACCTGAGTCGCAAGACTCCCGGCGGACAGACCGCCCTGCCCGAGCCCGAAGGCAAACTCTGGCTCGCAAGTGGCATCTATCCGGGCTGGCAGGCTGGCGATCAACTCTCGCTCGACGATCCGCGTGAACCGGCGCCCAGTCCCGAGGAAATCGGCCGCGGCCCCATTGCCGAGACGCTGGGCCGGTTTTCCGCCCTGCGACTGGTGCGCGACGGCGTCGCCCTCGAGTACGTTGCCGGCGGCGCGACGGTCAGCGAGTGGACGACGGTATCCGAACAGAACGGACAGCCCGTCATCGAACGGCACCTGAACATCGGGCCCTCGACGAAACCGTTGCGAATCGTTCTTGGCGTCAAGACCGCCGCCACGACCCTTACGCTTGGAGTGGAAAACGCCGCCGCCACGCTCGGTGAAGAGAAGGGCGTGTGGACCGTGCGCATTCCCGCCCGCGCGAAACCGGTCGCACTCGCCCTTGCCCTCACCACCGGCGGCACGCCGACTGGAATCACCCCACGCGCGATCCCCGTCGAACCTTCTCCTCGACGCTGGCCTCAGGAGGTCACGACGTCGATCCGGCTCTCCACCGCAAAAGACGCCTACGTCGTCGATCACATTGCGCTGCCCACGGAAAATCCCTGGCGGCGCGGCATGCGGCCCGCCGACATCCAGTTCTTCAAGGATGGGACCGGAGTGGCCATCACCCTCGACGGCGATGTGTGGCTGGTCCGCGGGCTCCAGGAGCCCGCCGGGAAGCCCCGTTGGAAGCGCTTCGCGTCTGGTCTCCACGAGCCGATGACGATCGCCCTCCGCGACGAAGTGATCTACGCGTTCGA
Organism: Opitutia bacterium; assembly: GCA_947474365.1. Taxonomy (GTDB): domain Bacteria; phylum Verrucomicrobiota; class Verrucomicrobiia; order Opitutales; family Opitutaceae; genus ER46. Next base: position 121,795 of record CANJIU010000006.1, on the reverse strand, counting down.
CAAGAACGGCATCTGGCGGCTGCGCGACACCAACGGCGACGGCGAAGCCGACGTGCACGAACTGTTCTCCAATGTGTTCGCCCAAACCGCCGACATGCGCGAATTCCCCTCGCAAATCCGGCTCGCGCCCAACGGCGAGTTCGTGATCGCGAAGGGCGGCCAGCAGGCGACCACGCTCGGAAAACACAACGGTAGCGTACTCCGGATTTCCGCCGACGGCCGGACCTCGACGGTGCTGGGCTACGGGTTCCGTCAGCCCAACCTCGGCGTCAATATCCGCACCGGCCTTGTCACCGCCAGCGATCAACAGGGCCAGTACATCCCGTCGACGCCGCTCCATGTCGTCCGCGACCGCCAGTTCTACGGGTTCCTCGCGCCGTTCGAACCAAAGGAAGTCTATCCGTCGCCTCCCGCGGAGCCACTCACATGGATTCCCCATCCGATCAACACCTCCGCCCTTTCGCAGGTCTGGCTCTTCGACGCGAAGTTCGGCCCGCTCAACGACAGCCTCGTGCACATCGGCTTCAACAAGCCCGAAGTTTTCCGCGTCCTGCTCAACAACCGCACCCCGCGCCTGCAGGCGTCAGTGGTGAGTATCACGCGCGGCTTCGAATTCACGCCGCTCAACGGCTCGGTCAACCCCGCCGACGGTCAACTCTACATCGCGGGCTTCCAGGTGCTCGGCTGGGGCAACGTGCTCGACATCGGCGCCGGCATGGGCCGCGTGCGCTATACCGGCGCGCCCGTCACAATTCCCCGCGAGGTCGTGCCAATGGATCAGGGCGTCCTCGTAAAATTCGATGTCGCCCTCGACCCGAAGAAGGCGGCAAACCCCGCCAGCTACTCGCTTCAGACCTGGGCGTACCAGCGCACCTACAAGTATGGCTCGCCCCAATACAAGGCTGACGGCAAACCCGGCCAGGATTCCCTCACTGCCAGCAGTGCGTATCTCTCGCAGGACGGCCGCAGCGTCTTCATCGGCGTACCGGGCCTCAAGCCGGTCATGCAACTCCGCGTCGGTTGGTCCCTCGCCACTAAGGAGGGACTGGCCTTCGACGAGAACGCCTACACGACCCCGTACGAGCTCGCCAAATTCGATCCCAAGGCGGAAGGGTTTGGAGACATCACGGTTGATCTCACGCCTCGCGCCGCCTCCGCCGAGGTGGCCGGGCCGGTGAGTCTCGACGAGGGCAAGCGGCTCGCCCAGTTGTTCGCCTGTGTCGCGTGCCATGCCGAACAGCCGAATCCCGCCATCGCACGCTCCGGTCCACCGTGGAAAGGCCTGTTCGGCACGCAGCGCGAGGTCTTCGTCGGCGGAAAGTCGGTAAAAATCACCGCTGACGAGGCTTACCTCCGCGAATCCATCCTCGAGCCGACGGCGAAAATCGCCGCCGGTTTCGAAAAGGGCGAGTACGCCATGCCCAGCTTCGCCGGCGTCCTCAACAGTTCCCAGATCGAGTCGTTGATCCTGTATATCAAGAGCCTGAAATGATCGCGGTCGGACCGTTAGCCGTGTTTCAGTAAACCCGTACGGGCTGGTCGCCACCGGGTGAGGGAAACTGGATCGTGTGCTTCTTCCCACTAATCTCGATTTCGACCGTCGGCCCGTCATTGCTCTCGTTGCGCTTCGCCTGCCACGTCGCGGCCTTGCCCGCCCGATAGGGAACAAGCACGGTCACGACCCCGAGACTCGCCCGCTTTTCCGTGGTGCCGGTCTCGACGTGCCAGATGTTGGGAAACTCCCGCGTCGGCGCGGGCTTGAATCCGTCGGTCTGCGCAAAGGACAGCGGCACCGGCGAAAGGTACGCGACCTCCACCCCCGCGCCCGGCTGGTCGACCCGCATCCGCGCCGCGCTCCCGTCGATTGCGAAGGCCTTGAGCGCGTGCAGCATGAACTGAAACGTGGCCGGCTGCGACGCGACGAGTTCGTCATACATCACGATGAAGGGATTCACGCCCTTCACGAACACCACGTGGCGCCACGCCTTCTGCAGTCGCTTGCCATAGGCGGCGGTCGCGTCGCCCGCGACGTAGTCGTACGCCGGGGAAAACTTCTCTCGGACGATGCGACCCTCGGCATTGACCGAATGAGGGATCTGTCCCTCGCCGTTGACCAGGACAGCGTTTTGCGCGCGCGTCGTGTGCACAAACTCGTAGTGAAATTTGCTGCCGTGCAGGTCGCGGTAGCCGTTCGCGACCAGCAACGCCTCACCGTAGGCGTTCAGAAAAAAAGACGCCTGCGGGTTGTGCCCGTGACTCTGGGAACCAAACGGGCTCGCCTTGAGTGCGAAGTGCACGTCATCCCGGCTGTCGAGCAGCGTGGTGTGCAGGCTCGCCACACCGATGCCATGAAAGACTTTCGATGACGGCAGGTCGGTGGGAGGACGCGGCGCGGGCAGCGGCGGCAGGTTGGCGCGATAGAGAAATCCAAGGAACCCACCGTTTTCCTTCATGCCGTTTTCCTTCGCCCACCAGCGCCAGTAACCGGAGTTCCCGCCATCGCCACTCACGCTTCGCGCCCGCGCGTGATACTCCAGGAAACTCGGAGCCGTGATCGGGCGTGAGGAGAGGTCGCCGAAGCCCGCGTTCGGCGAATGAGGCGGAGCGAGGTAGAGCGGATAATCCCCGACTTGGGCGAAGAACGGCTTTTTGAGTCCGTCGAGTCCGAGCGCCGAATTCGCCACCTGCAGCCACCAGACGACCTTGCTTTGATAACCCGACCAGTAGCTCACACCCTCGTGCCAGCCGCCGTCGTCGTCCGACCAGACCGGGTAGCAGGAGAAAAACTTGTTTACCGCATAGTCGAGCCACTGGGGCGCCTCGGGGATTTCATCAAGGAACGCGATTCCCGCCTCGGCGATCTTGTGCCAGACGCGGTTGCCGTGGCTGTTGAAGGGGCGTTGGAGGTGCCCCACCCCCCGCGAAACTTCTCCGCTGTTCCACGCGTCGAGCACCCGCGCGCGCATCGCCGTCTGAATCTTGGTGCGTTCCGCCGGCGTAAACATGTCCCACGCCCAGTCGTACGCGCGCGCCGGCCGGTAGAGCATCGGCTTCCCGGCCTCGCAATTCAGGGCAAAGTTGGTGTTGCCTTGCGGATCCCAGCTGGCGAGGTGCAAGACCCAGCGCCGCGCCGCCTCGCCATAAATTTTGTCTCCCGTCAGCAGATAGACAAACGCCAGTGTCTCCGCCTCGGCACAGGCCTTTTCGGTCTGCTCGCGGTTGGGCCACCAATACTTGATCAGCTCGGCATTATTTTTTTCGCGCGCCGAGCCCTTGTGCGTCGGCTCTGGCGTTGGTCCCGCCTTGATGTAGCCGTCCGCCGCGCGCTTCAGCACCGACAACGCCGCCGCTTCGCGACCGCGCGCCAATTCGCGGAGACGCGGCAAATCCTCCGGCCGAAGAAATAGCCGCGGATGCGACGACGGCACCTTGGTCCGCTGCTGCGCGACCGTCGGCATCGGCAGAGCGGAGAGCCCCGCAGGCACCTCGACACGGCGCGCCAAGCTCCATTCAGTGACATCACCCTTGGCGACAACCGCCCGGTAGCGCCAAAAATAACTCCCCGGCGCGACCGCCGCGGAGTGAGTGTAGGTCGGCCACACGACCCCGTCCACCGTCGTCGTCGCGCCAGCGGGAAACGCACGATCCTTCGACCATTGCACCGCGTATGTCGTGGCGGAGGCCGGCGCAACCCACGAAAACGTCGGCGGATTGAGCGGCACCGCTGCGCCGTCCGCCGGTCGATAACCCCACTCATCCGGCTTGGCCGGCCGTTGATCGAGCGGCACGGTGGCGGCGCGCAGCTGCGACAAGATCGCCGCGACGGCGCAAAGGGCGAGGGTCGTCTTTTTCATGAAGGGTACGCCGGCGTTGAGTGAAACAAGGTCTACGCCCCAAGACTGCCGTAACACCGTCGGCGTTACGGCAATCCCCGGCCATGGCGAGGTTAGAATATCACCTGTTGGGCGGCATTAACCGCAAGGCATGCGGCCCCTCCCCGGCTCACCGCGCCTCCACCCATTGCACCGCGTCGATCACCACGTAGCCGTTCGTACCGGTATTGGAGATCTCCACATAGCCGTTCCGGCCCTTCTCAAACCGAAACGTTCCCAGCGAATGGAGCAGATCCCGCACAGCGGGCTTCTTCCGCTGATCCACCGTGACCTTCGTCTCCCCATCGGCATGACGGATAGTTACCGGCACATTGGCGGCACGGTTGCCGTTCCACGGATAGGCGAAGAAGACCTCGTAACGCCCTGCCTTGGGCAAATCCGCCACGAACCGTGCGGTCTGGCTGCCTTTGTTGCCGTTGCCGTCGTGATGGTAACCCGTCTCGACAAAGACCGGGTGCGCCGAACTCATGGCGTCGAAACCCTTGAGCACCGCGTCCTGATCGTCGACGACGACGCCCGGCAGCTTCGTCTTCGGCAGCACGACGCGCGAGACGACGGGAGGACTGTCAAAATCCAGCACCTGCCCGTCCTTCTCCAGCCGCGCCTTCAGCTTTGCCGGGTCGATCCGCTGGATGTCGACGCCCTGCTCGATCGCCTGCACGGCTGCCGTAGCGGAACTTTGCCCGAGCACCATGAACACCGGCTCCATCCGGATGCTCCCAAACGCGATGTGGGAAGAACTCAGGCAGGTCGGCGCGAGGAGATTGGTGCACTCCGACGCCCGCGGACGGAGGCTGCGAAAACTGATCGGGTACGGCCGCACGCGGACCTGCACGTCGCCCTCGTTGCGGACGAAACCCTCCTTGGTGATGAAACGCTGAATGTTGTGCGAATCCATGTTGTAGGCGCCCATGCCGACACTGTCGGTGACGACTTCGGCGCGGGTGCAGTTCTTCTCCGTCATGACATACTCGCTGATCATCCGCCGCGCTTCACGCACGTACAGCTGGCGTGGCCAATTGCCGTTGTCGGTGAACTCGTCCTTCGCGAGCCCGATGCGTTGGAACTCGGCGCGCACCTTTTCGGGGACCCGCGGGTTGTTCGCGAGCGTCCACATCAGGCCCTGCTGCCAATCCTCATGCGCCCGCCAGATCTTCGCCCGCGTGGCGTAGTCGGCCTCCGGGTAGTCCCAGTTCTGGCCGATGAAGTCGGTGCTGATTGCGAAATTATTGTTCGTGTCCGTCTTGCGATTCGGCATCCACACCGGATTCCACGGCACGCGGGGATCTCCTGCCTCAAAGTTGCGGAGCAAGAGCTCGAACCAGCGCGGATCGTAGTTTGCCGGCTTCTCCCAAGCGCGCCGATTCTCGGGCACGTCCGTCGTGCACATGCGGAAATTGTACGCCTGCACCTTGCGGTCGCCGGAAAACTCCTCGCCCGGACCCGCCACGTTGATCCCGGGAAGCACCCCGCTCTTCGGGTCGCCCGGTTTCACATACGGGTCGACCTGCTTGATGAATTGGTGGCTGACCGTATGGGCGACCTGCACGCCGTTGATGGTCTCGCCATAGACGGCGTTGGCCTCGCGTCCGACATGATAGCTGACGCCGGCCTTGGCCAGCAAATCGCCCTCGTAGGTCGCGTCGACGAACATCTTTCCTTCAAACGTGCGCCCGCTCTCCATCACGATCCGCGTGATGCGCGTGCCCTGCTTCACGACGCCTTTCGCGAGGTCGAGTCGCTCGCCCTTCACCACTGTAACCTTGCCCGCGACTTCCCGGAGCATGTCGTCGTAGACCGTCGTCGCGACGTGCGGCTCGAAGGTCCACATCGTTTTCTCCGACGGATCATTCGCGGTCCCACGGCGGTTGACGTACTCGTCGCGCTTTTGGTGCTTCCAGCTTTCCGGCTTCTGGTAGTGCTCCCAGATGCGTCCGTAAAACTCGCACGAGATGCCGCCGATCGCGCGCTTGTTGCCGATGTCGGTCGCCCCCAACCCACCGGTCGTGAGACCGCCCAGGAATTGCGTCGGCTCAATCAGCACCGCCGTCTTTCCCATCCGCGCCGTCTGAATGACGGTTGCGACGCCACTCGACGTGCCGCCGTAGACAACGACGTCGTAGGAACCGGAGGCTCCGCGGACGACAGAGGAGAACACGATCACGGTGAGCAGCAGGAGTAAGCGCATATTCCAACGGTGACAAAATCTCCGGTCGCGACCAGCCTGATTACATCTGGCACTCTCGCGCCGCAGCTGACAGAACTAGCGCTCGTCGCATCGACGAACACTCACCCCGATGAAACCTACCCGCGCCGCCTCCGTTCGGCCCCGCGCCGTCAAGCCCGAACACCCTCTCGCGTGGCTCGCCGAGCCCCTCACTCACGAGCCCACCTTCGTGCTCAAGTCGTGGTTTGGCGGCCGCACGATCATGCTCCACGGCCTGCATCACCTTTTCCTCACGACCCAGGGCGAGCCGTGGCAGGGCGTGCTGGTCTGCACCTTTCGCGAACACCACGCCAGCCTCTGCGCCGACTTCCCTTCACTCGTTCCGCACCCGATTCTCGGCAAGTGGCTTTATCTCCCGGAATCTGCCGATACCTTCGAAGTCGACGCGCGCCGGCTCATCCAACGCGTGAAATCCCGCGATCCCCGATTCGGCATCCCGCCATCTCCAAAAAAAAGACGGGCCGCCAAACGCTTCCGCTTCGGCGACAAATTGTAGGCCGCGCCTGGTCGGCGGCGCTTGCTTGCCACGGCGCGAGACGGGTTTTCAAAAGCGGCAGGACGCACTCCGAAAGCCCTTCCAGGGTTCCGGACCTTCCAACCCGCCGGCGTTCTTTCCGAGTCTGCGGAAGCTTACACCCGGATGTTTGGTTTGCCGCGGTTCATCCGGTCCCTCGCCCCTCCCCAAACCTCACAATGGATTACTTGAACAGGAAGACCGGGAAGGACGGAAAGAGGGAGGCAGTTCGCTCCGATCTTTCCGTTATTCGTGTACAAGCGTTTTCGCCTCGGTTGCGTGCAGCCTGAGGCCGCGGCGGTAAAAATCCGCATTAGAACTGGCCCTTGACGCCGAAGACCCAGTTGTCGCCGTACTCTTCCATCAGGCGGAGAACACGGCGCTTCGGATCGCCCGGGTAACCCTCGTAGTAGAGATCCTTTTGATTTGTCGGGTTACGGACCTGGACGTAGAGCGAAGCGAATCGGTTCAAGCGAAACGTCCCGGAGATGTCGAATTTCGTGAGCGCGCCGAAGTAGCGGTAGTCGAGGCTGTCGATCCGTCGTTCGTCGATCCAGATCGCTCCGATGCGACCGTTGAAGCGCCGGTAGTTGTAGCTGATTGACGCCGTCGCGCGGTGCGGGGCGAGCTGGTTGCGCGGTTGGTTCGCGTAAGAACGGCTGTAGGTCAGACCGATGCCAAGACCCTTCAGGTATGGACTCGGGAGGAAGCCCAGCGTCTGGGTGTAGTTGAAATCGAAGTTCCGATATTTCTGGGGCGCCGGATCGTTCGACTTCGAAGAAAAGGTGTAGGCGGCGTAATCCGGATCCTCGACCCCAAACTCTGCCGCGGTGAAGGTGCGCGTGAGCGTGAAGTTCCTCCCCTCGTCCTGAATGAACGCGATCGAAACCTGACCGGGCGACTGGTTGCCGAAATAGTAGGCCACACGCGTCTGCAGGACCGTGTGATACTCGGGCAGCAGGGCGGGATTGGCGGTGGTGACGGTCTGATTCGCCTCGTTCGTATTCCACAGACCGGTGAGATCGTCGAGGTTAGGCCGGGAGATCGATTTGTTGAAACCGGCCTGCCACTCAAGATTCGGGAGTATCTGGTACTTGCCCACGACGGAGGGGAACCAGTCGGTGTATCCGGAGCGGCGGGTGACCTTGGGCTGGCTCTCGTACTGGTAACGCAGTCCGGCGATGGTATTGGCGCGACCGTTGTTGGTGGCGACGGCATCGGCCGTATAGCCGGCGGCGAGGACCTGGGCTCGCGTCAGCGGGTCGAATTCGCGAAACGCGCTCTTGGTCTGCTCTCCGCGCACGCCAAAGCGGAACATCAGCTTTGAAGTGGCGCGCGTGTCGAACTGGGCGTAGCCCGCGTTGACCGTCTGCCGAATTTGCCGCGTGTTCGCGTAGTTGGCGGTCCAGAAATTCGTGGGCGTCACGGTGTCCACAAACAGCTCCGGATGGGAGTTGAAGAGATCAGCCAGGGCTGAACGGCTCACCCGTGGCATCGGTGCAGTGCTGCCATTGAGGCTGCTCGTGCTGAGCGAATTGGTGGTGCCGGTGTCGAACGGCAGGCCGGAGACAAACTGCGGCCCGACATTTGCCCAGTTGCCGAAGGTGGCGTTTTGAAAAACTTTGGTGGTGGGGTTTTGCACGACGGTATTGCCACCCGGTCCGACATAGGACCAGGTGTTGCCGGCCGTCGTGGTGCGATTATCGCGGCTCTCCTCATCCCATTTGCCGCCGATCTTGATTGTGGTCGGGAAGCGCTGGAGGAACGGAATCGCATACCTGGCATTGAGATTACTCGTCCATTTCTCCGTGATCCAGAGTCGACCTTCGTTAGTGACGCGGGTGCCGCCGGTGCTGGCATCGGTGCTGACCCAGTTGCGCAGATCGTTCCAGTCCGCGCCGGAGTTCTGCCGGATCACCCATTCCCAGGACTGCTCATTGGGGCGGGTGGCAGTCCAGCCTCCGGTGACACTGCCGCCCTCGGAGCCTGCGAGGCCGCGCTCAAGGCCCTCATAGTTGTTCAGCGACTTGGAAAAGGCGAAGGCGCCATCCACCACCAACCCGCCAATTTTGTATTCAAAGCGCGGAACGTACTGACGATTGTAGACGAGTTTGACGAAATTGCCGCCGCCGTTGTTCACGGTGGCCACATTGGCGGTGGTGGTGCGGGCGGGCGCGATGACGGTGAGGAGACCGTCGCCACCGACCGTGCTGCGTCCGTTGTTGACGTTCGCATTGCTGTTGGCGGCGATGAAGGTGAAATTGCGATTCCAGCACTCGCCCTCGTAATAGCTGTAGATCAGATTGAGCGACAGCACGAGGCGCGGCGTGACTTTCCAATCGACCGTGAGCAGCGCGGCATCCTTGTCGATAAACTTGGGGCCATCGCCGACATCGATCTGGCGCAGCACGAGGGGGCGGGAGTCGTTGGCCTGAGTGGTACGGTTGTAGTCCAGCGTGGTGCGCTGCTGCTCGGTGTAGGAATCGGCGTGAGAGACGCTCAAGAGGAGGCCGAGGCGATTGTCGAAGAACGACTCCGAGTACCCGAGGGAGTAGTTGGGTTTCCACTTGTAGCTCGTCTCGCCAGGGTGGTCGCGCAAACCCGCAGTCCTTCTGAGGGTGAACTCCTCGCCGTTGAGATTGGCAGAGTAGTTGTAGTCGAAGCGGCGGCCTTTGCGCTCGAAGGCCCGCTTGGTCTTCATGTTGACGGTGCCGGCGGGCGAGTCGGCGTCGTTTTCCGGACTCGAGGTGCGGTTGATTTCGATCGAATCGATGGCCGTGATGGAAAATCCTTCGAAGCTCGTGGCGCGACCCGCGGCACCGCCGCCGCGGAGAGCGTCAGCACTTGCACTGCGCATGCCGTCAAAGGCCACACCCACATACTGGGAATCCATGCCGCCGAGGCGCGGACCGCGGGCTTCGGCCTCGACGTAGTCGAGGTCGACGCCGGGAAGGTATTTCAGAAACTCGCCGACATTTCCGTCGGTCACGTCGCCAAAAATATCCGAGGAGACCGAGGTCATGATGTTCATGTCCTTGCGCTGGGCCATCACGGCCTTGGAGTTGCCCTCGCGCTCGGAAGCGACGGTGAACGCCTGCATGTAGACCACGCTGTCTTTGTCGGTCGTGGACGAGCTTGCGGACGTGCTTCTGATGTTGATCTCACGGACCGCGGTCTGCCCCGCGCTCACAATGAAGGACTCTGTAACCGGAGTATAGCCCGTGTAGGCGATGGAGATGGATGCCTGGCCGGCCGGCACCCTGGTAAACTGAAACGAGCCGTCGCTTTCAGTATAGACGATCTGCTCGGTCCCTTCGAGGCGGACCTCGGCATTCCTGACGTATTCCTTGGCGACGGGATTGAACACTCGGCCTTGGATGGTGCCGGTCGTCTGCGCCTGAGCAGACAGACCGAACGTCAGCCAGCAGAAAGCCAGAGCGAAAAGTCCCTGCCAACGGGACCTCGAACGGTAGATTTGTTTTTTGGTCATGTTGGTAAAAAGGCCGGCTCGGCCCTCGAGATCGCCAGGGTCTCGCCCGACGGATCCAAGGGGGAAGAACTACGCACAGTTCGGGTCGGCTGTGACGAAAGGCATGGTGGGACAGAGGAATGGGGTGAATTCTTACCCGCACTCACCCTTCGCGCCGGGCGTACTGCACGGCAGCGCCCGCATCGGAACGAATCGTTCGCGGCCGCCGCATCAGTCGAACCATGCCGCCAATCGGTGGAGAAGCCGTTCTTCCGGGGTGATCCGATCCGGGTGCGGCTCACGGCGAGGGCGATGGGTGGAAACGGGTTCGCACCTCAGTGGTTGACCCGCCCCTAAGCCGGAGAAATTCAGTCGAGAGCGGAGAGCCGAGAGCTGAGAGCAATACCAAACGGTGAACTTCGTTTTCTGGTCGGTCGGGTCGCGTGTCTGCTCTGGAGATTGGGCTCTCAGCTGTTCGCTCTGAGCTCTCGACTGAATCGTTACGGCTTAGGCCGGTCTGACCGGACTGCGCACCGAACGGCCGGCTGGCGGGATGAATTGGCCGTGGCATGGCGCATCATGCGCCCGCGCAGCGCCAGCGTCTCCGCATCCTTTGCTCAAACGCATCCGGAAATTGCGGGCACATCCGCAACAATTGTCCACGGGCAAGTCGCTGTGCGGAAAAGGCGCCACCATGACACCGTGAAAACATGGAGGTTTATTACCCGCGCGGTTCACCCACCGCAAAAAGCGAACCGCTACCTTGCCTCGCTGCCGGCGCCGCCGGCCTATCGTTGGCCGCAATCGGGATCGACGGGGACAGCCATCCCGGTCGCCTCGACCGGATGCGTGAAAAGGTACCGCCACACCGCCTCGTGGACGAACGCCCCACCGGCATCCTTGCCCGCCGCATTTCCCGGCGTCACCGAACTGTGCGCACGCTTCGCGTCGCCTTTCACGTCGATGTGCGTAACCAGCCGGCGAGTGTTGCCGTAGGGCGGCGCGTTCTGGTCGACGTCCACGACGGCGCCGTAGTGGTGCAGGCCGAGCATTTGCCACGACCGGCAGTAGTGATCGCCGGTCCAGCCACCGTCGAGCACGTGACTGAATCCAAAAATCCGATTCGCCGGCGTCGCCGACGGAAATCCCTGCCAGCTCTCCAGCTGATCCCGTGGTCCGCAAAACGCCACGACCCGGTCCACCCGCTTGTGCACGGCAAAGCGGGTCGCCGTCGTCGCACCGTGCGAGCTACCCGACATGATCACCGTCTCCCAGCGCAGTCCCTTGCCGTCATCCGTGAGGAATTGCCCCCAACGCCCTTGCGGGTGCTCCTTCTCCAGCCATTTCACCAATTGGAAGGCGCGCTCCATCATCCCATCGGGCTTCAGAATCGTGGCGAGGGTCGTGTAATCCTCCCCGGTCGCCGCCTCCAACCGCATCTTACCGAGGCTGGTACCGTCGTCGCGGGCTTTCTTCGGAATGAGGTCGAACCACTTGTTGGCGTAATGCACCTGGATCGCGTGGAGCCCGTAGTCACCGAGTCGGTCGAACAGGGCGGCATTGTAACCCATCAGCCAAATCACCAGCCGGCCGCGCGGCGCCACCCGCGTATCCACCACGGCGTTCTCCAAATCCTGCACCTTGCCCGCCTTGTCCTTGAAGACAAAGTCGATCTCCGGATGCTCGCGCGCCCGCGCATCGATCTCACTCGCCCGCTTCGTCAGGTGATAGCGTTGCGGCGTCTTGTCCGCGTAGGCCGGCGGGGGAACTGCCGCTCCCGCGAGCAGAGTGGAAAAAAACAGAACAGTGACAGGAAATCGAAACATGGCATCAAGGAGGTGAACACTTTTCATCCACGCGGCGAGCCTCGGTTCGGTCCGGTCAAACCCATCTGACCGCCGATTTCTCAGATGAGGCAGAGACCTGGCCTCCGTTCATTCGTCAGTTTGCCATCTGCTCCGGCCGTTATCCGCGCTCTCCGCGAAATCGGCGGTGCCATCGGAAAAAATCCGGTGTCCTTGCTCCGAGATTTGTGCCAACCATTCCACATGCACTCCACCCGCCGTGCGTTTGGCCTGTTGTGTTTCCTCGCCGTCAGCACCTTCCCGTTCGCGGGCGAGCTCCGCGTCGGCACCGCCTCGGTCAACATCACCCCGCCCGTCGGCATCCCGATGGCGGGCTACTACGCGACCCGCCTCGCCGAGGGCACTCACGACGAGCTGAATGCGAAGGCGATCGTGTTTGAGCAGGATGGTGCCAAGGCCGCCCTGGTCGCGCTCGATCTGGTGACACTCGCGCGGCCCACCATCGACGAGGCCCGGCGGCTCATCGCCCAATTGACCGGCGTCCCTCCGGACGCCGTGATGATCAGTGCCACCCACAGCCACACTGGTCCGTTGCTCACTGGCATCTCCACCCGCAACGCGGTCTACGGCGGTGACATGGAAATCGCCAAGCTCTACACGACCACGCTTGCAGGAAAGATCGCTGAATCCGTGCGGCTCGCTGAGTCCGCCCTCGCCCCGGCCAGGCTCTCCGCCGCCGTCGGCCGCGAGGACAGTCTGCCGTTCAACCGCCGATTTCTGATGAAGGACGGCACCGTGGGGTGGAACGCCGGCAAACTGAATCCCAACATTGTCCGGCCCGCCGGTCCCACCGATCCCGCCGTCCCCGTCGTCTACGCGGAATCGACCGCCGGCAGACCGCTCGCCACCTACGTCAACTTCGCCATGCACCTCGACACCACCGGCGGCATGCAGTTTTCGTCCGACTATGCGTTCGCGCTCGCGACCATTCTCAGCCGGGTGAAGTCACCCGACATGCTTACGCTCTTCACGATCGGATGTGCCGGCGACATCAACCATGTGAACACCGGCATCAAGGATCCGCAAAAGGGCCCCGCCGAGAGCGAACGCATCGGCACGGTGTTGGGCGCGGAGGTCCTGAAGACCTACACGCGCCTTGCGCCGGTCGTCACCGCGGCACCGCGGGTGCGTTCGGCCATCGTGAAGCTCCCGCTGCCGACACTCGCAACCGGCGACGTCGAGAAGGCTCGCAGCTTTGCCACCCGCATCGGCACCAAGAGCGATCCCAAGTTCCTCGAGAAAGTCTGGGCCTTTGCCGTGCTCGACACCTTCGGCCGCGACGGCAAACCGCTTGACGTCGAGGTGCAGGTGATCGCCTTGGGCTCCGACCTCGCGTGGGTGAGCCTGCCGGGCGAAGTTTTTGTCGAACTCGGTCTGGCGATCAAGGCCGCCTCGCCCTTCAAGCACACCATCATCGCCGAACTCGCCAACGGGAGCATCGGCTACATCCCGACGAAACGCGCCTTCGTCGAGGGGAATTACGAACCGGTGAGCGCCCGCTGCGCCTCCGGTTCCGGCGAGATGCTCGTCGAAACCGCGACGCGCCTGTTGCGCGAATTGCACCAGCCGTGAAGCAAACGGCCGTGTTTGGGACCATCGCAGCCACATTCCATCACACCTACCAATCCATGACCATCCACCTCCGCTCGCTCTTCAACCCGCTCGCGATCGCTGCTTTCTCGCTGCTCACGTCCCTGGCGGCCCTCGCCCAGATTCCCGGCGTGAAGATGCCCGCCAAAGACGGCAAACTCCGCATCATCGCGTTCGGCGCGCACCCGGATGACTGTGAACTTCAGGTCGGCGGCACCGGCGCGCGCTGGGCGGCGCAGGGGCACCACGTCCTGCTGGTGTCGGTCACCAACGGCGACATCGGCCACTGGCGGGAGGCCGGGGGCCCCCTCGCCGTTCGCCGCAAGACCGAGGTCGATCGCGCGCATGAAATTCTCGGCATCCAGGGTGTCGTGCTCGACAACCACGACGGTGAATTGGAGCCGACGCTGGAAAACCGCCGCAAGCTCACGCGCCTGATCCGCCTCTGGAATGCCGATCTCGTGCTCGGGCCGCGCACCAACGACTACCATCCCGATCACCGCTACACCGGCGTGCTCGTGCAGGACGCCGCTTTCATGGTCACAGTGCCGTTCTTCTGCCCCGACGTGCCCGCGATGAAGAAGAATCCCGTTTTCATGTACTACACCGACCGCTTCATGAAGCCCGCGCCATCCAAGCCCGACATCGTGATTTCGATCGACTCCGTGATCGACAAGAAGCTCGACGCACTCGGCGTGATGATCTCGCAGTTTGCCGAAGGAGGCGCCAACGGCGACGCGTCTCTTTATCCCGCCGATCCCGCCGGTCAGAAGCGCCGGCAGCAGCAGGTGCGGGAGAACTTTTCCCGCCGCTACCAGGGCATCGCCTCCCGCTTCAACAAGGAACTGGCGGCGTGGTATCCCGGTGACGCCGCGGCCAAGGTGAAACACGCCGAGGCCTTCGAAATTTGCGAATATGGCGGTCAGCCGAACCGCGACGAATTGAAGCGCTTGTTTCCATTCTTCCCGTGAGCGTGGTGGTCGGTGGCGCACAGCCAAAGGACGCCGGCCTACGGTGCTCCTTTTGATCGTGCGTCGTTAGGAGAGTCCCAAATGGATTCTGCTCGGTCATTCTGAACGCAGCTAGGAGTCCTTCGGGACATTCCTCCACGGCCCCGAGTCCGCCGTCATCGATCGGGATTCTTCGCTGGCGCTCAGAAGACGCCCCCTTTTCGAAGCCAGCTCAGCCGCCGTTCGTCGGCGCTGTCCGGTCGGGTGGCCCGATCAGCTTCACAATCGCGGCGCAGAGCAGTTCCGGCTCCAGCGGTTTCTCCAGCATTATCGAGGCGCCGAAGATCTTGGCATAACTCAGGTAGTCACCAGCCGCGCCGCGCCCGCCGCCGGAGATCGCAATGATTGGAAGTCGCGGATCCAGTTTGCGTAGTTCGCCAATCGTTTCGACGCCTTCCATGCCCGGCATCACCATGTCGGTGACCACCAGCTCGAATCGCCCGGCTCGGTACGCGGCGAGTCCTTCGCGCCCGTCCCCCGCCTCCACCACCTCGTATCCTGACTTTTCGATGGAGAGGCGCAATGCCGTCCGCAGCAACTGATCGTCGTCAATTAACAGGATCCTCGGCATGGTCGGAAGGGTGGATGGATTTTAGGTGGCGGCGAATCGTAGCGGCCATTCCGGCGTTTGAATAGGGTTTTTCCAGGATTTCACAGACTCCCGCCGCCTTGATGGACTCTGGCGTCAGGGACAGACTGTGGCCACTTGAGATTACCACCGGCAAATCAGCCCGCAAGTCACGGATCCGCCGGGCGAGTTGCAGCCCCGTCAATCCCGGCATCGTCTGGTCGGTGATGACCATGGAAAACGAACCGGGCTCCCGCTCAAACCGTTGCAGTGCCTGCTCCGCGTTGTTCACACACACCGGGGTGTAGCCAAGGTTCTTCAGGAAGAGCTCGCCCACCCGGATCACCGGAGTTTCGTCATCCACAAACAAAATACGTTCGCCGTTGCCGCGTGGCAGGTCGGACGATTCCTCCACGTTCTGCGCGGCAGTACCCTTCGCCATCACCGGCAGATAAATTTCGAAGGTCGTTCCCTGCCCAATCTCACTGACCAACTGAATTCCGCCGTGATGACCAAGCACGATTCCGTGGACGACGGAAAGGCCGAGCCCGGTCCCCTGTCCTGGCGCCTTGGTCGTGAAAAACGGTTCAAACACCCGCGCCTGGGTCGCCCCGTCCATGCCGTGGCCCGTGTCGCTCACCGTCAGTCGCACGTACCGCCCCGGAACGATGTTGGACACCTCCCTGGCCTTGGCGTCGTCCACCTCGCACGATTCCAAGATGATGCCGAGCCGGCCCTGATGTTCACCCATGGCCTGCCGGGAGTTGGTGCCGAGGTTCATGACCACCTGATGCAACTGGGACGAATCCCCCATCACGGGAGGCAGATCGGGTTCCAGCCGAACGTCAAAAGCGATGGTGCTCGGGGTTGCCGCGCGCAGGAGCTGGACGCATTCCTCCACCACCAGGCGCAATTGCACCAGTCCCAGTTTCTGCTCGCCACTCCGGCTGAACGACAGGATCTGGCGCACGAGGTCCGCCGCCCGCCGCGACGCCCGTTGAATCTCACCGAGGTAGTCAAGCGCATCGGGATTGGAACCAACGGCCTGGCGGGTGAGTGCGGTATATCCGTATATGCCGGAGAGGATGTTGTTGAAATCGTGGGCGATGCCGCCAGCGAGCGTACCGACCGCCTGCAATTTCTGCGAGTGGCGGAGCTGGCCCTCAATGCGCGCCTTCTCCTTTTCGCTGTCCTTGCGCGCAGTGATGTCCTGGGTCAGCCCCATGAGGCGGACGACCGTCCCCTGCCCGTCTTTGATCGGAACGAACGACGACTCGAAATCACGGCCGTTGCCGGATTCAAACTCAAACTCGCACGGCACGCCCTCCACGGCGAGTTTCAGCAGTCGAGCAATTTCCGCCCGATCCCGGTCCCCCACTGCGCTGAGATAGTGCCGCCCGCAAATCGCGGCTTCGTCGTCCACTCCCATCATCTTCAGCCCGGCCGGATTCATCGAAACGAGCCGTCCCTCGAGATCGATTTCATGAATGCAAAACGGGGCGCTGTTTCGCAGCGTACGGAATCGCTCCTCGCTGGTGCGCAACCGTTCTTCCGCCTCTTTGCGCTCGGTGATATCCAGCCACGTGCCGAGCACGCCAATCACCTGCCCCGCCGCGTCCCGCATCGGAATCTTGTTGGTCTCCAACCAGCGCCGGGAACCGTCGGCAAACGTGGCCGGCTCGACGATCCCGAACTGAGGGCGGCCCGAGGACATGACTTCCCGATCCTTCGCCAGGAAGTACTCCGCCTCCTCGGGAGTACGTGAACCCAACTCGGCGTCGCTTTTCCCCAGCGTCGATGCAACGCTTCCGAAGCCAAAACTCCGGACGACGACGTCGTTACAACCAAGGTAACGCGATTCGAGGTCCTTCCAGAACACGCCTTGAGGGATATTATTCAGCACGAGCCGCCGCATCTCCTCCGTGGCCCTCACTGCCTCCTCGGCCCGTTTTCGCTCGGTGATATCCTGGTAGGCACCGGTCATTCGAACGGGCTTCCCCTGCACCATCACCGATGTTCCCCTCGCCCGAACCCAAATCGACCGCCCCTTGCCGGTGATCACCGGTATTTCCAAGTCAAACGGCTCGCCGCGTTCGCGCAGTGCGCGGGTCGCCTCCCGTACCGTCGCAAGTACAGTGGGAAAACGGGGATCGACGCGCTGTTCAAGTGGCGGACCGACCCCCGCGTCAATTTCGTGAATGCGGCACATCTCGCGCGTCCAGGTTCGCCGTCCCGTGTGGAAATCCATTTCTGAACCACCGACGCCGGCCAATTCACTGGTCCGATCAACGAGCGCGAGAGCGTCAACCAGGGCCCGCTCCATCCGGTATTTCTCCGTAACGTCGCTGAACACCAGCACGACGCCGCAAATCCGGCCGGCCGGATCGCGGATCGGCGCGGCGCTTTTGGAAATCTGGTATTCCCGCTCGTCGCGGGCGAGCAATGCCGTGTGTTCGGCCTGCCCCACCACTTCGCCTCCGTTCGTCACGAGGATCGCCGGGTTGACCGCCGGCGCGCGGGTCTGGGAATTGATGATACGAAAAACCTGGGGCAAGGGCCGTCCCTCGGCCTCCGCCTCCGACCAGCCGGTCAGGCGCTCGGCAGTGGGATTCATCCGGACAATCCGTCCGTCGCAGTCGGTGGCGATCACGGCGTCGCCGATTGAATTGAGCGTAATGGCGAGTTTCTCCTCACTCGCGGCCAATTCCCGCCGCGCCAGCGAGACCCGCTCGGCCATGGTATCGAATGCCGTGCCAATGAACGCCAGTTCATCCCTTCCCCGCAGCTCGGCCCGGGCGAGCAGTTCTCCCTCGGCAAAACGCCGGGCAGTGTCCACCAACACGGCGACCCGCCGCGAGAAGGTAAAATGAAGAACCGCCAGCATCAGCGCGGCGAAGAGCGTCATCAGGAGGGTGAACTCGGCGATCTGCCGCATCACTTCCTGCCGCGCCTGCGCCTTTCGCATCGACAAGTCGCGCGCGAGGATGAGCGCGCCGCTGCGGCTGCCTCGCAGCCCCCCCGCCGTCGTTCCCAGTAGCAGGGGATAAACTCCGGCCAGAAAAGTGCGATCCCGGGAAAAAACGACCCGCCCATCCGGGTGTTTCATCACGTGGTTGATGGTCGGCGTTAAATCCAGTCCGTGCATGTAGTCGCGTCCGGATTCGAGCCGCTGCCGGATCGGCCGGCCGATATTGCCTCGAGAGGCCGCGGCGATGATGACCGCCCGATCGTCGATCACGACCGCCAGCTCAATCTCCGGGTCGGCACGCTTTTCCACCAACTCGTGTTGCACCTGCTCCAACGCACCTTTGGCAATCAGATACTCGAAGCTGCGCTGCAGGGAACCGGCCTCCAGTCTGAGTTCGTTGGCCGCATTCCGCTCCTGATCGCGTTCGGCGAGCCTGACGTTGTTCACGTAGACCCATCCGGCCACTGCCGCGGTGAAAACCAGCAATGCGCCCGGGATCGCGTAGCGCAGCGGAAAAATCGAGAAGACCGTGGTTCGCCGGGATGCCATGACGCGCTACTTTCCCCTGGCGACCTGCTCCACGGTCCGCCCATCGAGCAGCGCATCAAGCGACGGCGATCGCCGCAGGAGCTCCTGCTTGAGCATCACAGTCGAAAGCTTTTCGATGGTGGACCTCAATCCGGGCGGGCGGCTGGCCAGCAAACGTCGGTTTTCGGCCAGGTCCGGCAGTGTCAACAGACGGTAGGCACTGCGGGCCTGCTCCGGCGTGCGCTGCAGGATCACACTCAGTCGTTGGAACGCGTCGTCACTGTTCCGGGCTTGATGGGCCAGCGCCTTGAACCACCCCTGGACGAGGTCGACGATCATTTCCGGGTTCTTATCCAGAAAGCTCCGTCGAACCACGAGCACATCCAGCACCTCCCCCGGAATTTCCGCACTGTTGAACAGCACGCACGCACCGCCCTCGATCAATCGCGCCCGGGCGGGTTCAAAGGTGACGATTGCATCCACCTGACCGCTTTTGAACGCATTTTCATGTTCGTCCGATTGGATCGGAATGAGGTTCACGTCACTCACGCGCAATCCGGCTGTCTCCAGGGCGCGGCCGAGCATGAAGGCACCGAGCGCCGTGGCCTCGTAACCCACTCGATGCCCACGGAGGTCGGACATTTTTCCCATCCCGGGCCTTCCCAAAACGACATCCCCGCCGTTTGAACTGCCGATGACGAGCACCACCCGGATGTCCGGAAAATCTTCGGCGAGCAGGAGTGCTTCATCCAGCGTCAGACCGGCCGCCTCAAGCGAGTTGTTGCGAAAAGCACGGAGAACCTGGGTGGTGGAGGCGTAAGTGATCGTTCGCACCTGCCGCTTGGACCGGAAGTAATTGAGTTGCTCGGCCATTTGCAGGGGCGCGTACCCTGGCCACTGATTGAGGCCAACCCGCAGCAGGGGCGGCGGCGGCGCTTCACATGCCGCGAAAAGCGTAACCAGCACAGCTCCGAGGCCGAGAGCCCATGGACCGAGGGGTGCTTTCCGGAGCATGCGCCAAAGGCTCCAGATCTTCCCCAAGGGCGCGACAACAAAAATGAATCGAGGCCAGTGAGGGTCGAAATAGAGATAGGAACCTCGGTCCCAGGCGTTCCTGGTCGGTCATCAGTTGCTCGAGCAAATCTCGGACGCCCCGGATACCGCCCAGATTCAGTCTACCGTTCGTCTGCCACAAAGCCGCCCCTACTTCTTCCCCTTCGGCGCCGGCGCGCTCTTCTGCTTCTTCGGGTCGACGGGAGCCATGTCGATAACCGCTCCTTTGCTCGGATCCAGATATTCGACCACAGTCGGGTCTCCGACCTTCACCTCGGTCTTGAATTTTTCCGTGGCTGTCACCGAGACCGGTTTCGCCGTCTCCCGCCCGATGTTTGGTCCCGCCAGCGCGAGCATCACCGGGAGCGTCTCCGGCAGCGAAAGTCCGCGCGATGGACAGCTGATCTTGGTGGTCCACAGCAATTCCTTCTGGCTGCGCGCCGCGGCGGCAAAATCATAGGCCGAAATCGCCGCGACATAGAGATCCTCCGTCGCGAGGTCCGAGATCATTTCCGAATCGGCATCCTTGAACATCATGCCCGTGTAACTCAGCTCATCCTGGAAAGCGCTGCCTTCCTTGGAAATCAGCCCCAATTTGTAGGCACCCATGAACCGCAGCAATTGGCGTCGGTTGACCTGGCGCCCTTCGGTGTCATCACCGCCCATGTACATCCGGTCGGTGTTCATCGTGCCCCAGGTCCACAGCAGGAGCAACGCGGGAGGATGCTCCGGCGTGGCGAGAAGGTAACCCTGCTTGGCGAGGACTTTCGCGATCGTCTTCAGAACCTCTTCCTTGGGTGGAATTTTCTCGCCCGCAATGATGCCGCCGAAGTCACGATACCCGGCGTTGATCGCGGTGTAGTAGACGGGATTCGCGGCCGTTGGCCTCCTCCGCAAAAGTCCGGCAGGGGTCGTGTCGGTCACCGTGATGACCTGCACATCGTGCTTCGGGAAAATCCAATCGAGGATTCCGGCAGAACTGATCGCCGCAGTGAGGCAGTAGGCCAGCAGGACAATAAGAGAACGGCGCATAAAGGAGACGGTTATGGTTTCACTTCCATGACGCCGTTCATGATCACCCAGTGACCGGGAAACGTGCAGACATAAGGATAACTCCCGGGCGTCATCGGCGCCTTGAATCGCAAAATCGCCGTCCCCTGCGGATCGATGAGCTTGGTCGCATGCAGAACCTTGGGCGTTGTCGGCACGAAATCCCGCTTAATTCCGTCGGGGTCCTTGGCCATCTCATTGCCGGCGGTCCCGACCTCCTCGAGCGCTCCTGGGCTCACGATGACCAGGTTGTGCTGCATCATGTCAGGATTGGAAAAAACAAGTTTCACCGGCTGGCCGGGTTTGGCGGAAAATGTCTTCAGATCGAACAGCATCCGTTCCGGAATCGTCGAGATATGGATCGTCAGCATGTCCGCCTGCCGGTCAAAGGCGGGCTCGGTGGAACTCGGACTCGTCTTCTCCGCGCGCTTCCCCGCCTTGGCCTTTTTCTCGGTTGCCTTCAGGCGGTCCATGAACGCCACCACTGGTTTGGCCGCGGCACCGTTGGCATCGTTGCGCCAAAAGGGCGCGAGTGCGGCTGAGTCCAGCGACGTGCGAATCGCATAGGTGAGATGCGGATCGGCGGGTTTCTGCAAAACGCCGAGGATTGCCTCGAGCGCCCCCGCGGTGCCCACATAGCTGGCGGCGATGGCCGCCTCCATGCGCACGAGGCCGCTCTCGTCGTTGGCGCGCGCCCGCAGCAAGTCGAGCACGTCGGGCAACAGGGCGTGCAGGTGGCAAAGCTGCGCCGTCGCCGCGGAACGCGCGAGTGGCTCCTCACACGCAATCACCTCGCGCAGCAGGCCCAGATTGGGCGCGTCGATCGCACGCGACAGCCACATCGCCTCCACCTGGTGATGACGGAACCGCGCCTCCTTCCGGTCGAGGGCGCGGACCCACGCGTTGAGCGCGGGTTCGACGACACCCCGGCCGCGGGCGGCCAGTTCGCGCCGGGCGAGGTCGCGCACCCGATACTGGGGCGACTTCAGGGTCTCCAACAGCGCGGCCACCGGCGCACCTGCGATCTTGGGCGCGGCCGGCATGGCGGCGCCCTTCGGCACGACACGCCAGATGCGGCCCGACGTCCGGTCCCGGCGATCGTCGCGCAACGAATACTGCATGTGCCCCTTGATCGGGTTGTACCAGTCACAGACGTACAGGTCGCCCCGCGGCCCGAACTTCACGTCGACCGGGATGAAGCTGAGGTTGGTCGAAAAGATCAGGTCGCTGACGTACTTTTCCTCAAAATGGTCGCCCACCTGCAGCCAGTCGTGAATCTCGATCCGGTTGGTTGGCTTGTAACGCGCCTTGATCATCCGGCCCTGCAGTTCCCGCGGCCACACGGGGCTGTCGACAAACTCGTGTCCGCACGTCCCGGAATACGCCGGCAGACCCGTCGGATTCGCGTGCTGCTCGGGAAACGGCGGATTCGTCGCGTGAAACGCGCTCGCGAAAATCGGATGGCTCGCCACGTGGTGTCCCCACTCGGTGAACGTGACGCCCCACGGATTCGTGTTCGGATAGCTGCCGAACGTCGTCAGCCGCTGCGTCGCCGTGTGCAGCTGAAACCAGGAGGAATTGCGCGCCCGCACCGGGCCGTACGCCGTCTCGACCTGCGAGTTCAGGAAGATCGATTCGCGAAACAGCAGGTCGCCGTCTGGCGTGCGGATGAAATCGTGCAGCGAATGATGCGAGTCCTCCGTGCCGAAGCCGGAGAACACCACGCGCCGCACATCGGCTTTGTCGTCGCCGTTGATGTCCTTCAGAAACGTGAGGTTCGGCTGCTCCGAGACGTAGACCCCGCCGTCGGCCAGTTCGAAGCTGAGCGGGATGTGAAGTTTGTCGGCGAAGACCGTGCACTTATCGGCGCGACCGTCACCGTCGGTGTCCTCAAGAACCACAATCTTGTCCGCCGGCTCGCGCCCGGGGTACACGTGCGGATACGTCGTCGAGCAACTTACCCAGAGGCGGCCGCGGGTGTCCCAGCGCATCGAAATCGGCTTCGCCAAATCGGGAAACTGCTCCTCCGAGGCGAAGAGCGTCACATCGAAGCGCGAGTCGACCTTGAACGCGGCGCGCTCGTTGGCGGGCGTCATCCATTCGTTGGCACCCTTGCTGAGGTCGACGGGCGGCATCGCCGGCACGTTGCTGTCGTCGATCGCCTTGCCGCCAAACGACTCGCCGCCGGCGATTTTCCACACGCGTTCGTCGCGATTGCCGAGCATGACGTCGAAGCCGCGCATGGCGGGCAGAAAATCCAGGTAGCCGTAGGTCGCGTTGCGGTCACCGGTGTAATAATAGGTGTTCAGCGGGCGGTAGCGGCGGAAGAACTGGCGGTTCTTGTCCGCGATCGCACCAACGAGTTCCGCGCTCACTTTCGGCGGCGGAGCGACAAAGGTCGCCTCATAGAGCCGGCGCGCCAGCATCTCATAGCCCGCACCCTCGAGATGCACACCATTGCTGGTCAGCTGCGTCGTGGGATCGTCAAGCATGGCCTTGGTGGCGTCAAAGGCATTGACGAATCCGACCTGTTGCTCGGCGGCCACCGCCTCCATCGCGCGGGAGTAGGCCGCCAGCCGGTTATTATTGAGATCGGCCGCCGGCACGCCGGGCACGTTCTCGTTGGCGATCGGCGAGACGAGCACGATGCGCGGCGCGCTCTGGCCGTTGTAAGCGCTGGTCTTCAACTCCGTGAGGAATCGCACCAGCCGCACGCGAAAGTCCGGCAACCGCTCCACCCCGGCGAACGACTCGTTGAACCCGAAGGCGGCAAAAATCACGTCTGCCTTCTGCGCCGTGAGATGCTGTTGCAGGGTGCCGAAATTTTTCGGCCGCGGCATCAGGTCGACCTCGTCGGCCGCCCACGCCAGGGTGCGCACCGAGAGTTGCAACTCGGGATGCCCGGCCTGGAGCATCGCCTCGAAGTAAGGAAAATCGTCGCCGCGCTCGAAGAGCGTGTTGCCGATCAGAACGATCCGGTCTCCCCGGCGGAGCGCCAGCGGCAGGGTCGTTCCGATCGGCTCGACCGCTCGCGGGCGTGATCCGGTCTTTTCATCAATACCATAGCGGGCCAATTCCGGATCGAGCACGGGCTTGGGCGCCTTCTCGGCGGCGGGGGCAAAGGCGAACGGCAACGTGACGAGGAG
Source organism: Opitutia bacterium (assembly GCA_947474365.1). GTDB lineage: Bacteria > Verrucomicrobiota > Verrucomicrobiia > Opitutales > Opitutaceae > ER46. Next base: position 97,914 of record CANJIU010000006.1, on the reverse strand, counting down.
GGCGAGGAATGCGGGACGAAGGTGTCTCATGGAGCGAAAGCGCCCGCACCATGGGTAAAAAAGAACGCGACCTCGAACAAAAACCGAGTCACAACCGGCACGCTCCATGAAATCATCCCGCTTTGCCCTCGCCCTCGTTCTCTGCGGCGCGATTGCCACCGCCTTCGCCGCGACTGCGCGCCGCCCCAACATTCTCCTCATCGTCGGTGACGACATGGGCTACGCCGATGTCGGATTTCACGGTTGCAAGGACATCCCGACGCCCAACCTCGACGCGCTCGCCGCCTCGGGAGTCCGTTTCACCAACGGGTATGTTTCCGGACCCTATTGTTCTCCGACGCGCGCCGGACTTCTCACCGGCCGCTATCAGCAGCGCTTCGGCCACGAGTACAATCCGTCCGGCGCCGCCGGTCTTCCCACCACCGAAACCACCCTCGCCAACCGCCTGAAAGCGGCGGGCTATGCCACCGGCCTCGTCGGCAAATGGCACCTCGGCAACAAGCCGGAAATGCAACCGCAGCAGCGCGGCTTCAGTGAATTTTTCGGCTTCCTCGGTGGCGCCCACAGCTATTTCGACGTCAGCGGATTCCTGCGCGGCACCGAGCCGGTGAAGGAGATGGACTACTCGACGGACGCCTTCGGCCGGGAGGCGATTGCGTTCATCGACCGGCACAAGGCAGAGCCGTGGTTTCTCTACCTCGCGTTCAACGCCGTGCACACGCCGATGCACGCCACCGACGACCGGTTGGCGAAGTTCGCCCAAATCGAGGACAAGCAGCGGCGCACCTATGCCGCGATGATGTTCGCGATGGACGAAAACATCGGCCGCGTGCGACGGAAACTCGCCGAGGCGGGGCTCGAAAAAGACACGCTCGTATTCTTCATCAGCGACAACGGCGGCCCCACCATGCCGGGTGTCACGATCAACGGTTCACGCAACGCTCCGCTCCGCGGCTCCAAGCGCACCACGCTTGAAGGCGGCATCCGCGTGCCGTTCATCGTGTCTTGGCCCGGCACGGTAAAGCCCGGGGTGTTTGACCAGCCCGCGATTCAGCTCGATCTCAACGTGACCGCCCTCGCGTCGGCCGGCGTCGCAGTGAAGCCGGAATGGAAACTCGATGGCGTCAATCTGCTGCCGTACCTTGCCGGCACCAAGGGCGGAGCGCCGCACGATTCGCTTTTTTGGCGGCTCGGGGACCAGATGGCGATCCGTGTCGGCGACTACAAACTCGTCCGTTATGATACCAATGCCGACACCCGTACCGGCGGTCGTGAACCCGTGAGCGAGGTGAAACTCTACAATCTCCGGAATGACATCGGCGAAACCAAGAACCTCGCCGCCGCCCAGCCGGAAAAGGTGAAGGCGCTTCAAGCGACTTGGGACAGTTGGAACGCGACGCTCGCCAAACCGCTCTGGGGCGCGGGTGCTGGCGACAACGATGGTCCGGAGCCGGGTGCCACTCCGAAGAAGCGGAAGCGCGCGAAGGAGAACTGAGAGAACGGGTCGCTCGGATGAGCCACCCTGAGCGGCATCTCCGAAAGTGTATTCGGTTTCCTGGGGACGCGACGCCCTGTCGCGGTTTCGAACCACGCGACGAGGGCGTCGCGTCCCCAGTCAGACCAAGCGGCGGCGATCAGAAATGAAGCCTACGACGCCGCAGCCGGCGCCGTTTCGCGTTTCTCCGGCCACGTCAGCGCGAACAGCGCGGCGAGCAACGGCAGCACGCCGGCGACCAGAATCATCGGGGCAAACTTGCCGATCGCGTGTGAATGGGTGTCGGCATAGTGCCCGACCAACGGGTGCAGCCGCGAATTGATGAACCACACGAACGCCCCGATCAGTCCGAGGCACTTCGACGTGTGCCCCGGCGTGATGTCCTGGACGAACGCATAGAACATCGCGAACACACCCATGATGCCCGCGCCGACGAGGCAGTAAAGCGGCACCATCACGTCGCGCCCCGGAATGAACGCGACCGGCGTCGCCAGCAGGCAAATTGCCGCCGCGACGAGGACCACGATCTTTCGCGCCCGTTCGATGGAGCGCTCCGGCGTGACGAGGCGGCGCGCCAGCAGACCGATCGCAATGCTGCCAAGGTCGGCCGTCAGGTAAAATGCGATCAGCAGGTACTGCAGTTGTTGATCGGTGAACTTCAGGTCGACCACGAGGTGGCGCGGCAGCCACACGCGGTAAAAATGCCAGCTCATGTTCACCGCCGTTCCGACCGCGAGCGTGATCCAAAACGTGCGCAGCGTGAAAATTTGACGGAACGGAATGATCGGCGCAGCCGCCGTTTCCTCCTCCGGTCGATGCGACATTTCCTCCGCCCGTTCGCCCCTCGTTCCGAGCAGCCAGAGCACCACCCAAACCGATCCAGCGGCACCGACGATCAGGAAGAGCCGGCGCCAGCCCTCGCCGTGCGGTCCCACCATCGTGAGCACCGCGATCGGTGTCAGCACCGCGCCAAACGTCATGCCGCTGTTGAAGACGCCACTGGCGAAGCCCTGCGACTCGCGCGGAATAATTCGGCGAATAATTCCCACCGCCACGGGCCAGTTGAACGCTTCGCCTGCACCGAGTATCGCGCGGCATACCTGCAATTGGAAAAGCGTCTCGACAAATCCGGTGGCAAATCCGGCCGCCGACCACACCAGGAGCGCGATCGGATACAGCCAGCGCAGATTCCAACGGTCGGCCATAAAGCCGGCAATGATCAGAAAAACCGCATACGAATAACCGAAGACCGCCTCCAGCGTGCCATAGCCCTCCTCGTTGAGGTTGAAGTCGGCCTTGATGAACGTGGCGAGCGAGCCGAGCGTCTGCCGGTCCATGTAATTCACGACCGTCGCCAGCAACATCATCACGACGACCCACCATTTCCACGCAGGAATGGCGGACTTCGACACCGGGGTAAGGGAACTCATAGGGGAAACCTGAGAGTGATGGGCACTCCCGTCCGCGGGCAAGAACAAGCCGTGGTGTTGATCGCTCAGAGCCTGCGGAGTGGAACCCGTGCTCCAAAGGGCAAAGTCTGATCATCCGGCCCGAAACCCGGATTTTTTCTGTCGGCCCTCAGGCTTTCGGATGCTTCCACGGCGCGCGGTAATCGCGCCGGAGGAGCTTTGCCGCTTCGCTGTGGCCCACGATCTCTTCTGACTTCGCGTCCCATTTCAGCTGCGCCTGCGCTTCGTATGCGATCATTCCAAGTTTGACCGTCGTCGTCGAGAGATGCGCATCGGCGATCGTGCATCCGGCGGCCCGGCGGGTGCGCACCGCCTCGAGAAATTCCGCCATGTGCAGCACGCCCATGTCTGACTTCGCCTCGTGAATCTGTCGCTCGGCATTCTTCCCCTTCGGTAAAAACGTCCACTTGGTGTCGTTGACGAACACCGTCCCTTTTTCCCCATAGAAAAAGATCCCGTTATTCGTCTCGGGCGTGAACTCCTCCGCGCCCCACAGCCGGTGACGCCAGGTGAGCGGGCAACGTTCGAACTCAAACTGGGCCGTAAACGTGTCGGGCGTCGTGATCCTTCCCTTGAGCTGAAACAGTCCACCCGTCGCCGTGACTGCGCGCGGTGCGCCCTCTCCGAGGATCACCCGTGTCGCATCCACCAGGTGGATGCCCCAGTCGTAAAGATGCCCTTGCCCGCTCGTCCTCTCAAGGCGCCAGCTTTTGTGCCCGACCTGCGGGCTGTAGGGAATCGCCGGCCCCGGACCACACCACCGGTCCCAGTCGAGCGACGCGGGCGGCGACACGGGAGTCGGGCTGAGTAGGCCGGCGGTGAAATTGATCTGCGCCTCCGCCTGCACGACGCGGCCTAGGTGACCGTCGGCGATGAACTGGCGGACGGCCTGGTACGCCGGACTTTGCCGGCGCTGAAATCCGATCTGCACGATACGTCCGCTCTTCGCCACCGCGTCGACCATCGCGCGGCCCTCGCGAATTTCAAACGAGAGCGGCTTCTCGCAGTAGACATCGAGTCCGCGTTCCACCGCGGCAATCAATTGCAGCGCATGCCAGTGGGGAGGAGTGGCGATGATGACCGCTTCCAATCCAGGAGTCGCGAGCATCTCCTCGTGGAGCTGGTAGGTTTTCGGCCGCGTACCCTGTAGTTGCTCCACTTCGGCGGCGCTCTTGGCAAGGTTGTCACGATCCACGTCGCACAAGGCGACGACCTCGACGCCACCGACCTTGAACGCCGCCTTCACGTCGACCATCCCGTACCAACCACAGCCAATCAGCCCGACCTTGAGCTTGCGCGCGACCGAACTCGCCGACGGGGTCGCGGCACCGACGGAGCGAAGTGGAGTCAGGGCCGCAGCACCAAGGGCCGCGGCGCCGAGAAACTGGCGACGATTGAGCGATTTCATCCCAGCAGTCTCCACTCCACCGACTGGACGGAAAGTATAAAACCACCGCCACGCGGGTTTAGATCGCACCGAGCGCGCAACGTCGCTCACACTCTCGGCCGTCCTCCATGTCACTCGGTCACCGCGCCCTTTCCGCCTGGTATCGCCAACTGGCCCAGCAGCTCGAAGCGGGGCTGCCGTTCGCGGCGGCGTTGCGATCCTCGCGCGGCACCGGCGCGCCAGCAGCCGGTCTCGATACCATGGCGCAGACCATTGAATCCGGCGGCTCGGTCGACGACGCGTACCGCACCGCGACAACGTGGCTGCCCTTCCCCGACATTCTTGCGCTCTCGGCGGCGGCGGACGCGGGACGTATGCCGCGCACGCTCCGCGCTCTCTCGACCCGCCATGAGCAGATAGGGGGCGCCAAGCTTCGCGTCGTGCTCGCGTGCCTCTATCCCCTCGCGATTTTGCACTTCGGCCTGCTGCTGCTGCCCGTGACGAGGATGATCGACTGGGAAAAGGGCTTCCACTGGAGCACACTGTCATACGTCCGGTCGCTCGCGTTCACCCTTGGGCCGCTCTGGGCCGTTGGCGCAACCGTGCTCGTCATGGCCCGCCGACAGAGTCCGCTGCTCGGCCGCCTCGCGCGGATGATGCCGGCGCTCGGCGGTTTCGTCCGGTCCCAGGCACTGGCCGATTTTTCGTTCGCGCTCGCCAATTTTCTCGAGGCCGGCGTGGTGATCGGGCAGGCATGGGCCACCGCCGGCCTCGTGTCCCGGTCTCCCGAGTTGAAAGCCGCCGCCGCGGCCATGGAGTCGATCGTCACTCAGGGTCGCGCTCCAGGTCCCGAACTGGCAAACTGGGAATGCTTCCCGCCCGATTTTGTCGCGCTCTACCAGACCGGCGAGTCCACCGGCCAGTTGGAGGGCAACCTCCATCGCCTAAGCACGCAATATCAGGACGCCGCCAACCGCTCCCTCAATTTCGCGACGATGCTTTACCCGACGCTCGTGTTTTTCCTCGTTGCCGGCGCGGTCGTCTATCAGGTGCTGACGATCTACTCCGGATATTTGAAGATGCTCGGCGGTTTGGCCGGATAGCGCGCACCATCGGCCCCAGAGACAAAGGAGCGCAACGCCGGAAAATCCGTTGCGGGTGGCAATATTTCTGCTCTGTTCACGGGACCCCCAGTTGCCGAACCGCCAGCTTCACGCCGGCACGGCCCTCCTACCATGAAGACTCCCACGACCTCATCGATTGGCTTACTGTCTCGTTTCCGGCTAGCGGCCGCGCTTGCCTGCACGGTTCTCGCGTGTGCCGTCAGTTCCCTCACGCACGGCCAATCGACCCCGGCCGACACCACCACCGGATCGATCTCCGGTCGGGTGCAAAACGAGGCCACCGCCCAGTACCTCAACCGCGCGCGCATCACGGTCAAGGGCTCTGACCTCACCACGTTCACGGACGAGTTCGGCATGTTCCGGCTCTCCGGCGTCCCGAGCGGCACGATCACGCTCGAGGCCTTTTATTCGGGGCTCGATCCCCAGCTCGTCAACGTAACCGTCGCCCCTGGCCAGAGTGTCGAGCGTGACATTAACCTAACCAACCGCGCCTTCTACGGAGAAAAGTCCACCGCGGTGAAGCTCGATGCCTTCGTCCTCTCCGCCTCCCGCCTCACCGAGGGCGAGGCGCTCGCGACCAACGAGCAACGCTTCGCGGCCAACATCAAGAACGTCGTCGCGACCGATGCGTTCGGCGACGTCATTGAGGGCAACGTGGCGGAATTCATGCGGTTCCTGCCCGGGATCACGGTCGACTATTCCGACGTCATGCCTCTGGGCGTGTCGGTCCGCGGCTTCGATCCGAACATGACCAATATCACGACCGACGGCGCCTCGCTCGCGAACGCCTCGCGCAACGCCACCACGCGCCAATTCGATTTCATGCAGGTGTCGATCAACAACATTTCTCGCATCGAGGTGACGAAGGTGCCGACCCCCGCCAACCCTGCCAGCGGCATCTCCGGCTCCGTGAACATGGTCAGCAAAAGCGCCTTCGAACGCAGCAAGGCCCAGCTCAACTACCGCGTCTTCGTGTCCGCCAGCAGCGATGGCATGATGCTCTCAAAACAGCCGTTTCCCTATGATACCTGGGAGCGACGGGTGAACCCCGGCTTCGATTTGGATTACACCCTCCCGATCACCAAGGATTTTGGCCTCGTCTTCACCGCGCTCAATTCGAAGGCGTGGAACGAGCAGAACATTTCCCAGATGACGTGGAACACCAACGCCGCCGGCACGGGCGCCACTCCGGCCAAGCCGTATCTGCAGACCCACAACATCATCGACGCTCCGAAATGGTACGAGCGCAACTCGGCCGGCCTGAAGTTCGACTGGCGGGTGACGCCCAACTCCGTCCTGACGGTCGGACTTCAGGCCACCTACTACATCGACACGAACGGCAACGTGAACCGGGCCACCAGCGTGGGCACCGCCGCCACCCCCACCCTGACTCCCGGCACGCCACTGACCACCGGCGACAACTTTTCGCATTCCGCCACCGGCCGCGGCACCGCGAGCTTCGCCGCGAACCTGCTGCACATCGATGCGCGCACCCTCGGCACCAACCTGCGCTACGTTTATCGGAGCGGTAACTGGGTCGTCGAGGCCAGCGGAAGCCTGTCCACCTCGAAGACGTGGATGCGGCACGTGAGCAAGGGGCACTTCAACACCATCGGCACCGCGTTGCTCAATCCGGCCGGCGTCCGGGTGAATTTCGACGACATCCGTCCGGAGGGACCGCAGCGGATTACCGCGTTCGACGCCAACAACCGCCCGCTTGATTTGCTCGACCTGCACAACTTCCGGCTGAACACCGCGACGGACGGCGTCATCCGAAATCACCGGGACGACACGGAGGGCACCGAATTGAGTGTGAAGCGGAGCCTGACGGTTTTGGGAACCCCGACGGCGTTGCAGACAGGCGGGCTTTTCAAGTCGCAGGATCGGGAGCACCGCCGCAAGAGCCGAGTGTTCACCTATAATCCACCCAATCCGGCCGACCCCACTCTGGCTCCCTACGCCATGCAGGTCTACACGGGCAGGCAGAACTATTTCGACTTCGATTACATTCCCTGGCCCTCGCCCAACCGAATGGTCGAGGCTTGGGGCAAGAACCCTGGTCTGTTCACCCAGACGCTTGCGCAGCAGGTCGCGGAGGAACAGAGCCGCATCGTTGGATCGGAGAACTTCAAGGAAATCACCTCTGCCGCCTATGTGCAGGCCGAGGCGAGGTTCCTCCATAACCGGCTGCTGGTTCTCACCGGCGTCCGCTTCGAGAAGATTCACGACAAAGCGGCGGGTCCGCTCTTCGAACCCGGCAACGCGTTTGTCCGCCTCCCCAACGGGACGTTTGCCCGAAATGCCGCCGGAGCGCGCATCCGCCGTCCAGAAGCCGGTGCCGTCGGATCGATGGAGGAGTTGCGGCTCGTCCGCACCGAGTTCGGCAATGTCGTCAATGGCGGTTACGAGGGATATTATCCGAGCCTCCATCTCACCTACAACGTCACGCCCAATCTGCTGGTTCGCGCGGCCTACGCCAAGACGTATGGGAAGCCCGATTACACCAACGTCATTCCGAACACGACGGTCACCGAGAACGATGTTTCGGAAAACGCGGATCCGTCGATCCTGCGCGGCTCGATCACCGTCAGCAACCCGGCGCTCAAGCCATGGAAGGCGGACAACTACGACCTCTCCACCGAGTATTACACCGACACGGGCGGCGTCTTCAGCGTCGGTGCCTACCGCAAGAACATCTCGAACTTCCACGATGACATCGTGAAGTTGGCAACGGCGGCCGATCTGGAGTTGCTCGATCTTGATCCGCGCTATCTGGGCTGGGACCTCCACACCACAGTCAATGGCGGCGACGCGCGCGTCGACGGAGTAGAGTTCAACATCCGCCAGTCGCTCGCGCCGCTGGGCGGCTGGGGCCGGTATTTTTCCGTCTTCGCCAACGCCACGAAGCTAAAGCTCTACGGCAGCCGCAACGCCGCCTTCACCCGGTTTATTCCCGAGAGCGGAAGCTGGGGCGTCACGATCACGAGAAATCCGGTTACGTTCATGCTGAAGTGGAATGCGCGCGGCGAACAACGACAGGCCGCCTCGCCCGCGCAGGGGCCGGATGCATTTCTCTATCAGGAGAAGCGCACGACGATGGACGTGAATCTCACCTATCAATTCAATCGCCGGATCCAGCTTTTCGCCAACGGCCGCAACGTCGGCAACGTGCACTACAATCTACTGCGGTACGGATCGCAGACGCCCGGTTACGCGAAGATCAGCTCGACCAATTCGTACGGCGTGCAGTGGGCGTTCGGAGTGAAGGGTACGTTTTGATTCCGATTCGAGACCAAGACATGCTCAACCCCGCAGAGGCGCAGAGTTGCGGCGTTCCTACGATCCCCCGGTGGAGCGCCCCGCTTGGCGTCGCGTTGCTGGCGATCGCGGCGCCGGCCCAACCTGCGGCCGACTGGCCGGCCTATCTCGGCGACGAGGCACGGAGCCACTACTCGACCCTTGCACAAATCAACATCGCCAACGTGCGCGAACTCACCGTTGCGTGGACGTATCGCGCCGGCGCCATCCGACCGGGAGAACGAAGCGAGATTGAATGCAGCCCGCTCGTGATTGGTGGCGTGATCTATGCAACCCTTCCCGGAGCAACATTGATCGCGCTCGACGCCACCACCGGGAAAGAGCGATGGAAATTTGATCCCGTGACGGTCGCGACGGCGCGTGGAGACAATCGTCCGAAATCGGAACTCACCACCAATCGCAGCCGGGGCGTAGCCCACTGGACGAACGGGCGCGAACGCCGTCTGCTGCATTCAGCCGGCCATTTTCTCTTCGCGATCGATCCGGACACGGGGAAGCCCATCCCGACGTTTGGCGACGCCGGTCGGGTTGATTTCAATCTCGGGCTCGATCGCGACCCGACCAAGATGTCGCTTCATTCGTCGACGACGCCGGGTTCGGTCTTCGAGGATCTCTACATCCTCCCCATCCGGACCAACGAAGGCCCGGGTCCCTCCGCACCGGGTCATGTGCGGGCCTTCGACGTCCGGACGGGCCGCGTCGTTTGGACCTTTCGCACGATTCCCCATCCGGGGGAATTCGGCTACGAAACCTGGCCTCCTGACGCGTGGAAATACGCCGGCGGCACGAATTGCTGGGCTGGGATGGCGCTCGATGCGCAACGCGGACTCCTTTTTGTCCCGACGGGATCACCCACGTATGATTTTTGGGCCGGCAATCGCGTTGGGCAAAATCTGTTTGGCAACACGCTTCTTTGCCTCGATGTGCGCACCGGCCAGCGGAAGTGGCATTTTCAAATCACGCATCACGACATCTGGGATCGCGATCTCCCGGCGCCGCCGAATCTGCTCACCCTCCGCCGCGACGGAAAAGAAATTCCTGCAGTCGCCCAGGTGACAAAATCCGGCCACGTGTTTGTGTTCCATCGAGAGACCGGCGAGCCGCTTTTCCCCATCGAGGAAGTCCCGGTGCCGTCCTCGGATCTTCCCGGCGAAGTCGTTTGGCCAACGCAACCTGTGCCGACGAAGCCCGCGCCATTTGCGCGGCAGACCGTTTCGCACGCCGACCTTACGACCCGCACGCCGGCGGCGCATCGGAAGGCACTCGAGCAATTTGCACGCTTGAAGATGGCGGTGCCGTTCCAACCTCTCAGCCGAGAAGGCACGCTGATCGCTCCAGGGCTGGACGGCGGCGCCGAATGGGGCGGTGCCGCGGTCGATCCAGCCGGCATCATGTACGTCAACGCGAGCGACATGGCCTGGACCCTGCCGGTGGTGGAACGCAAGGCGGTGGGCTCTACCAGCGAACTGGGGCGCAACACCTACACCCTTTACTGCGCCGGATGCCACGGACTCGATCGCTCCGGCAACGCCCCACAAAACATCCCCGCTTTGACCGCGCTCGCCGCGCGGCTCTCGCGCGCCGACACCCTCGTTCGAATCGCCGAGGGCCGCGGCGCCATGCCGGCGTTTTCCTTCCTGCCCGAGGCCCATAGAAACCAACTTGCCGACTATCTCCATGACGTCGCCCGACCGCGCTCCGCCAAAATCGCGACGCCAATCGCTCCCTCGAGCGCGAACGATGCGTCGGCTCCACCAAGCTACTACGATGTGCCCTTCGTCCGCGCCGGCGGCGGTCGCTGGCTGGACGACGACGGCTACCCGAATGTCAAACCGCCTTGGGGCACGCTCAACGCCATCGATCTCAACACTGGGGAATATCGCTGGCGGGTGCCGCTGGGGGAATATCCCGAACTCGCCGCACAGGGCCTCGCCGCGACCGGCACGGACAACTACGGCGGTCCCGTAGTTACCGCTAGCGGATTGATTTTCATCGCCGCGACCAGCGACGAAAAGATTCGGGCGTTTGATCGCGGGTCCGGAAAAATTCTCTGGAGCGCGAAACTGCCGGCGGCAGGTTACGCCACACCCACCACCTACCTGGTCCACGGGCGGCAATACCTCGTGATCGCCTGCGGCGGCGGCAAACTCGGCACGAAATCGGACGACGCGTACGTGGCCTTCGCCCTGCCGGCCGACGCCTCGGATCGAAACAAGTGATTCGTCCGTCCGTCCGACGAGGACGCCTCATCCGAATTTTCACCGATTGTCGGTGGTGGAACGACGGATCCTTGCACCCGGTGACGCTGTTCCCATCCTGCGACTCGCAGCCGTTCCCCATGCCCCTTCTTCGTCGCCTCGTCCTTTTCTGGATCTTCGCATTTTCCCTCGCCGCCGTCCGCGCCGAATTTCGCGCCGCGGTCGTCAAGGTCGACATCACCCCCAAGACGCCGCAATGGCTCATGGGCTACGGCGCCCGCAAATCCACCGGCGTTCACGATCCGATTTTTCACCACATCGCGGCCATCGACGACGGGAACACCCAGGTGTTTCTTATCGCCTCTGACCTGTGCCTGTTTTCCCCCACCGTCTACGACGACGTCACCGCCACGCTGAAAAAGGAATTCGGCATCGAGTCACGTCAGGTTTGGTGGACCGTCACCCACACCCACTCCGCGCCCGAGGTCGGTCCGCCCGGAATGTATGACATTTTGCTGAAGGGGCGCTCCGACCATCCGTGGGACCGCGAGTACGGTGAGTTCGTCAAGTCCACGCTCGTGAGCGGCATTCGCGACGCAAGGGCGAAACTTGCGCCGGCCCGCCTCGCGATCGGCACGGGTTTCTCCCGCGCCAACATCAACCGCCGCGCCCGTGACGCCGATGGCAAGGTTTCCCTTGGCCTCAACCCCGACGGTCCGACCGATCGGCAAATCGGTCTCATCCGGCTCGAACGCCCCGACGGTTCGCTGATTGGCTTAATCGGCAATTACGCGATGCACGGCACCGTGCTCGCCGGCTCCATGCTGCAGGTCAGCGCTGATGGCCCGGGTGTCGTCAGCAATTACGTTGAGGAGAAAACCGGCGCCCCGATGCTCTACATCAACGGCGCCGCCGGCAACCTCGCGCCCATCTACACCGTACTCGATCTGCCGAGAGCGCATCTCGGTGAATTTCGCGTGCTGCTCGGTGACAAGATCATCGAGGCCAACCGCAACCTCGGCCCCGGCGCCAGTGATGTGAAGCTCTGGCTCGGCGAAACGTGGATCGAAACTCCGCGGCGCGAAGGACTGGGCTGGTCGGACGAATTGAAGGCCTACGGAGCGAAGAGTCCGACAGGAGTCGACTTGGTGCGGATTCCCGTCCGCGTTCTGCGCATCAACGACGCGGTGTTGTGGGCGAGTCCGGTCGAACTTTTTTGTGAAATCGCTCTGAAGGTTCGGGCCGACTCTCCGTTTCGCCACAATTTCTATTTCGGCTACACCAACGGCTGGATCGGATATCTGCCGACCGCGCAGGCCTTTCGTGAGGGCGGCTACGAGCCGCGCACGACGCCATTCTCGGAGAAGGTTGAACAGGACTTCACCGAGGGCGTGATGGCTTTTCTCCAAGGCGTGCCACGGAACTGAGCGATTCCGCGCATCCTTGAACGAACCCGTGATTGCACCTTTGACACCCCTCCGTCGCTCCGACCGGATAGTGGCCACCGCTCTGCAGCGATAGCTCCCCCCCTCGTCATGGCGTCCCTTCGAAATTCCCCGGCGATCCTGATCGCGTTTACGCTCTCGGCGGCCGCCTCGCCCGCCGCGGTTGATTTCGCGCGTGAAATCAAGCCACTCCTCGCGGACCGCTGTTACTCGTGCCACGGGCCGGACAAACAGAAGAGCGGCCTGCGTCTCGATCGAAAATTCAGCGCCCTCCAGGGGGGCGATGCCGGCGCGGTGATCGTCCCCAAGGACAGCGCGAAAAGTCCGCTCTTCTCTCACATTTCCGGCGGTGAACCCGACGCGATCATGCCGCCGGAGAAAGAGGGCAAGCCCCTGACGTCCGCACAGGTGGCTCTTTTCAAGGCATGGATTGACGAAGGCGCAGCCTGGCCCGACGACGCGGACGACGTCACCAGCACCCAGAGCAAACATTGGGCGTTTCACCCACCGGTTCGGACCGAACCCCCAAAACCCGCCAATACTGTGTGGCCACGCAACGCCATCGACCGCTTCGTTCTCGCGCGTCTGGAAGCGCAGAAAATTGCTCCCTCCGCGGAAGCGAACCGCGCCACGCTGATTCGCCGGCTCAGTTTCGACCTGCTCGGGCTGCCGCCGTCCGCCGACGAGGTCCGCACCTTTCTCTCCGATCAAAGGTCGGATGCGTATGAACGACTGGTCGATCGCCTGCTGGCCTCGCCGCACTTCGGCGAGCGCTGGGGGCGCCACTGGCTCGATCTCGCCCGCTATGCAGACAGCGACGGCTATGAGAAGGACTCGCCCCGGCCCTTTGCCTACCTCTATCGCGACTGGGTGATCGACGCGATCAACCGAGACCTGCCGTTCGATCAGTTTACGATCGAACAACTGGCCGGCGATCTCCTGCCCAACGCCACGCGCGCGCAGACGATCGCGACCGGTTTCCACCGGCAGACCCTGCTGAACCGCGAGGGTGGCGTCGATCAGGAGGAGTTCCGCAACAAGGCCGTGGTCGATCGGGTGGACACAACCGGCGCCGTCTGGCTCGGACTGACGGTCGGCTGCGCCGAGTGCCATTCGCATAAATACGATCCGCTGACACAGCGCGAATTCTACCAACTGTTCGCCTTTTTCAACAACGCCGACGACACCGACCTGCCCGCACCGACTGCCAGCGAGCTCGCCGCCTACGAATCCGCCAAGGGAAAATGGGAGGCGAAGCGTGCTCCTCTCCAAGCGAGCTACGACACGTACCTGCGTGATGCGCTGCCCGCCAAACTGGCGGAATGGGAAAAAACCGGCACGGTGGACCTCGCGGTCTGGAACGCGGTTTCTCCTGCGACCGCCGCGGCAGCGGAAGGCACCACGCTGAAAATCGGGACGGACCACGCAATCACGGCGTCGGGCATGAGTCCATTGACGGAAACCTACGCGGTGGAAGCGACGGTTGCGCCAGGAAAAGTCACGGGATTCCGCCTCGAAGTTCTGCCCGGCGGCAAGGGCAACGCCGGTCCGGGCCGCTCGGGCAACGGCAATTTCGTGCTCACGGATTTCAAGGTGACGATCACATCCGCGAACGGTGCGGCGCCTCGAACGGTGGCACTCAGGAAGGCCTCGGCTGACTTCTCCCAGAAAGAGTTCGCGGTGGACGATGCGATCGACGATGACCCGAAAACAGGCTGGGCGATTTCGCCGCAGGCAAAGCGTCGGCACGTGGCGGTTTTCGAATGTGCCGAACCGCTCGCGCTGAGCGCCGGCGACAAAGTGCGCTTCATCCTCGAGCAGCAATTCGGCAACCAACAAACGATTCTGCGCTTCCGGCTTTCCGCCTCCGCGTCACCCACGCCGCTGAAGGCAACGCTCGTTGACGACGGTGTCGCCGTCGCGTGGCAAACGCCCGCCGAACGACGCACGGACGCGCATCGCGCCAGCCTGAACGCCTACTTCCGCGACGAAGTGGATCCGCAGGCAAAAAAGCTCCGGCTGCCACTCGAGGCTCACGCGAAGAAAGAGCCCACGTATCCTGAAACGAAAGCCGCCGTGCTCGCCGAGCGCGGCGCACCGCGCGAAACCCACGTGCATGTCCGCGGAGATTTCCTGCGGCCCGGGCTGCGGGTCGAGCCGGCGACACCCCAGGCACTGCACGCCTTCAAGGCACGAACTGGGAAGCCGGACCGCCTGGATCTCGCCCGATGGCTGGTTGACGGAGCGAATCCGCTGACGGCCCGCGTCACGGTGAACCACATCTGGAAAAACCTCTTTGGCCGCGGATTGGTGGCGAGCGTGAACAACTTCGGCACGCAGGGCGAAACGCCGTCACATCCCGAATTGCTCGACTGGCTCGCCACCGAATTTCCACGCCTCGGCTGGAGCCGGAAAAAGCTGCTGCAGCTGATCGTCACGTCGGCGACGTATCGCGAGTCGTCGGATTACCGCGCCGATCTCATCGACGTCGATCCCATGAACATCCTGCTCGCCCGCCAGAACCGGCTCCGGCTTGAGGCGGAAATCGTACGCGACACCCATCTGGCGGCGAGCGGCCTCCTCACGCCCAAAATCGGCGGGCCGAGCATTCGCCCGCAATTGCCTGCAGACATCGCCGCCCTCGGCTACGCCAACAAAGTCACCTGGAAGGAAAGCGAAGGCCCCGAGCGTTATCGCCGCGGCATGTACATCTTTTTTCAGCGGACGGTCCCCTACCCCATGCTGATGACGTTCGACGCCCCCAACGCGACCACGACGTGCACGCGGCGCGAACGTTCCAATACTCCGCTGCAGGCCCTGACGCTGTGGAACGATCCGGTTTTCTTCGAGTGCGCTCGCACTCTGGCAAAACGCCTGATGGCGGAACCCACGGTCGACACCCGCCTGGAACGCGCATTCGAAACTTGCCTGTCTCGCCCTCCCTCCGCTGCAGAGCTTGCGCGGCTCCGCGAACTCTACGTTCAACAGACGGAAGCAACACGATCTCAGCCGCCCAGCGCCCACGCGATCCTCGGGGTGGCAGGCGATGTCGCGCTGCCGGCCGAGCCCGTGTCGGAGGCGAGCCTCGTCGCCACCGTGCGGACGATCATGAATCTCGACGAGTTCATCACACGCGACTGAGCACCGCGTTTCCCCTTCATGAGCCCCGACGACATCATCAAACTCACCCGACGGGACTTCCTGGCCACGAGCGCGAGCGGCCTCGGCTCTCTCGCGCTGGCGTCGCTCTTCAAAGCCGACGGCCTGCTCGCGGCAGAGGCGACCGGCAGTGCCGCGTCCGCCCGCGTCACAACCGGTCCGCACTTCGCGCCAAAGGCGAAGAACTGCATCTTCATCTACATGGAGGGCGCGCCGAGCCAGATGGATCTCTTTGACCCCAAGCCGAAGCTCAACGAGATGAACGGCCAGAAGCTGCCCGATTCGATGCTCGAGAAGGTGCGGTTCGCGTTCATCCAAAAAGATGGCGCCCGGCTGATGGGATCGCCGCGGAAATTCACCCGACACGGCAAGTGCGGCACCGAGTTTTCGGACCTTCTCCCCCACATCGGTTCCTGCGCCGACGACATCGCGCTCATCCGCTCGATGCACACGGACCAATTCAACCATCATCCCGGCCAGCTGATGATGCAGTGCGGCTCGGCGATGTTTGACCGGCCGTCGATGGGAGCGTGGCTGAATTACGGACTCGGCAGCGAGTCGAAGAACCTGCCCGGCTACGTCGTGCTCACAGCGGGCCGCGGCACCAGCGGCGGCGCCTCGCTCTGGTCGAGCGGGTTTTTGCCCTCAGATTACGCTGGCGTGCTGTTTCGCAATCAGGGTGACCCCGTGCTCAACCTCAGCAATCCGCCCGGCATCAGCGAACAGATGCAGCACTACGGGCTCGATGCGATCACCGACCTGAACAAGCTGCGTCACCAGCAGGTCCGCGATCCCGAAATCGCGAGCCGCATCGCCGCCTACGAACTGGCCTTCCGCATGCAGACGGCGGCGCCGGAACTCACCGATTTGAAGGGCGAGTCCAAGGCCACGCTTGAGGCCTACGGAGTTGATCGCGTCGAACCCGACGCGAAGGGCTCGAATCGCGGCGGCGGTCCGGGACAATTCAGAACGTTTTCAACCAATTGCCTGCTCGCGCGCCGGCTCGTGGAGCGCGGAGTCCGGTTCGTGAACATCTTCCATGCCTCGTGGGATCATCACAGCAACCTCGAGCGCGAACTGGGTTTCAATAGCCAGATGGCGGACCAGCCGATCGCGGCGCTGCTGAAGGACCTCAAGCAACGCGGTCTGCTCGACGAGACCCTCGTCGTTTGGGGATCAGAATTTGGGCGCACGCCACTGGGGGAAAACCGCGTTGGGTATCAGGCCGTCACGGGACGCGATCATCATCCGTTTGCGTTCAGCCTCTGGATGGCCGGCGGCGGAGTGAAAGGCGGCCAGGTGATCGGCGAGACAGACGACATCGGCTGGAGCATCGTGAAGGACCCGATTCACGTGAACGACCTGCACGCGACGATTCTGCACCTGTTCGGCATCGAGCACACGAAACTGACCTATCGTTTCCAAGGCCGCGATTTCCGTCTGACCGATCTTGCCGGCAAGGTCGTGACCAAGCTGATCGCATAGCGCGCAGGTCTGCCGGATCCGGTCGGATCAGCGCGACTGCAGGCTGTGCTTGTTCAAGCCCGCCTTGCGGCAGGCGTCCCATACAAACGTCAGGCGATCGAGCGTCGCCTTTTCGTCGGACCGAATCAGCACGGGAATGTCCTTGTCGACATTTTTGACCTGCTGCAGCAGCGCCGGAAGTTCGGCGTCCTTCACCGCCTTGCCGTTGAACGAAAGTGTGCCGTCCTTGTCGATCGAGATCGTGACGTTACCTCGGAACTCGTTTTTACCCGCCGTCTCCACCTTGGGCAACGTGATGTTCAGGGTCGCGGCTGACTTGAACTGCATCGTGACGAACGCAAAGAAGATCAACATCACGAGCACATCGATCAGCGGAACGAGGTTCAACTCGGGCCGCTTCCTGCGTTTGTTTGCGAGCAGACTCATCAGCGGGTGCGCTGCAGGATGCGCTCCAACAGCACATCGAGTTGGGCCGCATAATTTTCCAGTTTCCGCTGCAGGTAACCGCTGCCCACGAGTGACGGAATGGCGATGCAAAGACCGATGACCGTGGCCGAAAGGGCCAGCGCCACACCCTTCGTGAAGGCGACGGGGTCCGGCAATCCGGTATCGGGGGAAATCTGCGAAAATACCTGCAGCAAACCGGTGACCGTGCCCGTGAGACCGATCAGCGGCGCCGCAGCGTAGATGACGTCAAGGTAGGGAATGCCGCGCTCCATGCGGTTGAGCTCAAGCCGGGCAAACGCCTTGACGGCGCCTTCGTCGTTCTTGTGCTGCTCCGCGAACTCCACGATGCGCGCCAGCACGGTGTGCTTGCCTCCCATCAGCGGTCGACCGTTGACGACGGCGTCGACGAGGTCGGGCGGCATCACGGCCGCCCTGCGCAGAGCATAGGCCCGCTCGCACACGATGAAAACCGCGGCAGCGGAGCAAATCCCGAGGGGATAGATCAGGACACCCGCCCCCTTAAACACTTCAATCACGGCGAAAAACATAGCTGGTAGAAGAACGTGTCGGGGTCGGACTCCGGAGCGAGGGAAAAGTTCAAAGGTTTTTCGCGAAACAAGAAACTAGACCGCGAGATACGGAAGCTTTGCCGCGGTGGTTTTCATCGCTGTCATGCCGTCCAGCAATTCCCCGATGGCATCCCACCGACCGTTGATCAACGCGTCCCGGTCGGTGGCGCGGACGCCGGCCTTGACCGTTTGGCCGCCAAAGCGGATTTCCTGCCGGTCGACATCGACAACGATCTCGGTGGCCGGGTTGGCTTGGATCGCCGCCGCAATCTTGGCGATGTCCTCCCGGGCCGCCGTCGCGCAGGGAATTCCCAGCGTCGTGCAGTTACCGAAGAAGATTTCGGCGAAGTTTTCCGCCACGACGGCCTTGAATCCGTACTTCTGGATGGCCTGCGGGGCGTGTTCGCGGGACGAGCCGCATCCAAAATTCGCGCCCGAGAGCAGCACCGTGGCGCCCTTGAATCGCGGTTCGTTGAGCGGATGCGGCTTGTCCGAGCCATCGGCGTTCTTGCGCACGTCGAAGAACAGGTACTCCCCGAGCCCGTCGAAGGTGACGCACTTCATGAAGCGCGCCGGGATGATGCGGTCCGTGTCGATGTCGTTGCCGGGGACGTAGACGCCGCGACCGGTGATGGAGGTGATTTTTGCGAGAGCCATGATGGGCTGCTTTACAGCAATGAAAGGTTTTTAGTTGAGCGAGGAGGGAGACCGGTCAGTTGGCGGTCACACTGAAGACCTCGCGGGCATCGGCGACACTGCCGGTCACCGCGGCGGCGGCGACCATCAGCGGGCTCATGAGGAGGGTGCGCCCCGTCGGGCTGCCCTGACGGCCCTTGAAGTTGCGGTTGGAGGAACTCGCGCAGAGCTGATCGCCGATGAGTTTGTCGGGGTTCATCGCAAGGCACATCGAGCAGCCCGCCGCGCGCCACTCGAAGCCGGCGTCGCGGAGAATCTGGTCGAGCCCAAGCTTCTCGCATTGCAAGGCGACGATTTGCGAGCCGGGAACCGCGATCGCTTTCACGCCCGCGGCGACGCGGCGCCCTTTCACGAACTTGGCGACTTCCTGGAAGTCGCTGAGCCGGCCGTTCGTGCAGGAGCCGATGAAAGCCACGTCGATCTTGGTGCCCTTGATGGGCGCGCCGGGCTTGAGTTTCATGTACGCAAGCGCCTCCTCGATCGAAGCCTTCTCGTCGACGATGTCGGTCTTCGTCGGATCGGGAATATTCTGGTTGATTGCGATGCCCTGGCCGGGATTGATGCCCCAGGTGACGGTCGGCGCGATGTCGGCCGCCTTCAGATTGACGACATCGTCGTAGTGGCAACCGGGATCGCTCGCGAAACTCTTCCAACGCTCCACCGCCGCGTCCCACGCCGCGCCCTTGGGCGAATACGGCCGGCCCTGCAGGTAGGCAAAGGTCGTGGCGTCCGGGTTGACGTAGCCAGCGCGGGCGCCGCCCTCGATCGACATGTTACAGACCGTCATCCGCTCCTCCATGGTGAAGCGGTCAAACACCTCGCCGCCGTACTCGTACGCAAAGCCAGTCCCGCCATTCACCCCCAGCGTCCGGATGATGTGGAGAATGACGTCCTTGGCATAAACACCCGGTTGGAGCCGGCCGGTGACATTGATGCGGCGCACCTTCAGCTTGCCGAGCGCCATCGTCTGGGTCGCGAGCACGTCGCGGATCTGGGTGGTTCCAATGCCGAATGCAATCGCCCCAAAGGCGCCGTGCGTGCTGGTGTGCGAGTCGCCGCAGGCGATGGTCGTGCCGGGCTGGGTGATGCCCTGCTCGGGCCCGACGATGTGCACGATACCCTGCTTGCCCGTGGCCCGGTCAAAAAACGTGATGCCGAACTGGGCGCAGTTCTTCCGCAACTCGTTCATCATCGCCTGCGCCAGCTCGTCGCGATACGGCTCGACGACCTGATCGGTCGGAACGATGTGGTCGACCGTGGCAAAGGTCCGGTGGGGCATTGCCACCTTGAGCCCGAGATCCCGGAGCATGCCGAACGCCTGCGGGCTGGTGACTTCGTGGATGAGGTGCGTGCCGACGAGGAGCTGCGTCTGGCCGTTGGCAAGAGTGCGAACGCTATGGGCGTCCCAGACTTTTTCGAAAAGGGATTTTGACATGGTATTGAATCGAGTGGTTCGAGCTTACCAGAACGTTGCCATACCCGGAAATACCTATTTGGGTCCCGGTGATGCCGCGCGAGTATCAGTTTCCGTTCGAATTGCGCCACCTGGTCTATTTCCGGGAGGTGGCGCGCCAGCTGCATTTCCGAAAAGCCGCTGAAACCCTCGCCATCGCCCAGCCGGCGCTGAGCCGCGCGATCGCGCAGTTGGAAAAATCCCTCGACAGCGACCTGCTCAACCGCACCCGCCGCGGCGTCGAAATCACCGCCGCGGGCCGGCTCCTGCTCGAGCGCACGGAGCCGTTGCTCCGCGGACTCGCCGCCATTCCCGCCGACCTGCGGGCGCTGGCGGGCGGTCAGGTCGGACACGTGCAGGTGGCGTTCACTGGGCTCGCGATGGCGACCGTGCTGCCGCGGATACTTCGCGAATTTCACCGACGGCATCCGGGGATCCGGCTCGAACTCACGGAATCCCCGACGTCGGCCCAGCTCGCCGCGCTGCAGTCCGGCGACATTGCTTGCGGATTTTTTCATCCCGACGCCCCGACGCCGGCGCTGCGCACCCAGGTGCTCCTCCGCGAGCGGAACGGCGTGCTCCTGCCGGCGGCGCATCCGCTGGCCGCGCGCGCCTCGCTGCGGTTGCGGGATCTCGCCGCCACTCCGTTCGTGCTCTTTCCCCGGACGCACAACCCGGGATTCTACGATCGCATCCTGGCGGCGTTTTCCAGCGCCGGGGTGACGCCGCGAATCGCAGAGGAAATCTGGCCCCGCGCCAATGGCATCGGCCTGGTGCGCGCGGGACTCGGCGCGACGTTCATGACTCCGTCCGAGGCCCAGCATCTGCCACCGGAAGTCGCCTTTCGCGTGCTCAAGGGCCCGGCCCCCGAAAGCCGGCTCGTCCTCGGCTGGCGGCAGGCGACGCCGCCTGCGCCGGCGCTCGCCGCCTTTCTGGCTATTGCGGAGGAAACGGTTTCTCATCGAAAAAATCCGAGAACACCGTGAAAAACATCTGCCACTTTCGGTGATCGCATGAGTCCCAACGCCTGCAACCGCGTACTGGTCGTCGACGACGTACCGGCCAACCTCTCGCTCCTCCTCGATTCCCTCACGGACGCCGGGCACGAAGTCCTGGTCGCCGAGAGCGGCCGAAGCGCGTTGTCGTTGCTCGCTCACACGACGCCGGATCTTGTGCTCATGGATCTGGTGATGCCCGAAATCGACGGCGTCGACACGTGTCGCAAGTTGAAGGAGCGTCCCGAGTGCGTGGAAGTGCCCGTCATCTTCATGACCGCGGTCGACGAGCCCGCGCAAAAACTCCGGGCGTTCGAGGCCGGCGCGGTCGATTACATCACCAAGCCCGTCTACCCGCCCGAGGTCCTGGCGCGGGTCGCGGCCCATCTGAAGATCCGGACGCTGCAACATTCGCTCGCCGATGAACTCGCACTGCGAGTCGAAGCGGAAGAACAGCTCAGTCATTCCCTCGATCGCGCCGTGCTACTGGCTGACGCCGCCGGGAAAATCGTTTTTGGCACCCGGCTCGCATTCGACCTGCTGTACAAACATTTTCCCGGCCAGATCGCCGGCGCACTGCCGTCCCAGCTCGGGACGGACGGAACCGCCCTCGTCGTTCGCCGCTTTGCCGAGCGTGACCGCAACGATCTTCAGATGCTCGTCATCGAGGAGCGTGGTGCGCCCCCCGGCCCTGCGGCGTTGATCCGTCTCGGTCTCACTCCGCGCGAAGCCGAGGTGCTGTATTGGATCGCGCAGGGCAAGAGCAACCCGGACATCGCGATGATTCTTGGCGCCAATGTCCGCACGGTGCACAAGCACGTGGAGCACATTTTTCGGAAGCTGGGCCTCGAAACACGCAACGCCGCGATGCTGGCGGCCCTGGACGTCCTCCGCCCCGCAAAATAACAGGCCGGGGAATCGCCTCCACCCACTCTTCCACCCGCGGCTACTTCCCGCGCACCGCCTGCCGCAGCTTTTCGCTCTCATCGTACAGCTGGCTGCCGGGCTCAATCTTGAGCAAACGTCGAGCGCGGTCGAGCGCCCGGTTCGCTTCCGCTCGCTGGTCGAGTTCCACCAGGTGCCGCACAAACGGAGACACCACTTGGTCGAAAAACGCGATACCCGCCCCGTGGCCATAGGAGTCGACGACGGTATTGTACGAACGCACCTGTTCGGCCAGAGGCTGCGTCGCGATGGCGCGGGCCACGATGTCGCGCGCCTGCTGCACGCTCAGATCGTTCCGGCCGCTCTTATTCTTGAGGGCAATCCGCCTCACCTCCGCATCGGCCGCGCTGGTCTGGCCGCGCGCGCGCAGGCTCTCCGCGACCCGATTGACGTACGCCGCCTCCAGGTCCGGATAGAGTTGAAAGGCCAGAGCGGCCTCGCGCAGCAGGTTCTCAATCGTCTTGGCGTCACGCCCCTCTTTCCGCGCCGCGGCAACGAGAATTTCCCAGCCCGACTGGTTGCGCCGCTCGAAATTAACCGCCTTGCGCGCAGCCGTCCCCGCCGCCGGGATCCGACCGAGCCCGAAGTATTCCGCGGCGAACATCTCATGCACCCGCGATTGCCTGAACGAGGGCAGTTGCCGGAACCGCTCGGAGAGAAACTTCAATTCGTGATCTGAAAACTCGCGCCAGGTCTGTGGATCGCGGGCGTAACCGGTCACGAAACGTTGCTCGGCGTATCGTCCGGCATCGAGTTGCCATTTCTGATTGGAGTCGAGGAAGCCAAACCACGCATGTCGTCCGTCGTTGCCCGGCCCGTAGATCAACAGCGTCGGCACGCCGCGGGCCTTGCCCACCTGCGTGGCGAAGTAAGCCTGGTCCGCGCAAATACCGCCCGTTGCGAGGATGTCGGGCAGGCGGTAATGTTTCCCGGGCCAAACGGCGGTCTCGTTCGCCACCCGTTCCTTGCGGTAGCGGACCATCGTATACGCCCGCGCGAGATGACTCAACGGGTAGTCCGAGATCCCCTGGGCCCACTCAAGTTCCGCGAACGGCGCCGGCGTATCCACGACAAACTTCAGCTCGTCGGCGCCGAGCCGTGCCAGCTTTTGGTACGTCCGCCCCTGCTGATCCTGCTTCGTCCACCAGGCAAACGCCTCGGCAGGCGCGGGGAACTGGCGGGGAAGCGCGCCGGCCGCCACCTGATTGTGCGGCCAGAACGGCGGCGGCGGCACATCGTAGACCACCGCAATTGCCAGCGCCACGCCCGGGTAGGTCTTGAAGCGCACCGGATCTTTTTTGTACAGCTCCTGGAGAATCTCAAAAACCCGAGGGACAAAATCCACCGGCGAAAGCTGCGTAAAAAACTCGGCGGAAAACACCGCATTGCCCAGCAGCCATAATTGAAATTCTGGTGAGAGTGACGCGGCGAGCGGCCGCGACCGCAGTTCGTAGCGCTGCGCCATGTTGGTGTGTCCCACCTTTGCCGCCTGCACCGACTCCGCCCACCGGTTGACAAAATCCGCCTCGGTCTGCCCGAAGAGCGCCGACCACCGGTAGACATTCAGCCACGCCTCCGCCGGTCCATATTTCTCGCGTTCATAAGCGCGGACGGCCGCCTCGCGCAACGCTTCACTCTGGGGCGCCCAACCGTCGCGCTGCGCCGCCGCATGCACCGCGGCCAAACGCGCCGGCGTGGGAACATTGAGCGACTCGGCCTCCGGAAGCGCAACTGCCTGCACTGAGGTCCGGCAGCCGAGGAGAACGACGAGGAGGAAGAAACGGTTCAACGCCGGTGGCATCGCGGCCATTATTGGAGTCACCCGCATCGGGCGCGCAACCGGCAAATACCGCTTCGCACTCCATTGACCTGCGGCGCCCCCCGATCATTTTTGGAACGTTCCTTCGATTTTCCCTCCCCACATTGTGCGGGAGATTCGAAAAGCCATCCCCAAATCCCCACCCTATGCACTCCACCTCCACGCGTGTTTTGCGCGGCCTGATTCGTCTCGCCTGTCTGCTCCCGCTCCTGTTCGCCGGGCGCGTCGCCGCCCAGCCGACCGGTTCAATTTCAGGCGCGGTGACCGACCGCGCCACAAATGCCTTTCTCGTCGGCGCCGAGGTCCGGGTAATCGGCACTGACCTCTCGACCGCCACCTCGCGCGACGGCTCGTTCAGTCTCACTGGAATTGCGGCGGGTACCCAGACCATCGAAGTC
Source organism: Opitutia bacterium (assembly GCA_947474365.1). Lineage (GTDB taxonomy): Bacteria > Verrucomicrobiota > Verrucomicrobiia > Opitutales > Opitutaceae > ER46. The sequence goes on along the minus strand of CANJIU010000006.1, from coordinate 73,512 downwards.
AGTTACGTCGGCCGCAAAAACAAGACGTCCACCGTCGCGGTCAAGGCGGGCGCCAACACGGTTGCCAACGTCGAACTCGGAGAGGGTGACGTGATCGTGCTCGAAAAGGTCACCGTAGAGTCCGTGCGCGAAGGCCAGTCCCGCGCGATCAATCAACAGCGCACCAGCAACACGGTGATGAACGTCATTTCGTCGGACGCGATCGGCAACCTGCCGGACAACACGGTGGCCGACGCCCTCGCACGCGTCGCGGGAGTGAGTGTGGTGCTCGACGGCCGGTCGGCATTTGCGTCCATCCGCGGCTCGGAGGCCAAGCTGAACTCGGTCACCCTCGATGGCTCCCACATCAGTTCACCGGCCAATGACGGCGTCTTCACCACGAGCGGCTCCGAAACCCGGGCCGTCGATCTGAGCACGATCCCCTCCGACATGATCAGCAGCATCGAAGTGCTCAAGGCGCTCCCGGCCGACCGCGACGCCGACTCATTCGGTGGTTTGGTGAACCTTGTCACCCGCAGCGCCTTCGATCTTCCCGGTCGCAGCATCAACGGCCGCGTCGAATACCGCTATAACAACCTGCGCAAGGACGACGGTTACGCGTTTAACCTGAACTACAGCGATGTCGTCGATTCCGCCCGCACGCTGGGCGTCACGGCGACGCTTTCGTCATCGGACGAAAAGTACGGCCAGAACGACTACGAGATCGCGTATTTCGACAAGTCGATCGCCCCCGTGAACTTGATCGCGGGGATCACCGATCAGGGAGTCTCGGAATTTGACCAACGTTTTCGGCGAATCGAAAAGAAGAACCTTGGGGGCAATCTCAACTTCGACTACCGCCCGGGTGACATTTCGCAGTTTTACCTGAAGCTGTTCCACAACGGCAGCAAAACCGACATGCAGCGGTGGCGCCTGCGCGAGCGCGGCTTCAACACCTTCGCCGCGACGTCGACCGATCTGCGCGCCACCGGTACCGAGGCCCGAATCACCCGGCGGCAGGATCGCATCTTCACCGATCGAGACAACGACCGCGTCGCCGTCGGCGGCAAGACCAAGCTCCCCGCCGGCAAGCTCGAATACGAGGTGAACTATGGCCTCGCCAAACTCGACGCCCATCTTCGCCGCTATCAATTCGACATCGCTACCGCGGCGACCCGGCGCGGCATCGATTTTGTCGTCGATCGCGCAGACCCGATGTACCCCCGGATCACATTGACCAACCGAGCCACCGGCGAAAACGAACTGTTTCGTCCCCAGGATCTCGTGCTCAACCAGATTCGCTTCCAATATACGACGGGCGAAGACAAGGACCTCGTCGCCAAACTCGACTACGAGTTCGATCACAAACTCGGCGATATTCCCGTGCAGTGGAAATTCGGCGGCAAGTACCGGGGAAAGGACCGCAAGCTCGACGGCTCGATCGATGATTTTGCGCCGAGCGGAACGGCCCCGACCCAGGCGATCTTCGGCGGAAACTTCGAACCCCGGAAGGTCTTCGAAGGACGCAAACCGACGTTCGGAAATTTCCCCGGGCTCGACGAGACGTTCAACTACTACGCGCAAAACCAGGCGGCATTCGCTTCGGCGAACGGCGATGAAACCACAATTGTCGCCATCTCACGCTATAATGCATCGGAGGATATCACCGCGGCCTACGGCATGGGCACGGCCCAATTCGGCAAGCTGCAGACCATCGCCGGACTGCGCTTCGAAGAGACCAAGGTGAACTACACGTATCGCCCGACCCCCGCGACCCGCGGGAACGGAGGTTCGTCCTACGGAAATCTCTTTCCTTCGGTGCTGCTGAACTACCGTTTCAATCGCAATCTCGTCCTGCGGGGCAGTTGGACCAGCACCCTTTCCCGCCCCGATTACGGAGATCTCATTCCCTACGAGTCGGCGCTCGATCCCGAGGGTCTGACCAACCTCGACAGCGGGGCACTCGTACGCGTCTACAAGGGCAACCCGAAATTGAAGGCCCAGAAATCGACTAACTTCGACACGTCCCTGGAATGGTATTTTCAACCGACCGGCATGTTGTCGGCCGCGGTGTTCAAGAAGAACATCAAGGACTTCATCTACAAGGGAGTGACCCGTGAGGCCCGTCCACCGGTGGTTGTCGCCCTCTTTCAGAACCTGAACGGAGCCAGCCAGGACATCACCGGCACGGAACTCACCTGGGTGCAATCGCTCCCCATGCTGCCGGGCCTCCTGAGCGGACTCGGCTTCAGCGTCAACGCAACGTTCGTGCGCGGCGAATCGGAGTTCCCCACGTTTAACGTGACGACTGGAGCCAGTGGAACCCGGACGGAGGATTTCGTCCCGGCTCAACCGAAGCGCGTCTATAACGCCCAGGTTTATTGGGAGAAATACGGCTTCACCGCCCGCGTGGCGGTGAATTACATCGATGAATTCATCCGTGAAGTCGGAGGCTTGAACGGCAGCGTCCACAACAACGACGCCACCCGTTGGGATGCCCAGCTCTCCTACCGCGTCACCCGGAACTTCACGATCTTCGTCGACGGCAAGAATCTCACCCGGGAAACAAAGCGGTGGTACGACAACAAGCCGAGCCGGCCCGAGGAGATGGAATATTCCGGCTGGAATGGCGCCGCCGGCGTTCGCTTCCGGTTCTGACGCGGTTTCAGCCGCCCGTGGGCTCGCTCCGGATTCGTCTGTTCGTCGCACTGGTCGCGAGTGCGTTCGGGGTGGGCCTGCTGCGCGGGGCAGAATCGATCCAGACCTTCATTGCCGCCGCGGGCAACGCGAACGATGAATCACAACGCCTCGCGCACCTGCGCGCGCTCGCGGCGCGCGGTGACGCACTGCTCGACGCGACGACCCGCGCCGAACTCTCCACCCTTCTGCCGGTCGTGGAAGCGTGGGCCGAGGGCCGCGCGCGGGCGGCCCAGGACGTCGCTCGCGGCGAGGGCGAAGTGCACCGGTATCTCCACCGCTTTTTCGAAAAGCCAACGCTCGGGCACACGCCACCCTTCCTCACTCCCCCGCGCACCGCGTCTCCGCTGCATCCGCTGTGGGCATTCTACCGCGGTCGGTTTCTCACGTGGGTGATGATCGAGGACTCGGATGTCTCCGCGGTCCCGGCGAAAAAAACGTTGTTCGTCGAGGAGGCCGAACGCTGCTTCAAGCTCGCCCGCGATGCGTTCCCCGAAAACGAAGTATTGCGGATCTATGGGGGCGAAAATATTCCCGTGCCCGGTGTTTCGGCGTGGGACGATCGCGCGCCGGCCTGGGCCAATCACCAGCGGCGCGCGCTGGAGCAATTGCACCGCATCATTCGCTGGTGGATCGCCGAACGGCAGCTCGCGAACGGCGAGTTTGGCGGCAAGTGGGGCGACGACGTCGAGATGTGGCGCTGGTGGGCTCCGGTGCTGATTGGCTTCGACGACCCGGTCGTGAGCGCAGCCCAGGAGCGGCTCGCCCGTGGCAATTTTTCCCGACCGGCCATGGCCGGCGGCTACACGAACCAGCTCACCGATGTCGAGCACACGGCCGAGGAAACCGCCGACACGCTCACGCCCATGCAGCACGTGGCCGCCGACAATCCGGAGTGGGCCGCCCGCACGCGCCGGTTGCTGGTCCTCGCGGACAAGGTGTGGTGGGGCGAAAACGACCGCGGCCAGCTCCAATTCAAACACATTGATTTCAATCACGAGCGAGTCGGCTCCAATGCCGCCCGCGCCTATGACACCGGTTATCATGTACGCCTCATGCAACCCGTGTTGCTGCTGTGGCAGCGCACCCGCGATCCGGCGCTCGGCGGGCCCCTCACGCGGTGGCTGCGCACCTGGGCCGAGGTCGCCCTGGGCACAGACAACGGCAAACCCGCCGGCATCGTGCCCGCTGCGCTGCAGTGGCCCTCGGGCCGCGTCGGCAGCACGGAGCGCGGTTGGATTGGGCCCGAGCTCACGGGCGACGCCATGGTCGATCTCTACTCGTGGCCGGGTTATCCCGTCGCGGCCATGACCGCGACCCTGTTGCAGGCATACGTGCAAACCGGCGAGCTGATTTTTGTCAAACCCCTCATGCAAATGGCCGCGCTCCGTCGGGCGCATCTCGCCAGCGGAAATCACGACGGACCGCCTGGATCCGAGGCATGGGCCGCCCATCGCCTTCCAATCGTCATCCGCGATGGACTGGCGAAATGGCGCCAGCTGACCGGAGATGGCCGATTTGACGATCTGCTTGGATCGGATGCAGGCGGGTACGTCCGATATCTCCTGACGAAATCCCAGGAACAGCTGGTCAGGGAACTCTCCGGAACGGCGGCGACGCTGAGTGTCAACTGGCCGATGTATGCCGACGAAGTGCGCTTCACCGACCGCGTGCTCTCGTTCCCGCGCCTGTGGCCGCGAACCATCGCCACCGGGCTGACGAAGGTGGACTCGGCACTCCTCTACTCGACGGTCACGGGCGATCCGGGATTCGCCGATCACTACCCGCTGAATGGCGCCCGCTGGCACACCCTGCCCGACGAGATTGCAGTCCTTGTGAAGGAAAATCGCCGCGACCGTTTTTCTGCGGAATTGTACCATTTCGGATCCGCCCGACGCGAATTGGCGGTGAGCCTCCTCCTTTTAGAACCGGGGCGTTATGCGTGGACGCTGGAAACCGGTGATGAACGCACCCGCCAAACGGGAACGATTTCAATCGCCACCAGTTCCCGCCGGATGAACTTCGCGCTGCCCTCCCGCACAAACTGCCGGCTCACCCTCCACGCTTCGCCCTGAAAGCCATGGCCCCACACTTCGACGTCATCCTTCTCGGCGCCGGGCACAACGCCCTCGTCGCCCAGGCCTACCTTGCTCGCTCGGGTCTGCGCACGCTTTCGCTCGATCGCGCCGCGGAACCGGGCGGCGGCCTGCGCACCCTCGAAAATCCGCGGCTGCCGGGCTTCACCCACCATCCACACTCGTTCTTTCATCGAGCCCTTACCCAGATGCCTTGGTTCCGGGATTTGGAACTCGAACGACACGGCGTCCGCTACTTGCAGCCGGAACTCAATGTCGCGATGCTGCGTGGCGACGGTCGAGCGCTCGAGTGGTGGACCGATCTGGATCGCACGGCGGCGTCGTTTGCGCAGTTTTCCCGCAAGGACGCCGCGGCCTTGCGGCGATGGACGGAGGAGTTTCGCCCCATCGTTGAGAAAATTCTGATCCCGGAAGCGCAATCTCCGCCCCTGGAGCCGGAGCGCCGCCGTCAGCTGCTGGAGCAGACCGTGCTGGGCCGCCGGCTGCTGGAAGTCAGTGCGCTCTCACCGTTGGAATTCGTCGTCCGCGAATTCGAAAGCGACGCCGTGCGCGCGGGCTTGCTCTTTTTCAACGGACTGCGCGAAGTCGATCTTCGGCTGCCCGGGTTTGGTCACGCCATTCCGGCGCTCCTGGCGTCGCCAGCGAAGGCCCAGATGTGCGTCGGTGGCTCGGGCAACCTGGCGCGCGGACTCATCGCGGACATCGGCGAACACGGCGGAGCAATTCGCTGCGGCGTCGGGCTGAGGCGAATTCTGGTCCGTCACGGTCGGGCGACGGGCATCGAGCTCTCCGATGGCGAAACCATCACCACGGATGTGATCGTCTCGGGGCTCAATCCCCAGCAGACATTTCTCGGGCTGCTCGCCCCCGATGACGTTCCGGCCGATGTTCGCGCCCGTGCCGGCCAATTCGAATACAACCTGCTCGCGCCACTCTTCGCCCTCAACGTCGCGTTGCGCGAACCCCCGCGTTGGTCGGCGGCCGCGGCGCGTCCGGAACTCGACCGCGCGTTCATGTTCATCGTCGGCCTGGAGCGCTTCGGCCAGTTTCACGATATTGTAGCCGCCCACGAACGTGGGACCCTCCCTGATACGGTGGCCTGGGGCGCGTGTCCCACGCTCTTTGATCCCACTCAGGCGCCGACCGGAAAACATTCCGCCTTCCTCTGGGAAAAGCTGCCGTACGCGTTGCACGGCGACCCGGCGAACTGGGATACGGAACGGGAAACCCATGGCCGTCGGCTCCTGGCGAAGTGGACTGAATTCGCGCCAAATCTTTCGGCGGCGGTGCTGGATTTGTTCACCCGTTCACCGCTCGATACCGAACGCGATCTGCCCAACATGACCGGAGGGGATCTGCTCGTCGGATCGTTTGCCCGGGGCCAGGTGGGTTGGAACCGACCGTTTCCCGGGGCGGGCACCTACCGCACACCGATTCCCGGACTCTATCTGTGCGGCGGCTCCACCCATCCCGGCGGCAACGTCACGGGACTCGGCGGCTACAACGCTGCCCGGACGATCGTCGCCGATGCCGGGAAGGCGATTTGGTGGAATCCGCCCGACATCGAACGCGCCCTCATTGCGCTGGCGGAGTAGCCGCTATCGTCCCCCGCCCGACGGTTGCGTCAACCCCGGGGCAAATCCGTCTTCGGTGCCGACCTCGGCGTGATGCCGCCCGGTTCGCTCGGTGCCATCGATGTGATTGTAGAGTTCGATCACGCGGGTGAGTTCCGTCAGATCGATTTTCCCGTCGTGGTTCGAGTCCGCCGAATGATTCGTGACGATGTTCCCCGCGCCGGGCATAAATCCATCTTCACTGCCGACCTGCGTGTGATACTGGCCGGTGCGGACAGTGTTGAAACGATAGTTGTAGAGTTCGATCGCCCGCGTGAGCTCAAAGAGACCGATCTGATGATCGTGGTTCGAATCAACCGAATGAAATTCGGGCAACAATGTCAGGTTGCGCGCGAAGCTCGTGACCGTGCCGGCGGAATTGCCGACCACCACATCGTAGGCGACGGGGATACCGTCCACCACACTGTCGGCCGCCTGCAATGATCCGAGGGCAAGCGCAGCTCTGGTGGCGCCCGCGATGTTGACTCCGTTACGTCGCCACTGGAACGAGATATCCGGTTTTCCGACTGCGTTGACACTGAAGAGCACGCTGCCACCCGGAACGCCGGTTTGATTGGTCGGCATCCAAGTGATCGCGGGCACCGCGACGAGAGCGCGCTGTGCGTCCACCTCGAAGATTTCCGCCATGGCCTCACCCACGGATCCGGAATAACCGGACAGTTGCAGGGTATAGTTGCCCGGCTCGAGCGTGACCAACATCGCCGAATCGCCCGTAAACTGCCGGAACGCCCGGGCCCCCGCCGTGGTGACCGCCGCCACCAAATCGGCATGAGCCGATGGCCAGTCATCGTTGTAAGCAATCGAGACACCGTGATTATCGAAGAGCTCGATCACCGTGTCGGTCAGGATTCCGGATGTGGCCGGGTCACCGTCGAAGGTGAGTTGTTCACCCAGTCCCCGGATCAGGAACTGTTTGCTCAAGGTCCCGGACACGGTGAAGCCGATGATGGTGGCATTGTTGCCGTTCCCGATCTGAGCGCGGGTCGTCAACATGACAATTCGTGGGCTGTTAACCGTCAGGTCGTAGACTTGCAGCAACGCCACACCGCCTCCGCCGTCGTTGCCATCGAGCACGACCGAATAGGTCCCCGGACTGAGCGTGACTTGCAGTTCCGCGTCCTTGCTTCCCAGAGAAAAAACCGGCGTTACGCCCGTCGGAACGACGCCGCTCTCCGTCCCCGACAACCAATCGTTGTTGGACGCGATGAGCGCGTTGGAGCGGTCGTAAACGCGGAGGCGCGGATCCGCGAGGCGATCCGTCACCGCGAGCGAAGCCAGCGCGGGACCGACGCCGCGGATCAACACCGTCTTCGACTGGGAGCCCTCGATGGTGAAGCCGGCCGAGGTCGACCCGCTCTTCGGAACCCGACTGCGCGACGACAACGTGATCAGATCGCTCGTGATGACGGCGAGCGTAACTGGATCGCTGGCCACCGAGCCGGCGCCATTGGTGACTACCACAGTGTAGCGACCCGAGTCGTTACCGGCAGTGACCGGAATCGTCAGCGTAGAATTCGTCGCGCCGGGAATGTTGGAATCACCTTTCCGCCACTGATAGCTTAGCGGCTGGACGAGACTTGACCCGACTACCCGCAGGCTGGCGGGTTGGCCAACATTCAGCGCCAATGCCACCGGCCCCTCCACAATGGCCGGCGCCAGCGAAGTCGACATGATCGTGCTGGAGGCCCCAACCGCAATCAAACGGTTCAGATAGGTTGTCGCACCGCGTAGGGATCCGGTGAAGCCGGTGTGCCGTGCGGTCCAAACAATCCCGTCCGTCGACACAGTGACAGAATTGCTGGCGCCCGTGACGACAAACGTGCCGTTCGTGTACGTGATGTGGTTGTAGCTATCATTTGTCGGAAAGGCCCGGAACGTCCATGTCGCGCCGTCCGACGAGGTAAAGATGCTGTTGGCTCCAACGGCGACGAACAGGTTGTTCGCGAAGATTACCTCGGCCAAATTGTCGGAGGTCCCGGCGTCGCGCGTCACCCAGACCGGAGTCGTGTTGACCGAGAGGTCGTCGTCCGTGGTGCGAATCGCACCGACGGCGCCGACAACGACGTGGCGCCCGTTGCCGAACGCGGCACTGTTGAGAGTGATCGCGAGTCCGCTGTTCACCGCGGTCCAGGTCGCGCCATCGATGGAGCGGAGGATCGTGCCAACCGCACCCACCGCCAGATAAGCGTTGCTCCGGTAACCGACAAAGTTGAGCGAATTGGTGGTACCGCTGCTCAACGTCGTCCAGCTCTGTCCGTCGGCCGACCGGAGGAGCGTGCCGGAATTACCCGCGGCATAGTAAAATCCATTGGCAAACGTCACGTCGTTTAGCGCATTGACCGTCGGTGAAGCCGCGAGGGCCCAGTTCGCACCATCCGCCGAGCGCACGATCGCTCCGTTCGAACCGACCGCGACGACACTATTCGCGGACGCAGCGACGGCGTTGTTCTGGTTCAGTGTCAGATAGGACGAGCGTTCGGTCCATGTCACCGCGTCAGCGGACGACAACAGCGGCGTCACATTGGTGCAGGCGACCCACGTGCCAGCGGCAAAAACCAGCCCTGTCACCCCAATGGGGGTACCGTTGGGAGTGAAGCGGGAAACCAGCGGCCGGGTTGCCCATGCAGCCAGGTCCGGAGAAGTCATGATGGCGGCATCGACCCCCAGCGCGTAAAGGCCATTGGCATAGGTCGCGAAATAAATTGCGGATGTCGTGCCGGTCGGGCGCGCCGTCCAGGCAATGCCATCGGGCGAAGTAGCGAGCGATCCCTTCGCACCATAGGCAACGAACTGGTTGTTCGTGTACTGTACACTGTCGAGCGTGAGGCCGGCCGGCGCGACCTGCTGCGTCCAAGCAATGCCGTCGACACTGCGGTAGATGCGGTTGTCGCTCGAAATCAGGACAAACGCGCTGCCACTTCCGGCCACGGGCGTGGAGCTGGTCAGAGTGGTGATGATGCCAACCGGAAGGCGGGTCCAGTTGAGGCCATCGATCGAGCGCACAATGCTGCCGTCGGCCGCCACACCTACGATCGTGTCGCCACTGATCGCAGCACTATAAGGATCAGGGCCGGCATCGACGCAGGCGGAGGTCCAGGTCACGCCATCGACCGAATAGGCGTAATAGCGCGAGCCCCAGAGATAGTGACGACCGTGGCCCTGGAAATACTGGCCGAGGCTGGCGGAGCTGACCGAGGGCAATTGCGTCCAAGCAATCCCGTCGGCCGAGACGAAACGGGCGCCGCGGGCGCCGAGCGCGAGGAACTTGCCGTTCAACACATTGACGCTGTTGATCCCGGAGCCCGGGCGTTGCTGGTGAAAGCTCCATCCTTCACCCGGGGTGACCACCGCCCGCACGGGTGCGGTCGTGGTCGTGCCGACACCGTTGGTGAGCCGGATCGAGTAGTCACCACTGTCTGACTCCCGCCAGCCGACCGGGCGGACATACTCAAGCTCCTTTTGTCGGCCGGGAATCGGATTGGCAAACGTGCCCGAGGCACCGGCAATGTCGCCGCCGTCCTTAATCCATTGATACGTTATCGGCGTGCTGCCCGCCGTCACGGTTGCTCGGACAACGTTGGCGGTCGTTGTCTGCACCGCGGTGCCCAGAACCGGGGCGACAGTGGCGACAGGAGCGGAAGGGGCAACGGTGAGCGCAGCAGACGCACTCGTGACCGAGGAACCGCCAGAACTGACCCGCACAGAGTAGTTGCCGGCGTCGGCGCTCTGCGCGTTGAGGATGACCAAATGACTCGTGGTTGCGCCCGCCACATGGTTGGTGGTGTCGGTGAGGTCCGCGTTGTCCCGTCTCCACTGATAGGTGACCGGCCCCGGGCCGACCGCCGCCACGGCGAACCACAAGTCCTGCCCGGCGAGCACGGCAGCGGCGCGCGGCGGAGTGTTAATGGCCAGTGCCGGCGTGGCGGGCTCAAAGGCAGCCAATCCGCCCAGCACGCGATCCGGAAAGTTAAAGTACAGGCCACCCATCAGGAGCACGCCGTCCGAATCATAGACGAGCGGAAGATTATGCTGATTGGTGAGGGCGGTCCACAGAATCGGAGCGCCAAACGACTGATCGGTGGTCCCATCGGGATTAAGCCGCGCCAGACCGACGCGCCCCTCGCCATTGAGCGCAAGAAATGAACCCGACACCAAGACCTTCCCATCACCCTGCAGCGCCAATGAAGTGCGCACCGCAACGCCAGAGGCCGGGACGACCGCATTGATCGAAGCCGCCGAAGTGAACGAAAGATCACGCGTTCCGTCGGCCCGCAGTCGGGCGACCGCGTCAGCCGTAAACGAATCGGGCAAAGCTCCGCTCGCAATCGTGAATCCCCCGCCCACGAGAACGGAGTCGTCCGAAAGCACGACCAACGATGTCACCGTCGACGAGATCGCCGAACTCGGCGGAACAAACGCGGTGTCCAACGTCCCATCATCGTCCAACCGCGCCACGTTCGCCATCGCAACCCCGTTGTAGGAGGTGAACGTCGCGCCACCCACGACCAACTGTTCCGACCCCACCCGTCGGGCCAACGCCGTCACCTGGCCGTTGAAGCCGTTCCCGGGGTTGAAGCTGTAGTCAATCGCGCCGTCCGCCGCCAACCGGATAATCCGATTGTATGTCTGGCCATCGTACGTCGTGAAGGAGCCGCCGACGACAAGAGAACCACCTGCATACTGAAGGATCGCCGCGACAGTGTTGTTGAATCCGGTGCCCGTCACAAAGGAGGAATCGAGTGAACCGTCCGCGTTGATCCGCGCGATGCGGTTCGCCAACGCGCCGTTGTACGTCGTGAAGACGCCGCCAATCACGAACTTGCCGTTGGCCTGTGGCACGATCGTGTTGACCGCGCTATTGAAGCCGGAACCGATCGCGGAATTGAAGGCTATGTCGAGGCCCCCTCCGGCCGTCAGCCGGGCAAAATTACCTGCGGGCACGTTGTCGATGTGAGTAAATAATCCACCAATCAGCCAGCCTCCGCCCGCCACCGGGGCGATTGAAATCACCGTCCCCGACGTGCGCGCGGTCGCGTTGAACCCCGCGTCCAACCCTCCGTCCGAATTCACCCGCGCGAGACTGACGTGCGCGGAATTATTGACGGTGGTGAAGGAGCCTCCGACCAAGATCGCCCCGTCCGCTTGGACGGCGAGTGCACCGACGGCGGCAGTGACGCCCGTCACGTTAACCCCCACCCCGGCCCCAACACCGGCGCCGAATGCCGCGTCGAATCCTCCCGAGGAGGTTACGCAGGCGAGTCGCCCGCTCACGTTGCCGTTGAACGACGTGAACGTGCCGCCGGCGACGACCTTGCCGTCAACCGGTTGAATCGCGATCGAATTGACGGTGCCGTTGAAACCCGTGCCGCTCGCAAACGTGCCATCAAGGGTCCCGTCTCCGTTCAAGCGGGCGATCCGATTGACGGAGGACCCGGCGTAGTTGATGAACGCCCCCCCGACGATCACCTTGCCGTCGAGTTGCAACGCCAGCGCATTCACCGTGCTGTCGAAGCCCAGGCCAACGGCAAACGACGGGTCGTAGGAACCGTTGGCGTTGAGACGCGCGATCCGACCGGATGCATTGACACCACCGAAGGACGAAAATGAACCGCCCACGATCACTTTGCCGTCGGTCTGCACCGCGACCGCGGTGACGCCGCTGAAGCCGACGCCGACCGCGGAGGCAAAGGTTCCGTCGAGCGAACCATCCGCATTGAGCCGGGCGAGACCGCCCACCGTGCTGCCGTTGAACGTCGTGAACACGCCACCGGCGAGAATCTTTCCGTCAGCCTGGAGGGCCAGGGCGACCACCGAATTGTTGAAACCGGGACCGGGCACAAAACTAGCATCGGACGAGCCATCTGCGTTCAGCCGCGCAATAAAGCGACGATTGACTCCGTCAACCGTGAGGAATGAGCCGCCAATAATGACCTTTCCGTCCGGCTGAACCACCAGCGCGGTCGTGTTTCCGCCCGAGATGACCGCGGGCACAAAACTCGGGTCGAGCGCGCCCGAGGTGAGGAAACGCGCGACGGCGAGGCGAGACGTATCGTTCACCGTGTTGAACGAACCGACGCCGTAGAACCGTCCGTCACTGAGCACGGCAAACTGCGTCACGCTGCCGACGTTTTCGATCTTCGGCGCGAATCCCGGTCGCAACCGCAGCGCGCCGGGATAGGTGGCGGGGCGCACGTCAACGCGCGCTTCGGATCCATTGGCAGACAGACCGTCGTTGACCAGTACTCCGTAAATGCCCGCGTCGGTGAGGCCGACATTGGAGAGCGTAAACGTGGCGCTCGTCGCACCAGCGATCGGTTGGCTGGCCTTGTACCACTGGTAACCGAGGGGCCCGACGCCGGTGGCCGCCACCGTGAGCGTCGTGTTGCCGCCGACCGTCGCAAACGTCGACGATACCGGGGTGGTAATCGTGGGCTCAGGATTTACGCCTTTCAGATTGGCGCCCGCATTGGCGAAACCAACCGAATTTGCCACGCTGACATAATAGGTAGACGCATCGGTCGGCTTGAGGTTCGTGAGTACGAGCGAGGCGTTCGTGGCGCCGGGGATGTTCACGCCGTCTTTCTGCCACTGGTAACTCAAAGGCGCCGAGCCTGCCGCCACGACGCTGAACGTCGCGCTTCCGCCCGGCGTGCCGACTTGATCGATCGGTGGCGTGGTGATGGACGGCGCCACGGCGGGAGCGAGGCGGATCATGCCGGTGTATTCGATCCCGCCAACAAACGAGATAAAATTCCCACCCGAATACACGGTCCCGCCGTCGTTCAGAACGACCGGGTAGAGACCGGAACTTGCCGATGCTCCGGGAACATTGCCGTACAGGGCAAATGTGGTGTCCAGAGCCCCGTTTGCCAGAAGGCGGGCGACGTTGCCGAAGTTGCCCCGGAGGAAATAATTCCCGTCCTCCTGCACGAGGATGCGACGCACCGTGCTGGAGAGCGCGGCGCCATTCGGATCGAAGCTCGCGTCGAGGGTGCCTTCGGAATTGAGACGCGCCACGCGCGTACGGGCAACGCCGTTGAAAGAGGTGAAATCGCCGCCGATCAGAATTCGACCATCTGCTTGAACCGATACACCGATGACATTGTTGTTCGCCCCCGTCCCGACGCTGGCGTTGAACGCGGCGTCCGGTGAACCGTCGGCATTCAGCCGCACGATCCGGTTCTGGGTTGCGCTGTTGAACGTGGTGAACGCGCCCACCACGACGATTTTGCCGTCACGCTGCAGCGCCACACCGTCGACCGTGCTGCCGAACGCCAGTGTAGTGAACGTGGAGTCCGCCGTGCCATCAGGATTGATTCGAACGAGGCCGTTGCGGGAAACGCCGGCATAGTTGAAGGTAGTCACGCCATTTCCGCCAAGGAGCATCTTCCCATCGGGCTGCGGGATGATGAATCCAAGCGACGAGCCGACGCCACCGCCGGAGGTGAACGAAAAATCGAGCGTCGCATCGGAGTTGAGGCGGGCGATACGCGTGGCACTCGTGCCGTTGACCGCGGTGAACGCACCGAGGATGACGATCTTCCCGTCCGCCTGGAGGTAGGCGGCGTTCACCGAACCGTTGGGCCCGGTGGCCGTGTTGAACGTGGCGTCGACCGATCCGTTCGAGTTTAGCTTGGCGAGGTATGGTCGCGCGACGCCGTCGATCTGCACAAAATCACCGGTGATGAGCGTCTTTCCACCGGCGAGCTGGGTGATCGAGTACACCACACCGTTGCGGAGCGCCGTCGGGTTGAGCGTTGGTTCCAGGGCGCCCACACTCGAGAGGCGGACGAGGCCGAGATTACGGGCCGTACCGTTCACCGTCGAAAAGCTGCCGCCGGCGATGACGGAGCCATCGGTCTGTACGGTGATGCTGAGAACCGTGTTGGGCACGCCGCTGCCGATCGCAAAGGTCGGGTCGAGGGCACCGAGACTGCTCAGTCGCGCGAGGCGCGTGCCGCCGTTGGTCGTGGTGCCATTATAATTGGTGAACGCACCACCGATCAGAATCTTGTTGTCCGATTGCAGGGCGATTTCGTTGACCGTGCCGTTGGCCCCGGTGCCGACGACAAAGGTCGAATCAAGCGCGCCAGCCGGGGTGAGCCGTGCGATCCGGTTAATCGCCGTGCCGTTATAGGTGGTGAACGCGCCGCCAATCAGGATCCCGGTGCTGTCGAGCGCGATGGCGTTGACAGTGGTTGAGGCCCCGGTGCCGGGGTCGAAGGACGCATCGAGCGTGCCGTCCGCATTCAGCCGGCCGATGCGATTGCGCGTGAGGCCATCCAGGCTCGTGAATCCACCGCCGACGAGAATTTTGCCATCGGGCTGCACGACCAGCGCATTCACATTGCTGCCGGCATTTGCCCCAAAGGTCGCATCGACCGTTCCGTTGGGATTCAGCCGGGCGATGCCATTGACGGTCCCGCCGTTGTAGGTGGTGAAAAAGCCGCCGATTAAAATCTGTCCGTTGGCCAGCGCACGGATGACGTTGACCGTGCTGCTCGGCCCGACGCCCGCCGGATTGAACGTCGTGTCGAGGGTGCCGTCGGTGTTCAGACGGATCAGCCGGTTGCGCTGCGCACTCCCGCCGACGTTAATAAAATCGCCGCCGACGAGAATCCGGCCGTCCACCTGTTGTGCGAGCGTCGTAACGCCAAAGTTGACGGATGGAGGAGTGAACAAGGTGTCGTGCGTGCCATCGGCGTTGAAGCGCGCAAGGCGCGTCCGCGGCGTACCGCTGATGTTGGTGAAATCACCCACGACGACGATTTTCCCATCCGACTGGAGCAGGACCTTGTTGAGCGTCCCGAGATTGCGCTCGTAGAAATGGGCGAACGCCGGGTCGACGACCGTGCCTTGCGGATAAACCGTGGGAGCCACGCTGAGTCGCGCGGGTGCGGAAGTCGTAGAGTTGCCAAAGCCATCGCGCACCGCGACCGAATAAAAATCAGCATCGCTGCGGCTCGCACCGGCGAAACCAAGGCTCGCGTTGGTCGCACCGGGAACCGCAATGCCATTGCGGAGCCATTGATAGGTCAACGCACCGTTGCCCGTTGCCGAAACGCTGAAGCCCGCGGTCTGGCCGGCCGTGACCGCCACGTCGACCGGCGGCACGGTCACCACCGGCGCCGCGGTGGCAGAAGAGACCGAAGCCGAGGCGCTGTCGATGGCCCCCGTTCCGCCGGTGACACGCACCCAAAACGTACGCGGCGACGTGATCACGGGCGTGGTGAAGGAGGCGGAAGTAGCTCCCGCCACTGGCGAAGACGTGTCACCGGAGAAGCCGGAGTACCATTGATACGTTGGCGCTCCCGCCGACGGGGCGACCGAAAGCGTCGCGTTTGCGCCCGGCGCGACCACCGTCGACGCCACCGGCTGGGAAATGATCTGAAGCGTATCACTGGCCGGATTGCTTGAGACGATCTGCCGGTTGCTGCCGACTGCCACAAACCGGCCGTTGCCAAAGGCCAGCGCCGGCGTGCCGCTGAACGATGCGAGATCGGCCAGCAACGTCGACTGAGCCCATGAGCCTCCATCGACCGACAGCCACAGCGCGTTCGCGGTGCTCGAGGAAATCGCGACGTAGTACCCGTCCCCATACGCCACGCCCGTCAACGCGGCTCCGATCGTCGGAAACGCCCGGGGCGTCCACGTCACGCCGGTCGGCGAGGTCAACACCGTGCTGCTGGCTCCGACGACGATAAACTGACCGTTGAGAAAACGCACGCAATTCAGCGCCGCGCTCGTGCCCGCCGTGCCCGTCACCCAGGTGACGCCACCATCAATCGACGTGACGAGCGCGCCGTTGGCCCCCACCGCGACAAACCCGCCGGCGCCGTACGCGACCGAGTTCAGCGCGCTCGCCGTACCCGTGACGACCGGAGTCCACGTGGTGCCGTCTGTCGAACGGAAGGCGACACCGGTGTTGCCCACCGCGACAAAGGCGCCACCGCCATACGCGACTCCATTGAGCGTGAAGGATCCGGATGGAGTGGTGTTCGTCCAGGTGGTCGCGTTGCCGCTGGAGAGAACGACGTTGGTCCCCACGATGACGAAGCGACCGTTGCCGTACGCGACCGCCCGCAACGCCGCGGCGGTGGAGCCAATCCCCGTGTCGGCACTCCAGCTGACGCCGTCGATGGACGTGGCGATGGTCGAGTTTGCGTTCGAGTTCACCGCGATGAAACGACCGTTGCCGTAGGTCACGTCGCGCAGGTTGTTCGAAACAATGCTCTGGCGGGTGGTCCACGTCGCCGCATCGGTCGACGTCAGGATACTGCCGCCAAAGCCGCCGCCGACGAATTGCGTGCCGTTAAACATAACCGAGCGAAGATCACCTTGGGTCGGCGTGCCCGCGAGCGACGTTGACGTCCACGTGACACCGTCCGGCGACGTGACGAAGACGCTGTTGCCACCGACCACAAATTTTCCGGTGCCGAACGCGGCGCCGTAAAGCGCATTGGTCGTTCCGGAAGTCCGCACGGTCCAGGTGATGCCGTCGGGCGAGGTCAGCAGCGTACCACTGTCGCCCCCGGCGATGAACAAACCGTTCACGAAGGATACCTTCCGCAGCGTGTTCGTCGTGCCCGACGTCCGCACCGTCCACGTCAGTCCATCGGGCGACGTCCGGATGCCGCTGGTCGCACCGATCGCCACATACAACCCAGCACCAAACGTCGCGTGATTTGACGACGCACCTCCCGTGGTCGGAAAAACCGTCCAGGTCACGCCATCGGTCGAGGACAGCACGTTCGTGCCTCCGGTGACGACGAGCCACTTGGAGCCGTCGTGGACCGCGCCGTTGAGGCTGGCGGTGGTGTAGACGACGCGCTGGGTCCAGGTGATGCCGTCGCTGGAAGTCAGCAACGTGCCAGAACCGCCGGCGGCCACGAACTGCCCCGCTGCAAACGCGACCGAGTTGATGACATTGGGGCTGTCATAGCGTTTCACCCACGTGATGCCATCCACCGAGCTAAAGATCGCTCCGGTCTGCGCGGCGAGGACGTAGGTACCGTTGCCCAAGGCCACGCTCTCGAAAGAACCGGCGGTCGTCTGGGGATTGCGCAGCTGGAAATCCGGAACGACGGCGAGGGGTGCGGTGCTGCTGGCGATGCCATAGAGCGACTGCACCACGACGGGACCACTCGCCGCGCCGAGCGGCACCACCACGCTGATCGAGGTTGGCGACGTGACGGTGTAGTCGGTCGCGGCGACTCCGTTCACTCCGCCGAAGCGCACGGCGGTCACATCATAGAAGTTGCTGCCCGTGAGGGTGAGCATGGTCCCCGGGCGGACGGTCGTGGCGGCAATGGGCGACAACGTCGGCGGCGTCGACGGGACCAAGCGGACGAGGCCCGTGCGCTCCACATTCGAGAGCGTGATCGTGTTGACCCCGAAGAGAACCCGGCCGTCATCGAGGACTTGCATCGTTCCGGGTGCCGCGACGGAGAACAGCGACGTCGAACCGGTCTGGACATTGAGCGAAAGATCGAGGCTGCCGTCCGCCGCCAGTCGGGCCAGGTGACGCGTACCGGGCGCACCGGCGGCCGACAGCGTAAAGAAACCCTGAACAAGAATCTTTCCGGATCCGTCGTCTTGACGCATCACGCCATAGACGACGCCAGCGTTCAGATTCGTCCACGTCGGGAAGCTGCTGTCGAGGGAGCCGTCCGCGTTCACGCGCACGAGGGCGTTGGCGGTCGTGCCGTTGAATGTCGTGAAGTCGCCGCCGACCAGAAATTTTCCGTCGGGCTGGAGCAGCAGAGTGCGGACCACACCGTTGGTTGCGGCCACTGGGATCGCATTGTCGAGCGTGCCGTCGGATGCGAAGCGCGCGAGGTTCGTGCGGGACGAACCATTCACACTGGAGAACGAGCCGCCGGCGATAATCATTCCGTCGGGTTGGAGCGCGAGTGCGTTCACGGGACCCGGCACTGCGCCGACGTTGAACGCCAAGTCCACCGCACCGTTGGAACCGAGACGGGCGACACCGGCGCGGGCCTGCGCATCCACCGTCGTAAACGAGCCACCGATGTAGAGGCCTCCGCCCGCGGTCAGCGCCAGCGCATTCACGGTCGTGTTCGCACCGGCCCCGACGTTGAACGACGGGTCGAGCGTGAGATCGGGGTTCAGCCGCGCGACCCGATTCGCGGTCACGCTGTTGAAGGAGGTGAAGGTGCCGGCGACGACGATCCGGCCGTCACCCTGCAACGCGGCGGCGAGCACCGAGGCATTGGGGCCGGCGACGGCGGAATTGAGCGTGACCGCCGAGACCGCGCCCCCCACTGAAATGGTCGCACTGGCGACCGCCGAAAAACCGCCGCCGCCGGAAAACGCGACCGTCGGCGCCGCAGTGTAACCGGAACCACCCGCCGTGATAGACACCGAAGTGACACGGCCGAGGGTCGGATCCATCAAGGCCAACGCCGCCGCACCCGTTCCCCCGCCACCCGAGAATGTGACGGTCGGGGCCGCCGTGTAGCCATCACCCCCGCTGGGCAGGTAAGTGGAGTCGATCGAGAAGTCGGGGTTGAGTCGGGCGAGGTTGGGTGCCGGAGTGTTGCCGAGGTGGGAAAACGTCCCGGCGATCAGAAGTTTACCCCCGGGCAGGGGCAGGATCCGGTTGACCGTGCCCGCCGAGCGGAAGGTGGCGAAAAGGGTGGTATCTCGCACGCCGGTCGAAGTCACCCGCGCTAGCAGCCTTGCCGGCGCCGTGCCGACGGCCCCTCCGATGGAGCTGTTTCCAAACGACCCGCCGAGAACGATCGAATTGTCGATGTGCACGAACGTGCTGAGGACCGTGCCGCTCACATTGGCGGTGAACGTCGTGTCATTCACGCCATTGAGACTCAGCCGGATCAGGCGGTTGAAGCCGGTGACACCGTTGTAGTTTAGGAACTGACCTCCGACGATCCAACGGCTGTTGGCGCTGTCAAAGGTGAGGGAGTTCACCGTGCTGCCCGGCCCGGTTCCGATCAAGTTGATCGCGGTGACCGCGCCGCCCGCAATCGCCGCCGCCGCCGTGGCTGCCGTGCCACCGCCACCCGACAGCACCACGATCGGCGCCGACGTGTAGCCGGAACCACCGGTGATCGTGAAACCCGAGATCGCGCCGCCCGAAATCGCCGCCGTCGCGCTCGCACCGACGCCGCCGCCGCCGGAGATCGTGACCGAGGGAGCGGAAGTATATCCGGTGCCGGTCCGTGCATTGAAGGAGACGTCCAGCGCGGCGGTGGCGTTGAGCCGCGCGAGCCGATTCACCGCGGAACCGTTGTAATTGGTGAAGGCACCGCCGACGAGCACACTGCTCGTGGCGTCAAACGCCACCGCGTTCACGGTGTTGTCGAAGCCGGTGCCGATGACAAAGGTCGTGTCGTTGGTGCCGTCGGTATTGAACCGCGCGATCCGGTTGAGGCTCGTGGCGGTCACCGCATGGGTCGTGAAGCTTCCGCCCAGTACGACCTTGCCGGTAATGGGATCAAGCGCGAGCGAGTTGACGGTGCTGCTCACCCCCTGGCCGCTGCCGACCGCAAATGTGGCGTCGAGCGTGCCGTCGACGTTGAGGCGGCAAATGCGGTTGGCGGTCGAGCCGTTGTAGGTGGTGAACGTGCCGCCGATGATCAGCTTGCCGTCGGCCGGCTGCCGGACGATCGCGTTGACCGAATTGCCCGGCCCGGTGCCCGGCGTAAACGTCGGATCGAGTGTGCCGTCCGCGTTCAGCCGTACGAGAAAACTGCGGACAGCCCCGTTCACGACATTGAAACTGCCACCCGCGACGACCTTGCCGTCGGGTTGCACCAGGGCGGCGCTGACGGTGTTGTTGAAATTCGCGGCGAACGTCGGGTCGAGCGAGTTGTCCGCGTGATTGAACCGCGCGAGCCGGCGGATGGCCGTGTTGCCGTTGACGCGGATGAAATCGCCCCCGACCAAATACTGGGTTGCCGAATACGGCACGACCGCGTTGAGCTGCCCCGCGAGATCCTCGACGGCGAGATTGAACGTCGGGTCGATCTTCAAACCGTTTGGATAAACCGCCGGACCGACCGCCAGCCGCGCCGGACCGGAAACCGCCGACGAGATGCCGTCGTAAATCAGCACGTCATACACGTCGGAGTCACTCTGTCGGGCGTTGGCGATCGAGTAGGTCGCGTTCGTCGCACCCGGGATGACGAAACCGTTCCGCCGCCACTGGTAGGTGAGCACGGTGGAACCGGTCGCCGTCACGCTCAGACTCGCGACCTGACCGGAAGTCGCAGTCGCGTTGACGGGCTGCACCGCGATTGTCGGCGCGTGCAGCGAGTTCAGCAGGGAGAGCGGGTTGTTCGTGGGGGTCGACGAACTACCGGTCCAGGTCGCACCATGAATTGTGCCGGCCGTACCGGTGGTGGCAAATGCCCACAACGCCCCGCTGGGGCTCGTCGCGATTTGGCCGTCCGCCCCCACGACAACATAGCGGGTATTGCTCCAGGTGAGCGCCTCGGCCCACGCCGGAGGGGTGCTGGTGTTCGCGGTCCAGGCGATCCCATCGGTGCTGGAAAGGACGCCGCCCGTCTCGGTGAGAATCACAAACTGACTTCCCGTCCACATCACACCGTCGAGCCGCACCGTCGTACCGGAGGATTGGCTGATCCAGGTCTTGCCGTCGACACTCGTAAAAATCGTGCCCGACTTGCCTACGGCCACAAAGAGTCCGTTGGCAAAGGTCACGCCGCGCAACGTACCGAGAGCGGGGACGATTGCCGATGTCCACGTCACTCCGTCGGCACTCGTGAGCACCAGCGACGAGGCGGTGCCGCCGACCGCAACGAACTGATTCGGCCCGGCCGTGACGCCGCGCAGGTTTTCGGTCGTCGACGACGTTTGCGGGGCCCACGTCACTCCATCCGGGCTGGTCAGGATCGTACCCGCCTCACCGACCACGACGAAGAGATTGCCCGTCGCCGTCGCCGCGCGCAGCCGTTTCACCGATCCTGATGCACGGCTCGTCCACGCGAGACCGTCAGGGCTGGTGAGGATGACACCGCCTTGCCCGACCGCGGCGAACTGGGAACCCGTCGTCCCGAGACCACGGAGGGCGAGCGTGGCGTTGGCACTCGTGATTG
Organism: Opitutia bacterium; assembly: GCA_947474365.1. Lineage (GTDB taxonomy): Bacteria > Verrucomicrobiota > Verrucomicrobiia > Opitutales > Opitutaceae > ER46. The sequence goes on along the minus strand of CANJIU010000006.1, from coordinate 52,005 downwards.
GGCCGCTCCCGTTCGTCACGACGACCGAATAGGAGCCCGCGTCTCCCGGTTGAACGTTTGTAATCGTAAGCGTCGAGGTTGCCGCCCCGGAGTACTTCGATCCATCGGACAAAGCGTTTCCGTTGAATCGCCATTGGTAGGTCATCGCGGTCGCGCTGCTTGCCGCCACCGAAACCGAGACACCATCGCCAAGCGCCACGGACTGAATCACCGGCTGCGCGCTGATTACGGGAAGGGTCGCGATCGCCGGGGCGCCCCTGCGAATAGCGTGATTGCTCAGCTCGACCAGGAAAAGACCACCGCTCGCATCCACCGCGATTCCGGCCGGCTCGACGAAACGACCGGCCGTGTACGGCCCGATTTGTTCGTTTGCGAGATTTCCATACATGCCCAACGAAGTCACCAAACCCGCCGGGGAGATTTTCCGGACGGTGGAAAAAAGTTCGGCCACGTAGACGTTGCCGGCGCCGTCCACCGCCAGCCCCGCCGGCAACGAGAGCTGGGCGGTCCCCGGCAGGCCGTCTGTCGTCCCTCCATTCGGTCCGGAAATTCCCGCGAACGTCGTCACCAACCCGGCGGGAGTGACCTTGCGCACCGTGTTCTTGGTCAGGTCGGCCACATAGACGTTGCCACCGGCATCAACCGCCAGCGCCACCGGCGTATCGAAGCGCGCAACGCCGCCCAGACCGTCGGCTGTTCCGGAGCTGCCGGCCAGTCCGGCGAGCGTCGTAACGACACCCGACGAGGTGACCTTGCGGACCGTTCGATTTAACGTATCCGCGACGTACACGTTCCCCGCGGAATCCACCGCCACACCGCTCGGGCCGGAAAACCGCGCCGCAGTTCCGGTGCCGTCTGTACTTCCAGAATTACCGGCGAGACCGGCAAGGGTCGTAACGCCCCCGGCCGGCGTGATCTTGCGGATCGTCTGATTCCCGCGATCTCCGACATAGACATTGCCCACGCTGTCCACCGCCACGCCAAACGGCGTGCTGAATCGCGCGGAGGTCCCGGCACCGTCCGCCGATCCGCTGGACCCCGCCAAACCGGCCAGGGTCGTCACGATCCCGCCCGGGGCGATTTTTCGGATCGTGTGATTGGATGAATCGGCGACATAGAGGTTTCCGGCCGCGTCGACGGCGGCCCCATGCGGAGAGTTAAACCGCGCCGCGATGCCGACGGCATCGACACTGCCCATCGTGAGGGATGGCCCCGCCACCGTGGTGACGACTCCCGCCGGGGTGATTTTGCGAATTTTTCCGTTTCCCGTGTCGGCAACGTAGACATTGCCACTGCCGTCGACCGCCACTCCATGGGGCAGATCAAATCTCGCTGCGGCGCCGCTGCCGTCCGCCCCTCCCTGCTGCCCCGCGGTTCCAGCTAGCGTGGTCACGACACCGCCCGAAGTTATCTGGCGAATCGTCCGGCTAAAGGTGTCGGCGACATAGACTGTTCCCCCCGCATCCACCGCCACTCCGTACGACGGACCGAAACGCGCGGCACCCGCGGTCCCGTCCACGCTGCCATTGGTCTGCGCCAGTCCGGCCAGCGTGGTCACGACCCCGCCCGCCGTGACCTTGCGAATCGTGTTATTGGCGAGATCGGCCACATAAACATTGCCGCCTCCGTCAACGGCCACGCCAGCCGGATATGAAAACCGGGCGGCCGCGCCCGTGGCGTCCGTGCTGCCGCTCGACCCGGCCGTCCCCGCCAGCGTGGTCACGCCCCGGGTCACGCCGTTGATCTTCCGAATCGTGCTATTGAATACATCGGCGACGTAGACGTTGCCACTCCCGTCGACCGCGACGCCAAACGGCGCGTTGAAGCGGGCATCGAGGCCGGTGGCATCCGTACTCCCCGTGAGACCGACCCCGCCCGCCAGAGTGGAAACCACTCCACCCGGGGCGATCTTCCGGACGGTGTAGTTGCCCGCGTCTCCGACGTAGACATTCCCACTCGCGTCCACCGCGACACCCTGGGGCGACTTGAAGCGCGCGGACGAGCCTGTCCCGTCGATGCTGCCGCTCACTCCCGCGGCACCGGCATAAGTCGTGACGTTTCCGTCCGGAGCAATCTTGCGGATCGTGTGGTTGGCGGTATCGGCGACAAAGAGGTTGCCGCTGCCATCGACTGCGACGCTCCAGGGGTGGTCAAAGCGCGCTAGGCCGGCCGGACCGTCTGAGTTACCGTATCCAGTTTCGCCCGCATACGTCGAAAACGCGTAGCTGTAGCCCAGCCCCAGCATAATGTCGCCACTCGCCCCTCCGTAGCCGTCGACCGCAATCTTGTAGGTTGTCCCCGCGACCGCATCAAAGGTCACCTTGCTGGTGCCGGAGCCGCCGAAACCGTTGCTGCTCGCCACCGTCGCAAGCGCACCCGGCGACGTCCCCGTGTAAACACCGAGCAACGTCGTGAAGGCGCTGCCGGTGGTCTCAATCGTCACTCGGGCGTTGGCCGGCGCGGTCCACGTCCACCAGACAGACTTGCCGCCAGCGTCGCCCGCATGGTTTGGCTCGCCCGATTCCTTCGTGGCCGAGACGTTGTTTGCGGTGCTCGTGGTTGTCGCGCCGGTCAGGACCGTCGCATTGGCGAATGCGTCGACGCCAGCGCCAAACGAGGTGACAATGTAGTCCGCGCTGGTCGTCGTGCCTGCCGTATTCGACATCACGACGGAGTAGGCCCCGGCCACCGACGCGGCGTAGGACGAATTGGTCGCACCGCTAATCGCAACCCCCGCCTTCCTCCATTGATAAGTCGGTTGAGGCGATCCCACGGCCGTCGCGCCCAGTGTAACCGAGCCTCCGGCCACAAACGTGGCGGGCTGGGGCGGCACGATCAGAGCGGGCGCAAACGAAGCCGAGCGGGCGCTGTCGATTTGGGCGATTTCGATCAGGCCGATGCCCGTGGTTCCACCGGTTCCCGAGAGCCGGACCGTGTAACTGCCGGGCGCGATATCGACCAACATGGCGGCGTCATTGCTACCGTCGGCGAGAGGAATCAATCCGGCGGTCGCAGTCGCCGCGGCGAGCGTCGGTTGGGTCGCGGCGGTGCCCCAATTGTCGTTGGAAGCCAGTTGCGCTCCTCCATTGCCGAACAACGCCAGAGCCGGATTGCCGAGCGTGCCCGACACTCCACTCGCCGCCAGCGCCGGGCCGATCCCCCGGATCAACAACCGCTGCGGCGCCGAGCCACTGACAAAAATACCAGCGGTGGTGGTGTCGCCGCTGAAGGCCAGCGAACGTCGAAACGAGAGATAAGGGATCCGTAAGCCGGAGTCAGTATCGTAGATCTCAATCAAAGCGCTCCCTGTTGCTCCGCCCACGCCGCTGACCTTGAAAGTGTACGTGCCGGGATTGGCCGTCACGAGCGCCGCCGCGTCCTTGCTGCCGCTCACCAGAGAAAAGGCTCCCACATTGGCAAACGCGGTGCTGAGGGTGGTCCCACCGCCCCAATCATCATTCTGTGCGATCAGCACGCCCTGCCCGTCGTAGACTTCGAGTTTTGGATCCGCGAGGAACCCGGTGATTCCGAAGTCGCCGAGCCTGGGCCCCACCGCCCGCACTAGCACGGTTTTGGCGACGGAACCCTCGACACTGAAATTGGCCAGAATCGGCGAAGCCCCCACATTTCCGAGTACCGACTCGTTGGCCAACGCCCGTCCACCTCCCGTCGGCACTGCTGGCACGGTGAAATTTGCCGCGCTCGTCGCGGTTCCAGCAACTGTGGTCACAACCACGGGGCCGGCTGTCGTTACGCTCGGCACCTGCGAAATCGTCATCGTCGTGGCGGACGTCAGCGACGCAACGGCCGTCACACCCGCCACGGTCACGGTGGCGCGCGGCGTGAAACCGGATCCTTGGATCGTCACGGATTGCCCCGCGTAGGCCGACGTGGGAGTAAACGATGTGATCGTCGGGGCGGCGAGCGGAGACCAGCTCAGCTTGAGGGCGCCGCTCGTCGCACTGAAGCCGTCCACTGCAAGATAGTACGTGACTCCCGCTTGGGCGAGAAATGCGGCCGGACTATAATTAAAGGTGAACGAATTTGGCTGATCCCCCGTGACCACTTGCGTGAGCGCATTCACCGCCGTCCCCGTATAAACGGCAACATAGGCGCCAAATTCCGAGCCAGTCTGGTCGAACAGAAACGCCCCGCTTGAGGGCGCAACCCAGCTGAACCATACGGACGTTCCGCCGGTCGTTCCGTGGGAGGGCTCACCGGTTTGTTTCGTGGCAAAGGCATTGTTGCCGGTGGCAACCCCGGTCGCTCCGGAGATCACCTGTGCGTTGGCAAAATCGTCGTTTGCCGGCGCCGTGCCGCCGGTGAGGACGGTAAACGTTGAACTAGCGACTGAACCTACGCCCGAAACGGTCACCGTGATTGGCCCGGAGGTTGCCCCTGTCGGCACGACCACCCGAAAACCACCGGACACACTCTGGCGTTGCGCGGTCGCCGTTACCCCGTTGAAGGAAACCTGGGGGGTGCTGGAATTACTAATCGTCCCGAAGTTCCCGCCATAGATCGTGACCACACGTCCCACGGGTCCGCTGGTCGGGCTGATCGCCGTGATGATTGGCGACGAGGTCGTGGTGTAGTTGGTTCCACTCGTCGCAGTCCCGGTGCCGGTCGTCACGCTGACCGCGCCCGCCGTCACCCCGGACGGAACAATCGCCGTGATTTGTGTGATCGAGTCGACGGTGAAGCTGGTGGCGTTGACGTTGTTGAATTTCACAGCGGTCACTCCGGTGAAATTGGCACCGGTGATCGTCACCGGCGCTCCAGAGCCCAGGACGCCCGGGGAAAAACTCCCGAAGATCGGCTGCGTCGTTGCGGTGACCGAAGCCGCTGCGCTCGTTGCGGTCGCGCCGAGATCGTCAGTCGCGATCACCGTCACCGAGTAGGTGCCGGTCGAGGCCGGCGTCCACGATACCGCGTACGGTGCCGTCGTGACCGTACCAACGGAAACCGAGTTCACGAGAAATTGGACGCTGACGATCGTTCCGTCCGAATCGGTGGCCGTGGCGGTGAGCGTGGTGGCGGAGTTAACCGGAACGACCGCACCGCTCACGGGTGCAGTCAAAGCAACCGTCGGCGACAAGTTTACCGCGGCGCAGACGACGGGAGCGAAGAGCGCCGAGGCGAGCAGGACCGCGATGGCAACCAAACTGGGGCCTCGCGGCACGAAGTTGCAGCGAGCGCTCAATCGCCACCAACGAGACCGGGAGAAACCGCCGAAAATCGTGATATGATTCGCTACAAGTGAAACGAGCATGGCAGAATGAGAGTAACTACGTATGGAATCAGCTCCGACGGGAGGGGAAGTCCCAAGCCGGAAAACAGAAGGACGGAAGCAGGAGATTGAATCCGACGTTCTGGGTTGCGAGACGGAAATCGGCCTGGAACGACCGGACATCAATCCCGTTGAAAGTTGAGATTACTCCTTGAGGCGCACGCGATAATTGTTAACCACAACCGTGATGGCGTCCCTACGGCCAAACCGTCTTTGTTGTTTGTTTGTGTTGATCGCCACCCTGGCGACGGCGCAGACACTTGTGCTCACGCCGAGCACGACGATGCTCAATTCGGCCGGCGGCAATGTCACTTTTACGGCGGCGATCACCTATCCAACCACTCCGTCGACACTCGGATTCTCCATCGCGCTCCCCACGGGTTGGAGCTACGTTTCCGGCACAAGTGTCCCAGGAACGTCGCCCGCCGAGCCGGCCATCGCGCCGAGCGCCGGCCGCACCGGTTTGCTTGAGTGGGCGTTCATCAATCCGCCGGCCGGCACCGCCACGTTCACCTTCGTCGCCGCCTACGCGGCCAACACCTCCGGAGCACAGACGCTCACCTCGTCGCTTCTGGCCCGCGACGGAACCGGCGGAGCTCCCACCACCGTGGTGCCGCCCGCCGTCTCACTTCCGGCCGCGTCCACCTTTCTCAGCTGGAACGATGGCACCGGATCATGGACGGATAGCAGCCAATGGGGCCCGGTCGCGGTCCCCAACAACAACGGCGTCGTGCACTACTCCGCGACCGTGGCGGCGGGAGTGGCGACGCTTAACTCCGCGGCCTCGATCGACAACCTCACCTTCAACGGCGGCACAATCAACGGCACCGGCAACCTCACGCTGACGAGCACATCCTCCACGTGGGGAAGCGGAATTTTCGCCGGAACGGGCGAATTGATCATCGGCGTCGGCGGACAAATCATCGCGTCAGGGAGCAATGCCCACGAGTTTAGCGAGCACACGATCCGCAATCAGGGAACGTTCACTTGGAATGGCGGCGGCGCGCTGCAATCGGGCAATGGCGGCAAGTTCATCAACAGCGCCGGCTCCACGTTTGTCGACGCGACCACCGGGGTCACCGACAACCTCATCACCAATTCGACCGGTGGCAGCTTCACCTTCACCAACGCCGGCACGTACTCGAAGACGTCGTCCAGCAACACCCGAATTTCCGTTCCATTCACCAACACCGGCAATATCATGATCAATGCCGGCGCGGTCCAATTCACCAATGCCTTCACCCAGGGAGGTGGCTCGCTCCTCGTCTCGTCCGGCGCGACCGCTCGCTTTGACCTCGGCTTGAATTTCGCCAGCGGCACGCTGACCGGCGGCGGCACCGTCATCGCCGACGTGTCCAACGATGCCTTTATGTCACCGGGCAACGTCCTCGGCACGCTGACCGTGAACGGCAAACTGAACCTGATGGCGAATTCCGTTCTTTCGTTCGACATCGGCGGCACGACCCAGGGCGCGACGTACGATTTTCTCAGCGTCAGCGGCACCGCCACGCTGGGTGGCACGCTCGCAATCAACTTCGTGAACGGGGCGCGGCAGACGATGCTGCCGACTGACACGTTCACGCTTCTCTCGGCTTCTTCGATCAGCGGCTCATTCGCCAATGTCGCCAGCGGCACTCGGCTGATGAGCAACTTCGGGCAAGGCTCGTTTCTCGTCACCTACAGCGGTTCCAACCTCGTGCTTTCAAACTTCGATCCCGTGCCAGAACCGTCGACCTGGGCGCTGCTGATCGGCGGTCTGGGGGTCGTGGTCATCGCGGCGTTACGCCGGAAGAAAAGCTGAGCCGTCCGCCGACGCTCAACGCAGGAGCGTCGTGCCGCCGTCGATGTCGTAGGCCGAGCCGGTGATGAAACCGGCCTCATCCGAACACAGGAACGCCACGAGCGACGCGATCTCGTCGGGTTCACCCATGCGGCCGATCGGCTGCGCCGCGGACAGTTTCGCAAACATCTCCGCCTCTTTTCCCGGATAATTCTTCGCGATGAAACCGTCGACGAACGGCGTGTGCACCCGGGCCGGACAGACGCAGTTGCAGCGAATTCCACGGTCGATGAAGTCACGCGCGATCGACAGCGTCATCGTCAGCACCGCGCCCTTGCTCATCCCGTAGGCAAACCGATCCGCGAGACCAACCTTCGAGATGATCGAAGCCATGTTCACAATCGCGCCGCCCCCCGCCGCCAGCAGCTTTGGCACGCCGAAATGCAGGCCATGATAGACCCCTTTGACGTTCACGCCGTAAATCCGGTCGAGATCATCAGGGGTCGTGTTCAGCACGTTGCCGACATGGGCGATGCCCGCGTTGTTCACGAGCACGTTGAGTTTCTCCACCGACGCAAACGCCGCGCGCATCGACTCCGTGTTCGAAACATCCGCCGCGATCACCGACGCCGCGCCGCCGGCCGCGCGAATTTCCGCAGCGGTGGACTCGCCCGCCTCGGTCTTGAACTCAAGAATCGTCACCTGCGCCCCCTCACCAGCGAGACGGCGGGCGATGGCGCGGCCGATCCCAGATCCGCCGCCCGTGACGAGCGCATGCTTTCCTGCGAGACGTTGAACCATCGGTGTCATAGTATTTGAAAATCCAATTACCACCGGGTCTGGGAGAATTTCCAGCCCGGCACTTTCTTCTGCATCTCAATTTCGTCGTTCCGCTCCTTCAGCCCCACCCGCAGGTACGTCGCGTGGGCGCGGGCGAGAGCGGCGCGGTCCAACTCGACCCCGAGCCCTGGCCCCTTGGGCAACGTCACGCAGCCCCCTTCGACCCGGGTCCGGCCACCGACAATGATTTCCTCCCACTGCCACGGGTAATGCGTGTCGAGCGCATAGGTGAGATTCGGCATCGCCGCCCCGAGATGGGTCATCGCCGCGAGCGAGATGCCCGCATGATTGTTGGAATGCATGGAAACGCCGCGCCCGAACACGCGACAATGCGCCGCCAATTCCATCGACGAATGCAGGCCGCCCCAAAAATGGTGATCGGTGAGGATGATGTCCTCGGAGCCCGTGCGCACGCTGCCCGGCAGATCGTCGAACGAGGTCGTGCACATGTTCGTCGCCAACGGCGTTTTCAGCGCCTTGCGCACCGCCGCCATACCCTCCTGCGACCGGCACGGGTCCTCGAGGTATTCGAGGATACCCTCCATCTCGCGGCCGTACTTGATCGACGTGTCGACCGTCCAGAGCGCATTGGGATCCAGCCGCAGCGGCACGCCGGGCCCGAAATGCCGGTGCAGCGCCTTCATCGCCGCGACCTCCTGCGCGGGCTCGAAGCAACCGCCCTTCAACTTGATCGACTCAAAGCCGAACTCGCCCACCATCGCCACCGCCTGCGCCACAACCCCGTCCGGATCGAGGGCCGCCTTTTGCCGGGCTGCCGCCCAGCCGGTGGCGTTCGGATCGGTGCCAAAGGCGAGATCGCCGCCCGCGCCCTCGTATTTATAGAACAGGTACGCGGAATACGGCACGCGCTCGCGGACGATGCCGCCGAGCAGTGTCGCCACCTGCACCCCGTAGGCCTTGCCCTGGAGGTCGAGGCAGGCGACATCGAGGGCGCTGTAAACCTGCACCCGGGTACGGCCGTCCCACGGCTTGTCGCCGCGCGCGACTGACAATTCCGGCGCACACCGCTCGGCCAGCCGGGCGCGCAGGGCGTTCCAGTTGAGGGGATCGGAACCGATTACGATTTCGCGCACCACGGCGAGCGCCTGATCAACCGCAACGCTACCCGGGACCTCGGCCAGGCCGGTGAGCCCGTTGTCGGTCTTCAATTCGACGACCGTGCGCAGGCAATACGGGGCGTGCAGCCCCGCGGCGTTGAGCAGCGGCGGATCGCCGAGCGCGATCGGCGTGATGTGCATTTCAGTGATCTTCATGGATTCAAAAAACGGCCCGCCTGCCTGGGGCGGGCCGGACCGCCATCGGAGTTACTTTGCCTTCAGCGCCGCCACGAAGCCCAGCAGTCCGTTGCGCACCGCGCCGCCGTCGCTGCCGAGGGCTGTAAAGGTATATCCCAGCTCGCGAACCTTCGGCACGAGCGCATTGTTGTGCACCAAAATTCCCGCGGCCTTGCCGTGTTTCTTCGCGGCGTCACTTACCTTCTTCAACGCCTCGGTGAACTGAGCGCTTTCGAGTTGGTCGCGAATTCCCATGTTATAGGAGAGGTCCGTTGGCCCGACGAACAGCACGTCGGCGCCGTCCACCGCCGCGATCTCGTCGATGTTCTTGATCGCCTCGACAGTCTCGATCTGGATCACGGTGACGAGTCGCTCGTGTGCGTGCGCGTAATATTCCTCAAAGTCGCCGCCGAAGCCGGCGCCGCGGTTGAACTTTGCCACGCCGCGGACGCCGTGTGGCGGATAACGCATCGCCGAAACGGCGGCCCGGGTCTCGGCCACCGTGCTCACATAGGGAACCATCACGCCGAGCGCACCCATGTCGAGGACACGCTTGAACCGCGCGGTCTCGTTCACCGCGATCCGCACGATGGGAAACGCGGGGGTGGCGGCGGCGGCCTGCAATTGGTGCAACATCGTATCCTCGCCCCCTGGACCGTGCTCGTGGTCAATCAGCAGCCAATCGAAGCCAGCCAGCCCCGCAATTTCGACGGTCACCGACGAGCCAATATTAAGGAAGGTGCCGCCAAGCCATTCACGGGCGAGCACGCGTTTGCGGAAGTCAGGGGGAAGTTTCATAGGGGAGGAATAAAGGGTTGGTGGCGGGGAGGAGAGATACCCGGAGGGTCGCGGTCGGATGGCAGCGGCTGGAGTAACTCCAGCCACCCGCACCCCGACGCAGCACTGGTCAGAGCGACGTGTAGAGACGGTAGAGTGCCTGCGTCCCGCAGTCCTCCCAGCCTCGGGTGGCCACCTGATCGTAGAGCTTCTTCGCCGTCGCGAGTCCCGGCAGGTCGAGTTTCAACTCCTCCGCGCTTTCGAGGGCAATCCGCATGTCCTTCAGGATGTGCTTCACGTAGAAGCCCGGGGCGTAATTTTCGCCCAACGCGCGCGGGGCCAGATTCGTCAACGCCCAACTGCCGGCCGCACCACCGCTGATGCTCCCGTGGACCGCGGTCGGATCGAGGCCGGCCTTCTTGGCGTAGGCCAGTGCCTCGCACCACGCGACCATCCCGACGGCGACCGCGATTTGGTTCGCCATCTTGCAGCACTGGCCCGCCCCCGGACCTCCATGCAGCGCGATGTTCTTGCCCATGATCTCGAAGAGCGGTTTGGCCCCGGCAAAGGCCGTCGCATCGCCACCAACCATGATGACGAGCCGCGCCTCTTTTGCTCCGAGGTCGCCACCGGAAACCGGGGCGTCCAGCGAGGACTGCCCGCGGGCCGCGGCGGCCTCGGCGATCTTGCGCGCCAGTGCCGGGCTCGACGTCGTCATGTCGATCAACAGCGTTCCCGGTTTTGCCCGTTCCACGATGCCGCCCGCGCCAAGATAGCTGGCTTCGACGTCGCTGGGGAACCCCAGCATCGTGATCACGACGTCCGCCGGCGCCGCGGCCGCGCCCGCACTCTCGTGCCATTGCGCGCCCGCCTCGATGAGCGCGGCGGCCTTTTCCTTGGTGCGGTTGTAAACGTGCAGCCGGTGACCGGCCTTTTGGAGGTGACCGGCCATGCTGCGGCCCATGACACCGGTGCCAATAAATGCGATCGAGAGTGGAGCGGACATATTGCGGAGGGCGGGGATGAAGTGCGAAAACGCGCCCGGATGCAAAACGCTACCCGGACCCCGCGCGACTACAAATTTCACTGCCCACCGTTTTTGTCGCACGTCTCCCGCCAAGCATGCTGGTGGCCCCGATAAAACTCCGGTGCGCCGTTCCCGGGGCTCGTCAAATCGTGAAACTTTGTTTCGCTGGTTCTTCCAAACCTCCACTCATCACCATGAACTTTCCCCGTCGCGATTTCCTCAAGGCCACCCTCGCCGCCTCCGCCACCACCGCCCTCGCCTCCCGCGGACTCGCCGCTTCCGGAGGCTCCCCAGCATCGGGTCGGGACTACTACGAAATTCGTGCGTACCGCCTGAAGTCCGCCGCCACCCGCGCCACCCTCGATGCGTACCTAGAGCAGGCGCTCCTCCCCGCCCTCGACCGGCGCGGAATCAAGAACTCCGGCGTCTTCACCGAACTCGAAGTCGACAAACCCACCGCCACGTCAAAACCGAAGGCGGACACCCCGGTCTGGATGCTCATTCCCCATCCGTCGCTCGAGTCATTCGTGAGTGTGAACGCCGAAATCAACGCCGACCCGGCGGTGCAGAAAGCCGGCGCTGCATACCTCGGCACCGCCAAGGCCAATCCCGTTTTCGATCGGATCGACTCATGGCTGCTGCTCGCGTTCACCGGTCACCCTCACTTGCAGGTTCCGGCGTTTTCCAAGAAACGCACGCCGACGCGCGTGTTTGAGTTCCGCACCTACGAGAGCCATAGCGAACAGAAGGCGCTAAACAAAATCGCCATGTTCAACGCCGGCGAAATCGAAGTCATGAAGGAACTCGGCATGTCGCCAGTCTTCTATGGCCAGGCCCTCGCGGGTCGCGATCTTCCCCACCTCTCATACTTCACGGGTGGGCCGGACCTTGCGACCCATCTGGGCAATTGGAAAAACTTTGGCACGCATCCCATCTGGATGAAGCTGAAGAACGACCCGCAGTACGCCGACAACACGTCCAAGACGGGCCCCTCGCGCTTCCTCGCGCCAACGGCGTATTCGCCGCTCTGAGGCAGGCACCACGCTTTCAACCGTTCATTGCCGGGGAATGGGAGCCGATTCTCAACGGCCCCATTTCCCGCGTGCGCTCCAGGAAATAGTGAATAGGTTGGGTTGGGTCTTCGTCCGAGCGGAAGGCCATCTCACCGATATGAAAACCCTACGCTGGCTCCTGCTCCTCCTGTTCCCCGCCGCCGGCACGGCGAGTTTCGCCCAGGATCCCGTACCGATCAGCCGCGCGCCAGCGCCTGTGCTTCGCCGCACCCCACGGGAAATTGAGCAACTTCTCGCTCCCGTCGCACTCTACCCCGATGCCCTGATCGCCTTGATTCTCCCCGCATGCACCGTACCGACCGACGTTGTTCTGGCGGCTCGCTACGCCCGCGAATTCCCCAACGACTATTCCCAGGTCGAACATCGCGCGTGGGACGAGAGCGTAAAGTCGCTCCTCCACTATCCCGAAGTGCTGTTGTGGTTGGATGAAAACCTGCCTTGGACCAAGCAAGTCGGGGAGACCTTCGCCGAGCAACCGGCCGACGTCATGCAGGCGGTGCAACGACTCCGGGCGAGCGCACGCGCGACCGGCGCGCTGGTCGACACGCCTCAGCAACAGATCATTTCCGATGCCGACGTATTGCGCATCATTCCCGCGCAGCCTGATATCATCTATGTTCCTTACTACGATCCGGAGGTCGTCTTCGTCGAACGGCCAGTCTACTTCCCTCACTCCTACGTCTCGTTTGGCGTCGGTGTCGGGGTCGGTTCCTGGCTCGCGTACGAGTTCGACTGGCGTCGACACGCGGTGTTTGCAGGAAACCGCCATCGCCCGTGGGTCGGGCACGATTGGCACCGCCCCTTGGTCCCCGTCAACACCGTGACAGTCACCGGCTCCCGTCCTGTGGAGGTCCGCCAATGGCGGCCACCGCCACGTCCCGTGGCCATCGCAACGTGGCAGAGTCACGCGGCCATTGTCCGTCCGGCTCCGGTTAGACCCCCGAACGAAATACCCCACGTTCAAGGTCCTCCTCCGCCCGACAACCGGAATCGCCAGGTGCTCTACGGTCCAGGCGTCGCTCCCGGTGCGCGCCCGATTCCGCCGGGAGTACGCCGGGGCGCACCGGGTCCGGCGGCTTCGCTGCCCCCCCCATCCACCGTCGTCGCGAATACCAGCCCGGAGGTTCAAGTTCCCAACACTGCGGTTTATCTCAAGACGCCAGCCCCGACGCCCACACCAACAACGCCTGCAGCGCCACCGAGCGCGCGTCCGGAGCGAAACCGGGAACGCGAACCGCGCAATCGCCCTCCACCGGCGGCGGCGAACTCGAACCAGGCGCCTGCAACCATGCCGGTGATTCAGTTTACGCCGCCAGCGGCGCCGGCCCAAACCACCGCACCCGCGACGCCCGCTTCACCGCGTTCCTACCAGCATAACCGAGCCCCGTCCGGTCCCACGCCCGCCGCAACTCCGCCCGCCACCACATCCCCGACCAGGACACCGCCACCGGTATCCACCACAGCCGCACCTTCAACAACGCCACCCCCGAGATCCGCCCCCGCTCCCGAACGGCGCGATTTGCGCCGGGGTGAGAACGAGAAAGAGCGCTGACGTGCTATTCCCCCAACCCGTTTTCCTGACCGCGGCACGGCGGTCCGCCATCGGTCGATTCGGCGGGTCCCTGAAGGACCTTTCTCCGCTCGATCTGGCCGTTCCCGTCGCACGGTCCGTCGTGCCAGAACGCATCGCGGCCGCCATCGATCAGGTGATCCTCGGCCAGGTCCTGACGGCTGGCAGCGGCATGAACCTTGCCCGCCAACTGGGGCTGGCAATTGGAGCGCCGATTTCAGCGCCGGCGTTTACCGTCAACATGGTCTGCGCATCCGGCCTGAAGGCGATCCTGCTCGCCGCCGATGCGGTCGCTTCGGGCGAGTCATCGCTCATCCTGGCCGGCGGCGTCGAAAGCATGAGCCGTGCGCCCCACTACGTTCCCGACCTGCGCTGGGGCCGAAAACTCGGCTCCGGCGAATTTACCGACGCGATCGTTGCGGACGGACTCACAGACCCGTCGCTGAAAATCAGCATGGGGGAAACCGCTGAGCGCATCGCCGATGACTTGGGCATCACTCGCGCCGCGCAGGATGAATTTGCCCTTCAGAGCCAGCAGCGTGCCGCCGCCGCCCGGCCACTTTTCCAACGGGAAATCACCGCGCTCCCGACGCGGGACGGCCCCGTCTCGGTCGACGAGCATCCCCGGGCGGACACGACGAAGGAGCGCCTCGCGCAGCTGCCACCGGCGTTTCGTCCCAACGGTACAGTCACTGCCGGCAACGCTTCGGGACTCAACGATGGCGCCGCGCTGATGCTGCTCGCCAGCGAGGCGGCGGTAAAGCGCCACGGACTCGCCCCACGCGCCCGGATTGTCGCGGGCACCGCCGTGGGCTGCGACCCGGCGACCATGGGACTTGGTCCCGTCGCGGCGATCCGCCGGCTCCTCGCCGAAACCGGATGGCAACTCGCCGACGTCGACGCCTTCGAAATCAACGAGGCGTTCGCCGTTCAGGTTCTCGGCTGTGCCCGGGAACTAACGCTCGATCCGGCGAAGCTGAATCAACGCGGCGGCGGCATCGCCCTCGGCCATCCGATCGGCTGCAGCGGCGCCCGCATCGTGGTCACACTGCTTCATTTGATGGAGGATCAAAATCTCCGACGCGGCATTGCTTCCCTCTGCGTCGGCGGCGGCATGGGCGTGGCCGTCGCGATCGAACGCTGAGCGGAGATCGCTCCGCCTCCGCTTCCACCAGCGTCATCGATTGTATTTCGGACTGGGACCGCGCAATCGCGCCCACACCCGGTCCAGGCCCGTCACCGTCTCGGGCGGGAGCGCCCCGTCTCCCAGCGTCCGCAGATTTTCCTGCAAATGGGAGAGCTTCGACGCGCCCAGGATGATGCTGTCGACCGGCGTGTGGTGCAAAATCCAATTCAGCGCCACGCTCACGAGCGAGCGGTTCGCCGCCGCCGCGAGCGCATTCAGCTCCGTGAGCGCGGCGAAATTCGCCTCGTGCCAGTAGCGGTCGAGGTACATCTGGTTCTGGTCGAAACGCGTTCCCGCCAGCGGGGCCTCGAATTTCTGTTTTCCCGTGAGCAATCCGCCCGCCAGTGGATTGTAGACCACGGTCGACACCCTCAGGTGCTGGCACATCGGCAGGTATTCCTGCTCCAATCCCCGTGCGATCAGGTTGTACATCGGCTGCGTCACGCTCACGCGTGGCAGCCCCTTCGTTTCGGCCAGCCAGTGCATCCAGCACATTTGCCACGCCGCGAAGTTGGACGCTGCGACGTATCGAACTTTCCCGGACCGCACCAATTCATCCATCGCCCCAAGCGACTCCTCCAGCGGCACCGCGTAGTCCGGCCAGTGCAGGTAATACAGATCAAGGCGGTCTGTTTGCAGCCGACGCAGGCTGTCCTCGGCCGCCCGCAGGATGGCCGCGCGGGACAACCCGACTTCATCCGCGCCGGGGCCCATTCGCGCCGCGCACTTGCTCGCCAGCACCACGCGGTCCCGGCGGCCTTTCAGAATGCGCCCCAAAATCGTTTCCGACTGCCCGGCTTGGTAGGTGTTCGCCGTGTCGAAGAAATTCACCCCGTGTTCAAGGCAGGTCGCGACCATCGCGCTCGCTCCGGCCTCGTCGGTCTGGCCGCCAAATGTCATCGTGCCGAAACAAACACGAGAAACCGTCAGGTCGGTGTGCCGAAGCGTGCGGGTGTCCATAGGGCATCCAGTCAAGTGGGATGCGCCGTGACAATGTTTGTCCGCGCCCGCTCTCGCCTATTCCGCCCCTGTTCCGCGACCGGATTCATTGCATCACCGGAGGTCGCCTCGGAGATTTCGCGGTGTTCAGACCCTCCGCTTTTGGCGCGGCGCCAGCGATCGCATGCTCCCGACTCAGAGCCTCACCGACGTTGAGAGCGTGTAGCGGCGCACCAGTGAAGGATACTGGTAATAGGCCGACGGGCCGCCTTGCGCGGCGGAAAACCAGAAGTAGTTGCGCGGATATCGGTCGTCAAAGTTGAGGAGGTTGTCGCCATTGAGCTGAAACCGGAAGGGCTTGCCCAAGAAATTGCGCTCATAGGAGAGCAGACAGTTGACGTAGTACTGGATGAAGCCGCGGATTTGCTGTTTCGAATCATTGTTGGCGTACGCCAGCACCTCGGCGCCGCGGTAGTTCACGCCGCCGCCGATCGCGAGGCCCTTCAGGGTGCCTTCGCTGAATTGATATCGGGCAAACGTATTCGCTCCGACTGGACGGAAGTGCAGCGGCATGCGGCCGTTGGTCAGCGTGTCCGTCGCCGCCGTCTGCTGGATGAAATTCCACGCATCCTGCACGGTGGCGCCGAAGGCGGGGTTGACCATGCGGCGAACGCCGTTGGCGCTCGACAACCAGGTGGCCCGATACTGCTCCAGGTACGCGTTGACGCTGGCCAGCGGCTTCGTCTGGCCGTACCGGCTCACGTGGAAGAAATTGAACGTCAGCCGCAGGTTCTTCGTCGGATTGGCGGTCAGTTCAAACTCCACGCCCTGTCCGCTCAGATCCTGCAGATCGTTGCCGCTGGCCAGTGGATGGCTCGGTTCCAAGGTAGCCCAAATCGCGTTGGCCACTCCTGAGTAGGTACCTAGGACGGAATAAAACTGTCCCACCTGCGCGGTTTTGTAGGAGCCCAGGCTGAAGTTGACCTTGCCTCCGAGCAGGGCCGAACGGATGCCGAAATCATAGCCGCGCCCCTTGGTGTTCGGCGAAAAGGCGTTGCGGCCCGTGTCGCCAAACAGGGTGTTGTTTGCCTGCACCTGGAAGTTGTCGGAGCGGTTGCCGAACACGCTCAGCCAGGAGGTGACATGATACACAGCGCCAAACGAGTTGGTCGTGTCGGCGACCGCCGGATTGTAAGGGTTGAGATAATTGATGCCGGTGTACTCCCGCGTAACGGGATCGCGCACCGCCACCGAGCCCTTGTTCACGACGCTGTCGTGGCGGAGCCCACCGGTAAACCAGAGCCGCCCCTTGAAGAAGCTGCTTTGGGTGGCGAGCACCGCCGAACTCACTCCGCTCTTGGAGCCGTTCCAGCCAATGTTGACCAAGCCCGACTGGACGTTGACCGCCGGGGTGCCGTAGAGCGGGCCGCTGAGCGGGGCTTCGGTGGCATTCCAGAGCGAGCGTCCGCGCGGATCCGACTTCTTGAAATCAATGTAGTTGGCGCGCACGATCAGGTTGGCGGCATTGGTGAGATCGACGGCGCTTCGCGTCGCCGCCACGTTCGTTTCACCTCGCGTGACATTGTCGCCCTGACTGTAGGAGCGCTGGTACATGGCGGCGAGCTGGTGATGGCCGAGCCACTTGAGCCACCCCGCCTTCCGGCCGAAGTCGAGGTCGTAGCTGATCGTCAGTCGGGAGTTTTCCGTACGCTGAAAGGTCTCGCCCTCCTGATACGAACTGCGCGCGACGTAACGGTCGACATTGGGGTTGGCCTCGTAACCGGTCTGCGCATGCGTGACGGGGTCAAAGACCGGACTCTGGGTGCTGACGTCGATGAACAGCGCGTTGTCGTTCCAGCCGTCCGGTCGCCGGTTGAGATAATCCCGGCGCTGCAGGTAGAACGCGGCCTCGAACGCCAGGCTGCGGCCGACTCTCTGTTCCACGAAGAGCCCGGCGACGGTCTGGTCCGAGGTGTTGCCGTTGTTCGTGCCGAGGAGATTGGCCGTCCGGGGCGCGATCGCCTGGTCGGTGATATCGGTGAATTGGCTGAGGGTGGCGCCCCGGACGTTCGTCCCGGCGCTGAGGCGAAAGTAGTTGCCGGAAAACGCCACCGGATGTGGCCCGACCGTGCTCTCCGGGAAGTAGACAATGCCGGGCGTGCCCGTGCTGGCCGCCACCGAGTTGGTAAACGCGGGGCGCGCGGTGGGCGTCGTGTGATAAGGTTTTCCGGCGGCCACCCAGGCGCTGTATTGATCGGTGATCGCGAACGGCCGCGCGCGCGCATCGAAGAAGCGCGCCTGCTCGAATTCCGCCCGCACGGTCGTCGTGCGAAACGGGCGCCAGGTGGCCGTCAGCGTCGCGGCCGTGCGCTGCCTTTTCTCAAACTCCCAATAGCCCTCGGAATTCTCCTGCAGCAGATTGAGGCGCACGGCAAACGTCCTCCCCTTCCCAACGGTGCGCGCGACGTCCAGCGTCTCACGGAAGGTCTTGAAGCTGCCGATCCGAAAACTCACCTCGGTCAGATTCTGGCCGGGCCGGGCGGGCTTGATCGCGGTGTTATAAACCCCGGCCGGGCTGGCGATGCCGAACAGCACCGCATTCGGACCGCGCGCCATCTCCAGGTAGTCGGCGTTGTAGGTGTCGCTGAGAAAACTGCTGACGAAGTAATTGCGCGTCACGCTGACGCTGCCCAGCCCGCGGATCGTGTAGGCATACGGATTCCAGTTGGCGGTGTTGCCCGTCAGGTCAGACGTGTCGTTGGCGGCGTTGAGACTGTATTCGATGGCCTTGGTCGCATCGAAGGCACCGATGTCGTTGAGAAATTCCCGGGTCATCACCGATAGCGCGGCCGGGATGTTGGCGATGGCGGAATTCAGTCGCGTGCCGGCGAGGCTGTTCGTGGCCGCATATCCCGTGTCGCGATCGGTCGAGATGGTGAAGGGCGACATCTCGAGCGTCTCGTCCTCGGTGGGAACCTTGGGCGAAACCGACGGCCCCGGCTGCCCCCAAAGCGCCGCAACGCTCGAACCCACGACGACCATGGCCAACCACATGACGACGCGCGTAAGTTCAGCAATCGGAGGACGGGGCAATCGAAAGGTGACTCGTTCTGATTTCATAGGGTAAAGAATTCGGACAATCGGCGCATGCTTCCGACGATTTGGAAGGAAGGAGAGCAATATCCTCAGGGGTGGCCGCGATTGACCGCGATCCTCGCTTCCGATTCGAGCATTTGTGTAACCTTTTGTCGGTACTGACAATGACGGGAATGCCCGTTGACGCTTCCGGGGGCTGCCCGCTACTCGTTGACGAACCGACATGCTTCAGTCCGCGCCGAGAGCGGCGACCCCATCGCACATTTCAAGACGACTCGCAGGCAAGGTGAGCGGGGCCCTCTGCAGTTCGACTCCCGGCTCGATGTTGTGGCGTTGGCCCTCCCGCGAAATGTTTACACGCAACAGGCAAACCCCGTCGGAACGGCGCCCGATTTCCATGAACAAACTCCTCACTCACCTCGCGTGCTGCCTGCTGCCAATACCGCTGGCGGCCGCTCCGTCGTTCGACGCGCTGTGGCAGGATTCCGCGGTGGAACAGCGCATCGTTTCAGGCATCCACGCCCACCGCATGAGCGAGGCCGTCGTAAAATGCATCCGCCGCGACGGCGCGGCGCTGGGCAACGTGAGTGTGAGGATCGAGCAGACGCGGCACTCGTTCCTGTTTGGCGCCAATCTTTTCATGCTTGGCGGATTTCCCACCGCGGCGGAGAACCGGCGTTACGAGGAAACGTACCGACAGCTGTTCAATTACGCGACCGTGCCGTTCTACTGGTCCGATCTTGAACCAGAGCCCGGCAAACCCCGCTTCGCCGTGGACAGCCCGGTCATCTACCGCCGGCCACCCCCTGACGCGGTGGTCGCATTCTGCCAGCAGCACCGCATCGCGATGAAGGGCCATCCGCTGGTGTGGCACCAATGGTTTCCCCAGTGGCGGCCAGACGATCCTCAGGAGTTGACGCGCCGTATCGAAATCCGGATCGCGGAGATCGCCACACGTTACGGCACCTCGATTCCGCGTTGGGAAGTCGTCAACGAACCGCTGGAGCGCGATCTGCACGCGGACAAATGGTGCAACCTCCCCGCGGGCTACGTGGCCCACGCGCTCGCGACCGCGGCCCGGGCGTTTCCCGCGCAGACGCGCCTGATGCTCAACGAAGCGACCACCTTCTCGTGGCTGAAGTTCAGCGGGGAAAACAGCCCGTACTATCGCTTGATTCGCGAACTGATCGACCGCGGCGAACGCGTCGACGAAATCGGGATGCAATTGCACGTCTTCAACGAGAAGACCTGGCACCAGCTTCTGGCCGGACAGTTGTTCGCGCCCCTCGACCTTTTCAAAATCCTCGACCGCTACGGCCACTTCCACCGCCCGCTCGCCATCACGGAACTCACGTTTCCCACCTTACCCAACACCCCTGCCGGGGAAGGCGACCAGGCAACGGTGACCCGCAACTTTTACCGTCTCTGGTTCAGTCATCCGCAGGTTCAGGCGATCAGCTGGTGGAACGTCGTGGATGACACCGCCGCCAAGGGTGAGGATAAGTGGAATGCCGGCCTCGTGCACCGCGACTTCTCGCCGAAGCCCGCCTTTCGGGTGCTCGACCAGCTCATCAACCGCGACTGGAAGACCGTCATCGAAACGCTCAGCGCATCGAACGGCTCGGTGGCATTCCGCGGTTTCCATGGGGAATACCCGGTCACCGCGCAGATTGATGGCAGCACGGAACGGCGGACCTTTGTCGTGGAAAAAGACGCCCCCAACGAGTGGATCGTCGCTTTCTGACCAGGTTCTGTTCGCTGGTCCCATCCTGACGCCCAAGCATCCAGCTGCCGTGTAAGATCGTCACGGGCTCCGGCAGCGGTTCTGCCCAGCTGCTGCCCCCATGGAAGTTGCGCGTGGCATTTCCCGGGCTTGCCGACGCCGTGACGGCAACTCACCGTTGGGACGATGTCTGATCGCCTCCGCGAACTCCTCCGCCAGCGCACGCTGTTGCAGGACCATCTGGCTTGGCTCGAACGCGAGATCAAGGAAGCCGACGGCGCGGCCCAGCCGAATGCGGCCGCGACTCAACCGCCCCCTGCCACCGCCCAGCCGTCTTCGCCACCCGCTGCCTCAACCATGGGGCCCATGGCGACCACTCCCGGTCCGACCGATACCGGCTCGGTCGCCGACGACATTCTGGACAAATATCGCGTCAAACCCACGTCGGTACAGCAGGACGTGCGCAAGGGCTGTTTTCTTTATTTCACCCTGGGGTTCATCGTTTTTGCCCTCGGCGTGCTCGGCCTCTATTATGCACTTCGCTCACAGTGAGCCGCCGCACGGACGTCGCGCCAAGGACAGTTGCGCACCAAGTGCCCGCAAGGCCAGAACGGCTCAACTCACCGCCGGGTAACTACCGAGCCATTTCACGAGGGGACAGAACTTTTTCAGCTCCGAGAGCGCAGCCTTCATCGCGGGGTCTTCGTAGTGCCCCGTGACATCGAGGAAGAAATAATAGTCCCAGGGGCGCCGCTTGCTCGGACGCGATTCGATCTTGGAGAGGTTAATACCGCGCTCGGCGAGCGGCATGAGCATCTTCAGCAGCGCGCCGGAATGCGAGGCGGCCTCATCGCCCAGGGAAACCAGCAGACTCGTGATGTCCTTGCCGCCGCCCACCGGACCGGACGGCTTGCGGCCGATGATGAAAAAACGCGTCGTGTTGTCGGCTTTGTCCTGGATGTTGCGCACGACGATCGGCACGCCGTAGTGCTCGGCCGCGAGTTCGCCCGCGACCGCGGCGGTGCCCGGCTCCTGCTGGGCGAGCTGCACCGCGCGCGACGTGCTTGGGGCGTCGACCAGTTGGGCGTGCGGCAGGTGGCGTTGGAGCCAATGCCGGCATTGCGCCAGGGCCTGGTCCTTGGAATAGACGCGCTCGATGTCCTCCAGCGAGGAGTTCGAGATCAGGGCATGGCTGATCTCCAGATAGATCTGCGCCACGATCTTCACTTCGCTCTCCACAAAACTGTCGAGTGCCTCGCGCACGGAACCCTCGGTGGAATTCTCGATCGGGATCACCGCGTAGTCGGTCTCGCCCTTTTCCACCGCCGTGAAGATGTCGCTCACCGTCGCCATGGCGTGATAGTCCACGCTGGCGCCGAACTTTTTCAGCGCCGCCGAATGGGTGTTGCTGGCTTCCGGCCCGAGAAACGCGATGACCAGCGGCTTTTCCAGCGCGATCGCCGCCGACATGATTTCACGGTAAATTGCCCGCAAGGCCTCGTTCTTGATTGGCCCCTGGTTCTGCTTGCACACCTTGCGCAACACGGCGTCCTCCCGCTCGGCGACGTAGATCTGCCCGCCGGCGCTGCGCTTCACCTTTCCAATCTCCGCCGCCAGCGCAAGACGCTGATTGAGCAACTCGACCAACTGATGATCGAGGGAGTCGATCTTTTCGCGAATGGGTTCCAGTTCCATGATCAGATGGGCGAGGCCTCGTTTTCCGGAGGGGCGGCAGGCGGTGCAACCGGGGACTCGGACACCTCGGTCGCGGCGACTGGCACGTTCGCGGTGGACTCCGGCGTCGCGTCGGCCGCCTCGGAAGCAGGGGTGACGGCAGGGGTCTCAAGCGGCAACTGTTCGTCGGCGAGGCCCATGTCGGTATCCGTCGGCGTGTGAGTGTTCGACGATGTCTTCAACCATTCGTCAATCTGGCGCGAGGAGAGGACATCGGAGGCGGGCAATTCATCGAGCGACTTGATGCCGACAAATTCCAGAAACTGATCCGTCGTTCCATACTGAATCGGTCGTCCCGGCGCATCGGCCCGGCCGACAATATAGACCAGCTCGCGCTCAAGCAGTTTGTTCACGCCGGCTTCCGCCGACACACCGCGGATGGTTTCGATCTCGCCGCGCGTGACGGGCTGTCGGTAGGCGATGACCGCAAGGGTCTCGATCGCCGACTGGCTCAATTTCACCGGCGGCGGTTCCTGCCGAAGGATGCGAATCCACCGGCCGAAGCGCGGATGGGTGACAAGGCGGTACCCCGTGTTTCCTTCAATCAAGAGCAGCCCGTCGTCGGAAAGCCGCAGGTCCGCAGAGATCGCATCCATCGCCTCGCGAATCTGCGTTACGGTGACGAGCGACGGCACGTCCGCATAAAGTTCGGGGTCTTTCGGAAGCGGTTCAAGTGCGACCTCGGTAACTTCGTCCGCTGGCGCCACCGAGGGCGCGGGCGCCGCCGCGGCGGTGGCGCTTTCCGTTCCTGACGCAGGCTCGCCGCCCGTCGGAGGGGCTCTGACCTCGGGAGTCAACGGCACCGCCGCGGCGGGATCTTCGGCTTCGAAGGGCAACGCCGCGGCCTGCTCGTGAAAGCGCGTGAAGGCTCCTTGGATGTCCTTGACCGAGAGCGGCTGACTTGAGGACAGCAACCACGCCTTCAGCACTTTTTTCAGATTGAATGCCATGCAGATAAAATCGCAACGAGTGATGTGGGGGGCATTGGCACATGCAACCCGAATTTGGCGGGAGATCCCTCCGCCTGCCCACCGCGCCTCGTAGTAAATCGGTGACGTTATGGGTAACAATAATTCCATCCGTAGGTGAGAAGAGAGAGGTTGATGACTCTGTGACTGGAAATGCCAGGCCCTGCGGGCGGTCAGGGTTGGGCCGGTGACATGCCCGGCAAACGCGGGCGCAAAAATGCTGCGACGAGACGCTCAAAATCGGGCGCACAGAGACCCCATTTCACGGTGAGAGCAGGGAGGGATTCGAGGAGATCAAACGCGGCCTTGTCCCTTAAACCCCGATTGCCGGGCGGATGCGTTTCAGGCCGCCCACCTGGGGGAATTCGACTACGGTTCCATGTTCAAGAGTCATCATCCGCCGAGAAACCGGGCTGTCCTGCGCCAACAACCGATGGGGACGAGAAAGGTGGTAGTGATCGCAATAGTCCTGAAGAACGGTCCGGAGCTGTCGTGCACCGAGGATGATCACGCCATCCAAGCATTCGCGGCGGATGATCCCAATCAGTCTTTCTCCGCAAGGATTTTGCCCCGGAGCGCGCGGAGCAATTGGCTTCTCCTCGATCCCAAGGGCCATTACACGTTTGGCGAACTCTGCAGCGTAGATGCCATCGCGATTGCTCAGCAGGTATTTTGGACGGCGTTTGGAAAGGGAAGGCGTTGACGATTTGCTGCCGTGCCCACGCGGCTGATGGTTGGAGCACGGCAATCAGCTGCTCCGAACTCATCGGTCAACCTCGCCGAGACTCATCGCACGCGAATTCCGCAAATCGCGGAAAAAGTCCAGCAGCAGCGGCAAAATGTCCATGCCTGTCTGCATTCGGCTGAAGTAATATGGCTGTGGTCAGAAACGCTGGGCCAAACGTGATCTCTTGGTTACCCTTCCATTTGCCTCCCATGTCCAGGCTCCCTCAAACGCTGTCCCTACCCTGCCCGTCGCGGATCAGGGGCGCACGTCACCTGCGAAACAGTTTTTCGCGGAAACTGCAGCAGTCGTTCTCTCTCCATAACCAGCCATCACTTATGTCACTCCGTATTAGTCTCGGTTACTTCGTTGTCAGCTTGCTTGTTTGCGTCCGGCTCAGCGCCGGCCTGCAGGAGGCTGAAGTCAGGGTTAAGGTCAGCCGACAACCCGCGCTGGCGACGATCCGTCAGGAGGTCCGAGTCACCGCGGCTGAGCGCGGCGCTCAGCGGCTCACGATCCGCCTCACCAATACCTCTGGCGCAGACCTCAGCCTTTCCGACTGGACCGTGGAATTCCCCTGGGTGAGGCTGTCCGCGCCGGACGATCGACTTTCCACGGGCGGCTGGGACATGGGACGCAGCGAGGCGCGGGTCTGGTTGCCAGCGGCCGCCGAAAAGGTGTCAACCGGGAGCTACCTCCTCTCCAAGAGCGCGGGAGGATACTCGCTCGCAGCGTTCACGACCTGGCGGACATTCAATGCCAAGCTGAGCTATATGGCCGGCCGAGTGATCGTGAAAGGCGAAGGCGAGGGACGTTTATTGCGAGCAGGTGAGATCGCAGCGTTGGAAACGGTTTGGCTGACTTCCGGTTCGGACTGGCAGGATCTCCTGTTTGCGTATGCCGACGAGATTGCTCGCGAAAATCGGATTCGGCTCAACGCGCCCAAACCCTACATCGGCTGGGCGACCTGGGATTATTTCGGGCGCAACTGGACCCACGACCAGGTGGTCGCGAATATGGACAAACTCCTCGAGATTTATCCGCAAGCGGACTTCCTGCAGATCGACGGCGGCTGGTGGCCGCAACGCGGCGATTACACCCTTGTGCGTGCCAATCTGCAGCCCGAAGGGATGAAACGCCTCGGCCAGCTTATCCGACAGAAGCAGCTGATCGCGGGCATTCATCTCGACGGGATGCGCGGCGACGCGAAGGCGCAAGTGGCGAAGGAGCACCCGGACTTTTTCCTGCGCGACGAAAAGGGCAACATGCTGGTGGAGTCATCAGTCAAGGTGGGTGACAATCTCGACTACACGTTCTTCGATTTCTCGAATCCGGCGACCGCCGCCTATTTCACCGACGTCATGGCGAACATCCGCCGCAACTGGGGTTACGATTACTTCAAGGTCGATTTCCTCCGCTTCGGCATCAACGAATTCATCCACACCGCGGTCGGCAAGGACACCGTGATTGTGCCGCACAACCGCGGGCTCACGAGCGTCGAGCGATTTCATCTCGCCTTGGCGGCCATGCGCCGAGGCATGGGCGCTGATGCTTTCTTTGTCGGCTGCTCGGCCGTGTTCGGACCGACGTTCGGCCACGTGGATGGGCTGCGCTCCGGTGCGGACATCAATCCCGAGTTCAAACAGTTCAAGAAGTGCGCAGTCGATAACTCGGGTAACTTCTATCTCCACGGCAAGGTCGTCCACACCGACGCCGACTACCACGTGGTCCGCGCCAGGGAGGATCAAGACGACACGCTCGTGAAGGCCGCCAACAAGGACGGCAAAGACATGACGCGGAACGAGGCCGAGATGTGGACCCACTTTGTCGCACTCTGCGGAGGGCCGCGGTTGAACAGTGATAACCTGCCCACGCTGCGTGAGGAGCGCCGCGCGCTTTTCCGCTTCGCCGCAGACTCCCCGACCGCAGAGCGCTATGTGCCGCTCGATTTCTGGGCACACGCGCGCGACGACGAGGACGTTTCCTCGTCCATTCTGACCCAAGCGAAGGGTGATGTTTATCTCGGAATCTTCAATTGGACGGACGCCGAAAAAAAGTGGATCGTGACGGGCATGATGGCGGAGGATCTCAAGGCGTTCAGCAAGATGTCCGGCGCCGCTGTGACAGAAACTGCGGCCGGCAAGGTAACCATCACGCTGCCCGCCCGTCACTCGACCCTCTTCAAGCTCGCCGGCGGCGATTTCGACCGGCTCCGCAAGGCGATCCAGATCAACTGAGTTTTCTTTTTCCCATGGATCCACGCCCCACTCTGCTGGCCACCCTCTGTTTGTCCGCGCTTGCGCTCCTCCACGCAGCGCCGGCGCCCGCGCCGAAGCTGCCGCCGCATCCTTGGGGCGTCTATTCCTGGGGCGGCAAAGGCGACATTCCCACGGATCTGCCGATTCGCGGCATTCCGATCACATGGCGTTGGCACGAGCTCGAGTCAGCCCAGGGAAAATTCAATTTCGACGAGGCGGTCCGCCGACCGCTTGAGCAGCTCAAGGCGCGCGGACTTTACACCCACATCATGTTTCACGTGGCGCCGATCACGCCCGACTGGGTCTACACGGCCGGCGTGCCAAAAGTTATCGTGCCCGAGCGCATCACGCCCGCGCGCAAATCACAGAAGCCGACCTACCCGTATTATTTCGACCCGCTCTACAAGGAAATCCTCCACCATACGGTGACGGCGCTGGCCAATTATCTCGCGGCGTTGCCGACGGACCTGAAAGAGCGCGTCATTTTCCTCCAGGTCGCCGAGGGCGCAACGGGCGACGGCCAGCCTTACAAGGGCGTGCCGGTCGATCCGAAGTATCGCATCTCGGAGGAGGGGTGGAACGACTACCGCCGCGAAACCTGGGCTTACTATCAGGCGGCATTCCAGCGCGCGGACGGTTCGCTGAATATTCCGCTGCTGGTCAATGGCGACGCCAACACGCCGGTGGAGAATCAGTGGCTGATCGACCACTGCCAGGAGTTTGGCGTTAAGCAGGGCATGTTCAGCCACGGCTATCTGGTCAGCGATACGGTCGAGCGGCTGGCCCGCTGGGAGAAATTCCGAGCCGAGGCGCTGGCGCGCGGACATACGATGTTCACCCGCGGCGAGCAGGACGAGGAGTGGCGCGTCTGCGGCTGGAGCAGTCAGAATCCGCCGCGCGCATTCTATTGGGCCGGCCTCTTTGCCCTGCACTGCAAGCTGGATGTCTGGAACGTGCCTGCCGACGCCCTCGCTACCGAGCCGATTGGCGAGGCGGTGCGGATCTTCAATCGCTACGCCGGATTCAACGAGCCGACCGGCAGCCCGGTCGCGTTCTGCGCATTGCGTCGCGGCCTCGATGCCTCCGACATGCAGGCCTTCCCTGAGGACAAATTCGGCAAGGCCACGAAAGGCAACGTCGATCGCTACCTTGCGATCGCCAAGGCCTACGCACCGCTCGGCGCCCGGCAGGGCGACCCGGAGAAGGCCACCGGAGGCGGCATGCGCAATCGGCAGGCCGACGACCAGAATGATGTCGGCTGGGGCATTTTGCCCGGGAATTTCGAGCGCCACCTCACACAGCTCCGGCCCGAGGAGACCAGCATCGGCCTCTGGAACACCGGCCCGGCGAAACATTCCTGTGGTCTGTTCGCACGCCGTTTCGATCAAGCCAGTGGGCGCAAAGCGATGAACTTCCGGCTAGCCGACGGCTTCTTTGCGCAGCCGTCTTCGGCGCACGCGGTGAAACTGCGCATCGTCTACCTCGACGCCGGCCGGGGCGCGTGGGAACTCGCCTATGCGACGGCGACGGGCGATGCGGTCGCCACAAAGGTCGTGCTCGCCGGCAGCGGAGAATGGCGCGACGTGAACGTGACTCTGGCCGACGCGGTGTGGGACCACCGGCTCGGTGGTGGCGGCGACCTTGCGCTGCGCGCGACGGACGGTGCTGACACCACCTTCCACCTGATCGAACTCGCCCGCCAGTAAGCGCGGTCTGATCCATGGAATTATAACCCGCGCAATCGATGCAGCCTTAACTTTATTCCCCCATGACTACTCCCTCTATCCGCATTATGCGCGGCACCAGCCTGCTGGCCCTTGGTTGGTTGCTGAGTGCGGCGCCCATCCAAACAGCCGAAGCAGCAGCGGCACGACCGAATGTACTCTTCATCATGGCCGACGACCTGAACCACTGGGTCGGCTACACGGGCCGCAACAAGCAGACGATTACTCCCCATATCGACCGGCTGTCGGCGATGGGCCTGAGCTTCACCCACGCCAATTGCGCGGCGCCGGTCTGCAATCCGTCGCGCACCGCGCTATTCTCCGGCCTGCGACCGGGGTCGACTGGCGTCTACGGCAACGCGCAGGACTGGCGTCCGGCGGTTCCCGCTGACCTGACCCTCATCACGGCGTTGCGCCGCTCCGGCTATGAAATGTTGGGCGCGGGCAAGCTCTACCACATGGGCTGGGACCGCCGCGAGGAGTATGACGACTACCTCGTGGAAAAACCCACCGGTCGCGGCGCGCCGCTCGTCACTCCGCAGGAGTTCTCCCAGGTTATCTTCGCACCGCTCGCGGGCAGTGACGAAGGGATGCCAGACTACCACGTTGCGAGCTACGGCGTCGCGCAACTGGCTAAGACGCACGACAAGCCGTTCTTTCTCGGCATCGGTTTTCACAAGCCGCACCCGCCCTTCATGGTGCCGAAGAAATACTTCGATCTGCATCCGGTCGATGCCATCGAGTTGCCGCCCTACCGGGAGGATGATCTTGAGGACATCCCGTCCGTCGGCCAGCGCAAAGCCATCGGCGCCGGCACTCACGAAGCGATCGTGAAGGCCGGGCAGTGGAAGGCCGCGGTCCAGTCCTATCTCGCGACGATCTCTTTCGTCGACGCCCAGATCGGGCGCGTGCTCGACGCGCTGGAGAAGTCGCCGTACCGCGAAAACACCATCGTCGTCCTCCTTGGCGACCACGGTTGGGAACTCGGGGAGAAACACCACTGGGGAAAAACCACCCTGTGGGAGGAGGTCGCGCGCGCCCCGCTGATCTGGAGCGTGCCGGGCCTGACCAAGCCAGGCTCGGTTTGCGCGCGCACCGTGGACTTTATGAGCATTTATCCGACGCTGACTGAACTGTGCGGCGTGCCGACGCCGAAGCACGTGCAGGGCGTCAGCCTCAAGCCGCTGCTCGCTGCGCCGCAGGCCCCATGGGATCGCCCAGGGGTCACCACCTCGCAGCAAGGACAGCACAGTGTCCGCACGGAAAAGTGGCGTTACATCCGCTATCAGGATGGCAGCGAAGAGCTCTACGACGAAGTGGCCGATCCCTACGAATGGACCAATCTGGCGGCAAAAAAGGAGATGGTCGGAGTCATCAAGGAACTGGCCATCTGGCTACCGAAGGAAAACAAGGCCGGCCTGCAGCTTTCGGCCGGAGGACTGGAAGAGGGGGAGAGTCCGGCCGCCAAAGGCGACGGTGCTGGGCGGCGCAAGGCCCGCGTGGAGAAGAAATCTCGCTGAGTGACAAACGCTTTTCCGGAAGCGGCCTGGGGGGGCGTCTATAACTGGGAAAATATCCGGCAAAGGTGCCGCTTTCCGTCGAGGCTTTGAGTACTCCTCGTTGAACAACTCGGGGAGAGACGCTTTTTTCTTCTTCGTGGTGTTATCTCTTGGGCTGCCTTGTTCGGGCGCGTCGTAGTGCGGAGACGGCCGGTGCTCAGTTCGCATGATGGCGGAAGGTAAGATTGCGGATTTTTCAGGAATCGGTTTCACCCTTGCTCCTTTGGATCTTTGGCGTCGACGGATTTGCCCAGCGGGTTCGAAGTGAAGGGTTGATTCATTCGGTTCTCAAGGGGCGGGCCGTCAGACGCTGCTATCGCCCGCCACGAGGAATGGTCTATCATTTCATTCCTTGGCTCAGCGCACCGGGGCCATCTGTTGGTAATAGACGCGCAACTCCGGTTTCACGCCGATGAGCGCCTGGGCGCGTTGCAGCGCCTTCTTCGTGGCCAGCGTGGCATTTTCCTCGGCCGGGAACATGTTCTCGAGCCCGATCTTCTTGACGAGACCACTGCGCCTGAGCACGGCGGCGACATCGCCATGGACTCCGGAAATGACCAGATGCCGGCCCTGGGATTGCAGGTAATCGAGCAGTTGGCCCAAGGCCATGACCGTCGTGGCGTCGAGGTGTCGGGCGTTCTTCATGCGCAGGATGAACACACGGATAGTAGGATCCTCCGCGAGCTTCCGAATGCCGTCTTGGAAGATGTCGGCGGCGCCGAAGAAGAGGTCGCCCTCGACATGCACAATGGACACCTGTGGGCAGTTTCGTTCCGTCGGCGTTTCGATCTGAGTCAACCGCCCTTGGTCGTCAAAAGCATGCTCTTGCAGCGTGGGCGTGCTGGCCTTGTTGAGGAACAGAATCAGCGAAATACCGACCCCGACATAGATGGCGGTGTCCAATTGGAGAAAGAGAGCCGCAACGAGAGTGAACCAGAAAACCGCGGCATCGGATCGCGTGGCCCGCCGCGCGATCATGATCTGCGTGGGGTTAAAGAGGCGAATCGCGATATTGATTAAATAGGCCGCCAAGGCGGCGACCGGGATAAGATTGAGCAGCGGGGAAATCAGCAGGACCGCCACAAGCACTCCGAAGCAGCTGAAGAGGGTGGCAAACTGGGTTCGCCCCCCACTCTGGAGGTTGGCGGCGCTGCGCAGGAACGACGCCGAACCGGGCATCGCGCCGAAGGCGGAGGCGGCCAAATTGCCCAGACCCATGCCAATCAGTTCTTGGTTGGGATCAACGCGCTGTCCTGAACGGGCGGCCAACCCCTTGGCGATCGACACCGCTTCCAGCATTCCCAGCAAGGCGATGGCGAAGGCCGTGCTGGTGATCCGGGGCACGAGTTGCATCCCTTCGGCGTTCAATGGAAATCCGATGAAGATCGGCATGGCTCCGGAAATTTCACCCAAGTCGCGGACGAGTCGGACGCCATAGGTGTCGAGTCGAAACAGCGCGGCGACACCGCTGGCCAGGGCCAGGACAATCAAGCCGTCTGGCCAGTGAGGCCGCCAACGGCGCAGGCAAAAGAGCACCGCCAGACAAGCCACACCAATGGCGGCCGTGGGCGGACCGAAGCGGAGAAAAACAAAACTGGAGACAAGGTGACGGACGGTACCTGGTAGACTGACCGACGGGGCGCGGTCGATTCCAAGCAGGTTGCCGATTTGTCCCACCGCTATCAGCACGCCGACCGCCGTCGTGTAGGCGATGATCACGGTGCGGGAGATGAATTGGGTAAGCTGGCCGGTCTTGGTGAGACCCGCCGTTAGTTGGATCAGCCCGATGAGGCAACCGAGGAGCAGGACTTTCTCCAGCGACGTGAGGGGCACATCCGCGAGGGAGAGCACCGCCCCGGCCAGGATAATGCTGATGGTGTTGGTCGGTCCAAAAACCAGGTGGTGCGATGAGCTATAGCAGGCGCTGACCATCGCCCCCACGACAGCCGTGGCGAGCACCGCTCGGATCGGCAAGCCGGCGACCAGGGCAAATCCGATCGCCTGAGGGATCGTGATCACGGCCACCGTGGCTCCGGCAATCAAATCGGCCCGAAGTTTGGTTCGGCTATACGAGGAAACTTCCTTCCAAAGCGGGGGAATCAAGTTCGAGCGCACTTGTCCGCCAATCCCTGTGATCCGCCGCTCCGCTAACTCGGTCAGATCGCCGAGTTCATCCATTTTCGCCGCTTGAAAAAGACGTTTCATGCCGGGGTTCGGTCATGATGCGCTCTTTGGCCGCCGTGGGGTATGGACTTATTCCGCCTGTGACAGGACAAATTAATACCCTGCCGGCACCGGAAGCATCGGACCGGAAGGCCGGCCAAGCTTTCCCAGACTTGCGCCCGGGCCGGCAGTGAGGACCTCAAATGTCAGCGTAACGTCTGCGCCGTTCGCCCCCCAGAGAGCAACAAGCGGATGTTCTTAGCCGCGACCACGCAGTCGAGAGCTCAGAGCGAAGAGCTGAGAGCCCAATCTCCAGAGCAGACACGCGCGCCGCCCGACCCGAAACCAAAGTTCACCGTTTGGTTTTGCTCTCAGCTCTCGGCTTTCCGCTCTCGACTGAATTTCTCCGACTTAGGGGCCACGCTGGCCGCCAGCGGGGCCGATTTTGGGCCCAGCACCAACCGGCCGTCCGCCACGCCAGCGCTGATGCCCCCGACAAAACAGATGCTGCGGTATTCGTTGAACTCGCCGCGCACGCCAATGCGAAAACCGGCGCCGGCGTCTTTGCCGCTCAGTTCGAGCTGCGTTATTTGCACCGACATCGTGAATCCCTTCGCCGGGTGGGTGATTTGATGCGTCATTGAATGGGTGCTGCGATTGGCCACAAGACTGCGGCATTCCGCACCGCATCGGCGATCTCCCAGTCCTCCATCGGATTTGCCCAGTACTCGCCGCCCAGCCAGACGCGATCGTGGGTCCGGCTCCAGACATCGGGAGTCCCGGCTGCAGTGGCGCTGACCGGCGGGGTCGCCGCGACGGCGGCGTTTGAGCCTGAATACGGGCCGACCACGGTGGCGGTGGCGATCAGTTTGAGCGCGTCGCGGCGGGTGATGGGCTGTTTCACGATGATAGAAGAGAAGGAAAGGCGATTTGGCGTAGGACTTCTCAGCTGGCTAAACCACTCACGGTACAACATAGAGTTCCACCAAAGCGGTGCCCGAAGTCGCCCCGACTCCACTGACGACCACGGTGTAGGCACCGGCCGGCAACGTGGTGAGAATCGCGGCGTCGCGACTCCCGCTGGGCAGCGCAAAGGCACCGACGGCCTGAGCTGTCGCGGCAATTTCCGCCGCGTTGGCCGAGGCCGACCAATTGTCGCTCGCGGCCAGCGCGGTGGAGCCGCGAAAGAGCGTCATGGTCGGGTCTGCGAGTGCCCCCGTCACCCCAAAGTCCGCCAACGTCGGCCCGACCGCGCGGATGAGGAGACGCAAGCTGCCGGTTCCTCCGACCACAAATCCCGGAATAAGCACGCTCTCGCCGGTGCCGACGTAGGCTCGGGTCGAGCCGTTGACCAAAACGGCTGACGCGGACGACGACGCTTCGTAGACTTCGAGCAGCGCAATGCCGCTGCCATTGTCGGTGGCGATAACCGGTGCCGTATAGGCTCCCGCCGAAAGCGGTGCGAGCAGCGCAGCGTCCTTGCTGCCGGCGCCGAGGGCAAAGGCTCCGGTAGCGGCCATCGCGGCGGCATCGGTGCTGTTCCAATTGTCGTTGGCCGAGAGGGACACGGAGCCGCGGAACAATGTGAAACGCGGATCAGCCAAGGCGCCACCCACGCCCAGCCCGGTGAGCGTGGGACCGATGGCGCGAACGAGCATCGTTTTTTCCCCCGCGCCGCCCAGGACGAATCCGGGGATCGGGGTGCCGGCCACGCCCCCGACGGCGACGCGGGCTGAGAGATTGGCGAGGCGGGCGGCGTTCTGCGGAGTTTCACCCACGCGCAAAAACGTCGCCGTGATTGTGGTAATGGGCTGCGCCGGGAAAAGAAACGGACGCTGATTGTTGCCGGTCAAGGCGCCGCTCCATCCGGCGAATTCCCAGCCGGGCGCTGGCGTAACCGCCAATTCCAGTCGCTGTCCCTCCATCACGGTGTTCGGCAAGGGTGAATAAGCGGCGGCATTGTTTCGTCCGGTAACCGTCCCCTGCCCCACGGTGCTTACGTTGAGCGCGGTCAATTTGATCAACTCCACGCTGTGAAAAACATCGTCCTCCGCATCCGTGTTCACCAGCATCAGATCCGCGCCGCTCGGTCCGCTATTCTTGAAAGCCCAGTCCGCGACTACGACTGACTTGGTCACCCAGTCGCCCTGGTTGGTCTTGGTCACCGTGAACGCCGTCTTCTGGCTGTTGCCCACGGCGTCGTAGCGCAGCGCAAATTGCCCGGTGCCGCGGTTGAGATAGGTCACCGACAACTCCACCTGCTGGCCGGGCGAAGGCAGGAGGTTGTCGTGAATGTTGAAATACATCGTGTCCTTGCCGGACGCGTGGTCGAAGCTGCGTGCGAACCGGTCGTAGGGATGCGAGGATCTCGTCAGCGGCCCGTTGACCCGCCAGAGCGCCTTGCTGGTGGCGTCGGGATTGATCTGCGTGATGAAGCGTTCGTAATTGCCCGGCACAATTCCCCAACCGGCATCGTTAAAGCCGGTCTGATTGTCGCGCTGCCAAACCTGTCCATTCGTGGCCGCGACGACATCGTCCATCCGGGCGCCCTGGGCCGAATAGGCCTGGCAAATGGCGTTGTATCTAGCCCTGTTGTCGGCGTTGTC
Organism: Opitutia bacterium; assembly: GCA_947474365.1. Taxonomy (GTDB): domain Bacteria; phylum Verrucomicrobiota; class Verrucomicrobiia; order Opitutales; family Opitutaceae; genus ER46. The sequence continues at coordinate 17,673 of CANJIU010000006.1, read as the reverse complement.
CGGTTGCCCGCCAAACGAGGCGGCTGGATACTTGACCTTGTCGGAGGCATCTAGCCCTTGGTGCAGAATGCAGAAGCCGCCGCCGGCAGTGGCCGGGATGAGTTCCGCCGCCCACTTGTTGAAGAATTCGAAGGCGAACCCGATATTTTCAACCGTGGTCCGCTGCAGACACGACTCCGTCACGTCCCAGATGCTTTGGCCGGCATGCAATTGCTCCACCGCCGCCCAATACATGCCCAGCCGGAGGTTGAGTTGGAAGAAGGGCTTGCTCCAGGTCTGATCCATTTCATTCCGGGAGAAAAACCTGACGCCGGGCGCGGGATCCACGGCAACGGCGCGATATGAGGTGCTCACCTCTTGGGAACCGGTGAGGTGGTGCCCCCGGACCTGCCCCCCATACTTGGCGCCAAATCCGCCCTTCACATTCTTGTTCACCCAGCTCCACTCGACGGGAAAGCCGGTGTTCTCGATATCCTGGAACAACAACGGAATCACGGGCCCCGGGCCCTCCTGAAATGCCTTTCGGTAGACTTCGAACGCCCAGAGTCGATGCTCCTGCCACTGCTGGGCGCTGATGCTATATGCCTGCTTGTCCGCCGCCGGAGAAATCAAATTCGCGTTTTCGTACGGTTCTTCGTCGCCGGTGGCGCCGGTATCCACGCGCACAAACGCGATCCGCGGCCGCAGGTTCTCCGGCACTCCATTGCGCACATGGTTGGCCAAGTTGTTCACCATTTCCTCGAAATAAACCCTGAAGCGCGGATGGAGATAATATCCGTAGGTATAGGTGTCGTCCGATAGCGACGGAACGTCGCCGCCGTTCTTGGTCAACATCCACGCCGGCATGCTGCTGCCCTTGCTGCCTCCCACTGTGAGAATCTGGACGATGAATTTCTCGTTTTGCGAGTCGGCGAACGCCAGTTGTTGATCCAACGGCGCCCAGTCGAAGATGCCCCGCGCCTTGTTCACATTGAACCAAGTCTCCGCGTAGGACTGCCCCCGGGTGAAGGGATACTGCGCAACCGTATTGAATCCGGACCGATCCCAGACACCATAGGCTTCCCGCGGCAGGCCAAGCTCGGCATGGAGTTTTGCCCACGGTGCCACCAGCAGGATGGTGAGAATAAGAAACACGTACTTCATGTCATGCGATGGGGACGGAGCTACTTCCTGAACTCGATCAGCCGTACGGTGTGCGGGGGCATCGACAAGGTTATCTTTCCAGACTCCAGCGGCGGGGGTACTCCACTCCACAAGTCCATGAGGCGGTAGGCGCCGGCGGGCATTTCCAAATCCGCCAGCGGCCAGGTGGTTTCACTCGGCTCATCAATCCAATTGAAAAACCCGAATACCGTGCGGTCGGGTAACTCGAGCTTCCAGATCCGCGGGACATCGGGTCCGGCAAACAGATCGAGCGGCACCGCATGCTTGCCGGCTCGCCACACGTCGAGCAACGGCTTGTGACGGTAGAGGTCGACGCGGTCTTTCGGCAGCGACTCGATGCGGTCACCGCCAAAGAAAATCCCGCCCATCAGCGCTTCCAGGGTGATATGGCAGCGAGCCTCCTCCAACGAGTATTGCGGCGTCGTGAAAAAGGAGTCGGGGTCGCAGAGGGCGATATTGTTATGGATATAGTAATTCTGCGCCGCCGAACGGGCGAAGCGGATCAACCCTTGAAATTCACGGCCCATCGGCACCTCGCGGGTCGACCCGGTGGTTTTGCCATAGGTCATGTTCGCGTAGGGCTCCGCGGCACTCTTGATGCCCGGATGATTGATGTCGTTGCCGATGCGAACGGCGTCGTAGCACTCGATGGCACCGAAGAGCCAGCCCATGCTGCGGGTGACGACCAGATCTTCCGGCAAGGCGGCGCGAATCATGCGCACCGCCTTGTTGTGCGCCTGCAAACCGGTCATCGTCGGGTTATGGCGCGGGCCCTCCTCCAGGCTACCGTAATGGTGATCCCATTTCATGAAGGTCGGCTTGTAGTCCTCGACCAGCTGCTTGAATTGGCCGGCCAGATAGGGCGCCACGTCAGGATGACTGCCGTCGAGGTAAACCATGCCCAGCGTGGTCATCATCTCGGCGTCGTTCGGATCGATCGGCTTCTTGTTGTAGGGCGAGAGCAGCCAGTCGGGATGGACTTTCCAATAGGGGTCGGCGGGATTCACCCGCAAGGGACTGATGTGCAGCCCAAACTTCAGGCCCAGATCGGTGATCTGGTTCGCCACATCGCGGATCCCCCGGGGAAACTCTTTGTTGACCGAATACGACCCCGGCACGGTCCACCAACCACCGTCGAGCTGGATGTAGCGATACCCTGCATCGTAGAGTTCGGCTTTCATGAATCGCGCCGCTTTCAGCACGGCCTCCGCCGACACGTAGCGCGAATAGGAATGCCAGGTGCTCCAACCAGGTTCGATGCGATGCATGGGGCGTCCCCGGCGGACGCTCTCACCCATGATACGGCCTACCTCGGCCAGCACCTGCGTCGGCCGCCGATCGTCCCAGTACCCAATCAGCACCGGATCGACTTCGACCAAGCGGCCCGGTTTCACCAGGATTTTCTCGAGCCCCTCGGGACTGCCGCTGCGCAGCGAAACGTGCAGCGCTCCCTCCCTCGAATTCCGCCACTCGAAAGAGGTTGGCCAGAGTTCACCCCGCAGTGCGGCGAAGGCATACGTTTGATTCTTCGCGTCGTTCTGGAGGGTCGAAACCCAAAACGCGTTGCGGGGATCGCTCCCCCGTCTGGCGGCCTTCAGTCCGGTGATTTGCTCGATCGTGAAAATCCGGCCGTGGTCGGGTGCATTCAGCGCTTCAGCAAAGATCGTCCACTTCTTGTCCGTCTTGGTGACGGGAAGATTGGGTGTGTCCCCTTTCCTGGTCAGCATCCGCACACCGCCCAATTCAAATTGATCCCGGGCCTTCAACTCTGCTCTCAGGATCGCATACGGACGGCTGGCGGCGGTTTCGATCGTGAGGACGAATTCCTCCAGCGGAGGCAGCCCCGAGCAACGCAGCACCTGCCGGCCATTTTCGGCTGACCAGACGCGACGGGGAAAGGCGTCACCGTAGATCCACTCTCCATTCACCCTTAACGAAAACGTGACGTCGGAGATTTTCGCGGCTGTTTCCCACTTCAGGGAGTACTCCGCTCCCGTGGCGGCATGCTCAACCGCGGGAGTGGCCGCGTCGGAATAAAGGATGAGACCCGCACTGAAGAACGCCGAGCGGAGGAGTGACTTTGGGATGCGCATGGGAAAATCGAATACCGGTTGGCTGATTACCTGAACAACAGCGGCAGGGTCTCGGCGAGGTAGTCGCGCCAGTTTGGCCAGACATGCGCCCCATCACTGGGTTTGAAGGTATGGCGGATACCCGCTTTCGTCAGTTCGCCGGTGAGCTTTTCCACGCCGGAGAAACCACGGTCGAGCCGACCGCAGCCGATCCAGAGCATCTTGAGTTTCTGGTTCGCGGCCCTGGAATCAGCCGTCAATTTGGCCAGCACTTCGGGACTACTGCTGCCGCCGGCACTGAAGAGGCCGACGTGACTGAAGCGGTCAAGATGGCCCAGACCGATGCTGAACGACTGGGCGCCGCCCATCGACAATCCCATGATGGCGCGGTTGGGCTGGTTTGGGTTCACGCGAAACCGCTTTTCGACGAGCGGAATAATCGTTTCCAACAGGTCCTCTTCGAAGACACTCGCCTTGAAGGCGGTCCCAACCGGCACACCGGGACCCGGGGTCTGGCCCGGTTTGTAGGCGTGCCCCTTTGGCATCACAATAATCATGGGCTTCATCCGCCCGTCAGCGAGCAGGTTGTCGGCGATCAGATTCGCCCGGCCGTATTGGATCCAGCTGCTCTCGATTTCCCCGGCGCCATGCAGAAGATAGAGCACCGGGAGTTTGTCCGCGTGGTCGGGCCTGTAGCCTGGCGGCGTGTAGATCGTGACGCGCCGCTGGTCGCCGGCTGCCGCGGAGTCATAGGTGATGCTGGTGACATCGCCGTGGGGTACGTTGCGCATCTCCCACGGCCGCGGTGGGGTGCCCGGCACCTCAATGGAGTTCGCCGCGACCATGCGGCCCAGTTTGAACTGCGTATTGGCCGGATCGAGCGTCCGCACTCCGTCGACAGAAAACGTGTAGGAATAGATCTGCGGGCGAAGTCGCACGGTGGCGGTCCAGTTGCCCTTGTCGTCCTTGGTCATTGGCGTTCGCTCGCCGCCCCAATCGCCGCCGACCGTGACCGCCGAAGCTTTTGGGGCGAGGAGCTTGAAGGTCACGTTTCCGTCGGTGCCGATCGAGGGAACGTTTCTCGTTGTCGCCCCGCGATTCTCTTGAATTTCGTCGTCTTGTCCCCGTGACGGCAAGGCGAGGCTGGCGGCGAGGAGGAGTGGAACGATGATTTTTTTCATGGGCGGTAGACACTGCTACTTTTTCTTCTTCGGGCGTCGCGCCGACGTCTCGTCGGCGCCGGTAACCCGCGGGGTAAAGAGGACATTCGGCCGGGAGGCCGTGGCATGGGCGGCAAAGGGCGGGGCGGGAAACCGGGCGCTGAGCGCGGGAAGAAGCTCGGGGTGATTCATCCGGTGGAAGGATGTTTGTTTTCAGGCCTGGTGCGATCGGACCACTTGAACGGGCGCAGTCGGCGTTGGACTGCTCTTATTCCTGGTTTGTGGCGTTCTTCGCCTTCCTTTTGCCCTTTTTCTCCCTGGCGGGTTCACTTCCCTTTTCCGCCTTGGGAGGACGCGGCGCTTGGTCGGAGACCGCGTACTCGGTCGGAGGCACAAAGATGGGCGTGTCGAGCCGGCCCCGGTGAACTTCCAGCAGGCTAAAGATGTCGTCCTTGTCATCGGTGTTCACCAAGGCGAAGTCCGCGCCCGTGGTGCCACCCTGCCGCAGCACAGCGTCCTCGACCGTCACCGTCTCGTGGTGCCACTGCTGGTCACCTTTCCCGGTGACGGCGAGCGCCGTCTTCATGCCGGTCGGGCCGGCGTCGTAGTCCAGTCGCCAGGTCGAGCCCGCCGTGCCATCGTACCACACTACCGTCATCGACATCACCTTCGGATCGCTACCCTGGGCGAAACCCTCGTGCAGCTTGAAGTACATCGCGTCCTTGCCGGAGGCGTGTTCAAAGCCGCGGGCAAAGCGGGAGTAGATGGAAGAGGTCTTGGTGATCGGGCCGCCGACGCGCCAGTGAGGAATGGACGTGGCATCGGCATCAATCTGGTAAAGGAAACGGCTGTAGTTGTCCGGCCAGATGTCCCAACCCACGTCGTTCAATCCGGTTTGCGTGTCGCGTTGCCGAACCTGCCCCAGCAACAGACCTTTCTTGTCGTCCACCGCCGCGCCATACTTGGAATACGCAGCGCAAATCTTCAGCATGCGATCCATGTTTCCGTGCGAGGCTTTCCCGAACTTCTCTTCTGGGTAAGCCTTGGTGTCGGCGGCATCCAATCCCTTGTGCAGGGCGCAAAAGGCATCCGTGGCGGTCGTCGGATAAATTTGCCCCGCATAACGGTTGAAGAAATAGAACGAATAATCGTAGCCCTGCTCCCTGGAGGCCTGCATGGCGCCAGCGCTGATGTCCCAGATGCTTTGTCCGTTTTGCAGACCCGTGACAGCGCCCCAGTAGAAGTTGAGCGGCAAGTTGACGGCAAACATGGCCCGTTGCCAGGTCTGATCCATTTCCGACCGGGCAAACAGCGGTGTGCCTTCCGCCGCGATCAGACGGCGCTGCCATGTTTCAATCTTGGTCCGCTCCCCACTCAAGTGATGACCGCGCGCGCTGCCGGCGAGCTTGATTCCGACTCCGCCATGAGCGTTGGCCATCACCCACCTCCACTCTGCTGAAAACCCACGCCCGTTCCCCTCATCGTCATCCGGCGTCACGTTGTTAAACATCAGGGCAATCTGGGGATGCTCAGAACCGCCCTGAAAGGTCTGCACAAACAGATCAAACACCCACAAGCGGAACTCTCGCCACGCGGGGGACCTTGTGGGCAAGTCGTATTGTTTCTCAACGACGTCGCCTTTGTAGGCGCATTCATCGCCGGTGCACCCGGTCTTGACTTGAATGAACACGATGCGCTCCTGCCTTTCTTTCGCATAGCTGCGGATGTGCTGACCGAATTCCACGATCAGGCGTTGCAAGAGTTTTTTGTACGCCGGCGACGGATAGAACGGATAGACCGGCCAACTGTCGTGTATCTGATTCTCGGTCTTCACGGCGGGCACGCCCAGGGTATAGATCCACCCCGGCGCATCCGGACCCACCCCCAAGGAAAGGTAGAGGAACTGGTTTCTCTGGACGGCCGTGTCCATGGCCTGATCCAAAACGCTCCAGTCGAAACGGCCGGGCTGTTTCTCCACATCCGCCCACTTTTGATTGAACGCCAATCCCCTCAGGAAGGGATGGTCCTTGGGATCAAAGGATGAGCCTCGGTCCCAGACTCCGAATGCGCTGGGCGGCGGAGCGGCTTGTACCGTCCGCAGGAGGCTTGGGCCGAGCAGACCGATGAAAACAAGTGCGCTGGCGAAGCGAGCAATCGTGCGCCGAATATCTTGGCTGGAGTGGCGTGGGTCGGGGGTCATGACAGCGTTGGGTTTGCTGGCTGTGGCTGGTGATTCTAACGATGCCGTCGTCCGATCCCATAGACAATCCGCGTGGCTCACTGGACTTTTTGTTTGCGCCGCGTGTCGGCGAGCGATCCTCAACTTGAGTTCCGCGCGCGCAGACATCCCACCAACGCGCTTTCAGGCGTGAAATGAAAAAAGTCCAGATTGCCGCCGAGTTCGTCCATGTTGGATGCGTCGGGCATAGCGTATGGTGATTTCTATTCCGGTTCGCACTTTGGCAACCCTCACCACCCCTTCGACCATGAAAACGTCCTCTCGCGTGTGTCTTTTCCCGACGCTTTCACGTATTACGGCAGCCCTAAGTCTGCAGTGGTGCGCCTCGAAAATGTACGCTCAAGCCGTGGTGAATCCATCCGCGCCGTCCGCGCTGACCGACGAACTCAAGAAAGCCGCCGGCGCGGAAGTCGTAGAGCTGACTCCCTTCACGGTCTCGACGACCCTGGATCGTGGTTACCAGGCGCAGTCGACTTTGGGCGGCAGTCGGCTCCGGACCGACCTCAAGGACGTTGCCGCGCCCACGACCGCGTTCACCGCGGAATTCCTCAAGGATGTCGCGGTCACCAGCACCGACGAGATCGGGCGCTACATGGTCAGCACGGAGTATGACTTCGGGGAGGACGGCGGCACCGGTCAGAATTTCCTCAAGGACAACAGCACGCGGACGATGCGGATGCGCGGACTTACGGGGGGCACTATCTCGGTGAACTTCTTCAAGTCGAATTTTACGACCGACATCTTCAACGTCGAGCGAATCGATCAGTCCCGCGGCCCGAATTCGGTTCTGTTCGGCATCGGCAACCCGGGTGGGATCATCAATGTCTCCACCAAGCGCGCGCAGCTCGGCAAGAACTCCGGCAACGTTGCCGTGCAGGGCCGGTCGGAAGGCGGCCTCCGGGAAGAAGGCGACTACAACCAAGTTCTCGGCGACAAGGTGGCTGTCCGCGTGGCCGCAGCGAAGGATAACCGGGGCAGCTGGCGCAACTATGAGTTCAACGATTCCGAGCGCTATTACATTACCGGCAAGTGGCGCCTTTCGCGCGAGACGGATCTGAATGTCGATGCGGAGAAGGCCGCCATCACGAGACAGATCAAGCGCACTACGACGGCCTTTGATGCCTATACCTTGTGGAAGGCGGCTGGCAGCAACGTCGGCACGGCCGCCAACGCGGCGCAACAGATTTCCCTGCTGGCGACAGCCAATACGCCCTATCTGGTGCTCGACACGGCTTCTGGGGCCATGACCAACTGGGTCAACAAGACTGTGAGCACTCTGCGCACGTCGATCGATGGCAACAATATCCCCATCACCGATTTTAGTGTGTTGCCGAAAGAGACGGCGGTCTACGGCCCGGGCTTCGATCAGAACACGAACTACACCCGACTGGGCGCGTACCTGACGCATGCGTTCACGTCGAATTTCAACGCCGAACTTGCCGCGATGCGCACCAGCAGCCACTTCGCCACCTGGGATCCGCAAAACGCCCCCGGCCGAAGCCTCACAGTCGATACCAACCCAACGCTGCCGTCCGGTGCCCCCAATCCGAACTTGCGCAAGACCTACTTTGACGGTCTGCCGCAGGTCACCTTCGACGATGAACGAAGTGATGCAGTGCGGGCGGTGCTGTCCTACAAGATGGACCTGGGCCGATGGGGCAAACACACGCTCGCGGGGGTCTACGAGTATGACTTCACGAAAGTGGGCATACTGGTCGCGCGCGAGCAGGTTATTTCTCCGAACGCGCCAAACGTGGCCAGTGCGGTCAATAACAACAACCGCGTCTTCCGCCGGACCTATGTCGACATCACGGGTCCGAGCACCGGCATCGTGATGGCTCCGTACAATCAGAAGCCGCTGGGCACAGTGACTGAGACCATCAGTGGCCGGACCTATACGACCGCCATCGTCCCCTTTAACGCGAACACCCAGCTCAACAGCTTCGATGACACGACGATGATCGGCATGCTAGAGAGTTCGTTCTGGGGCGACCGGATCAAAACCATCCTGGGCGCCAGCCGCGATGATCGGGATGACTACGCCTCCACCCAGGTCCTCACGCCGGTGCCCGGTTTTGTCACCGGCCTGCCGACGCCGGTGCGCAGTCATACCCCCAACACTACGATCGCCCGCAGCGTATCCTTCAGCGCGGTTTTCCAGGTCAACGACTGGCTCGGGCTGACCTATAGCAAGGCGGCCAACAGCGGCCTGCCGTCCTTTACTGGCAGATTGAACTCCACCAACTCCGATCTGACTAGCTTTACCCGCCCGCCCATTCCGCGCGGCAAGAGCCAGGACATCGGCATCAAACTGGATGTTTTCCGGCACCGGCTTTTCGTGACCGCAGGGTATTTCCAAACCGAGGCCGCGAGGGGTTTTAATTTCAGCAACATCAATCCCACGCTCAATCCCATCTGGGATGCCCTGGCCCTGGCCGGCAAGGTTCCGAGTGGCACCTCCTCAAACTCCACCGGAACGACCTTTGACTCTCGCACGCAAGGCTACGAATTTGAAGCCACCGCGAACTTTACCGAGCACTGGCGGGCCTTTCTCAACTACAGCAATGAGCAGACCTCGCGGACGAACATCGGCCAGGAGGAACTCGCCTACATCGCCACCTGGCGTCCGCTCTGGGAGGCGAACCAAGCCCTGCCTCTCGCCACCGGCCGGGGCACGATCGGCACCCAATTGACTGCAGTCGATACGGCTGTTTTCACCAACTACATCCTTGCGGATGGCGCACTCCCCCTCGGTCAAATGCGGCACAAGCTCAACGCCGTGACCAACTACGACATTTCCAGCGGCCCGTGGAAAGGCGTGACCGTCGGCTGCGGTCTCCGCTACAGCAGCGAACCGATCATCGGATACACCGCGACGGGCACGCCAACAGCCGTCGTCCGCACCGTTTATTACGGCTCGAAGCAGGTCTTCTTTGATCTCAACGCCGCCTACCGCCGAAACTTCGCCTTGATGGGCAAGTCGGTGAAGTGGTCCCTGCAGACCAATATCAACAACATCTTGAACAACGATGCCTTTGTCCGGATCCAACAGTCCAGCGACGGCACACTGGTCAACTATCGCTTCAATCCACCGCTGGAGTGGATCATCACCACGCGATTCAGTTTCTAAACGCGCGCGGCGCCAAAGTCGGGCGCACACGCATTGAATGATCGAGATTCCCAGTTGCCCCAATAGTGTAAGCCGCGGCGCGGCCTCTCGCGCTGACCGGCGACCGCGCCTCCCAAAGTTCCCATGAAAACCAAGCTTTCCCTCGTCGCGACCTGCGCAAGCCGTCTCGGTGTTCTGTCTCTGCTCGCCACCCTGGCGCTGACGCCGGCGAAGGCCGCACCGCCCCCCAGCGCTTTCGGCGTATGGGATCGGGGCGATACTTTCGATCCGAAGGAGTTCCCGTTTCTGAAGGGGTTTTCGTTCAACCAAAGGTGGGCGAATGTGGAAGGTGAGCCGGGGGTATTTGATTGGAGTGGCTTGGATCGAGCGGTGGAGAAAGCCCACCGACAAAAGATGTTTCTTTATCTGTCCCTGGAAGCCGGCCCGGAGGCCCCGGACTGGATTTACGCTCAAGGCGTGCCGAGGGTGATGACCAAGGGAGAGAAAGAGAAGCACACGGAAAAATGGAATGGATACCCGTACTACCTGGCTCCCGCCTACAGGACCTATTTTCAGAGACTGATCACGGAATGGGCCAAGCACATCCGCACCTATCCCAGGGAAAAGCAGGAACGCATCGCTTTCATCCAGATCAAGACCGGGTGCACGGGTGACGAAACCCCCTACAAAGGCACAGCGGTCGAGAAGAAATACGACCTGCCCAGAAGTGCGCCCGCCTGGAGGGACTTTCGCCTGGAGACCTTCGCCTTGTTCGTGAAGCACTTTCAGGAGGATCCTGCCCAGCCGCGAATCGACCTGCTTTTCAACGCCGTCGGGCCAATCATCGGCTCGGACGAAGACGCGATTGAAGCCAAAGAAGGCTTCCTCAAGGAGTGGGAATGGGTGACCACCCACGTTGGCGGCAGCTTTGGGATCAAGAATGGAGCGCTGTCCCGCGGGCACCATCTGGCTGGCGAACGGGCATTGTATGATCAATGGACCCCTTACCTCATCGATCCCAAGGGACTCACGCTGTTTCGGCGTTCTGAAATGGACCAGACCTGGCAGAAGCCATGGTATCAGTTGAACGTTCCGCTCAACTTCTATTGGGGCGCCGTGAATGCGCTCAATGGCGGGCAGAGCGTGTGGGACATTAGCAAGGGCGCCATGGACGCCTGCAAACAGCAGGGCTTCGATTATTCCTTCTATTTCTTCAATCGCTACGCCGGGCAGATCGATCCGAAAACCGCCACGGGTGCATTCTGTGCGCTGCACAAGGGGCTGAATGCCGCCGACACCAAGGCGTATCCGGAGGACAGGTTTGGGAAAGCGAACCGGACGAACGTCGACCGCATGCTAAGAATCAGCGCCGAGTATTCCAGGTATGGCGCGGCGGTGGACGACAAGAACGGTCTGCTCCTCGACCAAGTCCGGCAACGGGACACCCAAACGGGATTCAACGACGTGGGCTGGGATATTTGGGCGGAGAACTACAGCCGATTTCTCTACCAGATCGACGCCGACGAAACATCGGTTCCGCGGTGGAGGGTCGGAGGCACCCTCACCAAGTCGTCCTCCATTTATGCCCGCTTTGCGCGCGGGTTTGAGCACACCTCCGGAAAAGATGGCATGTATTTCAAGCTGCACGACGGCTTTTCCGCAGACCGCCAGCCCAAGATCATGTCGATCCACGTGCTTTGGTATGACGCGCAGGCAGGCTCCTCCTGGAAACTGGTTTACGATGCCGGTCATGCCACCATGCAGACAGCGCTTTCCATCACGGGCACAGGGGATGGAAAATGGAAGAGTGAAATTGTCGCGCTCAAGGATGCGGTGTTTGCCCGCGGTGGAATTCGGGGAAGCGATCTTGCACTGATCAACGCGGATGAAAAAGACGACATTTTCGGCCTCATCGAAGTCCACCGCGGCGACGCGCCGCCCGAGTGGAAGTCCGCGGCGGACCAGCCGGCGATTCGCCAGGCCGAGGTATCGGCCGACCAGCCGTCACGCGCCGCGAAACGCGAAGAACGCCGCAAGGCGAAGGGCAAATGAGGCGGCGGAACTTTCACGACCATGGCTTCAGCCCCCAGGCAGCGAATAGCTGCGCGCCCGTATTGATATCGAGACACCCTCGTCCAGTCTTCACGCTCGGACCTACCCCATGAATCTTTCACTTACGGTTGCCTCGTTCGCGCTGTGCACTGGCCTCGTCGGGTTCGCCGCGTGGTGGCGCACGCGGGGTTTGGACAACACCAGTTCGCAGGACTATTTCCTCGCCGGCCGCAAGCTGCCGTGGATCCAGGTCGCCGGCGCGCTGTTACTGACTAACCTGTCCACGGAGCAACTGATCGGCCTGAATGGCGCCGCCTCGATTCACGGCGCCGTGGTCATGGCGTGGGAGGTGGTGCCGGTCTTTGCGCTGATCGCCATGGCGTGGTATTTCCTGCCGCGCTACTGGTCGGGCAACATCACGACGGTGCCGCAGTTCCTCGAGCAGCGCTTCGACGCGACGTCGCGCCGGATTATGGGCATCGTGTTCATCGTCGCCATCGCGCTGAACATCCTGCCGTTTGTGCTCTATTCCGGGGGCGTGGCGATGAGCACGATTTTCCATGTGCATACCCAGCTGGGGATTTCGGAAAGGGCTTCCTTTCAGCTCATGGCGTGGAGCATCGGCATCATCGGCACCTGCTATGTGCTCTTCGGCGGCATGAAGGCGGTGGCCCTGTCCGACACGCTTTACGGCGCCGGTCTGCTAATATGCGGCCTGCTGATCCCGGTGCTCGCGCTGTTCAAGCTGGGCGATGGCGACCTGCTCGCCGGCCTCGCCCGCGTGCTGCAGCACCAAGCGGGGAAGATTAACCCGGTGGGCGGGCCGCGCTCGAACGTGCCGTTCGACACGCTTTTTACGGGAATGCTTTTCATCAACCTGTTTTACTGGTGCACCAACCAGATGATCGTGCAGCGCTCTTTCGGGGCGAAGAGTTTTGCGGAGGCGCAAAAAGGAATTTTGGCCACTGCCGGCCTCAAGCTGCTCGGACCGTTCTTCCTCGTGATTCCCGGCATCATCGCCGCGGAGATGTTCGGCCCGGCGGCCATCGGCAACGGCGACCTCGCCTATTCGCTGCTGGTCGACGCCGTATTGCCACCCTATCTCGTCGGCGTGTTCGCCGCCGTCTTCCTGGGGTCCGTAATCAGCGCTTTCAATGGCGGCCTGCACAGTGTCTCAACGATGTTCAGCGTCGATCTCTACCGGGGCTGGTTGCGACCCGGATCCTCGGACCATGAAATGGTTCGTGCCGGAAAGCTCTTCTCGGTGGTAATCGTCTTTGTCGCTATCTTCACAAGCGGATTGCTGGGGGGATCCTCCGAAGGAATTTTCACCATGATGAAGCAGGTGATGTCCGCCTTCAAGTTGCCCCTCCTCGCCGTGGTCATCGTGGGAATGCTCAGCCGGCGGGTGCCAGCATGGGCGGCCAACTCCTCAATGATTGTCGGCGTATTCACGTCGATCCTGCTGAATTGCCTTTGGGGCGACGGTTTCCTCGGGTTCCGCTTCAGCCTATCTTCGGTGCACATTCACTGGCTGCACTTGGCCGCCCTCAACACGCTGTTTTTGTGCGTCTTCATGCTAGTCGTTGGCCAGGTCATCCCGGCCGTCTCGCCAGCGCCCAGAGCTCCGCAGGCTGACGTGAAGCCCTCACCGGCGATGGACCTGACGCCGTGGTCTGGCTTGCGCGTGGCCTCGGTGACGGTCGCTGTGGCGGCGGTTGTCTTCTATTTTGCGCTGTGGCGGTTGGCTCGCACCGGTTAGGATCGTCTTATGAGCACGCTCCCAAAAGTGAAACGCGTTCGCGCCACGTCCGCCAAGCCGCGCAGCCGCGTGCTGCCGCCCGTGGATCCGACGGCCTTTTCGCTCGAAGGCTACATGGCGGATCCCAAGACGCGCGTCTTCAATTTCAACGGCCGCAAACTCGTCTCCGTGCTTGGCCGGGAGGATTTTCCCGGCGAGCGGATCTTCAAGTTGCCGACCAAGATCGTGGAATCGGCCAGCCGGCAGCCCCTGACCGCGGCCCTGTTGCCGTGTCGGCTCGGTTATTTTCCCCGGGCCCAAGGACAAAAGGTTTCCCGGCCCAACGGAGATTGGGCGTTCACGCTGCTGTACTGCCTCGACGGGGAGGGCGTCCTCGATCTCAGCCAGGGCCAGTACCGCATCACCCGGGGCACTTTCGTGCTCCTGCGGCCCTTCGAGTTTCACGCCTATGCCGCGGAGCCCGAACAGCCGTGGTCCTACTACTGGATCCATTTCAACGGCACGGTCGCGCAGCAATATTATGATGTGTTGACTGGCGGCGGAGGAAAACATGTCTGCATCGCGGTCGACTCAGACCTTCGCTTTGTGGAGAACTTCGAAAAAATCCTCGGCACCTTCCAGGAGGGCCAGGCCTACAAGAACCTGGTTCAGGCCTCCTCGGCGATGCATCAACTCCTCGGCGATCTCTTCGGGCAGATCTGCCAGCGCTCCGCGCCGCAGGCATCCGCGGGGGCGCGCATCGAGCGCACGCTCGCGATGATGCGCAAGAACGTCGGCGCCCACGTGAGCATCCACGAACTGGCGGCGAGCGCCGGGATGTCCCACGCGTATTTCACCCTGCAGTTTCGCAAGCACACCGGCCAGAGCCCGCGGAGCTTTTTCAACCGCCAAAGAGTCGCCAAAGCGTGCGAATATCTCGCCGCGACCGATACCAAGGTGGAGAACATCGCGCGCCTGGTGGGCTACGAGGATCCGTTTTATTTCTGTCGTCTGTTCAAGCGTATCACGCAGCAAACTCCGACCCTTTATCGGCGGTCTGTCCGCAAAGCCTCCGTCGTCCCGGGCGGTGGGGATCCGCGCTCCGAGTGAAAGCCGACACGATCTTTTCCATGGAAAAACGACAAACGGTCCTCTTCCTTATCGATACCCAAGGCGCCAATTGCGTCGGGTGCTATCGGCCAGATTTGGCCCTCGGCACGCCGCACATCGACCGTCTGGCCGCCCAAGGGGTGCGATTCGATGGCGCCTACACGTGCGCCCCGGTCTGCGGACCGGCCCGCTCGGCGCTGCTCACCGGCCTTTTTCCGCACAGCAACGGCGTCCTCGGGAACGACATGGCGCCCCACCTGGATATTCCCACGCTGGGACAGCGGCTACGCGATCGCGGTTTCGCGACCGGCTACATCGGCAAATGGCATCTGGACGGCAGTGACTACTTTGGCGACGGCCGTTGCCCGCGCGGCTGGGATCCGGCCTACTGGATGGACGGGCGAAACTACCTCGACTCGCTGCCGAACGACGAAGCGCGCGCGCTGTCGCGGCGGGTGCTAGAGCCGAAGGACGTTGCCGCTCACGGCATCACCGCCGAATTCACCCATGCCTGGCGCATCGCCGAACGCGCGAGGGAATTCATCCGCGCCCACCGCGATCAGGAGTTCTTGCTGATCGTTTCGATTGACGAGCCCCATCACCCGTTCATCGCACCGGAGCCCTATGCCAGCGCGTTCAAGGAATTCCTCTTTCCCGTGTCCAATGCGGACGACTCGCTTTCGAACAAGCCTCGCTCTCAGCAAGAATGGGCCCGACACACCGCGCCCCATCGGTCCCACTTGGTTCGCGCCGGAGACACGTCCGCCCTGCGGCATCCACAGCATTTTGGGTGCAACAGTTTTTGCGACTCCCAAGTGGGACGGGTGCTGGAGACAATCGACGCAGAAACTCCCGGGGCCTTGGTCATCCATACCAGCGACCACGGCGACATGTTCGGCAGTCACGGACTCTACGGCAAAGGCCCCTGCATGTATGAGGAAATCGTTCGCATTCCGTTCATCGTCCGCTGGCCGGGCGCGTCCCCAGCCGGCGCGATTTCCAAGGCACCGATCTCCCACATCGATCTGGTTCCAACGTTGCTCGACTTCTTCGGGGTGCCGGTGCCGGACCTGCTTCAAGGGCGATCGCTGCTGGCCCAGATGCGCAATCCGGCACATCGCACCAACGATCAGGTCTTTCTCGAATTCAACCGGTTCGAAATCGATCACGACGGCTTTGGCGCGTTCGCACCCACGCGCACTGTCTTCGACGGACGCTACAAGCTGGCCATCAACCTGCTCGATACGGACGAACTTTACGATCTGTCGACCGATCCTCTCGAACTTCAAAATCGGATCGACGACCTGGCAATCGTGCCGCAGCGGGAGCGTTTGCTCGACACACTGCTCTTGTGGATGAATCGCACCCGGGATCCGCTGCGCGGCCCGCACTGGGCGCGCCGGCAGTGGGGGCGGCGTGAAGGCTCAACTTGGGGTGGACCGACGCGCCCCCGCCCCTTTGACGAGGCTTATTATCCCAAGACCCTCCTCTACGATACCGGGAAAGTCATCGATCGCTTAGAATACTCCAAACATTAAGATCTCCCGAGCACTGGGCTTGCCTCGAAAAAATGGACACTAATTCAGGCGGCTTTGATGTTTAGCGTTTGTTGTTTTTCTAAAACCACAGGGGAAACATAACCAAGCGAGCTGTGGCGCCTCGTCGGGTTGTAGAACGTCTCGATATAGTCGAAAACGGCAAGCTGAGCGTGGCGGCGTTGTAGTAACAATTTCCGGCCCGGCTCATACTGCGTTTGATCCCGGCGGCTGCCAGGGCCTTGGCACCGTGGTAATCACCGTGCCTCCGCTGACGTGCGCGCTCCACTTGCCGGCGGGAATCGGGTAGAGTAATTATTACAACCGAAACGATCCGGGGACAATTCCCAATGGGAGTAAAACATAGCACGCCCAATAATTCACGCGACGACCTCCTTGATGACCTGCCCGCCCGTCTGACTGAGCTGTTTGTAGCGGCCGCCGTGGAAGTAGGTGAGTTTGTTGTCGTCGAGGCCGAGGAGGTGCAGCAGCGTGACATGCAGGTCGCGCACGGGGTGAACGCAATCGGCCGCCTTTTCGCCGATCTCATCCGTGGCGCCGACATAACGGCCGCCCTGCACTCCCCCACCCGCGAAAACAATATTCATCGCCTTGGCATTGTGATCGCGACCGTAACCGCCATCGCGAGCGCGGGCATTGTTGTCGGGCGAGCGGCCGAACTCGCCGCCCCAGACCACGAGCGTGGAATCGAAGAGTCCGCGTTGCTTCAAGTCGGTGATAAGTGCGGTCATCGGCTGATCGACGGAGCGGATGCGCTGTGTATGGGCGTTGGCGATCATGTTGTGGCTGTCCCAACCGCCACTCCACACTTGCACAAACCGCACGCCGCGCTCGATGAGCCGGCGGGCGAGCAGGCATTTGCGGCCAAAAGCATCGGTGGGTTCGCGGCCGACGCCGTAGGCTTCGAGGGTGCGTTTGTCCTCCTGCCCGAGGTCGAGCAACCCGGGCACCTGTGCCTGCATGCGGAACGCCAACTCGTAGCTGTCGAGGCGGGCGCGGAGATCGTCCGCGGCCGGATGCGCGGCGAGGTGGTCGCGGTCCAAATCGGCAAGAAGATCAAGGCTGGCCCGTTGCATGTCGGGCGTCGTCCCGGCGGGCGGATACAGATCGAGAATGGGCGAGCCCTTGGGGCGCAGCGGCGTGCCTTGGTGCGCGGCGGGGAGAAAACCATTCGACCAGTTCGCCGCCCCGCCCTGCGGATAACTTTCCTCCGGCAACGTGATAAAACTCGGCAAATTCTGATTTTCGGTGCCGAGACCGTAGCTCACCCAGGAACCGATGCCGGGCTCACCGCCGAAACGGTTGCCGGTGTTCATCTGGAAATTGGGTTGTCCCGGTTTCTTAGTGGCAGCCCGAGGGACGGAGCAAATCCGGCAAGAGGCTGAGTTTGCCGCAGTGAAAGAGGATGCGCGCCCGATAGTTGGCGAAGCTGCGGAAGCCCCGCGCGTCTGACTTGATGGCTTGGATCTT
>CANJIU010000005.1 GCA_947474365.1 Opitutia bacterium | reverse complement strand
CGCGGCCTCCTCTCCAGCGCATTCGGCTTCCGCGACCAGGATTTCCTCAAGCTCCGCCTGTATGCTCTCCATGAAGCCAAGTTCAAGTTTGTCGGCTGATGACTAAACTTTCCGGAAGAAGCAAAAAAAGGCGGTCGCCACCATCCCCCAAAAAAACACTCATCACATGCACCTACTTGCCGCCGGCCACGCCCCTTCCTCCCTCCGCCGACGCCGCGGCTTCACGTTGGTCGAAATCATGATTGTTGTCGTGATCATCGGCCTCCTCGCCGCCGTGGCGGTCCCGGCGCTGAAGCAGTCCCGTGTCAAATCCGCCGCCACCCGAACCGCCAACGACCTGAAAAAAGTCGGAGACGCTTTCTCGGCGATGATTTTTGAAAACTCCGGAATGCCCACGGGCATCTATAATCAAGACGCCAACGGCACGGTTCCAGCCGGGTTCCTCACCGCCGACCTGCCCGCGGTGATCTATAGCCGCCCGCTCGGACCAAATTCGACGATATCGTTCGATCTCCGGACGTCTCTGGCCGCTGCCAACGAGGGCGTCGTGGTGCTCACTTCGCTCGCTGGAGACATGGACCCGGATGTCATGTTGAAAATCGATCAAATCATGGACGATGGCAACCTGTCCACCGGGGAAGTGCGGCGGGCAAACGCCATCCAGCTCATCTACAAGGCCTACTCGCAGTAAGCCTACGGAGCGGCAGCGCCCGGACCCTTCGGCGGCCGGCTGGTGCTTTCCCGCAGCAAGAGCCGCGTCGGAAACACCGTCTGCGACGGCGGCCGCAACTCCGCCCCTTCGATCCGCTGAATCAGCAGCGCCGCGGTGCGCGCCACCATTTCCTTGATCGGCTGCGCGATCGTCGTCAGCGCCACGGGCAGGAATTCCCCGAGCGGAATATTGTCCACCCCGATGACCGAAAGATCGCGCGGCACGATCAGGTTTTCGTCGGCCGCCGCCCGCATCGCCCCAATCGCGGACAAATCGTTCAACGCGATCAACGCGGTCGGACGCTTCGCACCGGTCTGCCGCAGCAGATCGCGAAACGCGTCTCGCGCGCTCGCGATGTGGTGCTCGCACCGCACGAAGGAGATATTCTCCGACGGAATCCCCTTTGCGCCGAGGATGCTCCGGAAAAGCTCCGGACGCTTGCCGTCATCCTGGCCCTTGGCGAGTGCGCAAAGAAATGAGAACTGCCGGTGCCCGAGCACGAGGAGATGCTCGATCGCCTGCGCGAACCCCTCGGAAAAATCACTCACGACCGAATCTACCGGGAGCGCAACGTCGGGCTTGGCCGCCAGCGCCACCGCCGGCGGGCCGCTCGCGGCAAGCGCGGCGAGAAAGGGCCGGTGCAAATCCGGGTCGCTCACAATCAGCGCCACGCCGTCGACCTGCCGGTCGAGGATCGACTGAAAGCTGTGCTGCTCGGCCGCGAGGTCGTTCCGACTGTGCTCGAGAATGAGATCGTAGCCGTGCGCGGCGACCGCCTGGTCAAGGTAATCCGCCAGCACGGGATAAAACGGATTGTGCAGATCGGGTACGACGAGACCAATGGTCTTGTACCGGCCGAGCCGCACGCCGAGCGCCGCCTTGCTTGGACGGTAATTGAGCTCCTTCGCTGCCGTCAGTACACGCTCCCGGGTTTCCTTCGACGCCCACGAGTCCGGCCGGTTGTTCAAAATTGTCGAAGCGGTGTTGGGGGCCACTCCCGCACGGGCGGCAACATCGATCAGGCGGGCTCTCATGGGTTGATGCGTGACCAAAACGCAAGGTGCCGCCGGAGCGCAATCGAATCCGCAAACTTTACCGATCTCCGGGCCCGCGCCGCCGTGCACCCAGCGCCGCCTGGATCTCACTCACCCGCGCCCGCGACAACGGATAAAATGCAATTATCGCGGCGGCCAGGGCCAGCCCCACCAGTGGAGTGACGATGAGCGTCGTCCGCAATTGCAGCAGTGTCGACGACGCGGGCGTCGCACTCGTCACGTAGCCGCACCGGCTCACCAGATAACCACCGAGCACCGCGGCCACGGCAAAGGCGATCTTCTGTTCGAGCGCAAAGACCGCCCCGTACAGCCCTTCCCGGCGCCGGCCGGTCGCCAGTTCGTCGCTGTCGCAGACGTCGGCGTTCATTGTGGCCGACATCAACCACACCCCCTGCATGCCCCATCCGATGAGAAACTGGGAAGCCAACGCCCAATACGGATGCGCAGGAAGGAGGGTCCAGGTCAGCGAACCAATCCCGATCGCCCCGAGCCCAAGCGCCACGAGCGCGGCACCGCGTTTGCCGAGCCGCACCGACACGCCGGTGTTCACCGGCACGCCAGCGAGCGAACCCAGCATCTGAGCCATGCCCATATATCCGGTGAGATTCGCCGCCGCATCCTGATTGCCCTGAAAAAGAAAATATAGGCTGACCAAAAACGACACCGTGACCGGCGAATACATCCCGACCGTCGCGCAAAAATTCATCCCGAGCATGTGCACGAAGGGCCGGTTGCGCAGCGTGGCACCGAGCTCCCGGCCGAGGGAAATCTTCGGGACGTCCGACGTCACCGTTCGCTCCCGGCAGGCCAGCGCCGGAACCGCGCACGCAACGAGAATCAGCGCCCCCACCCCGGCGCCGACCCAGCGCGCGCCGGAGAGAATCATCTCCGCCGAAACAGCCGTGCCGTCGGGCCCGGCTCCACCGACGACGAGCGCACACTTGTAGAGCCAAGGCAGGCCGAGGCCACCGACGAGCCCCACCATCATGCCCCATCCCTGCAATCGCGTGCGCTCGTGATAGTCGCGCGTCAGTTCAAGTCCCAGGGCGCGATACGGCACGAGGAAGACGCTGTACGCCGCATAGAATAGCATCGTGGCAACGAGGAAGTAGGCAGCAAGTTCACGGTGACTCCAGCCACGATCCGCCGGCGGCAGCCAGAGCAGCACCATTGCCAGACCGAGCGCGATTGCTCCGGCAAAAATAAACGGCCGCCGCCGGCCCCAGCGACTCCGCGTGTGATCGGACCAATGGCCCACAATCGGATCGAAGAACGCGTCCAGCAACCGCGGGAACGAAAGCGCCCATCCCACCAACTCCGGAGGCACGCCCAACGCCACCGTGTAGACGGGATCCTTGAGCTGGCTGATCGTGTTGCCCGCGTAATTGTCACCGAGCGACCCCATCGCCCACGTGAACTTCGTGCGCAGCGGGAGGCGCTCGGAGGGCGGAGGAGCATGGGTTTCGACCGGGGGCACGGGGAAATATCCGACCGCCATTACCCAGAGTTTCCAATCACCATTTGTCTCCAGCGCACTTCTGCCTCGAAACCAGGTCCGGTCTGCGGCCAAATGGAGTCGTCATCATGAAAACCCTGCTGCGTGCGTGCGTCGGTCTATTGTTCATCGCTTCCCTCTCCGCCGCCGAATTTCGTGTCGCCTCGCCCGACGGCGAAGTCTCCCTCGTCGTTTCAATCGACGCTCGAGGCACGCCCCGTTATCGCGTGACGCATCACGGCCGGCCCGTGGTCCTCGATTCCCGCCTCGGCTTCGAGGCGGTGGAAAAAACCCAGAGCCTCCTCGACGACTTCGAAGTCGCTGGCACCCATGATCGCCGCGAAGACACCTCGTGGAAGCCCGTCTACGGCGAACGCTCGGTCATACCCGATCGTTTTCGCGAACTCACCGTTGAACTCCGCCACCGCCCGACCGGTGCCCGCGTTGACCTCGTCGCCCGAGCCTACGACGAAGGCGCGGCGTTGCGCTATGCGTTTCCCTCCGCGCCAGGAGCGCCGGCCACGCACACGTTCGCCGCGGAACGCACCGAATTTGCCTTTCCTCCCGACACCGAGGGCTACGAAGAGCACGGCACCGAGGGCGACTATGTGCGCGTGCCGATTGCGAAAATAAAGAAGGATTGCGAACGCCCGCTCACGGTCGCGTTCGCCGACGGGCGCTTCGCCTCGCTCATCGAGGCCGCGCTCGACCGTTATCCGCGCATGCTGCTCTCGCCGTCGCCGTTCACGCCCGGCGCGCTCGCAAGCGCCCTTTCCGGACCCGCGACCGTTTCGCGACCTGCGGTCACGCCCTGGCGCGCCTTCATCGTCGGGGATCGACCCGGCGATCTCCTTGAACGCAACCACCTTGTCCTGAACCTGAATCCACCCTGCGCCCTCGCGGACACTTCATGGATCAAACCCGGCAAGGCAATCCGCGAGGTTTCGCTTTCCACTCCTGGCGGGATCGCCTGCATCGACTTCGCCGTCGCCCACGGCTTCCGCTACATTCTCTACGACGCCGGCTGGTACGGACACGAGTATGACGACCACGCCGACGCGCGCGGGGTTCACCTCGACCAGAAGCGCGTCGGACACGTGGCCAATCATCCCGGCCTCGATCTCGCCGCCGTCATCGCCTACGGGAAGAAGCACGGCATCGGCGTGTTCCTCTACGTCAATCGCCGCGCCCTCGAGCGGCAAATCGACGCACTGTTTCCGCTCTATGAAAAATGGGGCGTGGCGGGAGTGAAATTCGGCTTCGTCAACGTCGGGGCGCAGGAGTGGACCAACTGGGTCCACGAGGGCGTGCGCAAAGCCGCGGCGCACCACCTCCTCGTCGACATCCACGACAGCTACCGTCCCTCCGGCTTCACGCGGACATATCCCAATCTGCTCACGCAGGAGGGTGTGCGGGGCAATGAGCACTTCCCGACCGCCACCCACAACGCCACGCTGCCCTTCACCCGCGCACCCGCCGGACCGGCCGACTACACGATTTGCATCTACAGCCCGCGGCTGAAAAACACCCGCGCCCACCAGCTCGCGCTCACTGTCACCGGTTACAGCCCCCTCCAATTGATGTATTGGTACGATCGGCCGGACCAATTCAATGGCGCACCGGAACTCGCGTTCCTCGATCACGTGCCGACGGTCTGGGACGACACGCGTGTGGTCTCCGGAAAAATCGGTGAGCATGCGACGGTCGCGCGCCGCAGTGGCGACGCGTGGTTCGTCGGCACGATCACCGGAGACGAGGCGCGGACGCTCACCACACCGCTGACCTTTCTCCCGGCAGGGAGAAAATACACCGCGCAAATTTACGAGAGCGGGGACACAACTGGCGTTACTCGCGTTCGCACCGAGACCGTCACGTCGTCTTCGGTACTCCGCGCCGCGCTGCCCGCGGCGGGCGGCCAGGCGGTGCGGCTCACGCCCGTGAACGCGTTTTTCGCCATGGACAATATCGCCCGCGGCGGCCCGGACGTCGTGCCGGCGATGATCGGCGACCTCGGCTACGACGGTTACGGCGGCCGCGCGCTCGACGAGATCATGCCGCCAGCGATGGCGGCGCGCGGGTTGAAGTTTTTCAACGGCTACCACGTTATCACCCTCGATCCAGCGCAACCGGCCCCCAACGAAAAGCTCCGCGCCTGGCTCGCCGCCATGCGGGGCCAGGACACGGCGCTCTGGCTCGCGATCAACAAGGTCAACCAGGCGGACGGCAAGGCGCACGCCGTCTCTTCGCCGGAGGCCGATGAGTTCGTCGTCGCGGAGGTGCGCGCCATCGCCGCGGTCGCCGCGTCACACGGCGTGCGGGTGGCGCTCTACCCGCACACGGGTTTCTGGCTCGCGCGCGTCGAGGACGCCCTGCGCGTCGCGGACAAGATCAACCGACCCGACGTCGGCGTGACGTTCAATCTCTGCCACTGGCTGAAGGTCGAGGGTGCGGAACGCGACCCGGTGCCGGTGCTTCGCGCGGCGTTGCCTCGACTGATGTTCGTCACGATCAGCGGGGCCGACTCGGGCGAGACGAAAACCATGGGATGGGACCGGCTCATCCAGCCGCTCGACGCCGGCAGCTTCGATCTCGGGGCATTCGTCCGCACGGTGCGGGCGACCGGGTACACCGGGCCGTTTGGATTCCAAGGTTACAACATCAAGGCCGAGCCGCGCGAGGTCCTGACGCGCAGCATGGCGGCGTGGAGGAAATTTACGGCGGACTGAGGGCAGCGGAAAAATTTCCCCTGACTTGGCGGCATTGACCTCCACTGTTTCCGACATGTCCCCAGCGTCCCCGCTTCTCCCCTCCGCAATCAAGCTTCCCGACGGCGGATTGTTTCCCGCCGTCGGCCTCGGCACCTGGAAATTGCCCAAGCCCGAGGCGCCCGGCCTCGTGCAGACCGCGATTCGCGCCGGCTACCGGCATCTCGACTGCGCCTGTGACTACGGCAACGAGCCCGAGGTGGGCGCCGGTCTCGCCGCCGCGCTCCGCGACGGGCGGTGCCGGCGCGAGGACATGTGGGTGACCTCCAAATTATGGAACACGTACCACGAGCCGAAGCACGTGCGGGCGGCGTGCGAGCGCTCGCTGCGCGACCTGCGCCTCGACGTGCTCGATCTCTACCTGGTGCATTTCCCGATCGCGCTCGCGTACGTGCCCTTCGACGTGCGCTACCCGCCGGAGTGGTTTCATGATCCAAAGGCCGCCCAACCGGCGATGAAGCCCATCGACGTACCGTACGCCGACACCTGGGGCGCGATGGAAGAGCTCCAGCGTGCCGGCCTCGTGAAGCGCATCGGAGTGTGCAACCTCAACATCTCGATGCTGCGCGACCTGCTCGCCGGTTGCTCGATCCGCCCGGCCGTGCACCAACTCGAGTTGCACCCGTATCTCGTCCAACCCCGCCAGCTCCGTTATTGCCAGCAGGAGAAAATCGCTGTCACCGCCTTTTCTCCGTTGGGCGCACCGTCCTACCTGCCGCTCGGAATGGCCAAGACCAGCGAGTCTGTGCTGACCGATCCAGTCGTGACGGCCATTGCTGCGGCCCACGGGAAGACTCCCGCCCAGACCGTACTACGCTGGGGCGTGCAACGCGGCTGCGCGATTATTCCGAAGACGCAGAGCGCGGCCCGCCTGTCCGAAAATCTCGCGATCTTCGACTTCGCCCTCAGCGGTGCCGAAATGGACGCAATCAGCGGACTCGACCGCCATCGTCGTTTCAACGACCCGGGCCACTTCGGCGAGTTGGCGTTCAACACGTTTTATCCGATCTTTGATTGAGCGGGAAAGCTCGCCCCGATTTGCAGCGCCGGGGGGCGTGGACTCAATCCCGCCGGCAACCACACCCCGCCGAACTGTTTACGCGCCGGGTTGGACAAATCATGCGCAGACCCTGGTCGCGAATTTGGCCACAATGTCGCCGTATCACGCGTCACGACCGCCCCCAACGGTCCGCCACAAACAACTTCTCATCACTTGAGTCCTGGAGTTTTTCCTTCCCGAAAAATCCTGAGGTCAGAATTCAATCAACCCTCCCCGTATTCATCGACTTCGCGCCATGAAATTCACCCGACGACATTTTTTGAAGACCACGGCGGTGGCCTTTGGCATGCCTACGATCATTCCCGCCGCGGTCCTGGGCAAGAACGGCGCCGTGGCGCCCAGCAACCGGATCGTGCTCGCCGGCATCGGCATCGGCCCGCGCGGACGCGAGGATCTCAAGGCCTTCCTTAGCCAGAGCGACGTGCAATTTGTGGCGATTGCCGACGTTCAGGAGGCGCGCCGCGAAGTCGTCCGGGTGATGGCCAACCGACAATACAACAACCAGGACTGCGTGAAGACCCGGGACATGTATGAGGTCCTCGGTCGCTCCGACATCGACGCCGTGCTGATCGCCACCGGTGATCGATGGCACGCCTTGTTGAGCATCCTCGCGGCAAAGGCGGGCAAGGACATCTATTGCGAGAAGCCCTGCAGCATGACGATCAAGGAGACGCAGGAGCTGGCGGATACGTTGAATCGTTACGGGAGGGTGTTTCAGGCCGGCACGCAGCGGCGCAACGTGGACAATTTCCGATTCGCCGCCGATTTGGCGCGCAGCGGCAAGCTCGGCAAAATCCACACGGTCCACGCCGGCATCCTCCCGCTGCAGGAGAGCCACAAATGGCTGCCGGAGGAACCCGAGCCGTCCAAGGATGTCGTCGACTGGGATCGCTGGCTGGGCCCGGCACCCTGGCGGCCCTATAACAAGGAGTACGTGAACGGACGCTGGCGCGGTTACTACGATTTTCATGGCGGCGCGGCGTTACCCGAATGGGGCGCGCACACGGTCGATCTTTGCCAATGGGGCGCGAGCATGGATCACACCACACCGGTCTCCTACGAGGCTGAGGGGCAGACGATCCACGGACTTTACGCCAACGGGGTGAAACTCGTCATGCGGCTCGCCGGCTTCAAAGGCGAAGGCAATTGGGTCGTCCCGGGAACCTGCCCGGTACGGTTCGAGGGCGACGAGGGCTGGGTCGAGGCGGCGGACACCGGCAAGGTCGCAGTTTCCTCCCCCTCGCTGCTGGCGGGCGGCGCACCGGCGGAGATGCACGGAACCGATCCCACCAAGCACGTCCGCGAATTCCTCGATTGCGTGAAGTCGCGCGCGAAGCCGGCGGCCAACCCCGACGTCACGCGCCGCGGCCACATCATCTCTCACGCCGCCTCCATCGGCTGGCGGCTTGGTCGCAAGGTGCAATTTGATCCAGTCGCCGAGACGTTCGTAAACGACGCCGACGCCAATCGCATGTGCAGTCGCGCCCGCCGCGCACCGTGGCATGCCTGAAACCAAATCCTGCGGTCATCCTATGAAACTCCTTCGAACTCTCATTCCGGCCGTGTTGATGGTGGCATTGGCGAGCCCGGGGACGGCGGCCGTGTCCTCGGAGTCGGCGGCGCTGGCCGTGCTCGCCTCCGGCGCCGAGCTGCATGAAAAGGCCCGCGCGTGTCAGGAACTCGGTGACGTCGGCGGCCCCGCCGCGGTGCCGGCCCTCGCGGCGCTGCTCAACCAGGAACATCTCGCCGACTATGCCCGCAGCGGGCTCGAAGGGATCAAGACACCCGCCGCCGGTGCAGCGCTGCGCAGCGCGCTGCCCGGCCTCAACGGCCGATTCCTGGCCGGAGTCGTGAACTCGCTCGGCGTGCGCCGCGAGTCCGCCGCGGTGTCCGACCTCCAGGCTCTGGCCCTTGATCCAAAGCGCGGTGTGGCCGAGGAGGCAGTCGCTTCTCTCGGAATGATCGCGAACCGCGACGCGGCCAAGACGCTGCGGAAGTTGCTCTCCGACGGTCCCGCCGACCTGCGTCTCCCAGCAGCCCATGCGTCGCTCGTGGCCGCGGGGCATCTTGCCAAAGAAGGAAATCCTGCCGTCGCTCGCGAACTGCTGGACGCCGTCGTTCGTGCGCAACCCACCGCTAACGTCTCCGCTGCGGCGCAACGCCAGATCGCCGCTCTCGGAAAATCCGGTTCTAAGTAAGGGACGAGAAAAACCTCATCGAATCTAGCCGCTGACCGCCATTTCCGGCGGCGCGGTGTGCCCGGGCGCGCCACGCTCCCTACTCGACAATCTCGCCAACGAGCAGGATCGCTCCCGGGTGAAAGGCGAGCGCCTCGAAGCGCTTCGGATCATCGATCGTCTGATTGCGCTGGGAGAGAATCTTCGCCTTGTCCGGCGCTTCACCCATTACCTCGATCATTACCGTGTGCACGGCGTCCGGTAATTCTGTGCCAACCAAAAACGCACTCAATCGGTGATAGGTGCAATAGGAGTCGAAACGCGGACGCACCTCAGGCGGCCGATCATCCAAGGTGACCCGAACCTGACCGGAATCCGGCCCAATCACGTCGTATATCGCGCAGCGCGTGCCCTTGAACTTGAACGTGACGCGCTCTCCAGCCTGCGTCGCCCGGCCGAGCACCGGCAGGCGGTTGGCCCAACGTTTGGCAAACGCATCCGTCTTCAAATCGGGCAGGGCGAAACCCGACGACAAGTGCGCGGCGGTAATCGGCACAAGGCGGGCCTTTTCGTAATTGTCCGCAGTGTGGGGCGCGGGCAGGGCGTGCCGTCCGGGCGCATGGGAAGCGGCGCGGATCGGATCGAGCGAGCGCACGACAGCCTGCAGATAAAGTTCATGTCCCGTTTCCGGATGGGGATGCACCGCGTCGGGGGCAAAGACGAACTTGTCCCCCAACGCCTGCTTCTCGGCATCAGTCTTCGGCAGCGGCGACTTCCAGATCAGGCGTCCCGCCCTGGCGAGACGGACCACTTCCATCGCGAGGTGAATTGTCGGAATGCCATAGTGGTCGGCAATCCGCTCCATCGCACTGGCCGAACGCTGGAACTTTCCGTCGAGCATCGCCGGCGCCAGCGACTCGGTGAGCGTATAGACGAAGCCCATGTCACACTCGGGGAATGCGCGCCACGTCTGACGGACGATGCCCTCCATGCAGCGGAAAATCTGCGCGGGCGTGGCGCCGCCGTCGTTCACCGCAAACTCCACCAGGACCAGATCGGGTTTCCGATCGAGCACGTCCTGCTGCACGCGGCACACGCCGAGGTCGGAGCCGGTTCCACCGATGGCGGCGTTGATGGCGATGAACTTTGCCTGGGGAAAGGTCTTTTGAAAATAGGCGAGCGTCTTCGGGCGCCAACCCTCCTGCGCCGTGATCGACCCGCCGAAATACGCAATGCGCACCTCGGCGCCGGGCGTCCCGGCCTTGGCCAGAAAGTTCGGCCATCCGCCGCGCGGCCGGCATTCCTGCGCGGCAACCAGCGGAAACTCCTCCTCCGTGGCGCAGCGCACCGAGGGCAAACACAACAGGAAACCAAGGAGGAGCGCGGAAACGAATTTCATCGGGAAACGATGCAGTTCAATCACCCGGCCCGCGTTGTCCACTGGTTTGCGGACGCGGGCGCGATGAGACGCATCTCCCGGCGGCGGCCGATTATCTCCATCACTCTCCCTGAAATCATCATCCTCAGCTCCGGAGGTTCGGAGTAGACTTATCGGACGCAACGGCCACGCGGCCGCTTGCCACACTGCCCCAGTCGCCCTCTTATTCAACTTATCATGCGTTCACCCCTGTTCCTTGCCTTCGTCGCACTGATTGCTTCCGCGACGGCCCTGTCGGCGGCCTCTCCCCGCGCCCTTGAGGTCCGCGAGGGCGACCACATCTGCCTGATCGGCAATACGCTCGCGGAGCGACTGCAGCACTTCAACCACTGGGAATCTCTGCTCCATCAACGATTCCCGGGTCACCAACTCGTCGTGCGCAACCTCGCCTGGCCCGCTGACGAGGTCGTGCTGCGCCCGCGTGCCGAGGGCTTTGGCGAACCCGAGCAGCACCTCACGTTCAGCAAGGCCGACATCGTCATCGCCTTTTTCGGCTTCAACGAATCCTTCGCCGGTCCCGCCGGACTTGAATCCTTCAAACGCGATCTCGACACCTGGCTGGAGACGACGCTGAAGGCCAATTACAGCGGAAAAGGCGCGCCGCGCGTCGCGCTCGTGTCGCCGATCGCTCATGAAAATCTTCGCAATCCCCACCTCCCCGATGGCGCCGCGAACAACCGCAACCTCGAACTTTACACGACGGCAATGCGCGAGGTCGCAGCCAAGCACGGAGTCGCTTTCGCGGACGTGTTTCAGCCGACCCTCCGCCTCTTCGCCGAAAACAAGGATCCTCTCACCATCAACGGCGTGCACCTGAATCCCGCGGGCGAGGCCGCCTTCGCGCCAATTCTCGACCGCGCACTCTTCGGTGAAAACGGCCCGCGTCGCACCGTCAATGAAAGCCTGCGTACCGCCATCGCGGACAAGAATTTCCATTGGTATCACCGCTACCGCATCGTCGACTCCTATTATGTTTACGGTGGTCGGTCGGGCCTCAAGTTCGCCGACGGCGCGCAGACCAACCGCGATGTGATGGAGCGCGAACGCGAGGTGCTCGACGTAATGGCAGCCAACCGCGATCAACGCGTGTGGACCCTCGCGCGTGACGGCGGCGCCAGCGGCCCGGTCAACGACTCCAACCTCCCGCAATTCCTCCCGGTCGTCACGTCCTTCGGCGTAAACCGAAAGACGGATGCCGGCGCCAACACCGGCCAGACCAGCAAGACGGCCGAGGGCAGCTCCGCCACGATTCGCCCGTCCGCCGAGACGCTGAAGAGCTTCAAGCTCGCGCCCGGCTACGAGGTCAACCTCTTCGCCTCCGAGGAACAGTTCCCCGAACTGGGCAACGCCGTCGCCACCGCCTTCGACGCCAAGGGCCGCCTCTGGGTCGCCACCATGCCGACCTACCCGCAATGGCGTCCGGGCGACACGATGAACGACAAGCTCGTCATCCTCACCGACACCGATCACGATGGGAAGGCCGACCAGCTCAAGGTGTTTGCCGACGGCCTCCACCTCCCGATCGGATTCGAATTCTTCAACGGCGGCGTGATCGTGAGCGGCCAGCGCGAGCTGCTGTTTCTCAAGGACACCGACGGCGACGACCGAGCAGACATCCGGGAAATTCTCCTCAGCGGCTTCGACTCCGCCGACAGCCACCACGTGATCAACCAGTTCACCTTCGACCCGGGCGGCGCGCTCTATTTCCAAGAAGGGACCTTTCAGCACACGCAGATTGAGACGCCCTACGGTCCGGTCCGCTGCAAGAACGCCGGCACGTATCGCTACGAGCCCTTCGCGCAGAAACTCGATGTCTTCGTGAGCTACAGCTACGCCAACCCGCACGGCATCACCTTCGACCGGTGGGGCCAGTGCTTCATCTCTGACTCCTCGGGCGGCGCCAACTACTTCGCGACGGCGTTCTCCGGCCAGCTGCCCTACCCCGACAAGCATCCAACGATGAAGCAGTTTTTCCCCAAGCGCGTGCGCCCGACGAGCGGTTGCGAATTTGTCACCAGCCGACACTTCCCCGACGAGGCGCAGGGGCTGTTTCTCCTCAACAACACCATCGGCGTACAGGGCGTCCTCCAGCACACGGTCACCGCCGTCGGCAGCGGCTTCGAGGGCAAGGAAATCGAACCGCTCCTGCTGAGCGACGATGTGAATTTCCGCCCGGTGGACATGGAGTTCGGCCCCGACGGCGCTCTTTACATCACCGACTGGCAGGAGGCGCTGATCGGCCACATGCAGTACTCGATTCGCGATCCGCTGCGCGACAGCTCGCACGCCCGCATCTGGCGCGTCACGTATCCAGCACGGCCGCTCGTGCCGCTCACCGCGATTGCCGGCGAGCCGGTGGAGAAGCTCCTTGAGGTGCTCCGGCTCCCCGAGCAGCGCACGCGCATCCGCGCCAAGCAGGAACTCGCCACGCGCCCCGCCACCGCGGTCACCGCGGCGGTCAGTCGCTGGGTGGAGGGTCTCAACTCCGCCGACGCCGACTACCAATACCTGCTCACCGAGGCGCTTTGGGTTCATCAATGGCTCAACGTCGTCAACGTGCCGCTGCTCACGCGCCAGCTTCGTTCCCCCGAACCGCAGGCCCGCGCCGCCGCCACCCGCGTTCTTTGCTACTGGCGCGACCGCGTTCCCGGGGCGGTCGAGTTGCTGCTGGCCCAGGCCAAGGACGAACATCCCCTCGTACGCCTGGAGGCGGTGCGCGCCGCCAGTTTCTTCAAGGGCAAGCCGGCCCTCGCCGTTGCCCTCGAGGTGCTCAACCACGAGACGGACTACTACATCAACTACACCATGGAGGAAACCATGCGCGCCCTGTCTCCCTCGCCGGCCGACGTGACAGATCCACGCGCGTTGCAATTCGTGCTCGGCCGGATGAGCAACGCCGACCTCGCCAAGGCGCCGGCCCTCGAACCCGTGTTTATTGCACAAATCGAACGCAAGGGCATGGACGCCGCCACGCGCGACGCCGCCCTCACCGGACTGGCCCAGATCCGAAAATCCTCCCGTGAAACCGAAATCGCCGCCGCCCTCGTGCGGATGGACGAACGTGGCAAGGACACCGGTGCCTCCGAGGAACTCGGCCGGCTGCTCGCCAGTTCCTCCCGCGCCGAACTCGAAAAAATCGCGGAGACCATCCGCCGCATGGCGTCAAAGGATCATTCGCTGGCCCCGGTGCGCCGCGCCGGCCTCGCCGCCCGCGTTGTGATGGAGGGTTCGCCGGCCGACACCTGGGCGATGACGGATGGCAGCACCGATTCCCGCGCGATGCTGCTCGACGCCATCACGCTCATCGGCGACGGCGCACTGCGCACGCAGCTATTCCCACTAGTTTCCGCGCTCTTCGCCCCCGACGCGCCGAAACTCGCGGGCAACGTGCGCACCGCGGCGCTGCGGGCGCTTCCCCTGCTTGGCGACGCCAATGCCACCGCGATCTTCGCCCTTCTCGCCCAGGAATTCGTCGCCGGCATCCAGCGCGCAGTCATCGTGCGTGCCCTGCTGCAGGTGCCCCGCACCGCCTGGACCGCGCCCGAAGCGGCGCCACTCGCCGCCGATCTCCTGCTCTACGCCAAGGCCGTTCCTGTCTCGCGACGGACGAATCAGGATTATGTCGAGACCGTACAGCTGGGCAACGACCTCGTCCCGCTGCTGCCGACCGAGGAAGGCACCCGGATGCGCAAGACGCTGCGCGAACTCGGCGTAAGTGTCTTCGCCGTCAAGACCGTGCGCGAACAGATGCGTTTCGATGTGACCCAACTCGTCGTCGAAGCCGGCAAACCGTTCGAGATCATCTTTGAGAACACCGACGTGATGCCGCACAACCTCGTCGTCATCACCCCCGGCATGCGGGAGGCGATTGGTACCGCCGCCATGACAATGCCGGCCACCCCGGACAAGGACGGCCGCCTCTACGTGCCCGACCACAAGGCGGTGCTGGCCGCCACCAAGATGCTCGAACCCGGCCAAAAGGAACGCCTCCGCGTGACTGCACCAAAGGAGCCCGGCACGTATGAATTCGTCTGCACGTTCCCGGGCCACTGGACGATCATGTGGGGCAAGCTGATCGTCGCGGAGGATCCCGACGCCTGGCTCGCGGCCAATCCGCCCGCCGCCGCACCGGCGGCGGCGCCGGCCGGAACGATGCACAAGCAACACTGACGGGAAATAGCACCGGGTCCGGGAACGCCGAGGCCTTTGCTCGCGGAAGCTTCCGCGACCACGCGCCGGCCTACGCTTTCCTGCGGGGCTTGTAGGGCAGCGGGGTCAGCTTGAGGACGTCCGCCAAGGATTCGTATTCAGGATCCTTGTGAATCAATTCGGCACCGAGTTGTTGCGCCGAGGCCGCGACGAAGGCGTCAGCAAATGAAATGGCATGCATCGCTTTCAGCCGGCCGGCGGCGAGACAGAGCGCCTCGTCGGGAAAGACAAACGTCACCGGCCAACCTTGGATGATTGCACAAAACTCGGCCGCCCGCTGTGCGCCGTGTTCCTGGTGGGTGACG
Source organism: Opitutia bacterium (assembly GCA_947474365.1). GTDB lineage: Bacteria > Verrucomicrobiota > Verrucomicrobiia > Opitutales > Opitutaceae > ER46. Next base: position 138,062 of record CANJIU010000005.1, on the reverse strand, counting down.
TAGTAGACTTCCGTCAGGCTGGCGAAACTGGCGAACACCTCGCTTTCGCCCGTTTCCGCGATCTCCAGGCGGCGCTCCACCTCCGCCGCGCCCGGCTCATCCTCGAGCAGCGCGAGCAGGGCGGACGTATCAAGTAGTGCCGGAGCGTTTTTCACGGGCGCGGTCGGTCCGGCGGTTAGCGAGCAGACGCTGGGAGAGACCGAGTCCCTTGGCGAGACCGCGGCCGAATTTTCCCGTCCCGACGCCGAGCGGGACCACCCGAATGCTGGTGCCGTCATCGATCCAAGCGAGCCGGGAGTTTTCCCGGAGGTCGTATTTGCGCCGCAGGGCGCTCGGAACGACCGTTTGGCCACGGGCAGAGATCAACGTGTTCATCCGGGCCAAGGTAAGGCGAAGTGGAGTTTCATCAAGCGTGTTGTAATAATGCCTTGGATGGCGGGCCAGGCCGTGGACGTCGGAAAATGGCAACGGCGCTACGCGGCCGCGGTAACCAGGAAACGGAGCCTGCTTCCGACAAGAAATATTCCTCTCCTCAAGCTGCCCCCTTTGAAGTCTCTCCCGTCGGGCTCGCGTCGCCGCTGAGCTTCGCGCAAAATCCGCGTAGCCATCCTCGGTGCGCTCTCATAAAGTGAGCCGAACCCCTCCCTTCCAAAGCCATGCCACATCGACGCTCCGCTCTCCTGCTCGCTCTCGTCGCGCTTGTTTTCACAATTGCAGCCCCCGCCGCGCGCGCCGCGGACACGAAGAAGAAATTTGAAGCCAACTGGGCCTCGCTCGACGCGCGGCCGACGCCCGATTGGTTCCTCGACGCGAAGTTTGGCGTGTTCATCCACTGGGGCGTCTACTCCGTGCCGGCGTGGGGCAAACACGGTGAGTACGCCGAATGGTACTGGCGGCGCATCATCAGCACCAACCCCAAGGAGACGATGTGGCGGGATCATCACGCCAAGCACTACGGCACCAATTTCAACTACATGGATTTCGCGCCACAGTTCACCGCCGAGCTGTTCGACGCCAAGCAATGGGCTGACGTCTTCGCGCGCGCCGGCATCAAGTATGTCGTGCCCACCTCGAAGCACCATGAAGGCTTTGCACTCTGGCCCAGCGCCGAGGCCAGCCGGACATGGGGCCGCCCGTGGAACGCCCTTGAGATCGGCCCCAAGCGCGACCTCATGGGCGAACTCGCCGATGCCACCCGCGCCCAGGGGATGAAATTCGGCTTCTATTACTCGCTCTACGAGTGGTTCAATCCGCTCTGGCTGAAAGACCGGGCGCGCTATGTCACCGAACACATGACGCCGCAGTTCAAGGACGTCGTCTCCCGCTACGCGCCCGCAATCATCTTCGCCGACGGCGAATGGGACATGCAATCGAAGGACTGGAAGAGCGAGGAACTGCTCGCCTGGCTCTTCAACGAGTCACCGTCGAAAAACGAGGTCGTGATCAACGACCGCTGGGGCAAGGACAGCCGCCACAAGCACGGCGGGTACTACACCACCGAATACGCCGCGGGAATGCAGGACGGCACGCACCCCTGGGAGGAGAGCCGCGGCATGGCCTACTCCTACGGACTCAACCGCGCCGAGCGTTACGACGACTACAAGACCACCCGAGAATTTGTCCTGGTGTTGATCGACCTGGTGAGCCGCGGGGGCAACCTCCTCCTCGACATCGGGCCCGCCGCCGACGGCACGATTCCGCCGCTGATGGAGCAGCGCCTCCTCGAAATCGGCGACTGGCTCAAGGTCAACGGCGAGGCGATCTACGGCACGCGCTTCGCCGGACGCTCCGCCCAATGGACCGAGGGCAGCCGCCAGAAGCAGGAGTACGGTGAGTACAAGGTGAAGTACAACCTCCTCGATCAGGTCGGCCAGAACCCCCGCAACGGCGCTGCGGTGAAACAAGTGTTCTTCACGAAAAAGCCCGACGCGCTCTACGCGATCAGCATCGGCTGGCCCGGCGAGAAGCTCGTGCTCCGCGACGTGCAGGTCCCGGCCGGCGCCTCAGTGACGATGCTCGGCGTCCCGGGCGCCCTGAAGACTTCCGTCTCAGGGAACACCCTCACGATCACAACCCCGGCGCTGGGGCCGGACGAGGCGCCGTGCCGCTATGCATTCGCGTTCAAGATCACCGGCGCCAGCGTGCTACCGGAAAAATAGGCTCACGCCGGCTTCGCGTCACTTCGCCTTCGCCGGACCATAGCCTTTGGCGGGCTTGCCGGAGTCGTCGAGCTTCTTGCAGGCCCAGAGCACGCCGCGGGCGACGAGGTCGAGATAACGCGTATCGGCGACCGTCTCGCTCATGTGCCCAAGCGTCGTGCTGAAGACGCGCGTGCCCTTGTAGTCGTTCGTCCACACGACGACGTAGTCGTTTTCCTTTTCCTTCACGACCTGCTTGCCGTGCACCAGCGCGGTCGCCGTCGGGAAAATTTTGATGTTGTTGTAGAGCTCCTCATTTCCCGTCGTCCAATCGGCAAAGCCCTTCACGATCGGGCCCTTGCCGGCGGCGAAACTCACCGCGATCGGCAGCTTGGGGCCGTGCGCGCTCGACTGAATCCCGAGATACTCGAACCACGCCGCGCGTTCGCTGCCGGCGTCGGCCGGAGTCGCCGGCGGCCCGATGCGGTAGCTGTGCATCGCGCAATGCAAATTCACGCCCGGAAGGCCGGCGCGGTGCGGGGCCAGCACGCCCGCGATCAGGGCCGGATCCTTGATGTCGGCGCTGCACTCATCGTGAATCACGAGGTCGTAGCCCTTCGCATAGTCGGGGTTCCCCAAAATGGGCAGCGCCGGCGACGTGGTCTTGTCGGCCGAGTAGGCGATGTCGATCTTGACGTTGATCCGCTTTTCCAGGCCCTCCTTCAGGATATCCTTTTGCGCCGCGTACTCGTGGCAGCATCCGCCGATCACGAGCAGGGCGCGGAGCGGTTTCGGGGCTTCGGCCGCGGAGGAGCGGGTGAGGACAAGGGCAAGGGTGAGAAACGTCAGACTAAGGAAGCGCATAGGAATTTGAGGGTGTGAGAACGGTAAAGACGGACCGGGCCCGCAAAGCGACTGAAAACTCCTGGCACGATTCTCGCAAAATCTGCGCAGCCACCGCGCCCCGGCAGCCGCTAGACTCCCGACCTGCCACCTTCCGCCCCGGCGGGGCCGTGGTACTGCCCCGCTGCATCTGTTCCACCATGAATTCGCCCTTCCCGACCATCCGCGCCTGGTTGTCCGCCCTCGTGATCGGTGGCGTTTTCGCCGCCCACGCCCGCGCCCTCGACCTCCACGTGTCGCCGACCGGCAACGACGCCTGGTCTGGCCGTCTGGCTGACGCCAATGCCCCCCGCAGCGACGGCCCCTTCGCCACGCTCGAACACGCCCGCGACGAAGTCCGCCGTCTGCACGGCACCGGAAAAAGCAGCGAGCCTGTCACCGTGCACGTTCGCGCGGGCCGGTTCGCCCTGACGCGGCCCCTCCAATTCGACGCGCGCGACTCCGGCACGGCCGCCGCCCCCGTCGTCTGGCGCGGATACCGCGACGAGCGACCATTGATTCTGGGCGGCCGGCCCATCACCGGCTTCACTCCGTCCGAGGGCAAAATCCTGAAGGCGGACGTCGGTGCGCAGGGTTTCAAGGGCGTGAATTTTCGCATGCTGCTCTGCGACGGTCGCCAGCAGGTGCTGGCCCGATATCCAAACTACGACCCGCAAAATCCCTACGGCGGCGGCTGGGCATACGTGGAGGGAAAACCCGTGCCGATGTACACCGAGGTGCCCGGCGAGGACAAACGCACGTTCCATTATGCCGAGGCGGATGCCCGCAACTGGGCGCGGCCGGACGAGGCCGAGGTGATGGTTTTTCCGCGCTACAATTGGTGGAACAACGTCGTCCGCATCGCCACTCGCGATCCCGCTACGCGCACCATCACGCTCGCCGCCGATTGCTCATACGCGATCCGCCCCGGTGATCGCTACTATGTCCGCAACGTTCGCGAGGAACTCGACGCTCCGGGCGAGTGGTATCTCGATACGAAGACGGCGACCCTCTATTTCTGGCCGCCCGACGGCGCCGATCTCCGCACCGTGTTCGCTCCGGCGCTGCGCACGCTCCTGGAACTCGGCACCGGCACCGCCCACCTGAGCTTCCGCGGCTTCGTCTTCGAAGGCTGCGAGGGCACCGCCATCACGCTCAAGGGCACGACGGCGTGCACGATTGTCGCCTCGACCATCCGCAACGTCGGCGATTATCGCGGCAATGGCGTCCAAATCGACGGCGGCACCGCCAATGGCGTCGTGGGTTGCGATCTCCACCACATCGGCGCCAGCGCCATCGGCCTCAGCGGCGGCGACCAGAAGACCCTGACCTCCGCCGGAAATTTCGCCGACAACAACTACATCCACCACACCGGCGTCCTCTACAAACAAGGCGTGGGCGTCTCGCTTCACGGCGTCGGCCAGCGCGCCGCGCACAATCTCATCCACGACTGCCCGCGTTTCGCGATTCAGTTCATGGGCAACAACCACGTGATCGAGTACAACCACGTGCGTCACGTGAATCTGGAGACAGCCGACACCGGCGCGATCTACACCGGTGGCCGCGACTGGCTCGGCGCCCGCGGCTCCGTCATCCGCTACAATTTCTTCCACGACATGCTCGGCTTCGGCTTCGAGAAAGGAAAGTGGGTGTCGCCGCACTTCGCCTGGGGCGTCTACCTCGACGACAACACCGGCGGTGTGACCGTCCATGGCAACATCGTCGCCCGCGCCGTCCGCGGTCTGATCCACCTCCACAACGGTCGCGACAACACCGTCGAAAACAACATCTTCATCGACGGCACCCAGCAGCAGATCCAGCTCAGCGGCTGGACGGACAAGCACCGTTACTGGACGACGCACTCGCCCACGATGATCCAGGCCTACGACCGGGTCATCGGCCAGCCGGTCTGGCGCGCGATGCCGCACATGGACCTGCACCCGCGCGATGCCGTGCTGCCGGACCACACCATCATGGCAGGCAACACGTTTTCGAAAAACATCCTCTACTGGAGCAACCCCGCGGCGGCCTATGTCGCCCCGCGCAATTTTTCCTTCAGCCACAATTCCATCGATCGAAACCTAATCTGGCATGCCGGCCAGCCGCTGCGCACAGGTCAGAAGGCTCCCGGCCTCGACGAGTGGGCCGCGTGGCAGGCCGCCGGCATGGATCAACATTCCGTCATCGCCGATCCCAAGTTCGTCGATCCCGCGCACGACGACTATCGGCTCAAGCCCGACTCACCGGCCTTCGCGCTCGGATTCCAACCGATCCCGGTGGAAAAAATCGGCCCGTACTCCAGCGCCGATCGCGCGAGCTGGCCAATTACCGAGGCCGAAGGCGCGCGCGAACACCCGATCACCACCCACTGAAATTCAGCCCAGTTTACCCAATCTCCCTTGAAATCCTGCTCTGGCCAAAACTCGTAGCTGCGAGCGCCAGCGAGTGGACGCTTGCCCTAATCCACTCGCTGGCGCTCGCAGCCACACTTTGAACACCCCTCAACGTGAGATTGCCCCCTCCTCCATGAATCGCACCTCCGTACTCGTTTTATCTCCAGCCGTGACAAGCGCTGCCACCCGATGGCTTCTCGCAACCTGTGTCTTCGCTTCCGCCTTTGCCGCACAACCCCCTCCCCGCCTCCGTCGCGCCGACAGTTTTCTCGGCATCCATTTCGATTTTCACGCCGGTCCCGATTGCAAGGAGGTCGGCAAGAACACCACGCGCGCGATGGTCGATCGCATCATCGACCTCGTGCACCCCGACTATCTCCAGATCGATTGCAAGGGCCACCCGGGATACTCGAGCTACCCCACCAAGGTCGGCAATCCCGTGCCCGGGTTTGTGGGCGATCCCTTGCGGGTGTGGCGCGATGCGACCGCCGCGCGCGGCGTCGGCCTCTTCATGCACTATTCGGGGGTATTCGACATGCACGCGATCAAGACTCCCGGCTGGGCCGCGATCGACGCCAACGGCAAACCCAACGCCCGCGCCACCTCGTTCTGGGGCCCCTACGCGGAACAATTGCTCATCCCCCAGCTGCGCGAACTCGCGGGTGCTTACGGAGTCGACGGCGTCTGGACCGACGGCGAGTGCTGGGCCTCGGTCCCCGACTACAGCGAGCCCGCCTTGGAAGCGTTCAGAAAGGCAACTGGCATCACCACCGTGCCACGAAAGGCGGGCGAGCCCCATTGGTACGAGTTCCTTGAGTTTCATCGGGAGGCATTCCGGAACTATCTCCGGCACTACATTGCGGAGGTGAAGAAAACCAATCCGTCGTTCCAGATCTGCAGCAACTGGGCCTACACGGACCACATGCCCGAGGCGGTGAATGCGCCGGTGGATTTTCTCTCCGGCGACTATTCGCCTGACGACAGCGTCAACTCCGCCCGCATCGCCGGACGCTATCTCGCGCGCCAGGGCGTGCCGTGGGACTTGATGGCCTGGAGTTTTTCCCGAAAGGCCACGACGGCACCAGGCCAAAACACCCAAAAAACCGCCGTGCAATTGCAGCGCGAGGCGGCCGTCGTACTCGCACTCGGCGGCGGATTCCAGGCGTATTTCAAACAAAAACGCGACGGCTCGATCACCGACGACCAGATGCCTGTGATGGCCGACGTCGCAAAATTCTGCCGGGAGCGCCAGGCCGTCTGCCATCACTCGGAAGCCGTGCCCCAGATCGCGGTGCTATTTTCCACCGACGACAATTATCACCGCGCCAACGGTCTCTTCTCGCGGAATCTCTCGCGCGTCCGCGGCGCCCTCCTCCCGCTCCTCGAAAGCCAGCAATCCGTCGAGGTGCTCGGCGAGCATCATCTCACCGGCCGCCTCGGCCAGTACCCGGTCATCGTCGTGCCGGAATGCGACACTCTCGCGCCCAAATTCTGCGACCAACTCGCGGCCTACGCACGGGACGGCGGCCACCTGCTCCTCATCGGCCCCGGCTCAGTCAAGCTGTTCGAACGCGAACTCGGCCTCACCACGAAGGGCGACGTTCGGCCCGCGGCGGCGTTTCAATTGACCCAACCGAGCGGCGCAACCGAGCTCACCGGTCGCTGGCATGACGTCACCCTCGGCGCCAAGACCCGCGTGGTCGGCCAGCTGCGCGCCACCAAGTCACCCGACTCGCCGTCCCAACCCGCCGCGTCGATCACCGCCATCGGACGCGGCACGATTGCCGCCGTCCATTTCACCGCGGCGCAAATCTACGCCAAGGACCATCCGGCCGCGGTGCGGGAACTCCTCCTTGCCCTCACCCGCGAACTCTTCCCCCGACCGCTCACCGAAGTCTCAGGGTCTCCCGACGTCGACGTCGTCACCGCGCGCAACCACGGGAAGCTACTCGTCCACCTCGTCAACACCTCGGGCGGGCACGCGACGGAACCGATCCTCGACGCGGTGACACCGCTCGGCCCGCTCGCGATCACGATTCGTGTGCCGAAAAAGCCCGCGCGTGTCACGATCGAGCCCGGCTCGCGTTCGCTGCCGTTCACCTATCGCGACGGGGAAATCAAAGTCACCCTGCCCCGCCTCGAAATCTACGACATCGTCGCCGTCACGCCATGAACCTGCCCTCGCCTGTTTGGCTCCGCCGGACCCGCAATTCGGCTGCACCGCTCGTGCTCGCACTTGCGACGGGCGCCGCACTCGCCGCCGAAACCGTCTGGCTCGACACACTCGATCTCACGTCGATGCGACAAGGCTGGGGCCGGCCCCAGCTCAACCGCTCCGTGCGCGAGAAGCCCCTGACCATCGCCGGCCAAACCTTTACGCGCGGCGTCGGGACCCACGCCACCTCGACCTACCGACTGTCGCTCAAACGCGGTTCCGAACGTTTCACCGCCAGCGTTGGCGTCGATGATTCCGCCGGAGGCGCCGGCTCGGTCGTTTTTCAGGTCATCGCCGACGGCAAACGAGTCTTCAGCTCGGGGCTGATGAAACCCGGTCAGGCCGCCAAGCGCATCGACGTTGATCTGCGGGACGTGAAGCTCCTCCAACTGCTCGTGACCGACGGCGGCGACGGCGTGAACTTCGACCACGCCGACTGGGCCGACGCCAAATTCAGCGTGAACGGCCCGCCGCCGGCTCCGCATGTTCCCCCGGTTGAGGCGCCCTATTTGCTCACGCCCAAGCCGGGCCCGGAACCGCGCCTCAACGGGCCGGCCGTCTACGGCGCCCGGCCCGGCCATCCGTTCCTCTATCGCATCCCCGCGCAGGGCGCGCGACCGATGACGTTCGCCGCCCGCAACCTGCCCGCCACGCTGCGGCTCGACACCGCGACCGGTATCATCACCGGCACCACACCGCCGCGCGGCGACTACGCCATCACGCTCAGCGCCCGTAACACCCATGGCGACTCCTCCCGCGCATTCAAACTGGTGAGCGGCGACACGCTTTCGCTCACGCCACAGATGGGCTGGAATCACTGGTACACGCACTACAACCGCATCACCGACGCGATGACGCGGGAAGCGGCCGACGTGATGATCCGCAGCGGAATGGCGGACGTCGGGTATGACTACGTAAACCTCGACGATTGCTGGATGAACGCGGAGCCCGACGCGCGCCGGAAGCCGGATCCCGGACGAATTGGGCCGTTTCGCGACGACAAGGGCGGGCTGATTCCCAACACGCATTTTCCCGACATGAAGGGGCTGGCGGACTACATCCACGCCAAGGGCCTGAAGGCCGGTCTCTACACCTCGCCCGGTCCGAAGACCTGTGCGGGTTTCGCCGGCGCGTACCTGCACGAGGCGCAGGACGCGAAGCAGTTTGCCGACTGGGGATTTGATTTTCTCAAGTACGACTGGTGCAGCTACGGCGGTGTCGTGACCAAGCCGACTCCGCTCGATGAAATGCAAAAGCCCTACCGGCTCATGGGCGACCTGCTGTGCCAACAGCCGCGGGACATCGTCTTCAACCTCTGCCAGTATGGCATGGGCGATGTCTGGAAATGGGGCGCCGAGGTGGGCGGGCACTCGTGGCGCACCGCCGGCGATCTCGGCTTCGAGCTCGACCGGATTTTCGAAGTCGCGCTGAAAAACTGCGAACATCGCGACTGGCAAAAACCCGGCGCGTGGAACGATCCCGACTACATCCAGATTGGTTACATCGGAAACGCCCGCGGCGAGGGCATCCCGGAGCCGTGCGCGCTCACGCCCACCGAGCAGTACTCGTTCATGTCGCTCTGGGCGCTGATGGCTTCGCCACTCTTCTTCAGCGGCGACATGAGCCGTCTCGACGAATTCACGCTCAACGTCCTCTGCAATCCCGAGGTCATCGCCGTGAACCAGGATCAGCTCGGCCAATGCGCCCGCGTCGTGCGCCTCGGGGACGACGCGTTTCTCCTGGTCAAGGATCTGGCCGACGGTCGCAAGGCGGTCGGCTTGTGCAACGCCGGCGAAACTCCGTTGACCGTGACCGCGAAGTGGAGCGACCTCGGGCTCGCCGGATCGCAACCGGTGCGCGATGTCTGGCGCCACCAGGAACTCGGCGTCGTCGCCGGAGAATTTCGCGCCGACGTTCGCCGGCGTGGCGTTGTCTTGATCACGGTGGGCGCTCCGCCGGCCGGACGTGCGCGATCCGAGCGATAAGTGGCGTGGCCGCGGCGTCGCGCAAGGCAGGGACCGGCTCTCCGGGCCGTCCGCAAGATCGGTGCGAATCTCGGTACGAAAGCCGGACACCCCGGAAGTGCGTCGCTACCCGCCGGTGGTCTTTTTCGGCGCCCTCTCACTTCTTCCTTTGCCGGGATCAAAATCGCCTCAAATCCCATCAATGATCGAGCTCATGCTCAAATTGCGGCGGAATCCAGGCCGATTCAGCCTCGGCTGCTTCTCGGGTGCTTCTCAAAAAGTTGACGGGCGGTAGTCAAATCAACCACAGACTACCCACACATCACCCACAGGCGGTCGTAGCCGGCCAGAGCGGCGCCATGGGCAAGAGCCCACCGCCCGAGGGGGCCGACCCGCATCGGTGTCGCGGCGAACGCCCCCCAGCCTGACAATCATCGGAGCCGTTTGACGCACGAGGCGGGGATTCGTTCAACGTATCCGCGCAACGCGTTGAACAGAGCGGAGCGTGGGATATTTTTGTTTCGCCCCGAGGCGCCCTTTCGGCTCGCTCTCGCCGTCATCTCCATTCCGTCTCGGGACGCTCCTCAAGCCGCGGTAAATTCACCCGAAATCCACGTAAACTCCGCACTGAGCCAACGGGCGCTAAACCAAAACGTGTCCGCGTTCCACCGGCGTCCGACGAAACCGCGTCCACAACGCAGCACCGGCTAACGCGAGCAACCCGCCGGTCGTGTCGATCAGCACGTCACCGATCGACGCGCTGCGCCCCGGCACAAACGACTGGTGAATCTCGTCGCTCGCCGCGTAGGCCACAGTGATTAGGAGTGCCCAGCCCAGCGTCCGCCAAGGATGCACCGGCGCGCCGGGTGGAGCCGACCGCCGCAGCGCGTTGAGCAACAGCAGTGCGAGGATCGCGTACTCCGTCAGGTGGCCAGCCTTGCGCACGAGGAAATGGACCTTGGCGATCGTCCCCGAGGACACCCGGGGGGCGATCCTGCGCAGCAAAGGCTCAAGGATGCGGGACGTGCGCGCACCCGAACCGACGTTCGTCGACATCACGAAGATCACCAACATCCAGATCAGCGGCGGGAGCCAATGTTTGCCGAAGCGCATTTTTTGCCGCGCATTGGGATGGCTGCCACCAAGGCCGTCAACCTCCCCGTGCCGCGTGGGGTCCGACAACGGCGCATCGCTGAGTTTAGCGGGTAGATTTTGTGCCGGGGTCGCCAACCGCGGACCAGACTCAGCGAGGCCGGCTAACAGCCGACGACTCGGAGCTTCGCACCGCTCCATCTCGCCACCCGCTATCGCCTTGATTCATCGGCCCGCGTGGCGAAAATAGGGTCCTGCCCCGCCGCTGACGTCGTGCGAACACTTCTCCGAATTCTTGGCAAAACCCTCCGGGGCCTCTGTATAATTTCGGCCGGCTTTGCCCTGTTCGGCCTCATTTTCGGCCTGTTCCTCCTTCAAGGGGGCGATCCGGTTGGGGCCGGAGATATCCTCACTCCGCTCGCGTTTTTCACGGCGTTCACGGCGGCAGCCATCGGTCTCGGACGCCTCTTGAAAAAGATCGAGTTCGACGGGCCGCCACCGCCCGAAATGACGCTGGAGGAATACCGCGCGATCGAAGAAGATGAAAAGGCGGTCGCGGCTCAGGAGCGCCGCCAAAAACTTTTCAAATGGATCGTTGTCGGCAGCCCCCTGTGGATCATGGGCGGCTGCATGGGCCACGCGCTGCTCGACAGCATGCGGGGCGTTCGGGAGAGCTCCCAGGCCAAGCAATGTCTGAACAACATGCGGTATTTCGAAACTGCGGAAAAGGAATTTGAATCCGCCCGGCATCGCCCCCCTCGCTCGGTGGAGGAATTCGTCGGGTTCGCCCATCCGGTCGACTTTAGCTGCATCGCGGGCGGGAAGTATGGTCTGGCGCGCGACAATGCCGGCACGGTGGTTTTGTCCTGCAGCGAGCATGGGTGGGCCGATCATATCATCCCGCCAAAACACCCGCACATGTGACGAGCGAATCAGCAGGCCGCGGTGGAAAAAGGTCCGGGTTCGCCATCGCGGCGTCGCGTTCGCAGCTAGTGATCCAGGCTCGACCCAGTCCGTGCAAATTCGATGATGGATCCCCAGCCATGAACCGCCGCACCTTCCTCTCCACCGCCGGAGCTCTCGCTGCCGCTGCGCCACTCACACCGCGTATCCTTGCGGCGTCGACGCCCGCGCCCACGACCAAGTCCGCTGCACCCTCCACGGCGCAGCCGCCCAAACTCGCGCCGCGCTTTGGCGATGGCCGGGACTGGTGGTTTGAAAAACGCTTCGGCCTGTTTGTCCACTGGGGGCTCTACGCAATCGAGGGCTGGCACGAACAGGATCAGTGGCGCCGGCGGATTCCACGCGCAGACTACGTGAAGCTGGCGCAACGGTGGAACCCGGCAAAATTCAATCCCGACGCGTGGCTCGATGCCGCCGAGGGCGCAGGGATGCGCTACATTTGCCTCACGACGAAACACCACGACGGCTTCTGCCTCTTCGATTCGAAGCACACGACTTACACCTCCGTGCATACGCCCTATGGCAAGGACATCGTGCGCCAGCTCGCCGACGCCTGCCACCGGCGCAAATTTCCGCTCTGCCTCTATTACTCAATCGCGGACTGGCATCAGCCGAATTATCCGAACCAGGGCCGGCATCACGAGCTGCCGCCGCAACCGGGCGACGATCCGAGCCTGCCGAAATACCTGGAATTCCTGAAAGCCCAGGTGCGCGAGCTCTGCACGAATTATGGCGAGCTCCACGGGTTTTGGTGGGACATGAACGTCGACAAGCACGTCGACCGCTCGATCAACGCGATGATCCGTCAACTGCAGCCGAAGGCCGTGATCAACGATCGCGGTTTCGACGAGGGCGATTTCGGCACGCCGGAGCGGGACTACACCAAGGAAGGCACGATCAGTCTCTCGTTCGATAAACGCACCGAAGCCTGCCAGTCGATCGGCGTGGAGAGCTGGGGCTGGCGCAACGACGAGGATTACTACACCGACCGGCACATCTTCCGTAGCATCGCCCGTTATCTGGCGCGCGATGCGAACTACCTGCTCAACGTCGGCCCGCGCGCCGATGGCACGCTCCCGGCCGAGGCCCTCGGTTTTCTCAAACGCACCGGCGCCTGGTATCGCCAGGTCCGCGAGTCGCTTGACGGCGCCACCCCGGCATCACACCTCACCGCGAATCGCGACGTGCTGCTCACCCGGCGCGGCAATTCCCTCTACGTGATTCTTTACGCCGATCCCCGCGGCGACGCGGTGAAACTCAAGCCGCTCGCGCTGCTCCCCCGCCGCGCGACGCTGCTCAACACCGGCGCACCCATCGCGTGTTCGCTCGATCTTGTGCCGAGCGAACATGGCGACCAGGGCCGATTCCTGCGGCTCACCAAGCTCCCGGTCAACGAACACGCCAACACCGTGCTCGTCGCGAAATTGGAATTCGACACCCTGCCGCAGACCATCGGTCCCGCCAAGGATTCCGGCGCATCGACGCTCTGAACTTTCCGCCAACGCTACCGGCGACAACCTGAATATCTTGCCGCGGCCTGAGGTCGCGCGCCGTTCTGCCTGGTTCTCTGCGGACGCGAAACGAGGAGTGGTCGGCATCTTTCTCTCTCAGCCGTCCCGCGGGAACGCTTTTGGCTTGAGGACTGCGCTCTCAGCGGGGCGATGAAGATGGAGCCAATAATGGCCCTAAATCGCCCCAAGTGCAGGGGTGAAAGGCTCGGACCGCCTTCGCTTGGTGCCGCAGACGTCGGCCACGCCGCTACCGTGCGCCAAAGAACGTCGCCAGCCCGGCCAGGTCGTCGGTGCCGATGAGATCTACACCGGCGTCGAGCAGCAGCTTCCACGCGTCGGGCCGGTCGGGTGTGCTCCAGAAACGAACCTTGCGCCCCTGGGCGTGCGCCTTGTCCACAAACTGACGCAGGGCGAGGCGCTCGTTGTCCGGCATCGCGCCCTGCCACCGCCACTTGAAAAGCTTCGTCCAATTCTCGCTCACCCACGGCACCAGCACCACCGGCGGATTCGTCTCAAGGTCGCCGCTCCGCCCATCGACCGCCGCGTAGCGCAGCGGTTGCGCCGCCATCTCCGCCACCGCGCGGTTGCCCGAGACCACCACCGTGATCGCCTTCGCCTCCACCGCCGTGCCACGAAACGCGGTCAACATTTCGGCATAGCCCTGCAACACCTCGTGCAGCGCCGCGTACGTGGGCGCCGCTTCGGACTTCACGTCGATCAGGAGAACCGCCGGCGGACCGCCGCGAAACAGCCGGCCGCCGTTGCGCCGGACCCGTTCGCGCAGCGGATCGAGGTAGAGCGCCGCGAGCGTCCGCCCCGGTTTCGCGTTCTTGAGATCATGCGCCACAAGCAACCGGCCGTCGACCAGCCAGACGTCCACCTCGACGTTGCAGAAGCCCTGTTCGAGCGCCTCAAACAAAGGCCGCGTGTGCTCATAGTCGTTGTGCGCATGCGCGCGCGGCAGCGGCGTCGGATCAGCGGCACGCACCGTGATTGAGCCCGCGATAATCAGGAAGGCCGCCAACGTCGGCATCACCCTTCGAAGGGAAAAACTCATGGGACGCGGGAATTGACGAACGTTCACGGCCCCACAGGGAGCACGGGCTTCGCCTCGGGATCGAGGACCAAAACAGTGAGGGAATTCTTCCACACGCGGCAGATCGGCTCAGCCGAGCGAACGCCCCCGCTCTCCGGCTTCGCCGACTCGGTCGTGTACATCCGGCGACCGTCGGAAAACGTGACCTCGAAAAGCGGGACGACGGCCGGCGAACCATCCTCCGCCACGTTCGGATCGAGCCGCGCCGCGGACCAGGTGCCGTGATCGGCACCGTCGAGTTGCTTCCACTCGCCCGCGAGGGCGCGCTCCCGCCGCTCGCCGGTCAGCTCATAGCGGTGCGTGCCACTCGTCAGATTCAATTTCAGCCGGCCATTGTGCAAATCCCCGCTGCCGACCTTTCCCGACGCGGGATCGACAATCTCAACCCCGGTTCCCCGTTGTGCGAGTTGAGCCTCAAACGAGAGTTCGGAATCATCGCTCGTGCGCGCGGTGAAACGCCAGAGCCCTTCCAGCGGTTCGTCTGCTGAATTCGGTCGCACCGGCAGGGCAAGAAACAACGGCTTGCGATCAACCCGCGATTCGGGCGCCGGCCCCACTTCCAGCACGGGTTGGCCGTCGCTCGTCCCGGCATAGACGGGAATCAAGCCCGCTCGCACGTTGGCCGGCGGCACAGCGAAAAACGGCGCCGAGGTGATCCGCGCCCAGTCGCCGGCCTCGTCCACCCGGTCCCGGAGCGCGTATCGCGCAATTCCGTCGGCCGCGCGCACGAGATAGACCGGCGCCGGCAACGCGAGTCGCGCGTCGTCCAGCGTCAGCCGATACATCATCTGGTTGTAGTCATAGCGCGGAGTCTTCGCCTTCGCGCCAGAAAACGCCGCGGTGTAGGTGCCTTCAAAGTAGATCACACGTCCGCCCGCCTGGTCAAAGAACGCGTGCTGCGTCGGGTTGTAGAAATTATAGTCGCCATGGGTTGCCACCCGCCGCGCGTAGACCCACGGACCCGACGGCGTGTCCGCCTCGGTAAACCAGATTTCCCCGGCCTGGGCCGAAAACAGCATCACCCACCGCCGGCGAAGTTCATTCCACGCCACCGAACCGCGCCCGGCGGAAACCGCAGCGCCCGTCTCGATGTCGTGGACAAACAGGCCGCCCTCGCCAGATTTGAGTTTCCCCGCCGCGACCAACTGTTCCAGCCGGCCACGATGCAGGCGGTCCGCGCCAGGCTTCCAGGTGTAGCGCGGCTGGCCCGCGGAATCGCGCTCCACCTCGGCCGTCTCGCCGCGAAATTTACCGTCGCCCGCCACGCAGGTCAGCGCCTCGTAACGCGCGACGTCCGCCAGGGCATCGAGGCGACGCGGCACCCGGAGATTCGGATACAGGTAGAGATAATCCACGCCCCGCACCGTGGCGCGGAACGGATGCGACGAGTCGTGCGTTTCGGTCCAGTCCCAGCGCACCTTCGACTCGAAGATGGCCCGGTCGTCGTTGAAGACCGCCAGGTGCCAGGCGTAGGCCGGCACGAGGCCCTTCTGACTCGCCACGCGCGCGACGAGGCGCTCGACGCCGGTTTCATCCGGCACGGTCATCACCGACTCGATCCAGTGCAGCCCCGGCCCGAAGTCAGGACACATCGGTTTGCTGAAACCGGCGGCGTCCACGAAGTAACTCAAGTCCACGCCAGTACCCGGATCGAGTCCCCCGCGCCCCGGCCACTCGGACGTGGCGCCCGAAGCGGCGAAATTCCCCAACGGATAGCTCACGCGGTCCGTGTCGCCCCAGAACCAGTACAGCTTTCCCCGATACGGTGTGACGATGACGGTGTCCTGGCCCACAACCTGTGCATTGAGGAGCGGGCGCTGGAGCGGCGCCGGCCGCCCCAGGCGCACGCTGTCGCGGTAGATGCCCTCGCCCGTCTCGCGATAGAGGCGCTCGGCGATGTTCAATCGGCGCAGTTTGATCGTGGCCGTGCCACCCGGCGCCGGCCGGAGTGTGACGCCGCGGTTGCCAAAACCGTCGGCCGGAAAAACGTAACCCGGACTGCTGACGTGAAAGTAGACATCCTGACCAAAGAGCCCGGGCTCGTCGAAGGCGACGAGCCCCGCGCTGTCGGTCCACCAGGTGGCCTGGTTGACCGTTCGGAGTTCCACCAGCGGCACGCCCCGGCCGGTGTCCTGATCGACGACGAGGATGGCGAAGCCGGGGTTTGCCGGCGAAGCGAAGACTGGCCGCAGCTGCGCCAGCGCGAGGGCGACGAGCCCGAGAAGCAAAACGCGCGAGGTCGTCACGGGCGGTGGCGCTGATGTCTCGCGCGTTACAACGCCGCCAGCAATCCGCCGTCGACAGTGAGGATCTGGCCATTGACGAAGTCGGCACCGCGCGACGCCAGGAACACGGCTGCTCCGATCAACTCGCGCGGTTCGCCCCAGCGTCCCGCCGGTGTGCGGTTGCAGATCGTGCGATACCAGACGGGATCAATGGTGAGGACGTTGGTCATGTCCGTGCGCATGTAGCCCGGCGCGATGCCGTTGGTCTGGATGTTGCGCCCACCCCACTCGACCGCCATCGCGCGGGTGAGCATCTTCAGGCCGCCCTTGGCAGCGGAGTAATTCGCAATCGTCGGCCGCGAAATCTCCGAATTGAGCGAGCAGATGTTGATGATCTTGCCGGAGCCGCGGCGGAGCATGTCGCCGACGACTGCGCGCGTGACGAGAAACGCGCTCGTCAGGTTCACGTCGAGAACCGCCTGCCATGCTTCGAGCGGCATGGACTCGAGGGGGGCGCGGCGGTGGATGCCCGCGTTATTAATCAGAATGTCGAATCCGCCCGCCTTTTCGCCCGTGAAGTCGGCCAGGCTGGCCTCGATCTCCCCGGCCTTCGTGACGTCGAAGGTCCGTCCCGCCACGGTTAAGCCCTCACCGCGCAGGGTCGCGACGGCGGTTTCCAGCCGCGTCGGGTCGACATCGTTGAGCACGATTTCCGCTCCGGCGGCAGCGAGTCCGCGGGCGAGCGTGAAGCCGATGCCCTGACCCGAGCCGGTGATGAGTGCCCGGCGGCCGTGGAGAGAAAACAAATCGGCGGTGTCAGCGGAGGGAGAAGCGCCGGCGGGGGGAGGCATGGGAAACGCGTGCAGCAAGTTGCCGCGGCGGGCGAGTAGTTTTTCCATGGGCGGTCAACCGTAGGTCAGAGAGCGTGTCTCCACGTTGACGGCAACCCGCGGCGGCGCCAGCGACGGGAGGTTCGGTCGCGTTTTACCAGTCCACTCACTGGCGCTCGCGGCCACGACACGTTGGGTTGCCGATGATATTCTTTTCCCAACCGGCACGCGCGCGCCGCTTCCCACGCCGACCGGAAAATGCCATTGACCTCGCCCTGCATGATAACGTTTACACAGAGACGTTTCGCGACCTCTTTTGACCACACCTCCGATGCTCCCGGCCCACGCGTTGCTCCCCGGTCCCCGTACAGGATTTCCCCGTGGCCTCACGTCCATTACTGATGCGGCCAATTCCCGACCGACCGCGGTGTCGGATTTGGCAATCGATTTTGGCCTATATAAGATGAACGCGACCGAAATCTTCACCGAGACGCATCCCAGCGAGACGGTCTGGGTCCTGCTCAAGGGAGACGCCGCCGTGGAGTTCTCAGGTCGCACGGTCACGCTGCGTCGCGCCAGTCTGTTCGACGACCCGCCGAGCGCGGTCCATCTCGGGCCGGCCACGACGATCACGGTCTGTGCGCTTTCGCCCGACACGGAGTGGGCAATCGTGCGCACCGCCAATGAGGGCCGATTCGCGCCCCGTCTTTATTTGCCCGCCGATCTGAGCCCGGAATTTCGCGGCGCGGGCCTCGTCCAGAACGCCGGCCTCCGCAACGTGCGCCTGATCTTCGACCGGACCACGCGACCTGAATCCAATCTCGTGCTGGGCGAAGTGGTGAATTTCCCCGGACGCTGGTCGAGCTACCCTCCGCACCATCACGATCAGCCGGAGATCTACCATTATCGCTTCACCGCACCGCAGGGGTACGGACACGCCGAGTTGGGGGACGACGTCGTGAAGGTGCGCGACGGCGACACCGTCGTGATCCCTCCCGGACGCGACCACGCCCAAGTCTCAGCGCCGGGCTACGGCATGTATTATTTGTGGATTATCCGTCACCTCCCGGGTAATCCTTACACCGGCTTCACGTTCACCGAAGAACACAAATGGACCCTCGATGCCACCCAGCAGGGCTGGCGTCCGAAAAACCTTCCCCCCGGCCTCGTATGAAAAACACCGTCACCCTCAACATGGCGGCCGCCCTTGTGCGGTTTCTCCAGCAGCAATACATCCGGCGCGATGGCCGGGAGCACCGCCTGATCAATGGCGTCTGGGGCATCTTTGGTCATGGCAACGTGACGGGCTTTGGCCAGGCGTTGGAGGAACACGGCGGCCGGGGCCTGCCCTACCTGCAGGCAAAGAACGAGCAGGCGATGGTCCACGCCGCCGTCGCGTTTGCCAAGACCCGGCAGCGGCTGGGCACCTTCGCCTGCACCAGCTCGATCGGTCCCGGCGCGACCAACATGATCACGGGCGCCGGCGTCGCCACCGTCAACCGGCTGCCCGTGCTGCTGCTGCCTGGTGACATTTTTTCCAACCGGATTCCCGGCCCCGTACTGCAGCAGCTCGAGTATCCGGGCAGCCAGGACGTCAGCGTGAACGATTGCTTCCGCCCCGTCTCCAAATACTGGGATCGCATCAACCGCCCCGAGCAAATCCTGGCGGCGCTGCCCGAGGCGATGCGTGTCCTCGCCGACCCGGTGGAGACGGGCGCGGTGACGATCGCGATGCCGGAGGACGTGCAGGCGGAGAGCTACGCCTACCCGCTCCATTTCTTCGAGAAACGCGTCTACACCGTGGAGCGCCCCGTGTGTTCCGCTGAGAGCCTGCGGGCCGCGGTCGCCCTTTTCCGCTCCGCCCGCCGGCCGTTGATCGTCGCGGGGGGCGGCGTCCACTACAGCGACGCCGTCGCCGCCCTCGACAAATTTGCCTCTGCCACGGGCGTGCCGGTCAGCGTGACCCAGGCGGGCAAGGGCGCGATCCTCGACGCGCATCCCCAGTGCCTCGGTGCCATCGGCGTCACCGGCACGGCCGCAGCGAACGCCATCGCGCTCGAGGCCGACCTCGTGATCAACATCGGCACGCGGCTTAGCGATTTCACGACCGCGTCGAAGACCCAGTTTCAACATCCCCGGGTCCGCTTCATCGCAATCAACCTCCATGGGGCTGATGCCCATAAGCACGGCGCGCTGCCGCTCCTGGGCGACGCCCGTACGGTGCTCGGCCAGCTCACCCGCGCCCTCGCCGGCTGGCAGGTGCCCGCCGCCCACCGGGCCCAGGTGCAGCGGCAGCGCGCCGCTTGGGATGTCACTCGCGCGACGCTGGTCTCGCCCAAGCGTGGCGTGCCGCTGACACAGGCCCAGGTTATCGACGAACTCAACCGCGCCTGCGGCACCGACGGCACGGTCATCCACGCCTCCGGCGGAATTCCCGGCGACATCCACAAGCTCTGGCGCTCGCAGTCGCCGGTGGACTACCATTCTGAATACGGCTACTCGTGCATGGGCTACGAGATCGCAGGTGCGCTTGGCATCAAGCTCGCCGCGCCCGAGCGCGAGGTGTACGCGTTCCTCGGCGATGGCAGCTACCTGATGCTCCACACCGAGATCGTCACCGCCGTCCAGGAGGGCCTGAAGCTTACGATTGTGCTCGTCGACAACCACGGGTTCGGCTGCATCCACGGCCTGCAGCGTGGCAGCGGCGGCAACAGCTTCGGCAACGAATTCCGTCATCGCACATCGCGCAGCGCGCGGCTCGAGGGCGAACCGGTCGCCGTTGATTTCGCCCAAAACGCCGAGAGCCTGGGCGCAACCGGGGTCCGCGCCGAGACCCCCGCCGAGTTGCGGGCCGCGCTCGAGAACGCGAAGTCGACCAAGGGGGTGGTCCTGATCTTCGTCACCACGCCCGCCGACGTGCGTTTGCCCGGCTACTCGTGGTGGGACGTCCCCGTCTCTGCCACCTCGAAGGTTCCCGGCGTGCGCGCCGCGCGCGCCGCCTACGACCGCGCGACGAAGAAGCAACGTTTTCACTATTGATTCTCCCCTCCACCGTTCTCCCATCCGCGCCATGGATTTCCCCTCCTCCCATTCCTCCCCGTCGTCCACCCTGCTGCATCGCGACTGCCTCGTCGGCGCCAACCCGATCATCTGGAGTAACGACGATTTCAACGAGTTGGCGGGCGACGTGCCCCTCGACACGATCCTGCGGGAGATGCGCGCGGCGGGCTTTGCCGGCAGCGAGTTGGGCCACGCCTATCCGCGTTCCGCCACCGCGCTCGCGGGCGCGCTCGGCCGGCACGACCTCCGGCTGGTGAGCGGCTGGCACAGCACCTATCTCGCCTCGCGTGATCTTGCCGCGGAAGAAGCCTCATTTCGCGAGCATCTCAGCCTGTTGAAGACGCTGGGCGCGCGCGTCGCCATCGTCGCGGAATGCACGCGCTGCATTCACGGGACGCGTGACGCGGCCCTTGGCTCGGGCAGCCAGCCGCAGCCGAGGCTCACCGAGACGGAATGGCCGCGTTTCATCGCGGGCTTGAAGCGCCTGGCCGCGATCGCCGCCGCCGGCGAAACCAAGATCGTTTACCACCATCACATGGGCACGGTCATCCAGGCGGAAGAGGATCTCGATCGCTTGCTCACGGCCGTGCCTGAACTCTGGCTGCTACTCGACCCCGGCCACCTCGCGTTTGCCGGAATTGATCCGGTGGCGGTGGCGGAAGGCTACGCCTCGCGCATCGCGCACGTCCATCTGAAGAGCGTGCGCCCCGCCGTGGCCGAACGCTCGCGGAAGGAGGGCTGGTCGTTCTGCCGCGCGGTCACGGAAGGCGTGTTCACCATCCCCGGCGATGGCTGCGTGAATTTCCCCGCCCTCTTCGACATCCTCGCCGAGGCCGACTATCGGGGCTGGCTCGTCGTCGAGGCCGAGGAGGATCCCGTCAAGGTGCCGGCGCTGCCCAAGGCGAGAATCGCCCGGGAATACGTCCGGAAGCACGCGGGCGTGTGATGCCCTCCCGCGAACGCGAGCGGCCCGTTCCGACCCCGCGCAATTAGACTGAAAATTTCATGAACTCCTCCCGCATGTCCCAGATGACGGCGCTCGGCGCCGATTGGTGGAACGACTCCGGCGTCCCCGACGAACTGAGCGAGGCGGTCGCCCTTGGTGCCGTCGGCGGCACGTCGAATCCCGTCATCGTTTCGCAGGCCGTGAAGGCACAGCCCGCCCTCTGCAACCCGATCATCGACCGGCTCGTCGCCGAGAATCCGTCGGCCACCGAGGACGACATCGCGTGGAAACTGATTCACACCCTGGCCATCGACGCCGCGTCCCGACTCAAGCCCGTGTTCGACGCCACCCGCGGCGTGAAGGGCTACCTCTCGGCCCAGGTGAACCCCAAGTATTATCCCAATCGAGAATTGATGGTCGCGCAGGCGACGCAGCTCGCATCCCTCGCCCCGAACATCGCGATCAAGGCCCCAGCCACCGCCGTCGGAATCGACGCGATCGAGGAGATGACCGCGCGCGGGATCCGCGTAAACGCCACAGTGAGCTTCACTGTGCCGCAGGCGCTCGCCGTGGCGGGGGCGTTTGAACGCGGACTGAAGCGCGCGCGGGGGGCGGGCCGGGACGCTGATGCGATTCGTCCCTACATCACGCTGATGATCGGCCGTGTCGACGATCACCTCAAGCGTGTCGCGGCCAAGGAAAAAATCGACGTCACTCCCGGAGTGCTCGACTGGGCCGGCATTGCCGTTTTCAAAAACGCGCACCGCATTTTCCAGCGAAGCGGCCGCATCGGCACGCTGCTCGCCGCCGCCTACCGCCACGAGGGACACTGGTCGCAGATCATCGGGCGCGAGGTGTTGCAGACGGTGCCGTACACCTGGTGGACCAAGTTCAACGTCTCACCGACTGTCCCCTCGCTCACGCTCGAACAGTCCGTGGAGCCGGCCATCATGGCCGAATTGCGCGCCAAATTCCCCGACTTCAACCGGGCGCACGACGAAGACGGCATGCCGCCGGCGGAATTCCTCGGTTACGGCGCCACCCAGCACACGCTCAGTCAATTTCTCGGGGGCTATGATGATTTGCTCACTTCGGTGCGTGCGCGCATGCTGCCAATCTAGTGCTCTGAACTCCGGGGCTCCCGCCCTCCGCCTTCGGCGGGCAAACCGTCCGCCAAGCCAACCGATGCGCCTTCGCCACCTCCTCACCCTCCTTTCCCTCCTGACCGCATCGCTTGCCGCCGCGGAAAAGGACCGCCACGTCGTGCTCATCAGCATCGACGGCTTTCCCTCTTACCTGTGGCGCGACGAGTCGATTCCCCTGCCCCATTTGCGCCAGCTCGCCGCCAACGGGAGTGTCGCCAAAGCCATGACGATCGTGAATCCGGCGATCACGTGGCCCAATCACACGAGTCTCGTCACGGGTGTGCCCCCGGCAAAACACGGCGTGCTCTACAACGGCCTGGTCGTCCGCGGCGGACCGGGCAAACCGAACAAGATCGAGCCCTGGGTCGACAAGGCCCAGCTGGTGCGGGTGCCGACCGTATACGATGCCGCGTTCGCCGCCGGGCTCACGACCGCCGAGGTGGACTGGGTGGCGATCACGCGGCCCAAAACCATCACGTGGAGCTTTGCCGAATTGCCTGATCCCGACGCGGTCCTCCCACGCGAGATGATCGCCGCCGGAATCGCCACCTCCGCCGAAGTGGAAGCGGCGCGCTCGGGCAAACGCAACATTGTCTGGCGGGACGAACTGTGGACGCGTGCGGCCGGTTTTATTTTCACCCAGCACCATCCCAATCTCCTCCTTTACCATACGCTCAACACCGATTCGACGCACCACCGCTACGGGCCGGGCTCGCCGCCGAGCATTTCAGCGCTCGCGCTCGCCGATCGGCTCGTGGGCGAGTTGCTCCGCGTAATCGACGCCAGCGGACGCCGGGCGCAGACCACGATCATCGTGACGACCGACCACGGCTTCAAGAAGGTGGAGAAATACGTCCACGCCAACGTCGTGCTGAAGAAGGCGGGCTTGCTCCGCAGCGCCGGCGCCAACATCGCCCAGTGCGACGCGTTCGCCGGCACGCAGGGCGGAATCGCGTTCGTCTACGTCACCGATCCCGCCCGGCGCGGGGAATTGGTGCCGAAGCTGAAGGAGCTTTTCTCCCGAACCGAGGGAGTAGCAGAGGTCCTCGACGCCGCCGAGGCCGCGCACTCCCGCGGCATGCCAACGCCAGCGGAAAACCAGGGCATGGGCGAACTCATCCTCTATCCGAAGGCCGGATACGCGTTCAGCGGCGCGGCGGCCGGCGATGAAACAGTCGGACCGTCCGTCAACTACAGCGGCACCCACGGCTATCCGTCGTCCGACCCGGAGCTCGACGGAATCTTCCTCGCCAGCGGCGCCGGCATCCGGAAGGGCGTTACCCTCGATCGCGTGCGCAACCTCGATGTCGCGCCCACGATTGCCCGCCTCCTCGACATCCCGCTGCCGGACGTGGAGGGCAAGGTGCTGGAGGAAATCCTGCTCGGCAGGTGACATCCGGCCCGCCCATTTTTACGGCTCTCAATCCTCAACTCTCAGCTCTCAACTTTTCCATCTCCTATGCTTCGATTTGCTCAATTCGGTGCCGGTCGCATCGGCGCCATCCACGCCGCCAACCTCGCGGCCATGCCCAACGCCCAGCTGCTCCACATCGTCGACGTCAATGCAGCCGCGGCAAAAACCCTCGCCGACCGCCACGGCGCGCGCGTGGCCACCGTGGCGGAGGTTTTTGCCGACCGGAATGTCGACGCGGTGATCATCGCCTCGTCCACCGACACCCATGCCGACCTGGCTATTGCGGCAGCGCGGGCGGGCAAGGCAATCTTCTGCGAGAAACCCATCGACCTGTCACTCAAGCGCGTCGATGCCTGCCTCGCCGCCGTTAAAAAGGCGAAAGTCCCGATGTTCGTCGGCTTCAACCGCCGCTTCGACCCCAGTTTCAGTTCATTGCACGCCCGAATCGGGCGTGGCGACATCGGCAACGTGGAGCAGGTGATCATCTCGAGCCGCGATCCGGGGTTGCCGCCAATTTCCTATCTGAAGGTTTCGGGTGGACAACTCCGCGACATGACGATCCACGATTTCGATATGGCCCGCTGGCTGTTGGGAGAGGAACCGCACGAGCTTTTTGCCTACGGCTCCTGTCTCGTCGACCCGGCGGTTAAGGCCATCGGCGACACCGACTCGGTGATGATCGTGATGAAGACGCCTTCAGGGCGACTCTGCCACATCAACAATTGCCGGCGCGCCAGTTACGGTTACGACCAGCGCCTGGAGGTCCACGGTTCCAAGGGGCGGCTGATGGCGGGGAACCGCACGGCCACCACGGTCGAGCTCGCCGACGCCTCGGCAGTGACGGGGGACAAGCCGCTCTATTTCTTCCTTGAGCGCTACGCGGACGCTTACCGGGCTGAGCTCAGCGCCTTTGTCGATGCGGTGGAAAGCCGGAAGCCGATGCCCGTGGGAGCAGAGGATGGGCGTCAGGCGATCGTCCTGGCGGAAGCCGCTGTGAAGTCGCTGAAGACGGGCCGGCCGGTCAAACTCTGACGGGCAGGCTCGAAAGCGGTCCGTGCCCGTAGCGGGTATGAATCGCGGCACCGAACCGTCACGGTGGTTCGGTGCATTCCGTCACCGCGAATATCGCCTCGCATCAGCACGGGCGGCCCGTAGAACTTTTCCTCCACGTTCCCCGTCGCTTCGCAACCTTGCGCGGATCACCGCGACATCGTTTGTACCTCGCGTCCCGGCGTCGTTCCGTTTTACCCTAGATTTCAACATGCAAGCCACCCAGATTCGTTCCCCTCGGCCCCGGTTCTCCTGCCTCCTGCCGGCGCTTTCCGGTTCCCTCTTTCTCTCGATTTCCGCGGCCGTGTTCGCCGCGGACAGCGCCGCCAACTCCTCGAGCGCATCGCGCAAGACGACCACACCGGGAGCCGACGAAACCCTCGTGCTCTCCCCCTTCGAAGTCCGGTCGGACGACCGCGGCTATCGAGCGTCGAACACCATGTCCGGCACCCGCCTGAACTCCAAGGTCGAGGACCTTGCCTCCTCGATCACCGTGATCACCAAGGAGCAGATGAGTGATTTCGCGCTCCTCGATATGAACGACATCTTCCTCTACGAGGCGGGCACGGAGGGCACGGGCACGTTCACCGACTATTCCTTCGACCGCAACGGCGCGCCGCTCGACAACACCCAGCTCAACCCGGGCAATGCCAACCGCATCCGCGGCGTCGGTCCGGCCAACACCGCCTTCGGCAATTTCGAAACCAGCGGGCGCGTTCCGATGGATCCGATCAACATGGACTCGGTCGAAATCAGCCGCGGCCCCAACGCCAACGTCTTCGGCCTCGGCAACGCCTCGGGCACCGTCAACGTCCAGCCGGCAAGCGCGAATCTCACCCGCAACCGCTCGCAGCTCACTGCCCGCGCGGACAGCTACGACGGCTACCGCAGCAGCCTCGACCTGAACCGCGTGATCCTCAAAAACGTGCTCGCCGTGCGCGGAAGCGCGGTGGTGCAGCACGACGGCTTCGACCGCAAGCCGTCCGGCACCGACACGCGGCGCTACAACGGCATGGTGAAATATCAGCCGTTCAAGCTGACCACGCTCAGCGCGTCCTTCTCCTATTACAAAAACGAGGGTAACCGCCCCAACACCACGACGCCGCGCGACGCCGTCACGGGATGGAAAGCCGCCGGCTCACCGCTGTGGGACCCCGTGACCTCACGCGTGACGATCAACGGCGTGCAGGGCACCGCCGCCATCGGGATCGGCGCGCTCCCGCGCGGTCTCGCCAACGCCGCGGGAACGGGTCGGACCAACTCGACGATGTTCGTCGACGGGAACGGCGCGGTCGGCTGGTGGGGCCCGACGCAGGGATCCTCCACGACGAATCCGGCCACGCGCGACGTCGCGGTGTTTCTCGTCAATTCCCAACCTGAGGATGTCCGCACCGGGCAGCCGCTTTTTTCCAACAACCCCAACGTGAGCGACAAGTCGATCTACGATTGGTCGTCCGTCAACCTCGCCGCGGTCAACCGGCTCCGCGACCTTACGCGGACCACGCACCTCGAGTTTGAGCAGATCTTCCTCAACACCCCGCGGCACCTGCTCGCGATGGAAGCGGGCTTCTACCGGGAAGACTCCCAACGCTATCGCCGCGACCTGATGGGCACGGCAGACAGCCAGGGCTCTTCGGGCAATCTCTTCGTCGACGCGAACACGCGCCTCCCGGACGGCTCCGTCAACCCGTTCGTTGGCCGGACGTTCGTCGGCGTCTGGCGCCCGTCATCGTACGAAAATCCCCTCCTCCGCAACACCTACCGCACCCAGCTCGCCTACCGCCTGGACCTGCGCCGCGAAAAGTCCCCGCTCGCCTGGATCGGCATGCATCAGCTTTCCGGTTACGGCGAATACAAGGACGTCGTGCAGCGGCGCATCACGTATCGCGACGCGATCATCTCGGACCACGCCTGGCTGCCGGCCGGCACCCCGCGATCCGACCCATCCACCGTGGTGACAATTAACTATTTCCGCTACTACGTCGGTGACGCCACCGGGCAGAACGTCGACTACGGTCCCGCGCCGTTCGCCATGGGACAGTATCCGTACCGCTGGGGAAATGCGCTCACGAACAACATCAAGACGGAGAACGCGACGATTGGGCCGGCCATCGCCACCGATGCGACGGCCGCCGGCGGCAATACCCATCAAATCCTCAAGACCCGTGGCGCCGTGTTGCAGAGCTATTTCCTGCAGGACCGGCTCATCACCACCTTCGGCCTGCGCAACGACCGCAATTACAATACCACGGGCGTTAATCCCGTATTGCAGGCAGACGGCATCCATCTGAACGAAAATTCGCTCTACCAATGGGCCGCGCGCAATTGGGCGTTCAACCAGGGCCAGACCAAGACCGCCGGCGTCGTCGCCAAGCCGCTGAAGTGGCTGTACCTGCACGCCAACGCTTCGGACAGCTTCCAGCCGAATTCGTATGCCGTCGACCTTCACCTCAACCCGCTGCCGGACCCGAGCGGCAAGGGCAAGGACTACGGTTTCAGCCTGAACCTCCTCGACGGAAAACTTTTCGCCCGGATCAACCGCTACGAGACCAAGCAAATCAACTCGCGCAACGGCCAGAGCGCCACACTCGCCACCCGCCTGCGGGGACTTGATTTCGACACACCCAACCGGGCCCAGACGCCCTTCAACCTCGTGCCGCTCGCCACCGGCTGGGTCACGCGCGCGGCCGCCGCCAAGGGGCAGACCTTGACCAAGGACCAAGTTGACACGCAGGTCGCGACCCTGATCGGCCTGGACAAGAAATACATTTCCACGCTGACCGACGATCTCGCCGAGACTGAAGATGTCGTCGCCAAGGGCACCGAGGTCGAGATCAACTACAACCCAACCACCCACTGGACGCTGAAGCTCAACGTCACGCGGCAGGAGTCGATCAACTCCAACATGGCGCCGGGAATGACAGCTTGGATCGCCGAGCGGATGCCGGTCTGGCAAAAGCTCATCGACCCCGAGCTGAACCGCCCCTGGTTCACCGAGCGCTATGGCAATATCGCCTCAGCCTCCGAACTGCTTGCGGCGAACGTCACGGCCCCGCTGGGCGTGGCCAAGGCCACGGAAGGCAAGAGCCGCCCGCAAGTCCGGAAATACCGCGCCAACCTCAGCACCAGCTACCGCCTCGCCGGAATCACCGACCAGAAATACCTGAAACGCTTCACCGTCGGCGGAGCGCTGCGCTGGGAGGACAAGGGCGCAATCGGCTATTACGGACTGCAGCAGCTCCCGGCGGTTATCACCGATCTCGATCCGAATCGCCCCGTGTGGGACAAGGCGCACCTGTACATCGATTCGTTCGTGACGTACCGCACGCGGCTCTTCGCCGACAAGGTGGGCACAACCCTGCAATTCAATGTACGCAACCTGCAGGAAGGCGGCCGGCTTCAGCCGATCAGCGCGTACCCCAATGGTCGCTCCAGCGGATTTCGCATCATCGATCCGCGACAGTTCATCGTGAGCGCCACGTTTGATTTGTAAGGCGAAAACCCACCCCACATGAATCCCCTGCGCGCTGTCTGCAGCCTTGGCCTGCTGGCAGGCTTCACCTTGCTTCGGGCCGCCGAACCCGCCCTGCCCGTCGTCGCTCGCGTCGAGTGGCAACCACTCTCCGCCCAAATCAAACGCGTACTCGATGCGATGGACTACCAAGGTGCGCCCCTCCCGGCAGCCGACCGGCAAGCCATCGAGAGCATTCCACCCGGCGCGGAGGATGCAGGGGTGCGCGTGCAGGAGGTCCTCGACCGCCACTGTCTTTTCTTCGTCAACATCAACCCGGAGATGCGCGTGAAAGTTGCCGCCGGCCCGGCCAGGCCCGTGTTGTCCGAACAGGGTTGGCGACAATTCCTCGTGAAGGTGCAAAACGAGGCCGGTGCCACCGCGGCACTGCGCGCCAGCAGCCGCAACGCGCAACGACTGTTTAACTCGCCGGCGGGCGACGTCCCGGACCGTTGGCTCGAACTCCAGATGTTCGACGCCCAACCGCTCAAAGCCACGCTCAGCGGCCTCGAACTGGAGTATCGCGTCATCCAGCTCTACAGCCGCGACGCCGGCAAACGGGAGGCCAAATTTTCCTTCGACGTCGGTCAGGGCACGCAGGACATCGGTTTCCGCAACGAGGCCGACATCCTCTTCACCTGCGAACCGGCGCAGGTCGTCACCCTGCGCGTGCGCGACGAAAACAACCAGCCAACCACCGCCGCGTTTGTCATCCGGGATCAGCTGCGACGAGTTTATCCCTCGCAGGCCAAGCGGCTCGCACCGGATTTCGCCTTTCATCCCCAGATTTACCGCGCCGACGGCGAGGAGCTGCGACTCCCCGCCGGGTCCTACGTCGTCGAGTTTCAACGCGGCCCCGAGTCCGTGCCGAAATCACAGACGCTCACGGTCGGACGACAGACACAGCACTGGGACTTCAAGGTCGAGCGTTGGATCGATCCCTCCCAATCCGGCTGGTGGTCGGGCGACCATCACATCCACGCGGCCGGCTGCGCCCACTACGTCAATCCGTCCGAGGGTGTCCACGCCCCCGACATGATGCGGCATTGCCTCGGCGAGGATCTGAAGGTCGGCGCCAACCTCACCTGGGGACCGTGCTTTGACTACCAAAAGCAGTTCTTCACCGGTGCCGACGACAAGGTATCCACGTTTCCCTACATCCTCCGCTACGACGTGGAGGTCAGCGGCTTTGGCTCGCACCAGAGCGGCCATCTCTGCCTGCTGCGACTCAAGGAGCAGATGTATCCCGGTGGCGACTCGAGCGCCCACTGGCCAACCCTGGGCTTGAACACCCTGCGCTGGGCCAAGAAGCAGGGTGCCGTCGTCGGCCCGGCCCACTCCGGCTGGGGCCTGCAGCCGGTCGCCGCCAACGAAAGCAGTAACAGCAAGAACTCCGGTGACTTGAAAATGGTCAGTGAAAGCCTGCCGAACTATGTGATTCCACCGTACAACGGCATCGGCGCGAACGAATACATCGTCGACGTCACGCATCTGGTACCCGACCCAGACGGCAAGCTGGTGCCGGCAGTCGATTTCATCTCCACCGTCGACACGCCGTACTTGTGGGAACTCAACATCTGGTATCACACCCTGAACGTCGGCTTCCGCACCCGCATCAGCGGCGAGACAGATTTTCCCTGCATCTACGGCGAACGCGTCGGCCTCGGCCGGAGCTATGTCAAGCTGCCGCCCAAGTGGACCTACGAGGAATGGTGCGAGGGCATCCGCGCCGGCCGCAATTACGTCGGGGACGGCAAAAGCCACCTGATGGAATTCCAAGCAGGTCAGGGCAACACGGTGGTGCGGATGGGCGAGAATGGCAGCGAGCTCAAGCTCGCCCGCCCGGGGAAAATCCACGCCACGGCCCGCGTCGCTGGCCGACTGAACCTGGAGCCTTCGGCTGAAATCAAACGCCGCGCAGTGAACGCCAAGCCCTATTGGGACATTGAGCGCGCCCGCGTCGGCGACTCGCGCGAAGTCACCGTCGAATTGATCGTCAACGGTTATCCGGTGGCGAAGAAAAACATCGTCGCCGACGGCAGCGTGCGGGATGTGGCGTTTGACGCGGCGATCGAGCGCAGCAGCTGGGTCGCGATGCGCATTTTGCCGTCGTCGCACACGAACCCCATTTTCGTCGTTGTTGGGAATCAGCCGATCCGCGCCTCACGGCGCAGCGCCGAATGGTGCCTGCAGAGCGTCGACCGCTGCTGGTCACAAAAGGAACGTTTCATCGCCGCCAAGGAGATGGCCGACGCCAAGGCCGCCTACGCCCACGCGCGCGAAACCTACCGCAAGCTCGTGGCGGAGTCGCCCGTCGAGTAAAATTCCGGGAGCGCTCGCGGTCCGCCACATCGTCAGCGCCGCGAAAGCAGCGACAAGAAACCGTTTCTGGCGTTTCGCTCTGCAACCTGCCAATTCATGGCCATCCCATGCAGATCACCCGGCTCGAAACCGTTCACCTCCGGCCCCGCTGGCTCGTGGTACGCGTGCACACCGATGTCGGCCTCACCGGGCTTGGCGAAGCCACCCTTGAGGGCCGTTGCCTCACTGTAGAGACTGCGCTCCACGAGATGGGGCGCTGGCTGATCGGCCAGGATCCGCGTCGCATCGAACACATCTGGCAGCATCTGTTCCGAGGCGGGTTCTATCGCGGCGGACCGGTGCTGTGTTCGGCGCTATCCGGCATCGATCAGGCGCTCTGGGATCTCCTCGGGCAACACCTCGGCGTACCCGTGCACCAACTGCTTGGAGGCGCCGTCCGCGATCGCGTGCGCCTGTACGGTTGGGTCAACGTGACATCGACCGGCGATTACATCGCACAGGCCGCCAAGCTGGCCGCGGAACACCGCTTCACGGCATTCAAGTGCACCATCGCCGATGCGATGCGCCCGCTCGAATCGCTCGCGCAAATCGAGGCGGCCGCGGAACGGTTTCACGCCATGCGAAAGCGACTTGGTCACGACATCGATATCGGGGTCGATTTGCACGGCCGCTGCTCTCCCGCGGTGAGCCGCCAACTCGCCAAGCGCCTGGAGGCCGATCATCCCCTGTTTCTCGAAGAGCCCATCCTCGGCGATGATCCCGCCGCCCTCCACGAGCTCGCGGCCAGCACCAGCGTGCCACTGGCCACCGGTGAGCGGCTCTACACCCGCTGGCAGTTTCAGGAGATCATCGCCCGGCGGGCAGTGTCGGTCGTCCAACCGGACGTTGCCCACGCCGGAGGGATCTCCGAATTGCGTCGCATCGCGGCAGCGGCCGAAAGCCGCGACATTGCGCTGGCCCCCCATTGTCCGATCGGCCCCGTCGCTCTCGCCGCCTGTCTTCACGTCGCGGCCACAACACCCAATTTCCTCTGCCAGGAACACGTCACGTTGGGCGAAACACTCCTCACCCAGCCCTTTCACGTGCGCGAGGGATTCGTCGACGTTCCCACTGGCCCGGGCCTCGGAATCACCCTCGACGAAGCCAAAGTGGCCGCACAGCGCTTCGACGGAAAATGGGACAACCCGCGCTGGTCGCACGCCGACGGCGGGTTCGCCGAATGGTGACAACCATGGGTAACGCGGACATTTTTGTCGGTTGCGACTGGGGCTCGACGTCGTTTCGCCTGCGACTGGTCGAATTCGGCTCGCGACGGATCCTCGCCGAGCAGAGCACCGCCAACGGGATCAAGACGTTCGCGGCGCTGCCGACCGCACCCCGCGCCGAGGCCATGGGCCATTTTTTCGCCGAACGTCTTTCCGCCTGGCCCGATCTTCCGCCCGCCACCCCAATTATCATCACCGGCATGGCGAGTTCCAACGTCGGCTGGCAGCAATTGCCGTATGCCTTGGCGCCTTTTCCACTCGATGGCTCCGGGTGCCAGACGGGCCGGGTGACGATTCCGCTGGCGGACAGCCAGAGTCGCGACGCGCTGTTGGTCTCCGGCGTCCGCACCGACGACGACATCATGCGCGGTGAGGAGTGCGTGCTGATTGGCGCAAACGCCCTCCACCGCTGCGGGGCGCGACCAGCCGTATCCACGCTGGCCCTCCTAGCCGGAACCCACCCGAAACACGCGCTGCTCCGCGACAACACACTTCTTTCGTTCCGCACCCACCTGACCGGCGAACTCTTTGAAGGGCTCGCCAGTTCGGGTTTGCTCGCGACGTCCATCGAACGCGAGGCCGCCGGAGCGGCGCCTGACTGGGACGCGTTTCGTTCGGGAGTCCGTTGTTCCCGCGATCGCGGGATCAGCGGGGCACTCTTCCAAGTGCGCGCCCGCGATGTCCTGCGCGGCGCCTCCAAAGCAGCCAACACCTGGTTCCTCAGCGGGCTGCTGGTCGGCGCGGAATTCGAACGCGTCCCCGCAATCCAGGACGGAGGCGAGTTGCTGCTCATCGGCGAGCCACGCCGGGTCGCACTGTATCGGGAAGCGCTCAAAGAACTGGGCCTGACCAGCGACGGCGCCGAACCCGCAGCCATCGATCTCGCGGAGGCGGTCATCGCCGGCCAGGAAGTGTTGCTCTCCCGGAATCGGAAAACCGCGGGTCCGTGAAACGGGTTTCCTGCCGAATTTGAGCCGTCGTCACTTCCGCCCCAATCTCCCTTCCGATGAACGCACGATTCAAACTGCCGCTCCATTTCCTTTGCCTTCTTGTTATCGTCCTTCGCGCCGCCGGACTTGCCGCTCCGGCCCGCAGCGCGTCCCTCGATTTGCAGGATGGGGACACGGTCGTCTTCCTCGGCGACTCCATCACGCATCAATGCCTCTATACCCAATACGTGGAGGACTTTTTCCACACGCGCTTCCCCGAGCGCCGGATACACTTTCACAATGCCGGCGTTGGTGGCGACAAGGCCGCGGATGTGCTGGCGCGATTTGACGACGATGTCGCGGCGTTCCGGCCAAAGTACGTGACCGTGCTCCTCGGCATGAACGACGGGCAATACGAGGACTTCAAACCCGAGATCTTCGCCACGTATGCCGCCGACATGACCCGAACACTGGAGCGAATCAAGGCGATCGGCGCCACCGCCATCCTGCTGTCGCCGACGATGTTTGATTTTCCCGTCGTCGAGTGGCGCAAGGACGATGCCACGTATCGGTTCCGCGGCCAGCCGCGCTCGCCCAACTACAACGCCGTCATGGCCTACTTCGGGGCGTGGGGACGAAGTCAGGCCTACGAACGCTCCCTGCCCTTCGTCAATCTCTGGGGCCCGCTCAACGACTTCACGGCTCAGGAACGCGCGGAACATCCGCGCTTCACGCTTCTCTCCGACGCCATCCACCCCGGGCCGGGCGGACACGTGATCATGGCTGCGGCGATGATTGATACCCTGCAGGCGGATCGGCGATCAGTCAGCGCTATCAATCTCACTCGCGCCGGCGGGCAATGGCGCCCGCCTCCACGTGCCAAGATCGAGCGCCTCGAGGGCACCGCCACGCACGTCAGCTTCACCTTCACCTCCGCCGCCTTGCCGTGGGTGATTCCGTCGGAAGGCAGCGCGGTCGCGACCAAGTGGAATTGGCCCGAGGACGCGCGCCTGGGCTTCGAGCTCACCAAGGCGGGTCATCGGCTCAGCAACGAGATGGTGCGCCTCGCCGGCTTGGAACCGGGAAGCTACGAAATCAAAATCGACGGCCAGCCAATCGGCAAACCTGTCCCCCACGTCCTGCTCGGCGCGAAGATTGAACTTCAGGCCAACGAGAACACACCGGAGTATCAACAGTCCCTGCGGGTCGCGCTGCTAAACCGGGAACGCAACGACCAAGCGGTTCGGCCGCTGCGCGAGGTGTGGGCCAAAGTGAAGGGCGCCCGCAAGAAATTCGCCGACGCGCCGGAACAGTTTGCGAAGTTCATGGCCGACACCCGGCCGGAAATCGATCACCTCGTGAAGCTCGCCCGCGACTACGAAGACCGCATCCACGCCGCCGCCCAACCCGTACCGCGGCACTACGAAATCACCCGCGTCACCGGGCCCGCCGCAGGTTCCAGCACGAAGAAGTGAACTACAACTCCATTGCCAACAGCACGCGGTAATAGACCCAATGCCCAAAATCATTGGGGTGATTGATGTTGTTCGCCAGGATGTCCTCCGGGCGCTTGCGCGCCGCCATCGTCTGCCAGTTGTTGAATACGTCCGCGTAGGCACACCCCGCCTCCTCTGCCACCCGGGCCGTCGCCGCCGCATAGTCCGCCATGCGGTTCGAGGAGTGCATCCAGTTCGGGTTCGGCGGGAAAGTTGAGAACAACACGATCTCGGCCGCCGTCGTCGCGCGGATCCGGTCGATCATCTCGCGCAGTTGCCGCGCAAACTCCGGTGGAGTCACTCCCCGCCGGTTGTGGTCGTTCATACCGAAGCCAATCAGCACAAGGTCCGGAGATGCATCCAGCACCTTCTCCTTCAACACCTGCAGGCCCCGGGTCGTGTTGTGTCCGCCCGTCGCGACATTCACCGCGGTGATTTGCGCCCGAGGATACTTCGCCTGCAAACTGTCGGCCCAACGGCGCCAAAAGATTAGGCCGGGAACCGAAGCGTCGCCGCCAGCGGTGATACTATCACCAAACGCCAGGACCTTCACCGGACCGCCCGCCGTGAGCTTCGCGCGAGTCGCACGCAACCGTTCTCCCTGCGACGATTGCACCGGCCACGTTACGGCGGTACCGATCGCATAAT
The DNA here is from genome assembly GCA_947474365.1 of Opitutia bacterium. Classification (GTDB taxonomy): domain Bacteria; phylum Verrucomicrobiota; class Verrucomicrobiia; order Opitutales; family Opitutaceae; genus ER46. The sequence goes on along the minus strand of CANJIU010000005.1, from coordinate 102,967 downwards.
CGGCAAAGGCAAAGAACGCCGCGTTGCCGAAGCCGGGAAACTTCGTGTGATCAAACTCCACCTTGCCGTACAGAATGTTGCTGCGGAAATCCGCCAGCCGCGATCCCGGCAAGCGGCGAATCGTGCCGCGCGCGTAGTCGACCTGAAAGTCGCGCCCTTCCTCGTAATAAATCGCCGCCGGCCCCGGCAGATACGTGCTGCGCAGCTGCAGCGGCGAATTTTTCTCAGGCACGAAGGCCAACACCGAGGGCTCATCACCGATAAAGACCATCGACTCGCCCGTCTGCCGGACGAGCCGATTCGAAGCCGGCGAGACACAGCCGGCAATGGCGATGGCACCCAACAGCGCGACGAACCGGAAGATAACAGGGGGAATGGCCATCTCACACCACTGGAGGAAAATTCCCCTCACGCGATCTCGAATCTTTGTCCCGCGTCGCGTTACCGAGCGCGTTTTGCGGACAGACAGGCCGGATCCGGCTTTCGCGGCAGCGTCGCGGTCCAATCGGCGAGCAGCGCCTTCAGTCGGGCCACCTCCGCGGGTTCCTGACGGCTGAGGTTGGTCTGCTCAAAATTGTCCTGCGGAAAGCGAAAGAGTTCGACCTGCTCCGGATCTCGGCCGACGAGCAGTTTCCGTTCGCCGTCGCAAACCGCCAGCGCGGGCCACGTGTCCCCCGCCTTGGTCGCTGTCGTCCATTGCCAGAAGATCGGTTTGCTCCGTCGCGTGGTCGGTTGACCCAGCAACGCCGCCGACTGGTCGATGCCATCCGGAGCGTATCCGGTGGGTAACGCCGCCCCCGCCAGCGCACACAGCGTGGGAAGCAGGTCCACCGCGGTAATCACCGTTGACTCATCCACCTTGCCCGGCCCAATCCGGCCCGGCCACCGGGCGATGAACGGCACGCCGATGCCGCCCTGCAACAGCGAGCGTTTGCGCCCGCGATGTCCGCCCGTGACGCCCACCGAAGCAAAACTGCCGAAGCCCGGCCCGGTGGACTCGTCCTCCGTCATCCGCCGATCAGCCGGACCAGTGTTCTCGGGGCCGTTGTCCGACGTAAAAATCACCAGGGTCTCCCGCGTGAGGTCGAGCCGATCGAGCGTCGCGAGCAATTCACCAATGCGGGCGTCGGCGTGGGCGATCACCGCCGCATAAATCTGCTGCGCCTCATCCTTGAGGTGGGCGAACTTCGCAAGGTATTCCGGCCGCGGGTAGTGTGGCGTGTGCGGCTCGTGGATCCAGAGGTTGAGAAAGAAAGGCTTCCCGGCCGCCCGGCTCTTTTCGATGAACGCAATCGATTGCCGCACATCATCGTGGACGGGCATCTGCGGGCCCGGACAATTGAACGTGCCGGCGGCGTCGTATCCATACTCCAACGGCATCGGCGCGTCCGGCACCATGATGTTGGTCAGATGCCATTTCCCGAAATGCGCGGTCGCGTAGCCCTTCTGACGCAGCACGCGCGGCAGCATGACCGCCTTTGGGTTCAGCCAGTCCGGCATGCCACGCTGCACGTGACTCTCGATCGTCGCGAAGTGACCGTGGATGCCGAAACGTGCGGGATACTGTCCGGTCATGATGGCCGTCCGGCTCGGCGAACACACGCCGCTGGCGACAGTGAACCGGCGGAAGTCCGTGCCGGCGGCGGCGAACCGATCGAGATTCGGTGTCTTGAGCCAAGGATGCCCGTGTGCGCCGAGGTCGCCCCAGCCCCAATCGTCGGCGAGAATGACAATAATGTTGGGCGTTTTTTCCGCCGCGCGTGCTGCCACCATTGGCGCGAGCAACGAGACGAGAAGAATCAAGAGGAACCTGGGGTGTATCATAGGTGAAATCAGTGGAAGCCAGTCCAACAGGTCATTTCCGGTTGCCGATCGTTTCCTTCTTCGCTGCCGCTTCCTTTTCGGCCGCCGCCTTCATCGCCGCCGCCTGTCTCGGCGTGATTTTCGCGACGGGTTCCGCGGGCGTTTTCCACGGCTTACCCTCCGGTCCGTTGTCGACGACCGGAAACGCTGCGATTCGGAGCCGCGCTGCCCCCATCGGGATCAATGTGATCTCCTCCTCCGGTTCGTCCGACTTCACGGAACCTTCCGCCATTAGGCCGACGAGGTCGGTCTCATCCTGCTGCCAGCCGGGAATCCGCCGGCCTCTGGCCTTGATTTCGATCGGGGCATCCGTACCGCCCCAGGCGTTGTTGTCCTTGGGCCAGATTTTCTTCACGACCTCGAATGACGAGGCGCGGGAGCCCTTGTCGAGCACGAGTCCGTAGTTCCAGGGCGTGGCAGGGTAGATTTCAAACGCGGGCCAGGCCGCCAGCTGCTCCTTCGTCAATGGCCGTCTCCACGCATCCGGCAGATATTCCTTCGTCGTTGCCGTGGCTCCATCGATTCGTTCGTAGCGTTCGGAAATTTTCAGCGAGTACGTGAGCGGACCGCGGTCCACCGAAACACTGTTCGCGTTCTTCTCCCAGGTCCGGACGCTCACGGCCATGGGCAGCTTCAGTCTCACGACATCGCCATTCTGCCATTCCCGGGTGATGCGGAGAAATGACTGCGGTCGGGACGATACTTTGACCGGACGGCCGTTGATGCTGAGCACCGCCCCGTCGCACCATTTCGGGACACGCAGGTAGAGCGGAAATTCACGCGACTTGGACAACGAGAGCGAGAGTGCGACCTCCTCATCGAACGGATAGTGCGTGGTCTCCGTGATGCTCACCTCGGAGCCGTCGGCGACCTTCGCGGTGACCTTCGAGTCCGAGTAGAAAACGAGCGCGAGCCCGTTGTCGGGCGTGGCCATCCAGAGGTGTTCCGCAAAATAGGGCCAGCCTTGCCCCATGTTGAGCTGACAGCACCGATGCGCGTGCGGGTTCATCTGATACTTTGCGCCCGGGTCCTGGATCCTGGGGCTCTTGTTCTTGCTGTTGGAAACGACCAGGTTTGGCGCGGTCAAATAACGCAACGCCCGGAAATCGGGCGTCGTCGTGGCGGGAAGCGAATTGAAAGCCACGTCCTCACACCGATCCGCCCATTTGAGGTCGCCGTCGATCTTCAGGATTTCCTCGCAGGTGTGCATCATCTCCACGATGCCGCATGTTTCCACCGCCTGGCGCGCGGTGACAAAACCCGGCCGGCAATTCTCGTCACCGCCAAACATCCCGCCCGGCACCTGCCCGTAGAGTCCCCACACCGTCTGGTAGTTTCGCTCCGGGGCCGTGAGATGGCGCGGATCCTTTGACTGGAGGAAATACGTCGGCGTCCCACGCATCGCCTGAGCGATATTCACGTTGTGCCAGTCCGGCACGCCCTCGGTCCAGTTGGCGATCTTCAGGAAGATCTTGTTCGCCAGTTCCAACAGACGCGGATCTCCCGTCCGATTATAAAGCCAGTAGACGCTCGCGATGTTGTCGCCACCCCGCTGCTTTTGCCAAAGCGGCGGGAGGAAATCCGCCTCAGGCACCGCCAGCTGCCACTCAAAATATTTCGTCATCAGCCGGATGACCCGCTCGTCCCCCGAATACTCGTGGTACGATTGGAGCGCATTCAACATCGGCATGTTGGGCCACAGGTCCGGCTTGCCGGTGCTGTGGACGCGCGGCGACTTGAGGTTGGCCCGCGGACCAAACCACCCGTCGTCCCGCTGGGTGCCGATGACCCCGTTGATCCAGACCCGAGCCTCCGCGAGCAGCTTCTCATCGCCCAGAACGTACGCCAGATCCCCGTAACCCTTGAGCCAATACGGAGCCTCCTCCCAGAATTTTTCGCCCTCCCCCGCCGGGTTGAGCCACGGACTGTTTTCCCTGACGAGAAACCGGCTCAGCTCCGGCAAGTGGCCAAAAAAGCCGTCGGCCTCCAATCGCAACTGCGCCCTCAGCCACCCCCGCGGCTCAATCGCGCGAATGGGGAGCTTGAGAAGTGGTCCGGCCAGCAAAGGCTCCCGATTCGACACATAAAATCGATTGCCCCGCCCGGCGTCCGGACGTGCCACCGTCTCAACGCGCTCCGCGGCGGCCAGACCGGTGGCGAACCACATCGCGACGGCGATCCCCGTCTGAAGCACACTTTTTCCCAGCCGACGCTTCTGTTGCAGATCGTTCATTTACTGATGTTGTTGTTCGCCGTTACCGCGTCGCCGCTCGCTCCGTTGCCGTAGCCAACGAGGCGAGTGACACCCTGTAGATTGTTTCCGGAGAGCAGAATTCCCTGACTCTCCTTTCCTTCGACCTGCATGAACTTCGCCCCGCCGCCCAGCGGCCGGCAGTTTCGGATCCAAACCTGTCGCGCGTTCTGCAGCCGTACCGCGGACTCGGCACTCGGGGAAACCGCGATCCGGCTGGCCGCCAACTCCATCTCGGTCACGTCGTCGCCCACTACCGCCGGACGTCCGTCCGGCTTCACCGTGCTCAACGCCATCTGGTCGAGGTACAATCCCCTGACGTGCCGAGCATAGATGCCGTAGGCCGGCACCACCTTGCCGAACTGGGTGAATTCCGGTCGCGTCCGGAGTAATTCCGGAATTTCGCGGACCGCCCCGTCGGCCGCCGTTCCCCCTCCCGGCGCAATCAGCTGCATATTGCTGAACGTGAGGTTCTCGATGTTGTGCCCGGGCAATCCGGTGATGAGAATCAGCGGCAGGATCATGGGTTTGGCTCCATCCTTCGGCGGATTTTTGCTCTCCACCCGAAAATTGCTGAAGGTGAAATTCCTCATCGATTGCAGCGGTGCGGGCTCCGGCGGTCCATCCACGTAAACCGTGTGGTTGTTGAAGGTCATCAACACCGCACTGACGACCTCCTTCATGATGATGTTCGAGAAACTGAACGTCTCCATCCGCCCTCCCTCGTTCATCTGAATCTTCAAGGCGGCGTCGCCCATATCGTGGAAGACACAGTTGTTGACCGTGACGTCCGAAAAATCGCCGCCGGACAGCATGCCGATGCGAATCGCCGCGCGCGCACTCGTCACGATACAGTTGCTGATCGTGATATAGCGACAGGGCGACTCCTTGATCGAGGACTGCAGGCAAATCGCGTCGTCACTCGTGTCGAAGCTGCAACTGTTGATGGTCACGTCCTCACAGCCGTCGAAATCGAGCCCGTCCCCGTTGGAATTCACCCGGCTGGAAATGCTGACGCCCTGCACGTTGATCCGCTGGCAGTAGATCATCGCGACCGTCCAGCTGGCGGGATGCACAAGCTGGAGATTCTGCAGCGTGACGTTCTTGCAGCGCAGGAAACGAATCAGCATCGGCCGGTCCTTCTTCGGATCGTCCGGATTCGGGAAATTCGTCCGAAATCCGCGACCGTCAATTCGTCCGCCTCCCTCCAAGCCGATGTTCTCAGCGTTCTCCGCAAAAATCAGGCAGCCCTCCTTCTTGTTTTTGTCCGCATACTGATTCCGGAAAACATTGGCGGCGTAGTCGGCGATCCGCGTGCTGCCCGACAACGTGGCACCGATTTCAATCTGCAGGATCACGTTGCTTTTCAGGAACAGGGTTCCCGTCACATAATCCCCGTTGGCAATCATCACCCGCCCGCCACCCGTGGCGTGGCACTCGTCGATGGCCTTCTGAATGGCCTTGGTATTGACCGTGCGGCCATCACCGACGGCGCCGCAGTCGCTGATATTCACCGTTCGTCCCTGGCACTGGAGCGCGAGAAGAAACAAGGAGCAGAACAGCAATCTCATGGGATTAGTCCGGCGGGATCCCGCGGGTGCGTCGACCGCATTCTTGGCCACATGGGGGGAATGATGATCAAAAGCCGAAGGTGGCGGTGAGAATGAAATTGCGCGGGCGGCGCAATTCCCAGCGGAGCGGCACAATCGCGTGAGCAGCGCCAAGCACGCCATTGGTGTCGTAGTCGCTCGAAACCAACCGCGGTTTGCTCCAATCCAGCGGATTGTCCACGTTGAGCTGGGTGCGAAGACTGACGTTGCGGAAGATGCGACGTTCGTAGGCCACCATGGCGCCAACCTCCCACGTAGCGGAACCCTTGAGCGGCCGGGAGGGATCGATGATGCCGTTCGGCACCCCCGCCGCGTCGCGGTTCCGCAAGTAGCCAATCGTGTTTTCGCTGCGCCAGCGGAAATTCCCACCAGCGGACCACCCCTTCAGCCGGCCTTCCCGCGGGAAGACGTGGGTAAAGAGACCGTTGACTGCATACTCGCCGTTGCGACTCGTCGTGATACCCTCAATCGCCCGTTCGTCCTGGTAAGAACGCTCCGCCGTCGCTGTCTGTTGTTCAATGAAGAGCGCGTCGGCCGCCGCCTTGCTGCGCGCCGCCGCGTCGGCCGGATTGAGATCGAAGGAAGCAGAGCGCTGGCCCGCCTCAACTTTGCGCAATTCGCTCGCGAACTTCCGCCAGGTGGCGAGGCCCTCGAACGGCAGCGCGGTGTTAAGGTAGCGACCAAGCGAGGCCAGGTGCGTCCCCATCACGTTGCCGTTCTGGCTGCCCGTCAACGCCACCCGCCAGTCCCGCGACGGGTTAAAGATGACACTCAGCTCATAGCCCTTCGCCTGGTAGCTCCAGGTGTCGCTCACGTTGTCGACCAGGTTGGTCGTGGGAAACTCCGCCGTGTCCATCTTGGTGAAGTGAGAATCCCCGAAGTCCTTATAATTCGCCCGCAGGCGGTTCATGATGTTGTTCAGCGGCGCCCGATATTGGTTGGCGAGGCGCGACTGGTCGTTGGCGGCCGCCACGAAACGATTCAGGCCCACCGACAGTCGGCCGTCGAGCAGCGCGAAACGCACCCCGTAGTCTTCCGTCCGCCCCGTCGTGTTCGGAGCCGAGTCGCCCTGGTAGTTCTTCCAGGACGCATCCGCGACGGGATTGAAGTTGGTCGAGCGATTGTAGTTGAACGCCAACCACGGGAGGGCGTGAAACACCACGCCGTAAGTGCGCGAGACACCAGCCGTGTCGACGCTTGGCTTCGCCTGCAACGGTACCGCCGCCGAGGGTGTGAAATAACGCTTGAGCGGATCCGTCGCCGATCCAGGGATCGCGGGATCGACATACCCGCGCACGTCTTCCGGGATGTAGCTCTTGGTGCCGTCCCAGCGGTAACCCGCCACCGTCACGAGCCGGTTCTTCCACCACCATGATTGCCAGCCGAGCGACAACGCATCGTGCGCAAAGCCGGACTTCACGGCGTTGAGGTGCTGCCGCAGCGCAAACTTGAGCGGCGCCGCCTCGTTGGCACTGCCTCCGACTAACCGGCCGTAGCCGTTGATCTGCGCGAGGTGCGCGGCGAAATAATTTTGATCCGGCAGCTCCGGCACGTGTCCGTTCACATAATAGGCGCGCCCCCGGAGCGTGTTCACCGCGGCGATGGCATCGCCCGACCATCCCGTGCCCGCGAGACCGATGGTGGCGAGGTTGTAGAACCGCATGATATTCGTGTCGGAGTCATTGCGCGTCGTCTGGGCGAGTGCGCCGAAGTTTTGCCGACCCAGCCAGCGGTGGACCTTTCCCAAATCGAATTCATACGAGAGCGTTGCGCGGTATTCATCCGACTTGGCAAGCTCATCGCGGTACTGCCCCAGGGTGTCACCGTAGGGAACGAGATAACCAGGATTGACCGAGCCGTCGGGCAGGTAGCGGTTCACGTCGAGCTTGATCACGTTGAACGCCTCCGGCGAATACGAACGCGAGTGCCGGCCGACATTGCCCGCGAATTCGAGAAACAGCCCCTCAAGCAACCGTTGCTCGACAAACACCGTGCTCCAGCGTCCGTGCTCTCGCTGCTCCGGATGCGCCCACGTGCCCCCGTTCAGGTTGGCGTCGCGGCGCAAACCGTAAAGCGCCCACGGGTCGATCGTCTGCACACTTTGCGAGCTGATGCCGCCAAACGTGTCGGTCTGCATCACGCCTTGAAACCGCATGTTCACCACCGGATTCGCCAGGTTCAGCCCCGTGATGAAGACCTGCTGCTGCGCGGCATTCTGAGTGATGGCGTTGCGTGGATTGAAATCGGCGGCGGTGCGAATAAAGCCATCGGCGCTCGTCACGCCCGGCGCCACGCGGACGCGATTGCCGCTCGCATCGACAAACGCCCGGTTCGCGGTCGCCCATGACAGCCCCTGAGGCAGGAAATCAACCGTCGGTCGTCCGTTCGCCCGCCACTGCAGCACCCCGCTGTCGAAGGCCCAGGCGAGCGGCACGATGTTGCGATGGTTGCTGTAATTCTCGTGGTTGATCGTGACGGTCGTGTTCGGAAACGGCCGCGCCGTCACGCCGAGCGTCAGCCGGTCCTGGTCAACGCCCTCGTAGTCCCGAAATTCACGCTTTTCCGCGTGGAGCAGGTTGAGGCGCAGGGCGAGGCGGTCCTTGACGAGGGGCTCGTTGTGGTCGAGCGCCACGCGGTTTGACGTCCAGCGGTCATACTGCGCCTGCACCTGCGTCTTTCGGCGCTGCAATTGGGCGCGCTTCGTCGTCGTGATCGCCGCGCCCTGCGGCTCGCCCACGCCGATCAGCAGGGCGTTCGGTCCCCGCGAGAGCGTCACGCGCTCCAGGTTGTAGTTATCGGACGTCTCGAACGAGTTGAAGAAGTCGTGCGAGAGGGTCTGCAATCCGTTGTTCCCGGTGTTGGTGAAACCACGAATCGAATACGCCTGCCCCGTGCCGCCGCGGAGAAATTGCCCGGTGGCGTTGCCATCGTTGTTGGGCGTGTTGTCCCCCTCGACCGCATCCACGCTCGGAGTGAAGAGGAGCGCCTTGTCGAAGGAATTCACCGCCAGGTCCTGCATGAACTCCGGCGTCAGCACGGTGAGCGATGCTCCCACGTCCCTCAGGTCCGTGCGCATCCGCGTGCCGCCCAGAGTCTCCCGCGCGGCATAGCCGGTGTCCTTGTCGGTCGCCACGGTGAAGGGCGAAAGTTCAACCACGTCCGCGTTGGTTGTACCAACCGGGGGCGCAGCCGGTGCCGTCTGGGCGGGTGCGACGGCGGCAAGCCCAAGCGCGGTTGAAAGCCCAATCGAGGCACGAAGAATCCGGGAGGTCGCGATGATCATCGGGGGTAGCGAAGGGCGGAATCGTAGCTCCGACGGCGCGGCCGACAAGCCGTCTTACCGCCTTCCCGCGAGCGGAATCACCATGACGTGCGTCGACTTCAGTTCCTTCCGGTTGCTGAACGGCACCGCCGCGGTCGCGGCGAAGAAGTGGCTCGGAACGCCCTTCTCATCGAGCAGGAGCGAGGGCCGCTCGAGATTTCCCTGCTCGGTCACGCTGCCGTCGTCCCAGCGGACCTTTCGTGAATAGGCGACTTCGTTCCGCCGAAACTCCCATTGGATCGCGTCGTCGGATGACGCGAACAGGCCGCCATGTTTTTCCCCGCACAACTGCCCGGTCATGTCCTTCATCAACATGTTGAACCGCCGGCCGTCGTGCCAGAAGAACGGATCCTCCACGCTGCCCTTGATCGCGTCGAAGTCGAAGAGCGGCCGGTCCAGCATCCGCTCGAAGGGTCGGTTCCACGCCGCCGCCCGCGCGAGACCGAGGCGCATGAAATCGCCCTGGCGGGCGATGCCCTTGTAGATCACCAAAATCGAACCATCCGGCATGATGCAGGGCGAGGGATTCGTCGCCATGCTGGAGTCCCACTGGCCGGCCACGGGATTGCGGGTGATGGCGGGTGCATCGCTGCGCTGCCACGGTCCCTCAAGATTATCGGCGATAAGCATGCCGACCTGCTGGTTGGTCCGCGCTTCGACTGCCTGCTCCTTGGAAATGTCGGCATTGGACGCGTCGGGATAGGGAAAGCGGTACGTCGTGCCCGTGTAGAAAAGCAGATACTTGTCGCCGCACTTCCGGATCGAGGGGTTGTGCGACATCATGCCGTCCCAATACTGCGGCCCTCGGCGCTTGATGACGGTTTCGACAAATTCATAAGGGCCTTCCGGAGTGACGGACACCGCGCGCACGACCTCCGAACAGGCGACCCAGTTGGGCGCGAACGAGACCTGCTTGCTCCAGCGTGAAGCGAATATGTGGTAGCGTCCGTCCTTCCCCCGGATGACGGAGCCGTCCCATGTCCAGTAATCAGCCATACGGAAACCCCCGTTCCGCGGCGCCGGCAACATGCGACCGGCGAGATTGAAGGACGCGGGAGCGCTGACGCTCGTCGACGGTTTGGGCTCAGCCGCCCGGAGCGGAGCCGACGAAGCGAGCAACAAAGCAGTCAGGAGGGTTATCGCGTAGTTCATATCGGGTGTGCTTGACGGCAGTGGAGGCGCGTTCCCGAAAAAATCAGGGCCAGGGCGCGAAATTATCCGCGACGCCGGTGTCGCTGCAATCGCCGAAAGGACCTCCACCCTCATTCAGATAATCCAACGAGGAGAACAGGATAGTCGCTTCGCCGTTTCAGCTCGAACGTCTACCCGCCACTCACCACTCGAAGGAGTTCGTCACGACGAGGGAGCGCGGATCGACCAGCTGGTTGCGCTTCACGTAAAAGCGTTGCGTGGTGACATCCCACTCGCCGGCGAGGAGCACCGGCGTGGTCTCGTTGAAGACGTTGCGCACGGTCGCCTGCACACGCCACGCGATCCGTCCAGCCCACAATTTTCGGCGGTAGCCCACGTTGACATCCCACTTCGTCGACGATGCCGCCTCAAACGCCACGCTTCGATCCGGGGTGCCGGCCGCGTCGGTCTTGAAGGCGAGCGGGCCCTTGCCGCGATAACGGACATTGGCGCCCGTTGAAACGCCGCGCCACCAGCCGTCGCCCGGCAGCGTGTAGGCGACGGTCCATGACGCCTGCGAAGCGGGAATGCCGTTTGTCGGGATGCCGTTGAGGGCCTTCTTCAGCTGCAGCTCGATCGCCATGTTGGCGAGTTGCTGGCGCACGTAGTCGGCGTCGATCTTTCGCTGTTCGTCCGCTGTCGGCGCACCGGGCACCCGGGGGCCCGTGAAGGCAGGGTCATAATTGGCGTCGACGAACTTCTGCCAAATCGGCCGGTGCTCGGCCATGAACGCCGCGATGTCGTCGGCAAAGCGCGAGACAATGTTCTCATGCGTGGAGTAGGTCCCGCGCATCCGCAGACTCTTGGTCGTATTCCACACGAGCTCGATTTCGTCGCCCGTCGTCACGGAATCGAAGATCGGCGTCCACGCGACGGTGGAGTTGTACTGCTTGTAGCGCGCGAGCACCTCGGACCGCGGCTCGACGATCTCCAGCACCGGATACACCTCGTTGAACCCGAGGCGGCCGTTGCGGAAATTGGTGTTCACAAAGTTGTCGGTCTGCGTGGTCTTGTAGCGCGTGAGACTCGCCACCAATTTGCCGCCGAACAGACTGAAGCGCACGCCGTAGTCGACGCCGAGGCCGTTGAGCGGATTGACCTCGTTGAAGTAGATGTCCCGGCGCGGCACCGCCCCGCTCACGCTCGTCGCGTGGTTGTAGAAGATGCTGACGTTTTCCAGCGCACGCCAGTTGCGCACCAGGTGGAAGACCGCGCCGTACGAGCGGTTCTGCCACGTCTTCGCGGGCAGCCACGATTGCGCGGCGCGCGTGCCGTCGGCATCGAGCTCGCCGAAATAATCGCCCCGCCGCGGGTTGGCGTGGGCGGCGTCGAAGTTTTGGATGATCCCTTGGCGTTGCGAAAGGGCGTCGCGCCGCCAGCCGCCGGTCAGCACGAGCCGCTCATCGATCAGGAAGCTCTGCGTCGAGAACGCCAGCGAGGAGTTGAGCGAGCGCGTCGATCCCGCGGTGAAATTCACCCAGTCCGCCGAGACCTTCTGCGGATCGCCGTTCACCGGAAGCCAGGGCTCCGGCACGTAAGGACTGCGCCCGGGCATCAGGTAATAGCGGCTCAACACGACCGCGGCGTTGTGGTTGACCCCCAGCGTTCGCGCCTGGGCGGAAAGGGGCGAATTCGGGTCGAGCGGCAGGCCATCCCACTTGGTGACGGCCGGCCGCGTGGACACACTGTCGTTGTCCTGCATGAATTGTCCCCAAAGACCTGCGACGTTGTGCCGCCCGAGGTCGAGAAACTTGCTTAATTTCCAGCGGCGGAGGTTGAGCTGATACGTCGCCGTGGCGCGATACTCGTAGCTCGTGTTGCGATCCGTCACGTCGCGTCCAAATGCCGTCGGCCCGACGAACGGCATGCCCGCGTAGGGATTGGGCGCGCCGGTCGGCAGGTACATGTTGGGGTCGTACATGATCGAGATGTCGGTGGAGCGCATCGGCTCCACGTTGCGGACGCGCACATCCTCGATGTTGCCGGCGAGTTCGATCACAAGATCCCGGCCGACTCGCTGCTCGAGAAAGCCGCTCGCGGCGTTGAAGTGCTTCCGGAAGATATCGAAGTCGCCGTTAATCCACGTCTCGATCGGCACAGTCGCGGTTTTTCCACCGCGCCATTGCTCGGGCACGCTGCGGAGCGGGCCAAGGCCCGCGAGCCAGGTCTCCACCGCCGCATCGCTGCCGAGTTTGCGCCGCAGCAGATCGATCGGGTTGAGCGAGACGAAGTCTCTGGTGATGCTGTTGAAGGTGGATTCGGCGTTGTTGACGATTTGCCCGGACGAACGGACGTAGCTGTTATAGCCCGTGGCCCGCGCGGTGTAGAACATCGGGATGGCCGACTGCGCCTTGATGTCGACGAAGCGCGTTTCCATCAGGGTGAACGGGCTCGCCGCGGTCGGCGCGGTGGCCGGGCGGACGCCGGTCTTGTTGTCGTAAAGCGGCGCGCCGGCGGCGACCCACGACGAGAACAGGTCGAACGGCGCCCACGGACGCGCCGCGATGCGCTCGGTGCGGGCGTATTCGTAATTGAGGCGGATCTGCGTCTGGCCCTCGCGGTTGAAGGGGTTCCAAGTGGTTGTGAGGTAGGCACCGCGCTTCCGCTCGAGGCTGGGTTTCCGAAATGTGTTCGTGTCCGTCCACAGCAGATCCGCACGCAACGCCAGACGGTCGCGCACCAACTCGTAGTTCTGGTCGAGCGCGACGCGCTGGCTGTTGAACGAGTCGTAGTAATGATCGACCGACCCTGCCTTCCCCTGGAGCAGCGCCCGGTTTGTGGAGAGATGCACCGCGCCACCGGGATTGCCGATGCCGAAGAGCAGCGCGTTGGGGCCGCGCGAAAACGTGACGCGATCAGTGATATAGCGATCATTGTCGCCGGAGGTCTGAAAAAAATTCCGCGTGCGCGTGGCGGTCGCGAAGCCGCGTACCTGGAAGCTGTCACCCTGCTTGGCCGAGTTCCCGGAATCGTTGCCGCCGATCAGCGAGAGCACCTCGGTGCTCGGCAAATAGGGTGCCATCGAGGCGGCATCCGTGGCGGCGATGTCATCGAGAAACGCATTGGTGAGAATGCTGAGGGCGACGGGAGTATCCTTCATCTCGGTGCGAAGCCGCGTGCCGGCCAGTGTCGCCGTCGCCAAATAGCCCTGGTCGTCGCTGCCGGTCACCGAGAACGGCGAGAGCGTCACCACTTCGTGGTCAGCCTTGGCCGAAGCGGGTTGCGCAAAAATCGTGGGACCGGTCGCCAGAAACAGGGCAGCCAGCAGCCGCCCGGAAGGGACTAACGAAATGGGGATGGGGTTCATTGCGGGGTGGGATCGCAAAGGCGGGGATTTGCCTTGGCGCAGAGATAGCACACGCCGGGCTCATCAGGCGATGATTTCCTTCACCACCTCGCCGTAAACGTCCGTGAGCCGGTAATCCCGGCCAAGGTGACGGTGCTGCAGCTTCGTAAGATCGATGCCGAGCCGATGCAGGAGCGTCGCGTGGAGATCACGCACGTGCATCTTGTCGCCGTGGTGATCCCAGCCTCCCATCGTGACCTGTACAAGGCGTACACCGGCCTCGCTGAGCTTGCGCGCGAGCAGGCAGGCGCGGGCGCTCTTGTCGGTATCCTTACCGCCCACCCCGTAGAGTGGTTTTGTCGCCTCGCTCTCCTTCGAGATGTCCACAATTCAAATGGAGTTCAAACCGGTGAAAGCGCCCGTGCTCGATCCAAAGGCGCTTGTCTCGACGCCGAGATTTTGCAGCAGGGTGACGAACAGGTTGCAGAGGGGCGTGTTGTTGTCCGCCTTGAAGGCGTGATGCCGACCGTGCGGGAAACCACCGCCGGCAAGGATGACGGGGAGGTTCGTGTTGTCGTGCTTGTTCGCGTCTCCCATGTTGCTGCCGAAGAGAACGGTCGTGCGGTCGATCAGCCGCGCGCCGTCCTCGTGCTTCGAGGCGAGACTTTGGATGAGCTTTTTGAAAAGCACCATTTGTTCGCGATCCGCATGCTCGAGCTGGCGCACTTTGTCGGGCGCTTGGCCATGATGGCTGAGTCCGTGGTAGCCCTCGGTGGTGTTTTCGTCGTCGTGAATCTTGAAGACGGGCGTGGCGAAGGCATCGACCATAAGCGTGATGACGCGCGTGGAGTCGGACTCGAAGGCGAGCTGTGCCATCGAGAGCATGAGGTCGAGCTTGTCGAAAATGAGCTTCTTGTCGCGGATGTCGGCAGGCTCAGGCAGCGTGGTGACGGGCTTGGGTTTCAGCTCCCACTCTCGCGCGGTGAGCAAGCGCTCCTCCACTTCGCGGACGGACGTGAGGTATTGATCGAGTCGCGCGCGATCACCGCTGCCGAGGTCACGGCTGAGACGCTTGGTATGTTCAGTGAGCGTGTCGAGGATGCTGCCGCGTTCGTCGAGCTGGTGGAGCTGCTTTTTCACCGCCTCGGAATCGCCTTGAACGAACATCTTTCTGAACAACGCCGGTGCGCTGTCTTCCGCAGGAAGCAGAACGCCGTCGCGCGTCCAGGAGAGGCTGCGGTTCGCTTTGTCGATGTTCACGCCGAGATTGAGCGTCGGGAAGCGCGTGAGCTGGCCGAGCTTCTCGACGGCAAATTGATCGAGCGAGATCTGATTGCGGAAGCCGCTCTTCGTCGGCCCGCGCGCCGCGGTCAGGAAGCAGTTCTCCGCGCTGTGACCACCGTTCACATCGGGATGCGACATGCCGCTGAAGATGCTGAACTCGCTCTTCACTTCCGCGAGTGGCGAGAGCGTGGGCGATAGCTCGTAGTCGCGACCCTCCGTCTTCGGGAAAAATGGCTTCGGCAGAAAGCCGAGATTGTTGGAGATGATGAGGAGGCGGCGCGTGGGCTTCACCTGGGCTGCGCGGCCGAAGACCGGCGTCATGCATTCGAGCAACGGCAGCGCGAGGGTGACGCCCGCACTTTGCAGAAAGCGACGGCGCGAGAAGGGCCGGGCGAGGTGGGGTGCGTTCATGGGTTTCATTCGGCTTCGGGCGCGTCAGTTGTTCCCGAGGAAAATCCGGCTCTGCACGAGCGCGAGCAGCAGTTCCCTCACGCGATAGCCGTTCTGCGCAGATGCATCGAGGATCGTCTCGATCTCGCGGCGATCCGAGAAGCGCACCGGCGTGCCGGTGGAATAAACGGTGAATTGCTGCAGCAAATTCCTCGCCAGCTGCCGTGGATCGGCTGCGAGGATCGTTTTGAGCTCGTCCACGTTCTGAAAAGTGCGGCCATCGAGGAGCTTTCCGCTCGCGTCCACGGGTGCGGCGAGGGTGTAGCTGAAATCGTGGCCCGCGCGATCAATGCCCGTGATACGTTCCCCTTCCTCGAGCCCACGATAGCGCGTGCGCCAGCCACCGAGAATGTCGAAGTTCTCCAGCGCTAGTCCCACGGGATCAAACCTCGCGTGGCATCCGGCGCAGGTCTTCGACTTCGTGTGCAATGCCAGCAAATCGCGGATGGTTTTGGCGCCGCGAATGTCGGGCTCGACGGCAGGCACGCTCGCCGGCGGCGGAGGCGGCGGCTGACCGATGAGTCGCTCCATCACCCACGCGCCGCGCACCACGGGCGAGGTCGTGGTGCCGTTCGCGCTTACTTTCAAAATGGCCCCCTGCGTGAGCAATCCGCCGAACGGACTGCCCGCGGGAAGCGCGACCTTGCGCATCGTCGAACCGCCAAGGGGCGGAAGCTGGTAGTGCTTCGCGAGGCGATCATTCGCGAAAACAAAATCCGCTTTCACGAGCACACTCGCGGGCAGATCCTCGCGGATCATTGCCGTGAAAAAAGCGCGCGTCTCGCGCTCCATGCTCTCGACGAGATACTCGTCGAAGCGATACTCGGGAAACAGACGAACATCCGGATCATCGCGGCGGACGTGGCGCAGCCCCAGCCAGCAGTCGGTGAAATTTTGCACGAAGCGATCGAAGCCATCGCCCGCGATGAGCCGCGCGGTTTCCTCGCGCAGGACCTGTGGGTTGCGAAGGCGTTTCTTTCCGGCGAGTTCGAGCAGCCGGGCATCGGGCCGCGAGTTGGAAAGAAAATGCGACAGCCGCGACGCGATGGCGAAATGATCACCGCCCGCCGGCTCGCGCAAATAGATGAAGTCTCCGGACGCGAGGAATGCCTTGTAGCCCGCGAGCATTGCCTCGCTGAACGCCGCCCCCTTTTCGAGACGCTGCGCGATGAGCGCGTCGAACATTCGCAGGTCCCTCTCGGACACCGGCTCGCGGGCCGCTCGTTGCACGAAGCGCCGCAGCAGCCGCATCGCTTCCTTTTTCGGGTTTTTCGGCGTCTCATCCACGCGGAGTTCATCGAACAACACCCGATGCGATGCGGGTGGCCACGTCTGCGCCTCGACAGGGCCTTCGACTTCGAGCCATTGCACCGCGATGCCCGGTTGACCTCCTTCGGGAAACGGCGGATAGCGATACTTCGGCGCAGAACCGTTCGGATTCATCGCCAGTGGCATCGGCAGACCGAGCAGGCTGTATTCGATCGCCTCGCCCGCGCGCAGGCGAACGGTCGTCTCATAGACTTGCTGGTTCGTCTGGATGTCCATGATGCCACCCTCGGCGCGCACTTCGTTGATGATGTCCGCGCCCGCCGGCTTGCGCGTGCGGAAGGTCATCGGCACAGGCTCATTCGCCGGTATCAAAGCGTAGCCCGGCTGCTGCAGCACTGCGCGGGCGGACATGCGAACCTTGTAATGCCCTTCGTGCCGGGCCACGATGCCTTTGGGCGTGCCGATGTAAGGCCAGCTGGCGGAGCGGAACAACGCCATCTCCACGCGCTCGTCCGTCGCGGCTTCCTTCACTTCGTCTTTGGTCTTCTTGTCGAGCCCAGCGATGAACTTGTTGTCGCGCGCGAAGAACATCGCCTCGCGATTGCCGAACGTGCTCGTGCTCGGAAACAAATCCGTGCCCACGACGCGCTTCTTCATCACGGGCGGCGGCGCACGCTCGCTGACGGTCGCCTTGCGCAAGGCCGCTTCCGCCGCGTCGAGATAGGCCGTGAGCTGCACCCGCGACATGTCGAGCATCTCGCTCGTCTTGTTGAACCTATGCCCCTCGCGGTCCTCGGGCAGGATGTCGCGAATATCGAGGTCGGGTAGTTGCAGCACATCGCGCAGGTTCTGCTCGTATTCGTCGCGATTGAGCCGCCGCAGCGAACCCCGGCCGCGGGCCAAAACCCCCGCATGATCGGCGTCGTAAATTGCCGCATCGAGGAATTCCACCAACTTGCCCCGCTCCGCCGCAGGCAAATCGTCGGACTTCGGCGGCATTTCGCCCTTCTCGATGCGATCATGAATGCGGACCCAGCGGTCCCGATTCGACGGATCCGCGAGGTCAAACGACAGCGCGGTGAGATCGAGGCTGCCCTTGGCCGTTTCCTTGTCGTGGCAATCGAGGCAGGATTGCTCAATGAGCGGCGTGAGCTTCGCCGGCACGGTCGCGCGAACCGGATGGACGGGCGCCAGGAGGAGCACGGCCAGCGGAAGGAGCGATGGAAGCGAGCTCATCGACATCGGGGCTTTCTTTCTTCAGCGCCGTACGTTCAGACACTCACGCACCCGCGCGCCATCGTAGGCGTGGACGTTCGTGACGCGCATCTCCTCGAGGCCACTGCGCGGGTCAACCACACCTTCAATTTGGTCCACCAACTGATCGCGGGTGAGCCGCCACACGACCTTGCCGGCGGCGTTGATCTCCGCCAGGAGGTCACGTCCCTCGTCCGCCGATTTGAGATGGAAGTCCCCGCACGCGATCAGGACGTGCCCATTGGACAGCTCCTGCATCCCCAGCAGATAACGGCACGACAGGCCCAGTTCCCGGACGGTCCAGCAACTGAGTGTCTTCCCCCTCGCATCGACGTGAAGCAGCTGGCCGCCAGCCGACGTCGCGACAAATAATGATCCGTCGCGCGCTTGCAGCATCGCAAAACACTCCTGCGCGACCGAGGAGGGCTTCAACAACAGTTCCAGCGGAAGCGCGGACAGAATCGCACCACTGCGCATTTCCACCTTGAGCACCGTTTTCCGACGGTATTGCGCAACCCAGTACGCCGATTCTCCCGGCACGGCGCGAATCGTGCGATAGCGGGTGTGCAGGGGCTCATCCGCCAGATCGGGCAGCGGTGTTTCGCTGATGACGATTCCGCCGCGGTCAACAGTGCGAATCCGACTGATCCCGCTATCCATGAGCGCAAACCGAGCGCCCTCGTCGAGCACCGCGCAACTGTTGGCCTCCGCCCCTTTGCTGCCCGCCCGGGCCCGGTGGTCCAAAACCAGCCGTTTCGTTGCATCAAAAACGGCCAGCCCACCCTTGTGCGCATACGCGATACCACCCTCAGGCAGGCGCCACGCATCATAGATGCCGCCGTGACCGGAATGTTTCAGCACGTCGGTGACCTGGCCCGCACGGTTGATCTCGACGACCTGATTGTCGGCCGCGAGGAGCAAGCGCTCCTCGGCGTAGGCGGACGCCGCGAGCGCGAAACCCACCGCCAGAGCCATGCCGAACGGCTTCATCCGTTACTTGGCCCTGCGCCCCTTCAACGCGTCCAGGTCCATGTCCTCCCCGGCGGCGAGGATGTGGCGCCGCATCGCCAGGCGCGCTTCCTCGGGGTTGCGGGCCGCGATCGCCTCCAGCACCTGCGCGTGGTGTTCGATCGCGGTTGCCTTGCCGATGCGCCCGATGGTGCGCTGCCGGCTGGCGAGGCCGAGTTCGGCAAGCGAGTCGAGGACGAGGCGGAAGATGAGATTGCCGCTCGCGTCCGCGATTGCGCGATGAAAGTCGAGGTCGGCCACGATGGCGGCGGCATTGTCCGGCGCGGCCTGCAACTCGGCGTGGATCCGGCGCAACGTACGAACTTGCTCCCGCGTGGCGCGCTCCGCGGACAGTGCGGCCGCGTCCGGCTCGATGGAAAGCCGGGTTTCATTCAGCTGCAGCAGACGCTCGGCGACATCGGGGATGAGCAGCTCCAGCGAGCCGCTCAGGGGCCGGTGCAGCTTGTCCACCACGCGGATGCCCGTGCCGTGCTGGACTTCGAGCAGGCCCTGCTGTTCGAGCCGCTTCGTGGCCTCGCGCACGACCGTGCGGCTGACACCGAGCTGCTCGGCGAGCGAGCGTTCGGCGGGCAGCCAGCGTTCGGCTCCCGAGCGATCTCCCCGGATCCGCCCGGCAAGCTGCTGGCAGACGCCCTCGACAAGCGAGGACGGACGTTGGAGTGCGGTGACGTTCATGCTACAGAAGTGATCCGAATTAAGATAACCACAGCGCCCCGCGGGTTAATACGTGGCGCGTCCGCCGGAGAGGTCGAAGACCGCGGCCGTGGTAAAGGAACAATCCTCGGAGCAGATCCAAGCGACGAGCGCCGCGGCTTCCTCCTTCTTGCCGAAACGCCCCATCGGAATTTTTGCGAGCATGTAGTCGATGTGCGACTGCGTCATCTGCTTCAGGATGTCCGTGGCGATGACCGCAGGGGCGATCGCGTTGACCGTGACGTTCAAGGTCGCGAGCTCCTTGCCGAGCGACTTGGTCAGCGCGATGATCGCGGCCTTCGAAGCGCTGTAGTGCGCGGCATTGGGGTTGCCCTCCTTGCCCGCGATGGAAGCGATGTTGACGATGCGGCCGAAGCCGTTTTTCAGCAGGTAAGGAACCACGCTGCGGCAGCAGTAGAACGGGCCGTTGAGGTTGATGTCCATCACCCGGCGCCAGTCCGCGGGATCCAGCTCCCAGGTCTTCGCGTTGCCGCCGGTGATGCCGGCATTGTTCACGAGAATATCGATCTTCCCGAAGGCCGCCGCGGTGACTTCGGTCGCCGCCTGGACCGAGGCCGGGTCCGCCAAATTCACCGCGACCGTGTGCACCGCGCCGGACGCACCAAGCTCCGCGGCCGCCTGGGCGAGGGCGGAGGCATCGATGTCCCAGAGCGAAACCCGCGCTCCGGACGCAAGGAGACGTTCGGCGATCGCCCGGCCGATTCCCCGGGCGCCTCCCGTGATGATGGCGACGCGTTGATGGAGATCGATTTGGTTCATGGTCAGCGGGTGGAAAAGTGGTGGCTGGTGACAGTGCGGTAAGTCGTGCCCGGGCGGAGAATCGTGCTCGGAAAAGCGGCGTGGTGCACCGAGTCGGGGTGGTGCTGCGTCTCCAGGCAAAAGCCGTGGAAGCGATCGTAAGTGGCGCCGCCCAGTCCCTTGAGCGCCGTGGTATAGGTGGCGGTGTAGAACTGCACGCCCGGCTGATCGGTGCGGAGTTCCATCACGCGGCCGGTCTTCGGCTCGTACACCTCAGCGGCGAGAGCGGGCTTGGAGCGCGGTTTGTCGGCAAGGACGTACGCGTGGTCGTAGCCGCCGACGGTGATTTGGCTGATCCGCGCACCGATCGCGGCGGCTTTCGTGAAATCAAACGGCGTTCCCGCCACCGGCAGGAGGCGGCCGGTCGGAACCATGTCAGCATCCGTCTCGAGGTAACGTTGCGCGTGCAGGGTCACGCGATGATCAAGCACGGTACCACTGCCGGCTCCGGCGAGATTGAAATAGGTGTGGTTGGTGAGGTTGACCGGCGTGGCCTTGTCGGTCGTCGCCTCGTACTCGATGGAGAGCGCGTTGTCGTCCGTGAGCACATAGGTGACACTGGTCTTCAGATTGCCGGGGAAGCCCTGGTCACCGTCCTTGCTGAGGTACGTCAACCGCAACGCGGGCCCGCGCGGATCGCGGAGGATTTCCACCTGCCAGATCACCTTGCTGAATCCGCGGAGTCCGCCGTGGAGGTGAAACGAGGCGTTGGGATGCAGGTCGAGCGGGTAGGTTTTCCCGTCGAGGGCGAACTTGCCCCCGGCGATGCGGTTGGCGACCCGGCCGGTGATGCAGCCGAAGTAGACGGTGCCGTTGTGTTCCTCGTACTCGGCGAGCGTGTCGAAGCCGAGCGCGATGTTGGCCAGCTTGCCGTTGCGATCCGGCACGTGCAGCTCGGTGATGATGCCGCCGAAGGTGATGACCTTGGCGACGAGACCGTTCTGGTTGGTCAGGACATAACGCTCGACCGGTTGGCCGTCGCGTGTCGTCCCATACGCGCCCTTGGTCACTCCGGCGTGGGCGGTCGTGAGGCCAAGGGCGAACAGGGCAAGCATAACGCATTTCATGATACGGAAACGGGAAAATCCCTCAATTCATTCGGAGGGGGTTTGAAAGGGTATTCTTGTTTGTCATTCTGAGCGCAGCGAAGAATCCAGCTGGACATTCGCCATTGGAACGTCGCCGGGTTCATCAAGTTGGATTCTTCGCTGGCGCTCAGAATGACAGGCCTAAGAGGCAGTTTGAGAGTGAAAAAGGTGGGTTAGCACCAATGCGCGCCGATTGCCTCGCTGTGCACCGCATAGAGGGAGCGGCTGCCAGTCATGAAGAGGCGGTTGCGACGCGGACCGCCGAAACACACATTGCTGCAGATTTCCGGCAGCAGGATTTGGCCGATGCGTTTGCCCTCGGGGGAAAAGATGTGCACGCCATCGTACCCCTCCCCCACCCAGCCCATCCCAGCCCAAACATTGCCGTCCTGATCGCAACGGATGCCATCGGCGAGCCCGGCCACCTCCTTGCCGTTGAGTGTCATCTTCATCGAAGCAAACTCGCGCCCGTTCTTCAGCTTCGCTCCTTCCACGTCCCACACCTTGATGTTCTTCGGCGCGTTGGGGAAATGCGATGCGCCGGTGTCGCAGATGTAGACCTTCTTGTAATCGGGCGAAAAACAAAGACCGTTCGGCTTGAAGATCTCATCGGTGACCTTGTCGATCCTGCCGCTGGGATCGATGCGATAGACGGCCTCCTTCAGAAACAACTCGCCCTTGTGGCCCTCGAAATTCCCGAGGCTGCCGTAGCCCGGGTCGGTGAACCAAAGACTGCCATCGGGGTGTCCGGAACCGTCGTTGGGAGCGTTGAGGGGCTTCCCATTGAACTTGTCGGCGAGAACGGTGACGGAGTTGTCGGGCTCGTACCGTACCACCCGACGGTTGCCGTGCTCGAAGGAAATCTGGCGGCCGGCGCGATCAAACGTGTTGCCGTTGCTATGGTTCGCCGGCTTGCGCAGGACGGTCACGCGACTGTCGTCCTGCAGCCAGCGAAGCTGCACGTCGTTCGGAATGTCGCTCCACACGAGATACTGCCCCCAGCCGCTCCAAGCGGGGCCCTCGGCCCAATACATGCCGGTGTGCAGCCGCTCGATCGGTGACATGGCGATCTTGTATTTCGCAAAAGCCGGATCGAGTACGACCACATCAGGCTCGGGATAGCGTACCGGCGCGGAGCCCGGACCAAAATCGCGGGCGAAGAGCGGCGCGGCCGCGAGTGTGCCGAGGCCGGTAAGGAAGGAACGACGGGAGGTGGGGCTTTCAATCTTCATAGGGGAAGAGCGACTGGGTGGGGGTTGCAGGAGATTACGGCTTAAATTCGATCCAGTTCAGGCCGAGCACGGTGTTTTTGTCGGTGCAACGGGAGACGACGCACACGTCGGTGACGCCACCCGCGCGGATCAAAGTCGCCGGCAACTCGACAAACTCGCCCTGGCCGGTGGGCTTCACTTCGACACTCGCCAGCAGCGCGCCGCCGGGAGAATCGCGGTGCAACTCGATCCGACCTCCCTTCGCATCGAAGCATCCCGCGCGCACCATGATTCCCCGGATGCCGCTGAGATTCAGCTCGCGGAAGACGATATGCGCGCCGTCCTTGAAGTGGCCGATGATTCCCGTCTCCCCTTCAACCTGTTCGACGTAGGCCATCCCGCGGTTGAAATCGTAGAGCGCGGCCTTCTTGCGACGCGAATGCAGGACCACCGAACCTTCTCCGCGCAACCGAGGCATCGTGCCACCCTTGCCATCGTCGGTATACGACGCCGTGAGTACGAGCACGCCCTCGTTCACGACTGCATTTGGCCGGGACGGAGCATGATAGCTGCCTTCAGCCCCGGACTGAGGCGGAGCGGACGGGTCATCCTTGAGTGCGAGCACCCAGCCAACCATCCGACGGATCTGCTCCAACGTGTGCTGCGGATGCGGAGGCATGGGGAGCTGCCCCCACACTCCGGTGCCGCCGTTGAGGATCTTCTGCGCCAGTCGTTCGCTCGCGCCCGGGTCGTCCTTGTATTTCAACGCCACCGTTTTGTATGCCGGGCCGGCCGACGCCGCGTCCGTCATGTGACACGAGAAACACGTGCTCGCCCGCATCAGCGCCAGCCCCGGATCGAGCATGTCCTTGTCACCGTCCACGGCGTACTGACGTCCGCGAAACTCGCCTTGCACGCTGACGAGATTCCGCTGCACCACGTCGCCATCAGATTCAGTCACGGAAACGCGATACGGTATCGCCGTCTCCCAGTCGAAGAACGAACCGTGGGACGGCGACGTGAAGCGGACCATCGGCCGCGCATTCCCAACGTGGATCGTCTCCTTCGCTGTGCTTTTCGCACCGCTCGGATCGATGACGGTCAGGGCCACCTCATAACTGCCCGCCTCGGTAAACGTGTGCGCGAGCATTGACTCGTGTCTTTTCTGCTCCTTGCCCGCGACCGACCAAACATACGACAAGGCATCGCCATCGGGATCGGTGGACCGTGACGCCTCAAACCTCAGCGCGAGCGGTTGCCGGCCGGCCGTTTCGCTGGCGATGATCTTTGCGACCGGCGGCCGATTGCCGCGCCGATAGACGATGCGGGCGATGCGGCTGTCGTTGTTCTTCCACCACTGGTCGCCATACTCGATGAGGTAGAGCGCACCGTCCGGACCGATCTTCAGGTCGATTGGCCGGCGGAAATTCCACCCGGGCAGGAAGGGTGCGATCTCCGGCCCCGGGGTGCCGAGTTTCACGGTCTGAATCCAGTTGCGCATCCAATCGTAGATGAACAGGCGGCCGTCGAGTGCCTCCGGCAACTTGGAGGGAGAGGGATTGGCCGAATCGAAGTGGTAAACGGGCCCCGCCATCGCCGAACGCCCACCGGTGCCCACCGAGGGGAACTCCTTCGAGGGCAGGTTCGAATACCAGATCAACGCGGGCTTCGCCGGCGGAAGTTTTTTTATCCCGGTGTTGCGCGGCGAGAGATTCTCCGGCGTCCGCGGATCGTAGCGTTTGATTTCGCGGTTCGCGGCGAAATCGTAGAGCGGCAGCGCTTCGTTGGGTCCGACAAAGAGCGGCCAGCCGAAATTGCCCGCCGTCTGCGTCGCGTTGATCTCCTCATAGCCCACCGGATTCACGCCAAGCTGCGGTATCACATTGGGCCCGACGTCTCCGAAATAAAGCGTGCCCGTACGGTCATCCACCGAGAGGCGAAACGGATTGCGCACCCCCATCGCGAAGACCTCCGGCCGTCCGTCCTTGCCGTCGGCAAAGAGATTGCCCGAGGGGATCGAGTAGCCGCCGTCCGGCTTCGGATGGATGCGCAGCACCTTGCCGCGCAAGTCGCGCGAATTCGCGGCCGAGCGGAACGCGTCCCAGTTCTTGCGATCCGGCCGGGTGTCCTGCGGCAGTCCGGGATTCCAGTGGCAATTGTCGCCATTGCCGATGTAGAGATCGCCCTTCGCGTCCATCCACAGCGCACCGCCCATGTGAAAGACGTGTTCGTTGTCATACGGCCACGACAGGAGCTCGCGTTCGGAGGTGGCGGGCATGACGCCGTCCTTCACCGTGAAACGGCTCACGCGCATCGTCTCGCGCTTGGACGCGGGGCAGAACAGCACATAAAGATTTCCGCTGCTCTCGAAGTCCCGGGCGACGGCCAGACCGAGCAGCCCGATTTCGCCTTCAGAAATCGCCGGCACCGTACCGAACGTGCGCACCACGCCCGACTTGGCATCCCAGCGTTTCACCGCGCCCCAGAACTCAATGAAGAGAACGTCGCCTCCCGGCAGCACCTCCAGTTGAATCGCGTCGCGGCTGGCCGGCACGAGAATTTCCTTTTCGAATCGGCCCAGATCAAACGCCTCGGCGGCGCCCAACGAGGCGGCCAGGAAGAGGCCGCCCGCCAGGACCGCGGCGATGCCTCGCAGGTAATGGGGAAGTTTCAAGGTCATGGCTTGATTTGATTCGCGGCCGGAAAGTAATTCTCGCCCGGATCGAGCAGCTGGATGACGTGCTTCACGCGATACGGACGCGTGACCAGGCCCGTGGCGCCGGCGGAATTCCATTGCATCATGCAGACATGATTGGACGTCGCGAGGACGATGGGTGTGCCTTCCGCCTGATTGAGAAACGCGGATTTTTCCGCGAGGATGGCGTGCGCGTTTTCGGGCTTTTGGATGTTAGAAACGCCGCCGGAGCCGCAGCAGTCCTTTGCTTTCGGCGCGAGTTCCCAGCGATAGCCCGTGGCATCCAGCACATTGCCCGGAATCCCCGCCACCTTTTGCCCGTGCACGAGATGACACGGCAGATCGACGTAGACGCGGGTGCCGTCGTCTCGGCCACGCTCGCGGCGCACGGGCCCAAGTTCACCGAGGAAGCCGAGGACATCACGGACCGGATGTTGCCCCTGGAGCGCCTTGCCGAGGGCGTAGCCGCAGCCGGCGGAATTACTCACCACCGCATCAACCTCGAGCGGACCGAAGGCCTGGCGGTTCTTTTCTCCGAGCGCCTCGGCGCCGTCGAGACCGGTGTGGGACTGAAACGCGCCGCAGCATCCCTGGTCCTCCGGGATGACCACGCGCACGTTGTTTTCAACGAGCACGCGCACCGTCGCGAAATTGATCTCGCGGAACATCGCCTCCATCAGGCAGCCCGTCAGGAGCGCCACGCGCGGACCGGTGGGACGATGCTGCGCCGTGAGTCTGCGCGCGTAGGCCGCGGTGCTTTCGAAAACGGCGGGCCGGCCCGGAAACAGCAACCGGTGCACGTCCCACCCGACCCGCCGCAGCACGCGCGCCGGGAGCAGCGCCGCGTTGAATAGCGCCGGATGCGCGACTGCAGCAGCGGCCAACCGCAACGAAAGTGCCGGCGTGGTGCGCTGCGCGGTCACATGCTCGTGCCGGACGCGCTCGAAGATCTCACCGTACGGTACCGTGGCGGGACAGGCCGGTTCACAGGCAAGGCAGCCGACGCATTCCGACGTGTAGTGATCTGTCCAAGTGTCCTGCGGCAGGCGCCCCGCAGCTTCCTCGCTCCACAGTCGTAGGCGTCCGCGCGGCGAATTATTCTCGTCACCGGTGAGCTTATACGTCGGACACACCGCGAGGCAGAAGCCGCAATGCGTGCAGTTGGAGAAATAGTCCGGCGCCTTTTCCGGGCGATCGGTGGCAGGCAACGGATTCACGGGAGATTGAATTCCTTTTCGAGGGTGGCAACCCACCCGGCCTCGTCGGCTGCGGGCGCCGGCGGCATGACATGTCGCGAGTGCCAGTCGCCCCCCAGCGCGTGCAACCCGGCGCTGTAGGGTTCTGCCAGCACCTGCACCTGGGCCGAACAGTCGACTGCGCCAGGGAGATACGCGTGGACCACGCCGTGATAGCACAGCACGATGCAGCGCACGCCGACCGACCGCGCGATTTCCCCCGCCAAGGCGAGGGCGCGCTCCGGTGACGTCTTGAAGACGACGTCAGGGAGTCCGTCGGCCGGCATCGCCGCCGCCTGATGGGTTGCGAGTGTCAGTCCCTGGCGGGCAGCAAATGCACCGAGATAGTTCTCGAAAATCCCCTGCTCCTCCGCCGGACAATGCACGGTCACCCGGAGCGTGCGCTGATCACCGAGCACGACTACATCCACGGCATCGAGCCAATGCATCCAGCTGTTGCGGAGAAGCAGGCCCGCGGAAAGTTCCACGTCGTGCCCCGGTCCACTCATCAGGAAAACACCGGTGGTCCCGCAGTCGGGGCGCAGACGGATCACATAGTCGAGGGGTTGACCAAAACGCCGGCCCGTGTGCAGCAGGAAGCGAAACCAATCGTAGCCGGTCGTCGACTTCACGACGCGCTCACCGATCCGAACGCTCCGTCCGCCGGGCAACCGCCAGTTCATGCCCATGAGATTGTCGCAATACGGACCAAACCGCGATGACGCCGGCGCATACCCCGAGGCCGCGACCTGTTCCTCCAGGGTGGCGTCGAGATCGAGGATGAGCGGGAATCGCAACAGTTGCCCCGCTAGGCGTGCGCCGATGTCCGCAGCGGTTGCGGTTGCCGGCACACAGAGCGTCCCGTCGATCGCATCGAGGAAAGGCGCGAAGGCGCGCGCGGGAACGGGAGCCGACACGACGTTCATGCGACAAAACGGCGATGCGTGAAAACCTTCAGCGGGTTGAGCTGGTGCCGCGGATTGAAGACCGCGGGCACTGCGAGCTGCAGGCGGATTTCGTCCGGCCCGAAGATCATCGGCATGTAGGCCGCCTTGTCATTGCCGATGCCGTGCTCGCCGGAAAGCGTTCCACCAACCTCGACCACGCGCTGCATGAGCCGCTTGCTGATTCGTTCCACCTTTTCCAGTTCGCCGGGAACCCGGGAGTCGAAGAGGAAATTCGGATGCAGGTTGCCGTCGCCGGCATGGAAGACGTTCACCGCGCGCAACCCCGCCGCATCCGCCTCGTCGTAAACCAACTGCAGGACTTCCGCGAGTGCCCGTTTCGGAATCACGGCATCCTGCACGACGTAATCCGGGCTCAGCTGACCGAGCAGACCGCCGGCCGCCTTGCGCGCCTTCCAAAGTTTCTGGCGCATCGTCTCCTCATCGCTGAATACGACATCGCGCGAACCGGAACGGCGCAGGATTTCAGCGACCGCCTCGACGCGCGCGTCCACCAACGCGGTCGGCCCATCGATTTCGGTAAGCAGCATGAACGATCCCTTTGGCAGGCCCACCGCCATCTGGCTCGACTCGACCATCGCCACGCCGCGTGGATCGAGCAACTCGATCGCCGCCGGGTACGACGCGTGCGCCACCAGCGCGTGAATCGCAGCCTCGACGGTGCGCAGATCCGGATAGGTCGCGCGAAACGTCCACACTTTCTCCGGCAGCGGCAGCAGGCGCAGCCAGAAACGCGTGAAAGCGCCGAGCGTTCCTTCCGACCCGATCATGAAACGCTTCCAGTCCTCCCGCCACGGCCCGCGGCCACCGGCCGGACCGCCAAAGCGCCGCACCCGCCCATCGAGGAGAACCGCTTCCACGCCGAGCACGTAATTGCTCGTCACCCCATAGCGGAAACAATGCGCACCGCCGGCGTTGGTCGCGACATTGCCACCGAGCGTGCAGACGGGACCACTCGAAGGATCCGGCGGATAGAACAGGCCGTGCGGTTTCAAGACCGCATCGAGATCATTGAGCGCGACGCCGCTCTCCACCTCGCACCAAAATCCTTCCGCGCAAACCGTCCGCACCTTCCGCAGCGACGACGTGTGCACGATGACGCCCCCCTGCGCCGCGACCGGTCCGCCCGAGAGCGACGTGCCCGCGCCCCGCAGGCAAACCGGTACCCCCAGCCGCTCCGCGCCCGCCATGAATTGCACCAACTCCTCGGCATCCGCGGGAATCACCACCGCATCCGGCGGGTAATTTTTGTAGCCCAATGCGTCCGCCGCGTAGCCCGCCAGTTGCGCGGGCGCCATCAGCACGCGACCGCGCGGGATGAGTTGCCTGAGCTGCGATTCGAGGGAGAACTTGATCACAACGTGGGCAGCCGCCCAGAAGGGCGGACATAAGGACAAGTTCCGAACAGGGGATTCACGCGTAGGGGAAGGGCGGAGAAACGAGGGGCGGTCAGAGGTCATACCACCTAGCCGGCCACCGTCGATGGTTTTTTGCGGCTGTTCACCCCGCCCGCCTCATTTCGACTCCTGTAATTCCTGGGGACGCGACACCTTCGTCGGGTGGATTGAATCCGCTGGCAGTCTCCACGGTCGCGCGTCCCCACATACCGGTCTCGCCAAGGGGCCCGCTTGATGTCGAGATCTCTCCTCCGATGAATTCGCGCCTCACTGGAATCGTCCGCGCATCAGGTCGCGCGCTCTTTTTCCTCGTCTCCGTGCTGGAGCTGCACGCCGGGGCGGCCGCGGAGTCCTCGCCCGCGACTCCGGCAAACGAACGCGCCAACCCAGCTACGCGGGCGCTCCTCGCCGAGCTCCGCTCGCTGCCCTCCCAGCCGAGGGCGAATCTCATCGTCGGCCAGCATTGCGGTGGCGTCGTGCGGCTCGAAGAGCGCCATCGGAACACCGTCGAGGCCCTGGCGGAGGAAGGCGGACGGCGCCCCGCGTTAATCGGCGGTGATTTCATCGGTGGCTTCAACGCCGCCGCGCTGGCCCGGTTCGCCGCGCACGCCCGGCGCGGAGGTTTCGTCACGCTCTGCTGGCACGCGCCCAACCCGTGGACGGGAGGTCCCTCCGACGATCTGAAAGTGGGCGACTTCAACGATCTCGTGACACCGGGCACTCCCGCCCATGCCGCCTGGCAGCGCAGTCTCTCCCGTGTAGCGGGCTGGCTGGGGGAATTACGCGACTCCGGGGTGGTCGTGCTCTGGCGACCATTCCACGAGATGAACCTGCCGGGTTCACATTGGTGGGCGAGCCGTGACCAGGCGGCGTTCATCGCCGTGTGGCGACAGATGTTCGATCGTTTCTCCCACGAAGAACGGTTGCACAACCTGCTCTGGGTTTACTCTCCCAACGCGGAATTCAAGGGCGCCACGAAGTCGACCCGACCGGTCGCCCACTACTATCCGGGAGCGGCCCACGTCGATCTCACAGGCCTCGACTTTTACACACGCGGACCTCTCCGGCTGCGCGAGGTCGGCTACACCGAATTGCTCGCGCTCGGAAAGCCGATGGCGCTGTGCGAATTCGGTCCGCGCGGGCCGAATGGCGAACGGGAACCACCCGATCGTACCTACGACTATCGAGACCTGCTACGTCAACTGCACGCGGAGTATCCTGAAATCGTGTACTTCATGGCGTGGATGGACGGCTTCGCCCTCGCCCGGCAGCTCGGCGCGGTCGACGTGCTCCGGGACCGCCACGTGCTGGCGCTCGAAGAGCCGTCGGCACGGCGCCCGTGAAAACACCTCGCGCCGCCGACGCCAGCGAAAACGCCGGCTTTCCACTTTAACCGGACTTGCTCCGTCCGGCGCAACGTGAGTTTCTCCCCGCTCATGGTTGTCGCCGCCAAACCCGTCACGCCGCCGTCCGCTCCGCCCCGCGCGCTGTCCGCGCTCGCGCTCGCGGTCGCGGCGCTCGCGTTTCTTCCTGCGCTCAACGCGGGCTTCCTCGGTGACGACTTCGTCTACATCGCCCGTTTTTACGAGATGCCGTGGTCGTCCTGGCCGCAGTTCTTCACCCGCGAGTGGTCAGGAGGCATCTGGGGCCAGCCGCTCAAGGAACTCCGCCCGTTTGCTGCACTTTCCTTCATGATCGACGCCCGCCTCTGGGGCGGAAACCCGGTCGGCTACCGTTTGGTCAATCTCGCCCTCCATCTCGTTTCGACCGCGCTCGTCGTCCGGCTGGCCTGGCTTTACGCCCGCGCTTTCCCGGAAACCGGCTCGCGTCGCGCCGCAGCACTTGTCGCCGGGCTGATCTTCGCCGTCCATCCCGTGCACGTCGAAACCGTGGTGTGGATCACCGGCCGCCCCGATCTGCTCGGTTCGGCCGCCGCCCTCGCCTTCCTGTTCGCCGGCGAACGTTTCTCCGAATCCGGCCGGCGCCGCCACGCCCCGCTCGCGCTGACGGCGCTCACCGTCGGAATTTTCACCAAGGAGTTCTGCCTGATCACGCCGCTGCTGTTGCTGCTCCGCTGGCTGCTGCTCGACGTCGGCGCCGAACGCACCGTGTGGCAACGCCGCGCGTTTCTCCTCGGCGGCGCGATCGTCGTCACCGCCTTTTATGCCGCCGCGCGTCACGCTGCGTTTGGTAACGATACCGGAAACGGTTTCTTTGGCTGGAACGACGCCCCGGCGTGGAGCCGACAGGCCGCGTACGCCGGCTGGATCGTGCCGGTGCTGCCTTTCACCACCGGACACGAATGGGCCGCGCTGCCCCAAATGAACGTGCTCCGCTGGATTTGGCTTATCCTCGCAGGCGTCGCGGTGCTCGCCTTCATCGCCGCCCGCGTGCGTCGAGCGACCTGGGCCGGCGCAGTGTTTTTCGGCGGGGTGTGGTGGTTCGCAACTACGGTCGGGCTCTTCGTCGTCGTCTATTTTTCCCCCCGCCATCTCTACCTCCCGAGCGCCGGAGTCGCCATTGGGCTTGGTTTGGGATTTTCGCAGCGACGGATCGTGGCCGCGCTGATCATCGCGTGGGGTCTCGCCGCGCATGTCGCCGCGCTGCAACCGTGGCGCGAAGCCGGTCGCCTATCGCGCGAAGTCATCGCGGCCCTTGAGACCGACCTCGCCGCGGGGGATGAAAAAACCATCGCCCTCATCGCCGTGCCGGAAACCCGCGGCCACGTTCTCCTTTGGGCGTGGTCCTGCCCGCAGGCACTCGGCGCACCCTTCCTCTCCCACCCGCGCACCGCCCTCCAGGTCATCGAGCGCCCCGTCAACTACGTCCGTTCCGACCGTTGGGTCGCTGACCATCGTCCCGTCGAGTCTGTCCGCAACGCCAGCAGCGCCGTCGCAGTATATGTCGATGCCGATGGCCGCGTGATTCACCGCCTCGTGCCGAGGGCCGAACTCATGCGCCGGGGCGACGAATTGGAGAAGTTGGTCGCGCAGGGTCTCAATCCGGACAATCTCACCGCGTGGATCCGATCCTGCGCGCAACCATGAAGTCCCCTGCGACTCCCGACTCCGCTCCGCCGGCGCCAGTGCTCAGCGTTGTCATCCCGTTCTTCAACGAAGCGGCCAACGTCGCTCCGCTGCTCGCCGAATTGCAAACGACCTTGGCCGCGCTCGGCGTTTCCGCCGAAGTCATCGCGGTCAACGACGGCAGCGCCGACACCACGGGTGCGGCGCTCGACGCGGCGGCCCGGGGCTGGCCCGCCCTGCGAGTCGAGCATTTTGCCCGCAACCGAGGCCAGGCGGCCGCCCTTTGGCACGGCTTCCGGTGTGCCCGCGGCACGTGGCTGGCGATGTTGGATGGCGACGGACAGAATCCACCCGCCGAACTCGCACGACTCTGGGAGTTGCGGGAAAGCGCAGACATGATCGCCGGGGCCCGCGTCGCCCGGCAGGACTCCGCCCTCCGCCGCACCATGTCGCGCGTCGCCAACGCCGTTCGCCGCGCCGCACTCCGCGATGGGGTCAGCGACACCGGCTGCTCGCTGAAGCTCTTCCGCCGCGAAGTCGCCGGCTCGTTCATCCCGCTGCGCACGATGTATTCCTTTCTGCCGGCCTTCGCCGTGGCCGCCGGGTATTCCATCCGCGAAATTCCAGTTGCCCATCGTCCGCGCCGAGCCGGCGTTTCGAACTACGGCCTGGGCGTCATGGCCGTTCTGCCACTGCTCGACCTCGTGGCGCTTTGCTGGCTCCTGCGGCGGATCGCGCGGCGCCCGACGGAAGAAAATCGATGAGGTCATTTTCGGCCCCGCTTCCGCCGGGCGTGAATTACTCTTCCCACTTCCGCTCCGCTTCATTCCACTTCATCCGATGAACCCCGTCCGATTCGCCCTAATGGTTTCCCTCGCCGCCGCGACCCTGTCGGCGGCCGAATCCAAGGCCGACGCCGCCCCGGTACCGGCGCCCAACCGCATCGTCGTGCCCAAACTCACGGGCGCGCTCACGATCGACGGAGAGCTCAACGAGCCCGTCTGGTCCAAGGCCGCCGTGCTCACGCCGTTCAAGCGCAACGACGGCAGCGGCCCTGAACGCGAAGCGACGACCGTGCG
Organism: Opitutia bacterium; assembly: GCA_947474365.1. Lineage (GTDB taxonomy): Bacteria > Verrucomicrobiota > Verrucomicrobiia > Opitutales > Opitutaceae > ER46. Next base: position 69,950 of record CANJIU010000005.1, on the reverse strand, counting down.
CATCTGGTATGATGATACGGCGCTCTACCTCGGCTGGACCTGCCTCGACTCCGACATCCAGGCGACCTTCACCGCCCGGGACAGCAAATTCTGGGAGGAGGAAGTCGTGGAGTTTTTCCTCACACCGAAGGACCTGACGCGCTACTTCGAACTCCAGTGGAATCCCCTCGGCGGAACCTTCGACGCGATCATCACCAACGAACTCGACGCCAAAGGCCTCTCGAAAAAGTTCAAGGGCGACTGGGATTTCACCGCCAGGGGCATGCGGAGCTCGGTCAAGGTCCACGGCACCGTCGGCAACGCCTCCGACCGCGACGAATCCTGGCAGGTCGAGGTGAAGATCCCATTCGCGGATCTCGGCCTATCCGCGCCGAAGCCCAAGGACGTCTGGCGCGGCAATTTCTATCGTTTCAACCGGGGCAACGGCCTCCCGCCCGACTTGGTCAGCTGGTCGCCTACCCGCCGGCCGGGCTTCCACGAGCCAAGCCGGTTCGGGTTTTTGGAATTCGGGGCGCCTCAGTAATACCGCCCTCACCCGGCGTCTTGCCAAGTCGGGCGCGACCAACTGAATCACGCCATGGCCGAGCCGTTCGACCCGCAAAAAACGCAGCCCATCGAAAAAACCGAGGCGGCGTTTTTTTCACGGTATCGCCTGACGGCCGAGCTCGGTCGCGGCGGCATGGGAATTGTCTGGCGGGCCGAGGATACAAAGCTCCGTCGCGAGGTCGCCCTCAAATTCCTGCCGGACTTTGTCGTCAGCGACCGCGAGGCGATGTCGGACCTCGCCGCCGAGACTCGCCGATGCCTGGACTTGACCCATCCCCACATCGTCCGCGTCTACGATCTCGTCGAGGACGGCCTCAAGGCCGCGATCAGCATGGAATTGGTCGACGGTCCCTCGCTGGCAGAACGCAAATTGTCCCAGCCCGACCGCTGTTTCTCCCCGGACGCGATTGCCTCCTGGGTGGCGCAATTGTGCGCGGCGCTCGATTATGCGCACGAAAAGTGCCGGATTGTGCATCGTGACCTCAAGCCGCTCAACCTGCTCGTCAACACCCAGGGCGATCTCAAGGTCGTGGACTTCGGCATCTCGCGGAGCCTCTCCCGCTCGAGCACGCGAATGTCCAGCGACATTCGTTCCACCGCGGTCTCCCTCGCCTACGTCGGACCCCAGCAATTAATCGGCGAACCCGCCGCGGTCGGCGACGACATCTACTCCCTGGGCGCGACACTCTACGAGCTGTTGACCGGCAAGCCGCCCTTCTTCGAGGGCGACATCATCACGCAGCTGCGTGAAATCGTTCCCCCGACGCTGACCGCGCGGCGCGCGGAATTGAAGGTGACGGAGCGTGAGCCGATCCCCCTGGAATGGGAGGAAACGGTCGCCGCGTGTCTGGCCAAAAAAGCAACCGATCGCCCGCAGAGCGCCGGCGAGGTAGCCGCCCGCCTCCGGGTGGCCCTACCCGGTACCTTACGGCCGTTCGAGGTTCCTCCCCCCACGCCGCTGGCCGCCACCACCGCGAACCCCACTTCGTCGGAAACGAAAGCGCCGCAAAAAAACCGGCGCCGCGGTTGGCTCGTGGCGGGCGCCATCGCCGGCCTCGCCCTCGTCAGCACGCTGCTCTGGACACAACGACCGGCGCCGCATGAGTCTCCCCGGTCGGCCGCGAGCGCTCCCGACCCGGGTGTGATTCCGGAAGCGCCGCCCTCGCCGCTCGCGACGAGCCCGGTCGCGGCGATCCCCGGACCGGAATTTATCGTGACCATCTCACCACCCGACGCCGATGCACGCGTCTGGCTCGGGCGCCAGACCAACGTCGCGGTTCCACCCGAGGGAAGTCTCGCGCTCAAAGACCTGCCCGACGGCGAACAGACCCTCACCGTCCAGGCGTCAGGCTATCAGCCCTACACCACCAAAGTGACGGTGAAAGACGGGCGCGGCGGTGCCGACGTGAAACTCGCGGCCGTACCCGGCGCCGTGCTGGTCGTGGCCCGCCCCGGCACCGTGGTGACCGCACGGGACCCCCGCGACCGGGTGCGCCCCGTCGGCACGGTCCCGGCCAGTGGCATCCTCCGTTCAACGAACGATCTTACCGTGGGGACGTACGCCTTCAAACTCGCCCATCCCGACTGCGCCGACGCGGAGCAACGGGACGTCGTCCTCGCCGTCGGCCGCACTCCCCGGGTAGCGCCTCCTCAAACCGCGCTGCCAGGGGAATTGCTCATTTTCTCAGAACCTACCGGCGCCGCAGTGACGGTGAACGGAACTCCCGCCGGCACGACTCCGGCGACGCTCGCGGACCAGCCCAGTGAAAAGGCCCTCGCCATCGAAGTTTTTCTGTCCGGCTACCGTCGCTTCCGGCAGAGCGTGACGTTGAAGCCGAAAGAGTCGGCCACGGTCAACGTCGGCACACTCGTCGCCGAAAGCGGCGCGATTGAATTTCGCCTGGGCGCCGCGGAGTTTCGCCTGCCGCAGGCGCGGATCACGATCGACGGACACACCGCCACGCTCGTCAAAGGTGCCGCGAACGGCCTAGAAGTTGGCCCGCGTACGGTCGAAATCGTGCACCCGAACTACGAACCATGGAAACAGGCCGTCACCGTGCAGGATCGACAGACCGTCCGGGTCGAAGTGAAACTCGCGCCCAAGCCCGCGACGCTCACTCTGGCCGTGACCGGACCGACCGCACCACCGACGCTGTCCGTCAACGGGAAACCCGTCGTCGTGAAGGGCGGCCGCGCCACCGTGCCGGCCGAGGAAGAACTCGCATTGGAAGTGTCGGCCAAGGGCTTCAAGACCGCGCGTCAATCGCTCAAGCTTCCGGCGAAGGGCGTGCAGACCCTCACCGTGGCGTTAGAGAAAATTCCGGTGGCCGAAGTGGGGCGGCCGTGGACCGTCCCTGAAGTCGGCATCGTGCTCATGCCGATCGCGGCGGGCTCATTTGCGATGGGCAGCGACGTCGGAGATCCCACCGAGCGTCCCGTGACTCAGGTCACCATTTCGAAGCCGTTTTGGCTGGGAAAGACGGAAGTGAGCCAGCGCGAGTGGACCGCCGTGATGGCTAGCAATCCCTCGCAAAACAAAGGGGACAATCTACCAGTGGAAAATGTCTCCTGGCTCGAGGCAGAGGAATTTTGCCGAAAGCTGAACGTCCGGGAGCGAGCCGCGGACCGATTGCCCGCCGGTTATGCCTATGCCCTGCCGACCGACGCCCAGTGGGAGTATGCCTGCCGCGCCGGCGCCACGGGCCTACAGGCCGAAAACATCGCCGAAATCGCCTGGCACGAGGGCAACAGCCAGGGCACAACCCGCGCCGTCGGGACAAAACCCGCAAATGCCTGGGGACTGCACGACATGCTGGGCAACGTCTGGGAGTGGTGCGCCGACGGCTGGGCCGAAAAGTTGAAGGGCGGCGCGGTGACCGACCCGAAGGTCCTGCCCAATGGTGCGCTTCGGGTCCGCCGCGGCAGCGCCTTTGGCACCAAACTGAATGTCGGCTTCTTTCGCTTCGCGTCGCGCGGACGGGCCGAGCCCGACTACCGGGTGAACAACCTCGGTTTCCGCCTGGCCCTCGCGCCGGGTCAATAGGTCGGAACGCGCGGTCTTTTCATCCAAAACCGTACGGGCAGGACGTCCTTTCGACAAATAACGCCTGCTTCTGCGCGGGATCCGCCGTACTAATCTATTCTTATCACCGGGCGGGAAAAAATTCACCCCGTTGACTCTAGATGGATAGGTCAGCACGTTCTTCCCTCTTTTCCTCATGGTCAGCCCAAACACTCCCGAAACCCCGGGCGGAACCGCGAGCCCCGCGGCCGCTCCCCGGTCAATTCACGACGTCGTCATTCGACTCGCTGGCAACTCGCAGGATGGCATTCAGTCCATCGGCGGATTCCTCGCCCGGCTCGCCGGCCGGAGCGATCAGGATATCATGACGTACATGACGATTCCGTCCACCATCTCGGGCGGACCGTCGATCTTCCAGGTTCGCATGGGCACGGGCGAGGTCCTCTCCGCCGGTGACCGCGCCGACATGCTGGTGGTGTTCTACCAACACAGCTACGAGGCCCACATCGGTTCGCTCCGCCCCGGCGGCGTGCTCGTTTACGACAGCGACCACGTCAAACCCGCGGCCGACGACAACCGTTTCACCAACGTCGCGGTGCCAATCACGACCGGCACCGTCGAAGCGGTCGGCGGCACATCGAAGGACAAGGGCAAGAACATCTACGTGCTCGGGCTCATCGCCCGCGTTTTCGACCTCGACGTCCAGAAGCTCGCCACGCTGATCAAGGAGCGTTTCGGCGGGAAAAACGAGGACGTCGTCCGCAACGCCATGCTGGCGTTTGATGCCGGTTACGGTTGGCCGCAAAACAACCTGCGCGATCTCTTCTTCCGCTTTGAAGCCGTCGACCGCGCGGTCGCCGCGACCGGCCGGCCCCAGGTGACGATGGACGGCAACATGGCCATCGCCTACGGCCTGATCACCGCCGGGGTCCGCCACGGCGCCGGATATCCCATCACCCCGTGGTCTTCGATCATGGAAACGTTGCGCACCGAATTTCCGAAATACGGCGGCTTGTTTGTGCAATGCGAGGACGAGATCGCGGCGGTCTCCACCGCCATCGGCTTTTCCTACACCGGCCGGCTCGCCATCACCGGCAGCTCCGGTCCCGGCCTCTCGTTGAAGATGGAAGCGCTGGGCTGGGCCGTCATGGCCGAAATGCCCCTCATCGTCGTCAACGTGCAACGCGGCGGTCCCTCGACCGGCATGCCCACGAACGTCGAGCAGAGCGACCTTATGCAGGCGATCTACGGCAGCCACGGCGACACGCCCCGCGTGGTGCTGGCGCCGAAGAATGTCGAGGACTGCTTCTACATCGCCCTCGAGGCCGCCCGCATTGCCCGCGAATATTCGACGCCCGTCCTCATCCTGACCGACATGGGCCTCTCAAGCCGAATCGAGGCCTTCGACGAACCCGACCTGCCCAAGCTCATGGTCGACCCGAAACCCGACCACTCCGATCGCGGCGCCGATTTCAAGCCCTACCCGCTCGACCGCGTCACGCGTCACGCCCCGGCCGGTTCGAAGGTGCTTTCCGGCAAGTACCCGACCGTCACCGGCCTCGAGCACGACGAGATGGGGCATCCCACCGGCAGCCCGAAGCTGCACACCCAGATGACCATCAAGCGCCGCGAGAAGATCAAGGCGCTCGGCGCCTCGCTGCCTCCGCCGGAAATGTTCGGCGACAGCGCCGGCGAAGTGCTGCTCGTCACCTGGGGCTCGAACTGGGGCCCGGGCCGCGAAGCCCTCACCCGTGTGCGCAACGCCGGCGTAAAGGCGGGCCACATGCACCTCCGCCATGTGCATCCGATGCCGAACGGCCTCGAGGAAATCTTCAAGCGCTACCACAAGATCGTGGTTGCCGAACTGAACGACGAGGGCCTCTACGGCTTTGGTCAGTTCACGATGATGCTCCGCGCCCGCTACGCCAACCCGAGCATCGTCAGCGTCACCAAGACCGACGGCCTCACCTTCAAGGTGAGCGAGCTCGTGGCCGGCATCGCCAAACACATCGAAAGCACCGCGCTTGAGGCCACGGTCGGGACCGCCCGCCAGAGCGCACTCGCCACGAAAATCTGACGCCCGACGGATCGTAAAACGTAAATCTCAATCTCCTCATTTCCATGTCCACTTCCGCCGTCGCAACGCCTCCGCCCCCGGCAGGCGCCCCGCTCACCAAGAAGATTCTCACCGCCGACCACCCCACGTGGTGCCCGGGGTGTGGTGACTTCGCGGTGCTGCACTCGTTCTACCGCGTCCTCGAAAAGCTCCAGTACCCGCACGAGAAGATCGTGACCTTCGCGGGCATCGGCTGCTCGTCGCGTTTCCCCTACTTCGTCAACACCCACGGTGGCCACTTCATCCATGGCCGCGCCCTGCCCTTCGCCGCCGGCATCAGCCTGGGCGGCGACGACCTGCACGTCTTCGCCTTTGGCGGTGACGGCGACGGTTTCTCCATCGGCGGCAACCACCTCGTCCACACCGCGCGCAAAAACGTGCGGATGACCTACGTCATCATGGACAACTCGGTGTACGGCCTGACGAAGAAGCAGACCTCGCCGACCTCGCCGATTGGCTTCAAGACCAAGACCGATCCCACCGGCGCGATCGACCAGCCGATCAACCCGATGCGCACGTTGCTGAACAGTGGCGCGACGTTTGTCGCCCGCAGCCATGCGACGCAGGTCAATCACATGGTCGAAATGATGCACCGGGCCGCGAAGCACGACGGCTTTTCGGTCGTCGAGATTCTTTCGGAGTGCGTCGAGTTCTACGAGGGCGCCTTCGACTCCTCGATTCCGCGCAAGGGCGGCACTTGGACCCTCATCGACGAAAAGAAGAACGATGGCTCGCCCGAGGACGCCAACCGTCACGACACGTCCGACGAGGTCGCGGCCTTCAAGCTCGCCCAGCAGGCCTGGCCCGGTTCGTTCGGCGTGTTCTACGAAAACAAGACCCGCAAGACCAAGAACGCCCTTGAGGCGGAACTCGTGGTCAAGGCGAAGGAGCGGACGAAGAACGCATCCGATCTCGCCGTGCTGCAGTCCACCTTTGCACGGATGCGCTGAGGTCCGAACGTCCACGCGCCTTCTTCAGGCCCGCGTCCCCGTGACGCGGGCCTTTTTATTTCCAGACCCGGCAGACGGAGGAATCCGTTGCGCACGTCGCCGAATTCCTTTCAGTTTTCGCCCCTACCCACCCACATGCACAAAGGCAGACTCGAAGCATTTAGTGACGGCGTCCTGGCAATCATCATCACCATCATGGTGCTGGAGATGAAGGTTCCCCACAGCAGCGACCTCGGCGCGCTGCAGGCGATTCTCCCCATCTTCGGCGGGTACGTGCTCAGCTTCATCTACGTGGGAATTTACTGGAACAACCACCACCACCTGTTCCAAGCGGTGAAGCACGTGAACGGCGCCGTGTTGTGGGCCAACCTGCATCTGTTGTTCTGGCTCTCGCTGCTGCCGTTCGCGAGCGGCTGGATGGGCGAGAATCATTTCGCGAAATGGCCCGTCGCCGTTTACGGCCTGATCCTGATCATGGCGGGCGCGGCCTATTACATCTTGGTCCGAGTGCTCCTCGCCGGGCACGGACCAGAATCGACGCTGGCGAAGGCCATCGGCTCCGATCGCAAGGGCACGATCTCGCTGGTGATCTACGCCGTCGGCATCGCCCTTGCCTTCGTCCATCCGATCATCGCCTTCGCCATCTATAGCATCGTGGCGGTCATCTGGCTGATCCCGGATCGCCGCATCGAAAAGCACCTCGCGAGCTGACTCGAGCGGGAGGCGCACGGTTTCCGGCTCCGGCACGTTTTGCCGGCTTCAGCGCGAACCACACGAATAGCCGGCCCCTTTACGCAACAACGCGTACGCCGGCGGCAATTGTAGCGTTGCCTGCCGGCCATGATTTCAGGCAGACCGAATCCATGGTTGGAATCCCGCGCCTCTGTCTGCTGCTCGTCTTGGCAGCCGCCTCGCCGGGGAGGGCCGCCGCGCCCGCACCCGTGACGTCAGCGGACCTCGTGCGTGAAAGCGCGACCCTGCTCGCCGCCGGACAGATGACCATGGCCACGGCCAAATACACCGCGGCGGTCGCAGCGTCCGGTGAAAATAATCTGGAAGTGCGGCAGCGGCTGCTCGCACAGCGCGTCCTCACCTTTTGGGTCATGAACCGGCCCGATCTCGCGGAGGCGGATCTCGCCGCGATGGCGAAACAGGCCCCCGGCTCGCCGGCCCCGGACGCCCTCCGGGCTTTCCTGCTGATGGAAAAGGGCGATCTCGCCGGCGCGCGCAAGCTCATGCCAGCGAAGGTCGACGATGAGCCCATCGCGAATCGCGTCCAAGTCCTCCTGATACTGCGCGACCCGTCGGGGGATCACGAAACGTTCCTGCGGTTGCTGCTGGACGTGTTGCCCGATCCCCCCGGCGGACGACTACCTGATGGCCCGGGGCATGGCGGAATGGGCGGAGCGTGACCACCGGCCTCTCGATGCGATCGAAGCCTGGCGGGTGGCGACGCTTGCCCTGCCCGGACACGCGCCCACCCTGGACCACTACCGCGATGCGGTGACCACCTTCGCCACCCAGATTTCCTGCAGCGAACACGAGGCAGAACTGGAGAAGATCCTTGAGAGTTATGACGTGAGCGACGTCAAGGAAACCGAACTTGCGGAAAAAATCGGGCAGGCGCTGGAACGACGTGAATGGCCCCGGGCCATCAAGCTCGCCCGGCGGCGCCTGAAGGACCATCCGGAGGACCGGCGGATTCGCTTCGGCCTGGCCCGGGCGTGCACCAATTTCAACCTGCTGGACAGCGGCGGAAGGGAATTCGCGGTGCTGCTGAAGGACGAGCCGAAGAGCCCGCTCTATCTGCACCGGTACGCGCTGAACCGGGCCCGCGCCGGCGATCTCACGCGCGCCGAACAGCTGCTGCGCGATCTGGAGGCGGCCGCGCCGGGAAACACAAACATCGAGGGCCAAAACCCGGCGACGCTGGCAGCCTCAATCAAGTCCTCGCGTGAGGCCGAGAAAACGCGGCTGCCGCCTCTCCTGGAGGCTTTACGGCGTGAACCCGAATCACCCGCCGCGTGGAACGCCCTGGCCGAATACTCGATGAAGGTGGACCTGCCCGGCCGCTCCTTTGCCTGCGTGATCCGCACTCACTCCGATCCGGGCACGATGGCACTCACCGCCCGAATCTGGCTCGCCCTCGCCGAAAATGTAATCCCGGCCAGTCTGCAGGCGAAGTTTATCGCGCGGGCCGAGGAATTGGTGGAGGGAATATTGAAGGATTCACCGAAAAATGCGGCGGCGCATCACGTGAGGCTCGATGCCTGCGCCCTTGTTTCCAGCAATGAAGGGGCCTACATGCGTCTCTATACCGATCGGCTCAACCAGGTGATCGAACTGGGGCTGAAGACGGAATTTCAGACCGAAATCCTCTACCATAATGTCTTGTGCGCAGCCGACCTCGCGATCTTTGACGAGGCCCTCGCCAAGCTGGAGAAGCATTCTCCTTCGGCCGTGGTGTTGGCGCGTCTGCGGCAGCGGCGGGAAAAAATCGTCGCGGCTCAGCCCGAATATCAGGCGGCCGTTAAAGCGCTGACGGCCGTGCTCGGCAAAACCGATTATGAAGCCATCGCCGCCGCGTACCGGTCGATGGCGAAGCTGGCGCCCACGTTTGCCTGCTATGCCGACAGCCAGGCGGGCCTTTATTCCTCTCGCGCCATGGAAAATTGGTCCAAGGGCAAAAAGGGCAGCGCGGCCGAGTTTTTCACCCTCGCCGCAGAGAGTGCACTCAATTCCGAGATGAAAGCCAACCTGCGGGCCAAGGCGGTGGAAGCCGGCACGGCGGCACGGCAGGCGGTGGACCAGCTCTTCGCCGAAAAACCGGCCAACTGGCCCGCGATCCTCACCGCAATCGAGGAATTCGCCAAGGTGGGACCGGTGGATGACGCCATGGAAGTCCGCTGGGCCTGGGCGGAGCAGATGACCGGGCATTGGGAACAGTCCCTAGCGCGCTGCCAGCGCCTGCTCGCCAAGCCAGGCCTGCCGGAAGAAATCGCCAAGTATCTCAAGGACATCCTCCGTTATCTGGATCAGGATCTGATCAAGGCCTTCGAAGCAGCCAAGGAGCGCTATGAGGTGGGCTGGCACAAGGAGGCCATCGAGAAGCTCCGCATCGCCGTCAATCGGAGCTACCGCCTGCCGGGACCGGTGTACCTCGGCGGCATGGAATATACGCTCGGCGATTGGATGCTCAAGTACCCGCACCTGGCGGAGGACTACGAGGAACACGGCCCGCAGTGGCTGTATCACGCGTTGGCGCACGTCGAGGACGATAGGAGTAAATTGCAAATCCTCCAACGCATGGCCGAGGCCGGCCTGGCCCCCACCAAGGAGGTCGTGGATACGTTGAACCAAACGTGGTCCCGGGCGAAGGACGACCCGACGAAACTCGCGATTTTGGGGCGGATGTATCAGTCGGGCCTGCCGCATCCGCCGCCGGATGCCCCATTGGGAATGGTCGCCACCTTGCTCCAGCCGCAGGTGATACAGTTCATGAAGGCGATCATTGCCGATCGTAACGCGCAACTCGACCAACGCGCGTTTTCCTGGCTTCCGCCGGCGCAGCAACAGAGAATCCAGCGGATCAGTGCAGCCTGGAGACAGGTCCGGCACGTCACGGAGCGCAGGAGGGAGTCGGAGGAGCAGGTCTGGGAGCGCGATCCCAACGGAGACCGGAGCTTCTACGACAAGGGGGACTACGTGACCACCCGAGGCTATCGGGGGGTGCCGCGCACCACCACCACGTGGGACGAGGTGACCTGGTCCTGGGAATATCGGGGTGACCGCGAGCTTTTCGATCATTTCTGGGACAACTAAACGGTGCCATCATGACGGCTCGCTCCGATTCGCCCCACACGCTACCGTCCGCTTTCTTGGCCCGGCCACGCCGCCGCGTTTGCCGGACGCGCACATGGAGTGCGCAGCTCCTGATGTTCGTGGCAGTCCTGACGATGGCGGTCCCGGCGTCGCGGGCGGAACCTCCGGCCACGGCCGACAGCACCGCGTTCTATCTTTACGCGATGGAGCTTTACGAGGCCCGCAATTACCGCACCGCGGCCGACTATCTTACCAAGGCCATCGAACGGGCGAAAAAGCCCGCGGACAAGGTCGACTCGTATCACCAACGTGGACTCTGCCGCTACAACCTGAAGGAGTACCAAGCGTGGCTGGCGGATGAGAATGCCGCAATCGCGATCGATCCCAGGACCCGCCCGCAACTCTACTGGGGCCGGGGCAACGCCCGGAGTTGGCTGAAAGACTACGAGGGCCAGGTGGCCGACTTCGAGACGGCGCTGCAGCTTGCGATGGAAAGAAACGTGAGCGACAAAGCCGACTACCAGACCCGACTGCGGGAGGCTCAGGAGGCTCTGACCTACAATGTCGAAGCCCGGGATCACCCCGAGGCGCATGACTATTTCAAAAGCGGGCGCGCCAAGCAGGACAAGGACACCTACCGAGGTCTCACCGGCGCCATCGAGGATTTCACCAAGGCGATTGCCCTCGATCCGAAATGGGCTCCCAGCTTCCACGAGCGCGCCCAATGCAAGCGGCGACTGGAGGAACGCCGCGGTGGGCAGAAGACGAGGCCGCCGCGATTCGGCTGAACCCCGACCGAGCCGAGTACTACTACGAGCATGGCATGGCCGTCAGCTGGTATGACGAATGGGAAATCCGCCTCGCCGACTACGAGAAGGCCGCGGCGCTCGCGGAAAAGAACAAGCTCCCAGATGCCGCGGAGTATCGGAAACGCCTGGTCGAGGCCCGCGACGAACTTCCGTACAACGTGGAGGCGCGGGATCATCCCGAGGCCTACGCTCAGTTCAAAAAAGGACGCGCGAAACTGGAGAAGAAGGACTATGCCGGCGCCCGGGCCGACTATGACGAGGCGATTCGCCTCAATCCCCGCTGTGCCCTTTACTATTGGCGACGGGGGGGTGCCCGGGGCTGGCTCGACGACGACCAGGGCAACGTCGACGACCAGACCAAGGCCATCGAACTTGATCCGCGAGTGGCGGTCTATTTCTACAGCCGTGGTTTGGCCCGCGCCTTTCTCGAGCCGCAGGATCAAGCCCAACGGGAGGCCCGTTGCGCCGACTTGGAAAAGGCGGTTTCCCTTCTGCGCGAGTTCGACCCGACGTCGGACGATCTCAAGGAATACTCCGACAAGCTCGCCAAGGCCCGCTCGGAGTTGACCGGTGCCGCGACGAAGCCTTGAGCCGCACCGCTCTGCCCGCGGCTCCGTGGTCGTCATGACCGTTTCGCTTTCGATCGATCGGGCAGGCTGCTCGGTGTTCCCATCTGCAGGTGATGCGCGATCGCGGGGAACCGCCCGGCAGGGCCAGTCTTGGGCTTCCACCGATTCCTTGGCAAATCTCGGTCGCGTTCTCGCAGCAAATTAGTCACGAATCGCCGTCAAATGCGTTACGCGACCCGAAACGATGCGTTTTCCCCGGCGAAAGTCTGGGTGCTAGAGGGCGCGACCCTTCGATTCGACGATGGGACACCCGCGCCGCCGGAGCTGACTTTGGCCAACGTTAAAGAGGTACGGCTTACTTTTGCACCGACCCGGCCCGAACCCAATCGGTTTCGCTGTCGGCTCGCGTGGCGCAGCGGTCAGACGCACGAATTTTTCAACCGCACCTGCCGCGGCGTCTACGATTTCGCCGATACGAGCCCGGAGTATGTCGCGTTCGTGCGGGCGCTGCACGGCGCGCTGGCACAGCACGCGCCGGGGTGTCGTTTCACCGCCGGCGCGACTGGCGCCGCGTACGCCATGAACTGGGGCGCGATGATTTTTGTTGGGTTCATGGTGTTAATCGCGGCGCTGTTCCTGATCTTCAACGGCCTCGCCTGGCTGATCGTCCTAAAAATTGCACTCCTCGCGATCTTCGCGCCAAGTGCTTTCCGCTGGCTCGCCCGCAACAAGCCGCGGAGCTACCCACCGGGTGAGATTCCATCGAATCTGCTACCGCTGGCCGAGTCCGGAAACGCTTCTCCCTCATGAGATATTTCCCCCCACTTTTCACCCGGTTTGGATTCTTATTGGCGACGGTGGCGACTGCGTTCGGTCAGGCCGACACGGCGCGCACTGAGCGGGTGCTCGCAGCGGTCGAGACGTTTGAGACCAAATTTCGGGCACTGGAAAATTTGGCATCCTGCGGCGAACCGGCGGGTGAGCTGATGGGCGTTTTTGCACGTGAGCTGCCGGCACCGATCGCCTCGAACCTCGCCTCAGGCATCGCTGATTTCGTCAACAAACACGGCGGTTTGGAGGCCTTCGTTGCCTTGGTAGAACACGCCCCCGAGCACTACGCCGCCAGCCTCCCCTCCGTGCTTTCCGCCAACCAGCAGGAGCTTCTCGCGCTCCGCCAAGCCATCGCCAAGCTGACCGCCCGCGCGCCAGACGACTGGGCCAAGCGCACCGCGACTTGGGCAACGGCGCCCCGGGGCAGACGCGGCCCAAAACTTGCCACTGAGAACCTCGATCTGCGCAGTGTGCGAGTTCGCGCCGTGATGCAGGGCAACTACGGGGCCATCTTCGATCTAGGGATCGCGAGCGGGCTCGGCTTGGACACGCCCGTGGATGGGGATCTCGTGTATTTTTGGGGAGCCCTTGGATCCCGCATCGACCGAGCGCAGGCGTTGAAAATTGGGGGCCAACCAAAGGATTCTCTTGACTCCTTCCGGGCGGCGGCGGAGGCGGGTAGCTCGTGGGGGATGGTGAAGCTGGCCGTAAAACTTCTCCCCGATGACACGTCCCCGATCCCTCCGGGCGAAGCCCGCGCCTGGCTCGAAAAAGCCGCGGCGCTCGGTTTCACCGCCTCCGCGAGCTACCTCAAATGGCGCGGCCTCGCCGTCTCACCTGCGCCCCCTCCGGCCGTGGCGGCGACGGCAGCTCCGCCGATTCCACCGTCTCCGACAAAATTAGCGCCTGACGCCGCGACGATTGAGCAGACGGCCCTCGCGGCGCTCGTCCAACTCGAAAGCGCACTGCTGACCTCGCCGAACTACGACGCGGTCAAAGAACCGGCGGAGGCCTTGATTAAAACACTCGATCGATTGTCGAACAAACGCGCAGCCGATGCGGTAGCGACGGCTGTGCTCGAATTTCTCCGCCGCCATGGTGGTGCGTCGGACTACTATGAGTTCCAAATGGCGTTAACGGGAGAGCGCTTTGCGGCCGCGCATAAATTCAACGTGGCCAGACTTTCGTCGCCCCAGAAGGTGACATTGTCGGATCTCGCTGACCAGACAGTTCGCAAATCGATCGGTGCCACAGTGTAGGCGGTTGATATGAGTCGGTGGCGAGCGAGCAACAATCCCCTGCCTGACCCCCAAACGGACGACCAACTCGACCTCGACAAGGCGCGACTCGCTTTCGTCAGGGGTTCGACCGGTGCCGCGATGGATCTCGAAGTGGCCTACGAATTCGGCTCGGGCGCGCGGCGACATGCGGGCGCTGCGGCGTTTTGGCACGCCGTGGTCGAGCAACTTCCGCCTGCACAAGGCGAGGCAGAAACCACACCGCTCAAGGCGCTCCGCGCCGCCTCCGATCTCGGGTCCGTATTCGCGCTCAGCGATCTCGCCGACGAGCTCCAACGCCAAAATGGCGGCCGGCCGAACGACGAGATTGCCGCGCTGCGTCGGCGAGCGGAGTCGGGCGGTCTGCGCTCGGCGAGTGGCGCCAGCAACGAACCTTCCTCGACCGTCGGCGCTCCAGGCGGTCCGGTTGCGCCGCCCCGCCTCGGGTCGCCGTCACTGGTGCGCACGCCGGAAGTGCGGGCGATTCTCGACCGGCCCGAATACCGTCTTCCCCTGACGAATCTGGAGCAGGAGCCGTCAGCCCACGCTGCCGCGATGGCAGGTGTGACGGCAGCGATCAACGAAGGCGATCCGGCCGCGTTGATTGCACATCTGGCGGGTTGGATGCGGGTGCGGCGCGCGGCCGAGGAAATGGCCCGCACCGACCGCGCGCGCGCGCTCCCTGCGCGCGATCTGCAACCGCACCTTTTGTCGTTCGTCGAGCCCGCCCGCAAAGCCGGGCGGTTCGGCACGGTTTTCCTGCTCCGTTTGGCGATGGACCGCGAGTGGTGGTGGAGTGGTCGGCGCGTCGAAGAAAGGGAAACCGTGCGAACCGATGAACTCGACTGGCTGTCCTGGCGTCAAGGTGCGCTCATCAGTCTGCCCTGGCTCATGCTCGTCGCGAGCGACGGCGATCTTTCGGCCAGCGGCCCTGCAATTCCGCCATGGTCGCCGGTGCTGCGACACCCCGCCGAACTTCTCGCCCGCCGGTTCGTGCCGCTGTTGAACATACCGCCCGAGCGGCTCGCCAGTTCCGATCTCAAGTCGCTCAACACGTTTTATCGGCGCGACCCAACCGCGGTTCTGCTGACCATCCACGCTCCCGGCTCGAAGCGCGCGCCCGAAATCGTCGCCGGACGCACGCGCGCCGTCACGCAGCGCGTGCCCGCCGTGAATCGCAACTACGAGCGCGAGGTGGCCGAACGCGACGCCGCACTCAAAGCGACGATCGCCGAACTCGACAAGAAGCTCGCCGAGCTCGACAAGAAGATCGCCGCCGTCCGTCCGGTCGTCGAAACCCGCTCGAAAAAGCGCGTGCTCGTCGCGACGGAGCGAAAGGCCACTTACCGCACAAGGAGCATCAACGAAAACGGGCCGGGCACGAGGCAGGGAGACCAAGTATTCACGGGCTGGGTCGATGTACCCACTTATAAGGACGTGGTGGAGGTCCAACAGTCGCCTGATTTCAATCATCCGCTCTACGCCGAGAAAAGAAAACTGGAAGCGGAGCGCAAAAATCCGGCGCAGAAACCCGCACCTACGCAGGTCCTCGCGACGGGCACGGATGGCGTCACCACGCATTACGACCGCTGGAGTGCCACACCGACCGTGGCGGTGACGCTGAAAGAAAACGGCACGGAGCGCACTGTCTGGCTCAACGTACCGATGACCTACGAACGCGCCCGCTCATCCGCCCACCCGCTGTCGAACATTGCGCTGGGTTCCGCCAGCCTGCGCCGAATGGTGGCCAATCCGGCGAGCCTCGGCGCAGCGTACGTGCATCGTGCAGTGGCGGCGTTTCTGGTGGAAGAGCGGTTGAAGGCGACCATCGGCGAACGACGCGCGCGCATCGAGGCCGCACTGATAGGGGAACTGCTTTTCGGCTTCGAACCCGACGAGGGCACGGTGCTGCAAGCGCTGCGCGAGATCGGGCTGTAGGCGATCCTGACGACCACGCCCGACGAATCCCTGAACCCCCCGCGCTGAGTCACCCGTGACATCCGTCTCCTCCCCCCTGAAGATCAGATCCATGGTTGAGCTTCTTCCTTTTTCACTTCACGCCCTTCGCGTATTCGATAGCGGCGCGTGCCGTGGCCTCGTCATGCGACATTCCTCCTCTTTCGAGCTGGCGAGCACGCGTGTCCACCTTTGTCGCTCTATCTTGTGACGGAGGCTTCCCAGCCGAGAAGTCACTTCGCCTACTAGGATCTCCCGAAGCACAGCCGCAGATCAGTACCGTGAGCATCGCGATCACAGCCGTGAATGTAGTTCTCATGTTATGTTGGGCTCTTTACGGGTACCGACCGCTGTGAAGCTCCGCCTCATACTCATCCACCGCACGGTTTAATGAGGTGAACAACGCTTCTATCTGCTCTCGCTTCGATTCCGTCACCACTTCGCGGCTTCGAGCCACGAGTAAACGGGAGCTCTCAGCCAACGTTCGTAGACCACTAAGGGTAGAAAGTCGGTTGGCCTCGACGATGTCGTTGCTCGTACTGGCTCGTCGCGAGAAACTCCATTTCGCTTCGACACTAGCTTCGACGCGCCGGATCTTCTCCATCTCTATACGCATAACGACTAATCGGTCTCGGCCTTCTTTATCGACCGCTACTTTCGGCAACCCCACCTCGACGGCCTTACTGAAAGCTTCGGCAGCACCGACCGTCGCTTTAGGTGCAGCGAGCGTGTACGACGCGAGCAACAAGAATATCAGCGTGAGTCTCATGTTTTCGCCCCGTCTCAACATTGCGACGCTTTTGAACGACATGGCGTTACTTTGCCCAACGTTTGGAGGTCAGCCACGACTACGGCTGGCGCGGCTCCTGCGCAGCAGGAGACGGGACAGCCGTGGTCGTTGGCTGTGCCGGCTGGTTGGGCCTTTGAGGCCGTTCGAATGTTACCGTGACGCCGCGCTTTGTGATGATGGTCCAACTATTGGTATTTGGAGAGTAGTCGAACTGGCGATAGTCCTCTCCGTCGACCGGAACGATTTTCTTGACGAATTTCTGCGGTCCCACGACGTCGTCAAAACGGACGACGCTTACGTTGTGATCAAAAGTATAAACTCGGCCAGCTTCTGAAAGCTGGGCCAGATTGTTGCGGATGAAGCTGCGATCAGACGAATCATTCCGATTCTGGAAGGCCTTCTCGGCTTTCTCACAGCCAGCGATCAGGAAACTGGCACACGCCAGGAAAACTAGGTTCGAATATCGTGGGATCAACTTAGTCATTCGATTCTTGGCCCAACAGTGTAATTATCCCTTACTCAGTCTGGCTTTCGCAGGAGGCGGCGGGGACGGAGCTTGGGCGGTGGCGGAACGGGGGCAGACACGGAGAGTGCGGTAGCAGAACGTCATCCACGTTGCACCAAACAAATCCTACCGCAATTTGGGTCGCCGAGAGAATCGTGCGGGCTCCCGCTGAAAGCGTTACTCCGAGTGTGGCTTTCGGCGGCGACTGCACTCCCAGGGAAAACACCTCCCTCTTGTTCGCCAACTGTGGCGGGGCGCTCGCGACCGCCCGGATCGACCAGACGGTGCGGGCGGATTACGCGCGCGAAATCGCCTGGTTTGAGGCGCATTGCCGGCCGCGACAGGCGGTCCCGTCTGTCAGCGCGGTGCGAAACTATCTCGCGCGCGAACCTCGGGGCGCGACACTCGCGCGCGATGCCCTCCGCTGGCTGTGGCGGTCCGGGCGGAATCGCCGCGGGGTGGGCCACGGGACGCCTCCGCCGGCGCGGACCGACCTCGGCGGGGCGGATTGGGAGCGCGACCTCATCAAGGCGAGCCGCGGCCGGGGGTTCCCCTGGCGAACCGAAACGACCGATCGGGAATGGGCGGCCAAGTTCGCGGCCTTCGTAAAGCCGCGGAGTCCTTATGCGGCGGACGGGACAGATGTGGTGGCGTTCCTCACGGCGCTGGCGGTGGAGAAACGTGCGAGTCCATCAACGCAAAAGCAGGCGTTGAATGCGCTGGTGTTTTTTCTGAAAGAGGGACTGCACCGGGAACCCGGGCCCATTGATTTTCGGCGGGCGCGACCGAAACGAAGAATGCCCGTGGTCCTAAGCCGCGACGAATGCTAGCGGCTTTTACGACAGCTGGACGGCACGTCGCGGCTGATGGCGGAGCTGGTCGAGAGTGTTTTCGGCCATCTGCGTCGCGCCTATCGACGCTTCGGATAGCGGCATGACCCGTCGGCGGCTTTTTCGCCGTGCTCTTCCGAATCCGATGTCGGCGACGGGGGCGTCGCCGCTCCAGGCAGGACGCCGCAGAAATAGAGGACAAGACCGACACGGAGGACGACGGGCAACTGCCAGGCAGCTGCCTTGCTGCAGACCCTTCGGTCTTACCGTGCCAGGGCGGCGGCGCAGCGATGGGCCCTTGCGCACCCGCGGATGGGGACTGATCACCGGGGCCACGCAGGGGGTTTTCCTCAGGATCCTTCTCGGATCCTTCTCAGATCCTTCTCGGAACCTATACGGATCCTTCTCGCATCCTTCTCGGCCAGGCTTTCCCGGGAACACCCGAGGGGCGAATGCGACGGCTCCCACCAAGGGGAGCAGTTCGGCCGCCGGGTGGGACGAACCCCGCCTCGAGTGGCGGCGTTGGCCCCTGCGTCGAGCTGGGCCCAAGGGGGAGTAGATGTAGGCAGGAGCCGACCGGCGGACAGGCCGCCGGGAAGCTCGATCTCGTCACCGAACTGCGGCGACGAACCGCACCGCAGTAACGATGGCCCACCAAAAACATTCGGAGCGATCCGTTGCCGAGATGACCGCGCCCCGAACCGCCAAAACGCGGGGCCATTGCGACCGCCCGCGAGGCCGGCGCGCGACGACGATGCAAAACCTTGACGGCGATCAAGGACCGCAGCGCTCCCATGCACTACAACGGTGCATGCCACCACCCACCATGATCGCCCCGACGATCGGGGACTTTCCAGAGATACGCCCCGTTGAGGCGGCGAGCGACACCACGTACGGCGCGCGCGGCTGGTTCCTTTTCGCCATCGGCAGCCTCGTGCTCGCCGGGTTGCTTTCGCTCCTCCTCGTCATCGGCCGGCTGCCGTTCCTCGACTGGCTGTTCACGGATCCCTTGTTCTTCAAACGCGCACTCGTCGTTCACGTCGACCTCGCGATCGTCGTGTGGTTTCAGGCCGGGACGCTCGCCTTTCTCGCCCTCGCGCTCGGCTCGCGCCTGTCGCGCGGCGTGACAACCACCGCGTTTGCCCTGGCCGCCGCCGGCGTCGGCGCGATGGTCGTGGGAGCAGTGATGCCCGGCGCGCAGCCCGTGCTCTCGAACTACGTGCCGGTCATCGATCACCCCGTGTTTTTTCTCGGACTCGTCGGCTGGTTTGCCGGCACCGGGCTCTTTTTCGCGGTCGCACTCGGCACGCCGGCCCGCACCGACGAAAAGGCGTTGTCCGGCGAAGTCGTGTTCGCCCTGCGCGCGGCGGCGGCGGCCAACGTCCTGGCGATTGTGACATTCCTCGGCGCCTGGCGCACCACGCCGGACGCGGCACCCGCGGTTTTTTATGAGCTGGTGTTCTGGGGCGGCGGTCACGTGCTGCAGGCGGCCAACGTCGCGGCGATGCTGGCGCTGTGGCTGCACCTCCTCCGGCGTTGGACTGGAGAATCGGTGTTGTCGCCCAACGCGACTGCCGCGCTCCTCACCGCGCTGGTGCTGCCGCAAGTGACCATGCCACCGCTGGCCTTCGCCGGAACCACGACGACGAACTATTTCTCGATGGCGACGCATCTGATGCGCTGGACGCTGTTTCCCGTCGTGCTCGTGGTCGTGGCCACCGCCGGGGTCCACGTCTGGCGCCGCCGCGCGCAACTGAACTGGCGCGATCATCGTTTCGTCGGCTTCGCCGGCAGCGTCGCGTTGACCGTGCTGGGATTTTTACTCGGTTCCCTGATCCGAGGCTCCAGCACGCTGGTGCCCGGGCATTATCACTGCGCCATCGGCGCCGTCACGATCGCGCTGATGGCCGCGGCGTACGATTTTTGCACGAGCGTGGCGCCCGCTGGATCGGATGTCGCGCCGGCGCCCCACGCCCGGCTGCAACTAATCCTCTTCGGCGGCGGCCAGGCGGTCTTCGGCCTGGGCTTCGCGTTGGCCGGCGCGTTCGGCCTTGGTCGCAAGCAGTACGGCGTGGAACAACACGTCCGCTCTCTGGGGGAATATCTGGGGCTGAGCATCATGGGCCTCGGTGGCCTCGTCGCCGTGGCTGGCGGCATATTTTTCCTCGCGGTTATGCTGCGCCGCGTCGGCCAGTGGCGCCACGCCGAAGCCCGGACTTCACACCTTCTCCATGAACAACGAACCTAACAAGCACCCGTGGCAGCGGGTCCTCGACAACCCCTGGCTGCTCCTCGTCCTCGGCGTCGTCATCCCCCTCCTCTCCTACACCGCGTGGGGTTGGGTCGAACTCGTGCTCACCAAACCGGCCCTGCTGCCCTGAACACCTCACCCCATGAGCCTGCGTCCACTTACCACCCCGTGGTTTCATCGTCCGGCCGGCCACGAAAAAATCTGGCTCGGCTGCGCCATCCTCTGGTGCTTCGTCATGTCGCTGATGATGCCGTACTGGCATTTTCGCGGGAAGCAAAACAGCACCGGCGAAGCCTACACGGTCAAGCCTCTCGATTTTCTCGCCCGCACCGAGAAGTTCGTGGCCGCCAACCGCGTCGGCACGTACAAGCCCACGGGCACCGCCAATCCCCTCATGCAGGAAGAGCCCCTCGTCGAACCTCCGGCCGGCGGTGACGCCTACCTGATGGGCCGGATGTGGCAGTGGTACCCCGCCCTTCGTCTCCGCCTGGGTGAGACTTACCGACTGCACCTCTCCTCGCTCGACCTGCAACACGGTTTCTCCCTGCAGCCGTTGAACATGAATTTCCAGGTGCTCCCCGGGTACGATCACGTGCTCACACTCACCCCGACCTCCAAGGGCGAATTCACCATCGTCTGCAATGAATTCTGCGGCATCGGCCATCACGCCATGTCCGGAAAAATCTTCGTCGAATAAACGCCACGGCCATGTCCAACCCTTCTCATTCCCTCGCCGCCCCCGGCACGCCCGGACGGATCTGTGGCACCACCGGTCTCGGCGTCTGC
Organism: Opitutia bacterium; assembly: GCA_947474365.1. Classification (GTDB taxonomy): domain Bacteria; phylum Verrucomicrobiota; class Verrucomicrobiia; order Opitutales; family Opitutaceae; genus ER46. The sequence continues at coordinate 48,890 of CANJIU010000005.1, read as the reverse complement.
CTCGACGCCCAACGCTTCATCAAGCTCAACGCCGTCTGTGGAATCGTCTTCCTCCTGCTGGGCGGGATCGCCGCGCTCCTGTTGGCGCTCACGCGCTGGCAGACCGTCCACCTTCTTCCGGTCGACTGGTTCTACCGCATCCTGACTTTCCACGGCATTAACATGCTGATCCTGTGGATCCTGTTTTTTGAGGTCGCGATTCTCTACTTCGCGTGCACGACGCCGCTCAACGCCCGGCTCTATTCGCGCAAAGTCGCATGGGCTTCGTTCCTGATGATGATCGTCGGCGCCGTGATGGTCGACTATATCATCGTGGCCGGCAGCGCCGACGTGATGATGACGTCCTATCTGCCGCTGCTCGCCCACCCGCTGTTCTACCTCGGCATCATCCTCGTCGCCGTGGGCACGCTCACCGGCGTCTTCAATTTTTTCGCGACGCTCTATGTCGCCAAACGCGATCGCGCCTATGAGGGCTCGGTGCCGATCGTGACGTTCGGCGCCACCGCCGCGGCCATCATCGCGGTCGTCACCCTGCTGCACGGCGCAATCGTGATGATCCCGACGTTCACCTACTCGATGGGCTGGACGCCGCAGCCCGACCCGGCCTGGTATCGCCTCATCTGGTGGGGCCTCGGCCACCAGTCCCAGCAGGTCAACGTCTGCGCGATGGTGTCCGTCTGGTATCTGCTGACGCATGTCATCCTCGGATCCCGGCCGATCAACGAGGCGGTGTGCCGCACGGCGTTCGTCCTCTACATTCTCTTCATCAACCTCGCCTCCGCCCACCATCTGCTCGTCGACCCGGGCGTGGGCGCAACCTGGAAGATCTGGAACACCTCCTACGCCATGTACCTCGCGGTGCTCGCATCGATGGTTCACGGTTTCACCGTGCCGGCGGGCGTCGAGATCGCGATGCGCGAAAAAGGTTACACTGGCGGCATCTTCGGCTGGGTGACCGCGCTCCCATGGAAGAATCCGGCGTTTTCCGCCACGGCGCTTTCCGTGGTCATCTTCGGTTTCCTCGGCGGCATCACCGGCGTCACCCTCGGCACGCAGCAGATCAACATCATCGCACATAACACCCTGCGCATCCCCGGGCATTTCCACGTGACCGTCGTCGGCGGCACCACCCTCGCCTTCATGGGACTCGCCTTCTATGTCATCCCGCTGATTTTTCAACGCGACTTCATCTTCCGCGGTGTCGCGCGCGTCCAACCCTGGCTGTTTGGCATCGGCATCGTCCTGGTCTCGTTCGGCATGTCATTCGCGGGTTCGATGGGCGTGTCGCGCCGCAGCTGGGACATTGACGCCCAGGGCGTGTACGGACCCGCCGCCCACCTCTGGCTCGGCTTGCTCGGCATCGGCGGCGTGCTCGCCTTCATCGGCTTGCTGGTCTTCGCGCTCTTGTGCGTGGGCACGTTGTTCTTCGGCGACAAGATCGAAGGACGCGCGATGGCCGACTGGGGCGTTCCCGCGGCGCTCGCCGGGAGCAAACCGGGTTCGCTGGCCAACGACCACTACGCCACGAAGGGCACGATGGTCCTCACGCTCGTCTTCCTCGCGTGTTTCGCCGTATACTACTTCGCCAACTGGAAGGCGCTGGCCGATGTCTGGCCCGTGCGCTGAGCGTCAAAGCCTCGCAACACCATGACCGATCCGGGAACGCTGCTCCTCACCCCGGGCCACCCTGCGGCGCCACCCACCGCACCCCAAGAACCAGAGCAATCGGCGTCCGCCCGCTGGCTCACGGGTCCGTGCCTGCTCGTGTTTCTGTTCACGGCTCTCGCGGGCTACGAGGGATTTCTGCTGCTGACGATCTTCGGGCCGACCGAGGGTGGCTGGCTCGGGGAATTCGTCCGGGATTTCCAATTTTGGTGCTACCGCGGCGATCCGCGCACCGGCGGCGTCTCGTGGCTCGCCGTCTCGGTCATGATGGCCGAACCGCTTTTTGTCGTCGGCGTCGCCGCGCTGCTCTGGCGCGACACCCTCGTCCGCCTGCGGTCGCCGTCGCTCTGGCGCGCCCACACCGGCGCGGCGGCACTGGGACTCGCGGTGGTGGCCGGTGCCGCCGGAGGCCTGGTATACTACGCCCGCAACGATGTCGTCCGAGCCCAGATCCTGCCGCCCTTCCCCGGCGCACGTATCCGCGTCAGCCTCGCGCTACCTGACTTGCCGCTGCTGGACCAAAAAGGGGCGCCGTTCCAATTCGCCGACCTCCGGGGCCGCGTGATGCTCGTCACCGGGGTTTATGCCACCTGTACGACCGCCTGTCCGGAGATCTTTCTCGAGCTGAGGAAAATTCTCGACGAATTGCCGGCTGTCGAGCGCGACGGCCTGAGTGTCGTGGCGCTCTCGCTCAATCCCGAATACGAGACCGCCGGGCTGATGGACGCGGTCGCCGGTGCGCGCGGCCTAGCGCATCCGGAGTTCCGTTACGTCAACGCGCGGGAGCCGGCCGCGATGCACGACGCCCTCACGCGGCTGCAGTTTTCCGCCACCCGCAATCCGCAGACTGGCGTGATCGACCACGCCAACCTTTTCCTTCTCGTCGATCGAGCCAACCACATCGCCTACCGCTTCACGCTCGATCCGCGCCATCGCGCGTGGCTGCGCGACGGCCTCCGCGCCCTCCTTCGCGAAGCCCATGCCGACGCCGCACCAGCATCCTGACGTGGATTGCGAGACACTCGCGGATGCCATGGGGCCGGTAGGCGACGCCCCGGGGGCGCGACCGCCGCCGCCGCCCACGCGCGCGGCCCGGTGGCTGGCGGCGGGAGACCGGTTGGTTGCCGTCCTGGACCTGCTGCTGGAGCGCTGGCTGCCGCGTAGCGTCAATCCCCTCGCCCACCTCGGCGCCGCGGCCAACGCCATGCTGATCCTCGCCACCGTCTCCGGCGTGCTGATGCTCCTGTGGTATTCGGCGAGCGTGCAATCGGCCTGGACGTCGCTGGCGGGGCTCGGGCCGAGGTCCTTTGGCGGACTCGTCCGCAGCGTTCACCGTTACTCCTCCGATCTAGTGATGCTGCTCGTGCTGGCGCACGGCCTGCGCACGCTGCTCGCGCGAAAATTCGCCGACGCCCGATGGCTCGCGTGGGTGAGCGGCATCGCGTTGCTCGCGCTGGTGTGGTTCATCGGATGGAGCGGCTATTGGCTGGTCTGGGACGTCCGGGCCCAATTGCTCGCACTCGACACGATCCGCGCGATCGACGTGCTCCCCGTGTTTGGTGAACCGATGCTGCGGCTCTTCACCTCCGACCGCACCGTGCCGTCACTGCTGTTTTTCGTCGTGTTCTTTCTCCACATGGCGTTGCCGCTGGGCATCGCCGGCGGACTGTGCCTTCACCTCGCGCGCCAGAGTCGCAGCACGCTGCTGCCCGACTGGCGCCTAACGGCGTGGCTCACCGCCACCGTCATCATCGCGTCGCTGGTGTTTCCCGCCACCAACGCCGCCATCGCCGAACTCGCGGTGAAGCCGAATCGGTTTTCGATGGACTGGTGGTTTCTCTGGCCACTCGCGATCACCGGGCGTCTCTCCGGGGGCGGGATTTGGATCACCACCGTGTTCACAGCGATCGGGCTGACGACCGTACCGTGGTGGCTGGGGCGCCGCCGGGCGCGCCCGGTTTTCCAGGCCGCGGTCAACGTGTCGCGCTGCTTTTCCTGCACGCTGTGCTCTCACGACTGCCCGTTCGGGGCGATCACGATGGTCCCACGCACCGACGGAAAACCCTTCCCCTCCCAGGCGCAGATCGATCCCGACCGCTGCATCGGCTGCGGTGTGTGTGCGGGCGCCTGCGATACGCAAGGCATCGGTCTCGGGTGGTTCGACGCACAGCAAGTCGTGCGAGAACTGGAGCGCTACGTCGTCGCCGAAGTCGCCCGCGGCGAAGCCCCCGCCCTCGCCTTTGTCTGCGTTCAGTCAGAGGGCGGTTGGGAACTCTTCGACCACGTCGCGTGGGCGCGGCGGTTGCCCGGCTTCACGGTGCGGCCCATTCCCTGCGCGGGCTGGATTGAGCCCAAGCTGATCGAGCGTGTCATCACCAAGGGGGCGACCGCCGTGCTTGTCGTCGGTTGCGGTTCGAGCGAGGCGTTTTGCAAGGAGGGCAACCGGTGGCTGTCGGCCCGGATCGCGGGCACGCGCGAACCGGAATTTCGCCCCAATCGCGCGGACCCGCGCAAGGTCGCCCACGCCTTTTTCGACCCTCTCCGTCCGCAGCTCCTTTCTGCCGCCGCACTCGGACTGCTCAAGTCGCCCACCGTCGCGATCCCGACCGCCCGGTCTCCCTTCGCGTCGTGGATCGCGATGCTCAGCGTAACGACGATCGCTCTGACAATTCTCCTGGGGGGCGCAAATGCGCCCTTCCGCAACCCCGCGCCTGGCGACGGAGAATTCGTGTTCACCTTCCGCACCCACGGCGACTGGGTGTCCGGTGAGGCCGTCGCCGCGTTTGCCCCCGGGAACGATCCGCGGCCCATCCATATGCGCACCACACAACCCACGCGGCGCGAGCGTTCGCCCGTCGTCGTGCAAATCGACGTGGATGGCCGGTCGCAGATCCATCATTTCCGTCCGAAGGGATTCACATCTGACGGCGCCTCGGTGGGGGAACTCCGTATTCCGCTCACGCCGGGTCCCCATCGCATCACAGTCGTTGTCGCCACACATCCTGATCCGGCTGCTCCCCGGCGGACATGGACAGCCGAGATTGACGCACGACCCCGACGACTCTCGGTGCTCTCGCTCGACGGGAACGGCGGCTTCGAATACAATCCGTGAGCGTCCTGCATCGGCGCTTACAGCAACGACCTTTCCTTTTCATGAAAAACTCCGCGCTGCTCACTCCCGACTCACCTGGCTCGTGTCCGCTGGAAATTCCAATTGACCAAGTCGACCACGGCATCGTCAGCCAATCCGTGCTCACCGCGCCGGGTTTGCGCATCACGCTGTTCAAGTTCGCCCCTGGGCAGGAACTTTCCGAACACACGAGCACGGCCCGCGTGCTGGTCCAAGTCATCACCGGCAGTTGCGAGTTCAGCGTCGACGGACGTGTCGAACTTCTCACGCGGGGCACACTCCTGCACCTACCCCCGAGCGTGCCGCATGCGGTGCGAGCGCCGGAAGCGTTGACGCTCCTCGTGATTCAGTCGTCCGCACCCAAGGAATAAGCCCGCCATCAAGTGCCGCACGGGATTCCTGCCGACCAGTTATTGGAAACGATCGTGACGACCGGTGATTCCCCTTCTTTAACGCCGCGTTCTTAAGATGGATATCACTTGCTATTATTGGCTTATGAGAATTGTCAACCTAGATTGAATACGCGAGGAACGGGATGCGTCCGAACGGTTGTCTCCATCAACCTATGCAAAAACATATCCTAATCGCGGTTACAGCCGCATTGCTCAGTCTCCCGTTGGCGTTGAACGCCGCGGACGAAGCCAAGAAGAAGGGTCCGTTCATGGCCGCCGACACAAACGGCGACGGCAAGGTCTCCCAGGCCGAGTACGTCGCTGCCGTGAAGGGCAAAATGGACGAAAAGGCGGCCGCCGCCAAGTTCGCCGAGTTGGACAAGAACAAGGACGGCTCCCTGAGCCGCGAAGAGTTCGCCGCCGGCGAAGGCGAGAAAAAGGGCGGCAAGAAAAAGAAAGAGGCAAACTGATCCGGAAGAAAGCCCCCTGAATAACGGCAGCCCACAAGGCTGCCGTTATTTTTTTCCGCGCTACCGACAAGTAACGGTGCCGGGTTCGGCGTGGCATCGCCGATTGACATCCCCCCGATTCGACCGGCGGCACTTCGATTTTCAGATTCATTGAATCGCCGCGGATGACCTCAGCGCACTGGATCGTGAAAAAGCTCTCCTTACGACTCAAAGTCTGGCAGGCGGCGAGTCGAACGGTGCACCAAGCCGATCGACGCCCGGAAGAAACGGCGAGATACGATAAACGCGCGCTTGCCATTGGGAACGTTGCCGCTGAATTAAGCCGAGTCACTTTCGTCGACCCTTCATACCCTCCGCCCGCCTCCTGCGCTCGCCTGCGCCCTCGGCCGCGGCCTATTTTTTCCCTTTTGTTGAGTTCATCCAACCCTGCGAATCGTCAACCCAGGTAGTCCCACCTCGTTTCGTCTCTGCGACCATGAAATACACCCTCAACGTAAACGGCCAGTCCCGCACTGTGGACGTGGCGCCGGAGACGCCCATGCTCTGGGTGCTCCGTGATCACCTCGAACTGGTTGGAACCAAATACGGCTGCGGCGTCGGGCAATGCGGCGCCTGCACGATTCACCTCAATGGCGTCCCCACCCGCGCGTGCATGACGCCCGTCTCGACCGTCGGTCGCATGAAGATCACGACAATCGAGGGTCTCGCCTCGGACGCGAAGCACCTGCATCCACTTCAGCAGGCGTGGTGCGATCTCGATGTGGCGCAATGCGGCTACTGCCAGGCCGGCCAGATCATGACCGCAGCGGCCCTGCTGAAGGACAATCCCAAGCCCAACGACGAGGACATCGACGGCGCCATGGCGGGCAACCTCTGCCGTTGCGGCACGTACATGCGGATTCGCGCCGGCATCAAGCGCGCCGCCGGTATCACGTCGGGCGGAAAGGAGGCGGCCCAATGAGCACCCCCACTCTCTCCGCTCCCGTCAATCGACGCGACTTTCTGAAACTGACCGGCCTCGCCGGCGGCGGATTCGCCCTCGCGTTCTACATCCGTTCCGGTGGTGACGCCGCGGCCGCGGAAAAAGCCGCGGGCGACTTTGCTCCCAACGCCTTTGTCCGCATCTCGCCTTCGGGCGCCGTCACGATCGTTTCGAAGCAGCCCGAGATGGGTCAGGGCGTGAAAACCTCGCTGCCGATGATCATCGCGGAACAGCTCGAGGTGCCGTGGAAGGAGATCACGATCGAACAGGGTGATTACGACGAAAAGAAATACGGTGGCCAGAGCGCCGGCGGCAGCCAGTCCACGCCGTCCAATTACGACAACTTCCACCTCGTCGGCGCCACCGTGCGCACGATGCTGGTCCAGGCCGCCGCCCAAACGTGGGGTGTACCTGCCACCGAGTGCCGCGCGGAAAACGCCACCGTCATCCACAGCTCCGGCAAGTCGCTCAAGTACGGCCAACTGGTTGCCAAGGCCTCGACGTTGCCTGTGCCGGAAAAAGACGCGGTGACGCTGAAACAGCCGAAGGACTTCAAGCTCCTCGGCAAACGCGTGGCGCAGTTCGACAGTCCCAAGATTGTCACCGGGAAGTCGCTGTTCGGCATCGACGTAAAACTCCCCGGAATGGTGTACGCGGTCTACGAAAAATGCCCCGCCTTCGGAGGGAAGGTCGTGAGTGCCAATCTGGATCAAATCAAAACGCTGCCTGGCGTGAAGGATGCCTTTATCCTCGAGGGCAACGGCAAGGTGAAGGAACTCGTGCCCGGCGTGGCCATCATCGCCGATTCGACCTGGGCCGCGTTCAGCGCGCGGAAGCAACTCAAGATCACCTGGGACGAAGGCAAGGTCGCCACCGAAAGCTGGGAAGGTTTCCTGGCCGAGGCGAAGGCGAAAGCGGCGAAGCCCGGCGCAAAGGTCCTGCGCAAGGACGGCGATGCCGACGCGGCCCTCGCGAACGCCGCCAAGACGGTGCAGGCGGAATACGTCTATCCGTTCATCTCCCACGCCAACCTCGAACCCCAGAATACGACGGCGCACTGGAAGGACGGCGTCATGGAGATCTGGTCCCCCACCCAAATCCCGTCGATCGGCACGGGCATGGTGAACCGTGTGCTCGGCATTCCGCCGGAGAAAATCAAACTCCACATCAATCGTGCCGGTGGTGGCTTCGGCCGCCGCATCGGGGCGGACTATCTCATCGAAGCCGCCGCGATCGCCCAAAAGGTCAACGCCCCCGTGAAACTCACCTGGGCCCGCGAGGATGACCTCCGCCACGACCAATATCGCCCCGGCGGCATTCACTTCCTCAAGGGTGGCGTGGACGCGAAGGGCAAAGTCGTCGCCTGGAAGAATCATTTCTTCACCTTTGGAGAAGGCGGCAATCCCGGCAGCGGCGGGGCCCTGAGCGGCGACGAATTCCCCGGCCGGTGGATCGCCAACTACCAGGCCGAACAAACGATGTTCGAAACCGGCTGGCCGATGGGCCCGTGGCGGGCCCCAGGCAGCTGCGTGTTTGCCTGGGTCATCCACAGTTTCATCGACGAACTGGCGCACGCCGGCGGACGCGATCCCCTGGAGCTTCGGCTCGAATTGCTGGGTGACAAGGACGAGATGCCCGCGGGCGGCGGAGGCGGCGGCGCCGCCAAGGGCAAACAGGGCGGAGGCTACAGCGTTTCGCGCATGCGGAACGTCCTCAAGTTCGCCGCGGAAAAGGCCGGCTGGGGCAAGAAAAAGTTCCCCAAGGGCTCGGGTGCGGGAATCGCGTTTCACTTCAGCCACCGCGGCTACTTTGCCCAGGTCGCCGAGGTTACCGTGACCAAGGACGGCCAACTCAAGGTGGATCGCTTCGTCACCGGCGCTGACATCGGCGCCCAGGTGGTCAACCTGAGCGGGGCGGAAAACCAGGTCGAAGGCTCGGTGATCGACGGCCTCGGCGTGCTCATGACCCAGGAGTTGACCATCGAGCGCGGTCGTGCCGTGCAGAGCAACTTCACGGACTATCCGCTGATTCGCATCACGGATGCTCCGTTGAAAATCGAGACGCACTTCCTCAAGACCACCTATCCAACCACCGGACTCGGTGAGCCGGCTCTTCCACCCGTGGCTCCGGCAATCTGCAACGCGATCTTTGCCGCCACTGGCAAGCGCGTCCGCCAGATGCCACTGTCCCGGACCGATCTGCGCTGGTCGTAACCGCGGTCGATTCGCAACTCACTCCAGCTCGGGCGGGGCCAAAAGCCCCGCCCTTTTTTTTCACCATGATTACCTCCCGCCGCGACTACCTGCTCCGCATCATCGACGAAGTGGGACGCCTCCTCGCGCGGGTCATGCTCAAACGCCGCGCCGGCGACTCGGGGGAAGCCCTGCGCACCGTGGTACAGGCCTGCGAACGCCTCTTCTCCCTTGAAGCGGATCAGCTGTTTCAATTCACGCCCGACCAGCACTACGCGATGTTGATCGCGGACTCCGATCCCATCATCGGACGCAACAAAGTCCTGCTCTACGCCGCGCTCAACGCCGAGGCCGGACAGATCTACGCCAAACTCGGCAACGACGCGATGCGCCGCGCCAGCTTCCTCAACGCCCTTCGCCTCACCTTGCGCGCCCAGCGGCAGTTTCCGAACGACGACTTGCCCCCGTATGCACCGAGCATTCCCGTCTTGCGGGCAAACCTTGAGGACGAACCGCTCGATCCTGAGACGGAGGCCATGATTGCCGAGGCGCCGCGTCCGTGACGCCCGCCCCCGGCGATTTCGTCAGCTGATCAACAGTAACCGCGGCGGCTGTCCGGGAGACGTGGCGGGCGCGCGGTGGATGCACGGCGGGACGGGAGAGCCGGGATACTTGACGGCGATGCGCCACAGGTTGCCCACGCCAAACGAAAACGGCCGCGCCTGAGGCGCCGCAACGTAGTGGAGATCGTAACAGTTCTCGCTCAAATAGGTTTCGAACTCCACGTCGTCCGAGCCCCCGAACTGCTTCAAGAGTTCGGCTCTGGTCTCCGGAATTTCGACCCGCGGCCACGCATCCTCATTGCGCACGGCTTCGCTCGGCGGACCGAAATAAGTGCAAAGCCAGGTATCGGCGGCCACCGGCGCGCTGTCCGCGTGCAGAGAAAATACATCCGTGGCTACCGGGCCGGCATCCTCATCCCGCGGGTAGCCGTGGATGCAATTGAGCGCCGGATCGAGGTCCCGCTCCCGCAGCAGCTGCAGGTCCGCAAGCATGACGTCGACCGCCACGCGGCCAGCCGCACTCAGAGGAAGCGCACGCAGCCTGGCCTCGTCGAGCGTCACGATGCCCTCGCCAGCGCCGAGCATTCCGACGACCTCGCCGAAATCCCCCGCCACCGTCCGCTCCCAGCACAGCGCATTGACACCGTCGGACAACGGCGTCGCCACCAGTGCTTCAAAGCTCGTCACGCGGCGGACGCGCGGGTAGCCGGGGGCAAGCGTATAATCGGTGTTCACCGCGGTGGGCCGGCGGGGTTTTCGGTCTTCGTTCCGGGCTCTACCGAATAGGCGCCACAGACAATTTTCCAACCCTGGTCGGTCTTGATCAGCGTGAAACAGTCGGTCCCGTTGTGGGAGAACTTCTCACTGAGGTAAAAATCATACCGCGTCCAGACAACGGCGATTCGGCCGTCGATATGCACGGTCGGCGACCAAATCCGCTCCAGATAGGTATCCTTCACCTCGGCGAAGCGCGCGACGTCGGTTTCGACCGGGCGTTGGCGCACGGCATAACCTTCGGCGGAAGGACGGCCCGAGGTGAATTGCGCGCCGGGCTGGCACGTCGCCTTTAGGCCGGCGCCATCCTTGGCATTCAAGGCGTCGAAGAATTGTTGCACCACTTTCACCACCGCGGCGCGGTCTTCCTGCGACGGCGCCGCCCCGTCCGCGGCCATCACGCGGGGAAGCAAGGCAGACAAAGCAAACAAACAGGAAAGCATCCTCATGGGCGGAGATAAAAAGACGCGGAGCAGGATCGCACAACGAAAAGCGGCGCCCCCCCCCCATTCTCAGAAAGCCAGTTCGCCCTGATTGGTCGCCGGGGGCAGCGGTTTCACCCCCAGAAAGCTCCCATAGCGCTCCAGCCAGTCGTCGAGCTTGTCGATGTAGTACTCCGGGTCATACGGAGCGCTGGCAAAATCATGGAGCGACAGCGCCCGGGCCCGTTGCCAGTCACTCGTCTTCCCCTTGGTCTTTGCCGTGATGTAGTAACTCACCCGCTCGCCCATCCGCGGCCGGGGCGACAATTGCAGGGCAACCTCGGCCGAGGCGCGGCGCGGCTTGCCGCCCTCGGCAATCAGCCGCTCGTAGGCCTCGGGGTTTTGATTGAGCGTCTCGCTCTTCGCCAACTCCGCCACCGGCACCTCGCGGGCAGGAAGCCGTCGGCGGTAATCCTCGACCATGACAACCGGGGATTCCTTCGCCGCGCCGAGCAGGTAGCGGATCAATTGAGTCGAAAGCTTCTTCAGGAACGGCTCGATTCCCCGCGAGCGCAGTGCGCTGCCGCGCAGCGTGATTTTCTTCCCGTCGTAAAGCGCGTAGTTTTTCGCCTTGTAACAAAACATCGCGGCATAGCGGCCATCATACTCGAGCTCGATCCCCAGGGGCAGAATGGGCGTGACCAGTGCCAGCAGCGCCTCGGGTTTCTCAAAGTATTTCTCCGAGGCGAGGTAGATGCCGTCAGTGTCCGCCTCCAGCAGGGTGCAACCATGCCGGGAAAACTCGTCGATCAATGCCTGCAAGAGCTCGCGACCCCGGCGAGTGACCTCGGCCGCAAGTTCGCCATCGCCAAATCGCGCTCCAGAGAATCCGAGGTAGCCATAGAAGGAGTTGATGAGGATCTTGAAATTGGCCTGCCGCGCCTGCGCCTCGGCCCGCTCCGCCTCGGTCGGCGCGGTGCGGGCAAGCACCTTGTATTTCAGCCGATACTCGCGCAATTGCCGGAGGAGCGGGACGAAAACACCGAGCGTGTCGTTCTTCGGATTGCGCGCGATCTGCATCAGCAGGCTCGGATAGAGCGACGCCACGTCGAAGTGCAGCACGTGCCGAAAGACGCCTTCCTGAAAACTTCGGGTGTAGCCCCCCTCGAATGGTTGCACCTCGGGCGGCACGGGACACGCCTGGCGTGCGTGGTAATATTCCTCCTGAAACAACAAATCGATTTTCGACGTGGCTCCGCGCAGCGTCGCTTCCTGCAGCATCGTGGGAAACGTCCGCACCTGCTCGAAATAGGTCGGCAACAACTGGTCCGCGAGCCCGTGCGTCTCGCGCAGGTCGTCCTCGAGATACGCGCAAAAGCGCGCCCGATCCTGGGAGAAAACTTCCTGAATTTTGTTTCCCGCGATGTAGGTCCGCTCCGCACTGTCCTCGTCCGTAATCCCGAAATAGACCGCCACGTCCTTCAATCCGTACGAGGTCAGTTCCCGCGTCGTGATGTCGTAGAGTTGCACGAGAAGGTAGGTGTCGACCACCGCGCGCCCGGGCAGATCGCAGCGCGGAAAATCGATCCAGCGCTCGGCCACCTTCAACCGCGAATTCCGAAACGTTGCCTTCTGCCCGTACCGACCCCAGGCGCAGGGAACCTTGTGCAGGCGGCAGCGCTGTCGCAGGTAGTCGAGGTCGAATTTGAAGATGTTATGGCCTTCGATCACGTCGGGATCGATCTCGCCAAGCACGCGGTTGAACTCGAGCAACAGCGCCTTTTCGGCCGGTGCCGTCGTCGCCTCGAGTACGAGCAGGTGGTTCTTTCCGCCAGCCCGCAGGCCAATCGCGAGCACGCGATCGTCCGGCCGCGCCGCATCGGGAAATCCACCATCGGACGAAGCAGTCTCGATATCGAGCTGGCAGCGCCGCACCTGGCCGAAGGATAGATCCCGGTAGAGGCGCTGGCGGTGTTGCAGCAGGAACTGGCTCTCCAGCGGACGGATCACGTCGATTCCAATCGACGTCTGCCGCGCCTCCTTGGTGAACGTTTCAAAATGCCCGAGGTTGTCCGCATGGACGAGCCGGTCGAAGGCCCCCTGCCCCTGCAATCGCTCCAACGTCAGTCCGTGGAGGTTGGCCTCCGGGGGCGTGTCGTTCAGCCAGGCGAACGGGCGGAGACCATCAATGCGTTCCTCACGGCCGCCTTCGGGAGTGGCAATCGTGGTAAAAACCCGGCCCGTTTCATCCACCCACACCCCGCAGAGCGAACCGGTCATGACGCGATGACTCGGATCAAAACGGCTTCAGGTAGACCATCGTCACCGCGACGATCGCGAGGACCAGGGCGCCGATCATGATGGTATCCGCCTGTGCCCGGCGCTTGTACGCGATTCCCGCGACCGCCGACAATCCCAGCCAGCACACCAGCTTCACGATCGCCCAGCCCGGAAAGCCCAGCTGCAGCTTGTGCAGCAGCCCGATACCGCTCACGAGCATGAGCAGACTCATTATCCCTGTGATCATCAGGACCTTTTTCCGGCTTTCGGCCGGAGCCGCGAACGCGTAAAACGTGTAGCCAAGCAACACGATGAGGGAGCTGACGTGGAGGATGTGGTAGAACGTGGGACTCATGGATGGAACTGGAAAGAAATGACAGCCCCGCCTGTGCCGTATGCCCAAAGGCTCAAGACCTTTTTTAGTTAAAGTGGGCGCCTCCGCCGCAGCGTCTGTCTTCCGGTTTACGGCCTGACATGTTCCACGACGGATTTGGCTCCCGTGATTTTCCTAAGGCAAAGAGCAGTTATTGAAAGCACCTCGAACACTGCAGGGTGTCAGGGGCCACCGTAGGTCCCCGCGCGCGTCCGTCAAACGCGAATCCAGATTTTCACGACCCCAAAATACTCTCGTCCAGGTGTTGGATAATCAATTCCTGGATCGTCGCCAGAAACAGGTAGCACATGAACGCCCGGCGCAACGGCTCGGCCAAGGTCATCAGATCGACATCCCCGCCCTCGAGCGTCTCATCCCCAAGTGGCGCGAGGTATTTTTCCCGCAGTCGCAACCGCACCGCGGCGCACGCGCGTACGATGACTTCGGCGTTGTCCTCATCGAACGCCACCACGCCCTCCCGAAAGAAATCTTCGTCGAAGAGCCCCAGCAGCACCTGCACCTCCGTCGTTTGCGCCGCAAGGAGTTCGTCCACCCACGCCGAGTGAAAATCAGCCTCGAGATCTCTTAGCGCGATGGGCGCCGCGAGATGCTTGCTCAGATTGTCGGCCAGTTCCTTGATGACATCAAGGAGCGGGGCGACGACCGGCAGGGCCAGTTTCACCTCAATGCGCTTCATCGGATTCGAGGATGGCCGTGAGGTGCCATTGCTGCAGGGTGAAAACGTAAGCCTCCGCCTTTTCCCGCAAACCACTCCAGACGATGGACCTTCCCTGCTCGTGTACCTCGAGCATCTTGCGCCGCGCCGTCTGCTCGTCGAAACCGAAGACTTTTTTGAAGACGAGCACCACGTACGACATGAGATTTACCGGGTCGTTGAGCACCACGACACGCCACACGCCTTCCAGCGCGAGAGCGGTGCGGGTGTCCTCCTTCGGAAGGGTGTTGGAACTTGTCGGTCTCAAATTTTGGGCCAGTAAACCGCTGTCGCCGCGGTCTGCAACCCTGCACATGACTCTTTCTCGGCCACCTACAACTTCCGCGCCAGGATCACAATGACCGCCCCGCGCCCGCACCAAGCCCGCCAAAGCGTCGTCACGGCCGCGAGCGGAATCATCAGAACGGCCAAACCCACGGCGGCCACTCGTTGCGGGCCGGAAGAAGGCGCCGCCGCATTTCTCGTCGCCGACTTCAGGATCAGGTAGAGCAGGTTATGCGGCAGACCGAGACGGTTCTGCCAAGTCTGCGCCAGACTGAACGCATCGTACTCCGGCGCGAGAAAGCTCTCCTTCTCAACGGAAAAGCCTCGGCGGCGCAAATGCTCCCGCAGCACGTCCGCCGGGAAATGAGCCAGGTGCCGCGGGACATCCAGATGGAACCACGCGGATGGTTTCGCCATCGCCTCCGGAGACGAAAAGTTCGGCACCGAGACCAGGAAAAGCCCTCCCCTCCTCAGCAGCCGGGAGGCTTCATCGAGCACCTCCGAAGGATCACGCATGTGCTCCAGCGTGTGCCAACTGATCACGGCATCGAAGGAACCGGTCGCGAAGCCCAGGCCGCACAATTCGCCTGATTTCACGTCGAGTCCATAACGCCGGCGCGGAATTTCCGCCGACGCCGGAGTTGCTTCAGTGCCAGTCGCGATCCAGCCGAGGTCACGAAAACGGGCGAGCAAATGCCCCGGGCCGCAGCCCACGTCCAACACCCGCCCGACCCCGCCCGCGTACCGGTTCACCCAGCGCGCACGCCAACGGTACAGCAACGATTGCAGGACCTCGACAAGGGCCGGATAACGTCGGGGCTTTTCTCCGTAGTATGCCACTGGATAGTGCCGGCCAATATCGTCCGGGATTGGCTGGGTGGCCCACCACCCCGCCTCGGTCGGAGCGACGGAGAAGACCTCACCGGTTAGGTAGTCCGCCGCGCGAAACGCCACTCGGCCACCGGCCGACGGTGGTGTCACGGCGTCTCCCCCGCCCGCTTGATGCGCCGGGTCGCCGCCCCCGAGTTGAACCGGTACGAAAGCGCCACCTGCAGACAGCCGACTCCGTATTTTAAGGAGCGGGAAAAGCTGATCGAACTCGCCTCCGCAAAATACTTCGTCGGGCACGTCACCTCTCCAATTCCATAGCCACGGCCGAGGATCCAAACGAGCATCTGGTTGTCGAAGATGAAGTCGTCGTCAAAATCGCCGAGCGGCGCCTCCTCCAGAATTTTCCGGGAGAATGCCCGGTAGCCGGTGTGATACTCGGAAAGCTTGGCGTTGAGCACCACGTTTTGAAACAGCGTCAGCGCACGGTTGCTCACGTAGCGCCACCACGGCATGCCGCCGCTGAACGCATTGCCGCCCAAGATGCGTGAACCGAGCGAACAGGCGTATACATCGTACGCGATGATGCTCGCCAGCGCAGTGATCAACCGTGGCGTGTACTGATAGTCGGGATGAACCATCACGACGACATCCGCCCCGGCGGCCAGCGCGGCGCGGTAACACGTCTTCTGATTTCCGCCGTAACCGCGGTTCCGATCGTGCTCGATCACGTGGATGCCCGGGAGGGTTCGGGCCAGCGCGACCGTTCCATCGCGGCTGTGGTCATCCACCAGCGCGATATAGTCGACGACGCCCTGCTCCATCACCTCGCGATAGGTCTGCGTCAGCGTCTTTTCCGCGTTGTAGGCGGGAAAAACGACGGCAATTTTCTTGCCGTTGATCATGGGGCGGCGCGCTCCCACGCCTGCGGCGCCGTCGGACCAACAGGATTTCCTTGCTCCCCGCCGGCTCCCGTTGAAATTGCCTGAACGATGTTGTCCATCGCCCAAGGAAACCGCGGACGCCGAGCGGCACGCAAATTGATTTTCCACCCTTCCGATGGCACCCACCCCGGGGTGACGACGCTGCGTTGACGCCATGCGCCGCCTTTCGCCGCTCGTTTGGGCCACCGGACTTCTGCTGCTGACCACGCTCGTTGCCTACCGGCACGTTGGCCAGTTGGGTTTCGTCAATCTCGACGACGACGCCTACGTCGAGTTTGCGCCGATGGTGAACCAGGGCGTCCGCCGGGCGGCGCTGGTCTGGGCAGTCACCTCGATTCACACGGCCAACTGGCATCCCCTGACCTCGATTTCGCACATGATCGACTGCGAGATTTTCGGGGTAAATCCCGGGCCGATGCACTGGGAAAACCTGGGCTGGCATCTCCTGAACTCCACGCTGGTGCTCTTGGTCTGGAACCGGCTGACCAGAAACGTCTGGAGTTCCGCGATGGTGGCGGCGCTTTTTGCTCTTCACCCGTTGCACGTCGAATCGGTGGCGTGGATCTCCAGCCGAAAAGATCTCCTCTGCACCCTGTTTTGGCTGCTAGGCATCGCCGCCTATCTGCGCTGGGCCGAGCGTCGGACCCTCGGCCGCTATCTGTTCGTGGCGCTTTGCCTTGCGACGGCCCTACTCTTCAAGCCGATGGCGGTCACCTTTCCCGCGACGCTGCTGCTGCTCGACGCGTGGCCGCTCGGCCGGCGTGCAAAAAAGGACTGGTGGTCGCTCTTCCGAGAAAAAATCCCGCTCTTCGCCGTGGTGCTGCTCCACAGCGTCATCACCTATGCCGTGCAACATGGCGCCGGCGCCGCCAATTACGCGGCGCGGATTCCGCTCGGAGCCCGACTCGGCAACGCCGCCGTCGCCTACGCGCGCTACCTCGGCAAGACGTTTTGGCCGGACTCGTTTTCTCCGCTCTACTGGCACCCAGGATATTGGCCCGTCTGGTTCGTGGGAGGATCGCTGCTCCTCCTGGGCCTCGTTAGTTTTGTCGCCTGGCGCCAACGTGCCGCCCGCCCGTGGCTATCCTTTGGGTGGCTGTGGTTTCTCGGCACGCTCGTCCCGGTCATCGGGATAATCCAAGTCGGCGCCCAGTCGATGGCCGATCGCTACACCTATGTGCCGCTGCTCGGAATCTTCACCATCGTCGCGTGCGGCGGCGCGGAACTGGTTGAACGGCTCCCCCGTCTACGCCGTCCCCTCGCCACCGCCGCCGTCGCTGTCCTCGCCGCCTGCTTGTTTTTCACCCAACGGCAGGTCCTCACCTGGCAAAACAGCGTGCAACTCTACCAGCGCAGTATCGCCGGCGGTGAAGACAATCCGGCGATCCGTTATCTCCTCGCCATGGCCTATGCCGCCGCGGGGCGCCCCGAGGATGATGTCGTGGCTGAACTGAAAAAAGTGACGGCGCGCCAGCCCGACTACGTCAATGCCAACACGCAACTCGCGATGATTGCGATGCGCCACCAGCGTTTCGACGAAGTCCAGGCCATTCTGGAGCAAAACGTCCGCTACGAGCCGCGCAACGAGTCGCTGCTTGTCAATCTCGGCTCGTTCTGGTCGCTGCGGGGCGACGTCGAACGCGGCCTGCGCTATTATCAGGAGGCGTTGCGCCTCAATCCCACTGCCGCCGGAATTCACCGCGAGCTCGCGCAGGGCTACCTCAAGTTGAACCGGGTCGACGACGCGCTCACACACTACCAGGCCGCCATTCGAGCGGATGCCTGGACCGCGATGGACTGGGCGAACGCCGGATTGATTCTCGGCAACAAGGGCCAGCTCGCCGAATCACGTCGATATTTCGAGCGGACACTGTGGATTGAGCCAGGAAACGAATTCGCCCTGCGCAACCTCCGCGCGATCGATGAGATCGAGCGGAGTCAGCGACGCTGACGGGGAGCGCTCCGGACGAACGCCCTCAGCTCCGCGCACGCGCGGCAGCCTCGGTGACCGCCGTCGCGACCCGCGCTTCCGCCTCGGCGATCGGCACCTTGGCGACTTCCTTTTGCGTCCGCCATTTGAGTTCGATGATGCCTTCCTTGAGACCCTTGCCGCCAATCGTGAGCCGCAACGGAATACCGATCAGATCGGCATCCTTGAACTTCACCCCGGGACGTTCCGCCCGGTCATCGACGAGCACTTCAGCGCCAGCACCTTCGGCGGCGGCGGCAAGTTTTTTCGCCAGATCCATCGCTTCGGGCATTTGCGGATCAAGGACACAAATCAGGACGTGAAACGGCGCGCAGTTCCACGGCCACACGATTCCGTCGGCGTCGTGGCTCTGCTCGATGACCGCCTGCATCGTCCGGGAGATGCCAATGCCGTAGCAGCCCATCACCATCAGGTGGGACTCCTTCTTGTCGTCGGTGAAAACCGCCCCGAATTTCTCAGAATATTTCGTGCCGAGTTTGAAAATGTGACCGACCTCGATGCCACGGCGCACCTGCAGCGGCTGGCCGGACTTCGGATCAGGCTCGCCGGGCCGCACCCGGCGAAAGTCGCCGAATTTCGTCACCGCGAGATCCCGCACGACGTTCACGTTGCGCACATGGAAACCGTCCTTGTTGGCCCCGGTCGTGCCGTTGCCGATCAGCCGGATAGCGTGATCCGCAAAAATCCCCGCCAGCGCCGCCGGGTCCTTGATCGAACCGCGCACCGCGCCGAGGCTGCCCGGCTTGGCCCCCATCACCGGCTCAATTTCCTCCGGAGTTGCCGCCCGGAAGAGCGTGAACCCAAGCGATCCGAGCTTCGCCTCCTCAAGTTCGTCACAGCCTCGGAGAATCACCAGGAACGGCTTTCCGTCGCCGATGAAGACGAGGGTCTTGTACTGCCGGTCCGCCGCCACCGAGTAAGGCGACGCCTCCAGCGCCGCGATCGTCACTACACCCGGCGTCGCGAACTCCTCCACCGCACCTTCCGGCGGCGCATCCTTGAGGTCCGCGGGCACGAGCGCGCTGGTCGCCTTCTCCCGATTGGCGGCATAACCGCTCACCTCGTTGTAAATCACGTCGTCGTCCCCGATCTCCGCTGGGACCATGAACTCATGGGAGAAACTCCCGCCCATCACGCCAGTGTCGGCTTCCACGGCAATCGCCTGTGCGCCGACCCGCTTGAAAAAGCTCTCATACGCGGCCTTCATCGCGTGGTAGCTCTTCACGGCACCCTCGTCGGTCGTGTCGAACGAATAGGCGTCCATCATGATGAACTCACGCGCGCGCATCAGGCCGAAGCGCGGCCGGATTTCGTTCCGGAACTTCGTGGCGATTTGGTAAAAATTCTTCGGCAGGTCCCGATAGCTGGAAATCTCCGCCTTCACGAGCGGCGTGATCACCTCCTCGTGCGTCGGCCCCAGCACAAATTCCGGCTCGCGGGACGGCCGTTTGCCATCACCCGCGCTGTCCGCCCGGAACATGATTTCCCGCGCTGCAGCCCACCGCGGCCCCTGCTGCCACAATTCCACCGGATGCACATGCGGCATCCACAGCTCGATCGCCCCGGCCTGGTCGAGTTCCTCCCGGCAAATCTGGGTGATCTTTTGAATCACCCGCAGCCCGAGGGGCATGTAGGTATAGAGGCCGCCGCCCAGTTTGCGGACGAGACCCGCCCGCACGAGGAGCTTGTGCGAAGCGATCTCCGCGTCAGCCGGGCTCTCTTTCAACGTCGGGATAAAAAACTGGGACCAGAGTTTCATGAAGTCGGGCAACGAAACAGCCCCGGCCGGCCGGAGCAATTTTATTTGCGAGCGGCCCCGTCCGGCCCGATGAATCGCTCCCCATGTCCGCCGCTTCTCCTCAACGTCAGCCCTGGCCGATGAAGTGGATCGTTCTCGCGATCCTGCTGCTCATCGTACCCTACACGTTTCTGACGCTCCGCTACCGCAAGCCCGGACCGGCGTTTCAGCCGTACGAGGACATGAAAAACCGGGTCAACGTCTCGCGTCTGCTCTCCGCCGGCTATCAACGCATACCCATCATCGCCCAGCGTCCGGCCGATGGCGGCCGGATCAACGGAGGCGCCGCCATTTCCGCGGCCGCCGGCGGCATCCCGACTGACTTGCGCTCCACCCTCGTGGAACCGCTGCTGCTGCCGACCGAAATCACGACGGTGTCCGCGGCTCCCTCCGTCAGCACGCTCCAACCGTACGTCATCCAACTCGCGTGCGCCCTCCCCGACGACAAGCAGCAACTCGGTGGCGCGGACCTTTACGTTCGCGGCGATCAACTGGTGCTTGCACCGACCTTTGAGCGGATCGCGGCGGATTTGCTCACCCGCAGCCGGCAGGCCGCGGTGCTGATCACCATCCCGGCAGGAGCGCTCAAGGCCGGACACTACACGGTCACGCTCGTCGCGGAGCGTGCTTCGCGCACGTGGGCGCTCGACGTGCGGTAAGTCTAAACTCGCAGCCGGTTCACGGGACCGGCACGACGTTCACAGCGTCAATGTGGACGTTGCCATCGGCACCCTCAGCATTCACCTCAACGGCGCCCGGCGACGTGGCGGCGAAACGGAAAACGCCGAGAGATACCCACTGATTCGCAATGGTCGCGGGCTTCTTCTGGTTCACCGTGCCCTTCTTTTCTCCGTCCGCACTTCGCACCGTGTAGGCGGTGTTGCTGGCGCGGTTTTCGTGGGGTGCCGTCGAAAAGCGCACCTCGTACTTCCCATCCGTCGGCACGGAGAATTCGAAAACGGCCTTTGTGCCCGGGCCCCGGCCGTATTGGTAATCCGATCCGACGTGCGCCAGCGACGCACCGCTGGACCAGTTGCCGGTGAGTTTCGCGGCCTTGTTGTCGATCACCACTCCCTTGAGGCTCGCAAGGCTCACGCCGCCACCGCGACCGCCCGTGTCGTCCACCGGAGCCGGCGCCGGACCACTGATGTCAAACGTGCCGTCGAGCCCGCGACGCGCCCGCCCGGGGAGTTTGAGCAGGGCGTCGAGTTCCGACCAGTAGAGCGTATAAACGTCGCGAGGCGTGCCATTGTGCTTGATTGCGATGGACGCCGCCTTGCCCACGACTTCGCCCATCATGCCGATGGTCTTCATCACCCGCACGGTACCAAGCGCCTCATCGGTCACGCTAATGTCGCGACCCGCCATAAACATGTTCGAAATGTTCGCCGAATAGAGGCAGCGGTACGGAATCGGATAGCCGAATTGCCGGTCAATGCGCTGATCGTGTTTCGCCACCGAGATGAAGGGATTGTTCGGGAATTTTTTCGCGTACTCGTCCTTCGCGAAATGCAGATCGATGCTCCAGGTGCTCGGCACGCAGCCATCGGGAAACTCCCGTTTCGTGACCACGTCCTCATGGGTGAGCATCACATCGCCCACAATGCGGCGCGACTCGCGCGTACCGCCGACGTAGGCGACCCAGTCGAGCTTCGCGTTGGGGTGCTCGGCCTTGCCGTCTCGATTTTTCATCGCGTTGAACGCTCCGAACACCGCACGCAGGTTCCAGTCGCGAATCAGCTCGAGATCATTGATCGGGTGCTTGTTGAAGCCGCTTTCCCAAAACCACTCGCCCTTGCCCTTTTTCTCCATGTCAGCCTTGCCCATCTTTGGATAGGGAAAGTCGTCCATCTTCAGATCGAGCGCCCACGGCGTCTCGGGAAACGTCTTTGGCGCGTCCGCGTTGCTCCAGACCCACATGTTGCTCATGCCCATGAGATCCTTGAACTCGATCTCGTACTTCGCGCCGGAAAGGTGAGCCAGATTGCCGTGGCCGGTGCAGTCGGAGAACAGCTTGCCGCGGTACTTCTTCTGGCGGCTGTTTGTGGTGTTGAGCGAGGTAACAGAGAGGATACGGCTGTCCTTGGTTTCAGACGCGAAGACGTGCTCGTTGAGGAAGAGGGAGATGTTCTTCTCGGCGCGCACAATCGCCTCCTTCTGCGCGTCACCAAACTCCTCGTACGTCCCGGGTGAGTTCTTCGCCTTGTCGGCAAACTCCTCGATCATCTCACCGATGTGCGGGTACTTGCCACGGCGGACGAGCCCCATCGCCCAGACCCGTACTTCGGAGCTCCCGTTTCCGCCCAGAACCGGCCGGTTCTGAATGAGGGCAACCTTAAGTCCCATGCGGGCAGCGGAGATCGCGCTGCCAAGCCCGCCGTAACCGCCGCCGACGACCACCAAATCAAACTCTCCCATGTCTTCCGGCTGTGCTGGGAGACCCAGCGTTGTCTTGCGCCAGGCGGAGAGCGGCGCGGAATCGTTCGGCGGCGTCTCCTGGAGGTCGGAGGTGAAATAGAGCGCATCGCAGCGGCCGTCGAAGCCCGTCAAATCGTGTAGCGCGAGCGCCACCGAGTTGCCGGCAATCTCAACTGTGCCGCCATCCTGCCAGCCCCACTGCGCGCCCTTGGCGCCAAACGTCTCCGTCAGCGGCCGGCCGGCGACGAGCACTTGGAATCGCCCGGGCGCTCCGGTCGCCTGCCAATGCGCGACCCAATCCTTGGTGCGAACCCACACGCGATATTTTCCATTCTTCGGAAACGCCACCGTCGTGGTGGCATCCTTCACCGGCGCTCCGAGACCGTGGGCGAGCAGGTACGGTGAGCCCATCAGATCGATGAACTGGGTGTCGAGCGACCAGCCGCCATGCGACTGGAAGGCCTCGGCTTCAACCAGAAGCCGGTCGGCCGCTTTTGAGACGGAGCAGACGAGAATGAGCGCAACGAGTGGCAGGAGGCGTTTCATGGGATGTTGGAAATGGGGACTGGTGGAGCTTGGAAAGCGGACGACTTCATTCGTAGGTAAGCCACGCGGTAGCCGTCGTGGCAACGTCGGCGGTGACGCGTAACCAGTAAGCTTGATAACCATCCGGGAAGACGTGAACCGATTCCTTTCCGGCCGGCACCTCAAAGGACTTATAGCTCACCCAATGCCCGGTGCCCGTGAGGTCAACCTGCACCGTGATTCGCACCGGTTGCGCCGAGCCGTGCGAAAGCGTCAGCTTCTTCTTCTCGTACGCCGTCATCAAATAGGGATCGGACGGATCGCCGGCCTTCACCGTCGTGTCCTTCCACGGGCCACCCTCGCCCACCGGACGCCCCAACGTCCACAAATCGTCGATCGCTCCCACCCACACTGCCACGCGACCGTCGTCGGAACGGATGACGTGCCGGTTGTAGGTCGGCGCATCCGCCGCCACGCCCGACATCACGAGCATCCCGCGCCAGCTGGCATAGTCGTGGATGCGCCGGTTGTGCGTCGCGATCGGCCGAACCTTTCCAATCCCTCCCGCGTTCTCCGCCGGCAACTCAAAAAAGGTGCCGGCGCAATTGAGCACATCGCGCTCGGTCGCGACTTCGCGAACCGTCCGCTCCGCCCCGAACGGCCCGTCCGCCACAAAATCACTCCGGCCCTTCGGCAGGCGAAAATGCTTTCCTTGTTCGTCCGTGTACACGACCGATGCGGCGTCGATCGTCACCGCATCACGGGGAATCGCCACGTTGGCCTCCATCCACGTCACCGCGGCCGCATCCTCGCGTCGCCGCAAGACCATATCGGGTCCCATTTCGTAGAACGCCGCCGGCTCCGTCTTACCGTCGACCACCCGCGTTGCCGCGAAGCCCAGGGTCTTCTTGCCCTCGCCCCGCGCGTGCAACAAGCCCCCGTTCGCACGCTTCGCATCCTGCTCGATCAACCCGTCAAAACGCGGCTCGGCGCGCGCCGGCCGGCGGTCGAGGTTCCGCATCGAAAAGAACGCCGTCGCCTTCGCACAGTCCCGCGACGCCTTCACCCGCACCCAGGCGCCCTTTTCCTTTTCCGAAAATGCGGTCCACGCGTACCCGGTCGCCGGCACCTCCACGCGCCGCAGTTCGGCCCACTGATTGTTGCCCAGCCGGTCGACCTCGAGCGTGAACGTGACGGCCGAACTTCCGTCGTGTGCAAGGTGAAGCACCCGCTGGTCGAAGCCGGAAAAAAGAAACGACTCGGACGCCACGCCCTGTTTCACCGGATCATCGCTCCATACCGCGCCCCGACCAATCGCCGGGCCGATGCGATCGAGCCGGGCCGGCTCGATGAACCAAAGGTTGGACTGCGATTGCCCGGGCGCCGCCAGCTTTCCTTTTGCGCGCCGCTTGTTGAGGAATTCGCTCTGGGCCGTGTCGTCGCATCCCATCACGAGCCGGTCGCCCCAGCGCGTAAAGTCACCGACGACCTTCAGGTAATTCGAGCGCGGCGCCACACCCGAAGATTTCGCCGGGGAGAAATCTGGCGGAAAACGCCAGAAGGCCCCGTGCATCGTCATCAACAGGTCTTTTTCCCCGATCTCGCGGATGCGCGGCCACTCCGTGTTCCAACCGTGGGCGCCATCGTAGGAGTGACTCGATTTAGGGAGCCGGTACGAGTGCCACTTGCCTCCATCGAGCACCATCAGGATGAGCGATCGGAAATCCCAGCCAATGGACCAAATCGGATCGGTTGCCGGGTGTTCGTTGCCATAGATCCCTCCGGGCCCCGTGACCTCAGTGAATTGGTTGCGTCGCACAACCGACCACGCGTCGCTCCGGCCATCCCACGCCGCCAGCACGCCGCTGGGAATCTCCGGCTTGCTGAGCGCGTCCTTGCCGTGCTCGCCGTTGTTCGCGTACACGACCTGTCCCTGCCCGGAGAAAAATCCTTTGCCATGATAGCCGGGCAGCGCGGCCTTGTGGCCACCCTTCAACTGCTCGTCGCGGAAGAGTTCGGTGATAGCGAGCGTGCGCACATCGACCTCGTAAAAACCCTCTTCCATCGTCGCGTAATAGACCTTCTTGGCCGGGTCGAACAAATGGCGTGCGGTGCCCGTGTGCCGGCCGTACATCTGCTCGTACGATATCGCCCGCACGTGCCGCTGCGCATCGATGACATACGGACCGATGAAGAGTTGCTGCGATTCGCGGTGGATGAACCGGTTGGCCGGCGTGCCGCCGATGCTCTCCGGACGGATGATTTGCTGCAGGTCGGACGTGATTTCGTAGAGCTTGTCGGTGGACCCTTTCGGCTTGTGCGGCGCATAGGTGACAACCCACAGCCGTTCCGCCCACGGCACCACCGCCCCGGTCCCGCACTCCGCTTCCTGGTTAAAATACCCGAGATGCGGATAAATCCCGCTGATTTCAAAATGCTTCGCTTCCGGCTCCGCGGCCCACGCGGCAGCGGCCAGCACGAACCAAAATGCAAAAGTCAGGGGACGACGGTGAATCATGTGCGGGTGACGGACGGGCAGGATGGCAGCGCATTCGGCGGAAGATCAACCCCGAGCACGGTGAATTCGTTCACCACGAGGCTGGCGCCCACCGGGAAGGAGTCGTACGCGAAGCTCGACGGCCACGGAACCGTCGGGCAATTTTTCCCCGTGAGTTTTCCCAGCAGTCCCCACGAGGTGGCGCAGCGGCCCTTCCACCTGATGACCAAGCCCATCGGGTCGAAATGCAACCTCGACTGCAGCTACTGCTTCTATCTCGAAAAGGAGCGGCTCTACGGCGAGCCCGCCAGCATGCGGATGAAACCCGACGTGCTTGAAGCCTACATCCGCGATTACATCGCCGCCCAACCAAGTTCTACGGTCAGCTTCGCCTGGCAGGGCGGAGAACCTACGCTCCTCGGCGTGGGTTTCTTCCGCGAGGCCGTGGCGCTGCAGGCACGCCATGCCCAGGGCAAGACCATCGAAAACGCGTTTCAAACCAACGGCGTCCTGCTGGATGACGAATGGGGCGAGTTCCTCCGCGAGCAGCGCTTCCTGGTTGGCCTCAGCATCGACGGCCCGAAACATCTGCACGATGCCTATCGCGTCGACAAGGGCGGCCGCCCGACCTTCGACCGCGTGATGGCAGGCCTGCAGGTGCTGAAAAAGCACGGGGTGGAATTCAACACCCTCACGACCGTTCATCGGAAAAACTCCGTCCAACCACTCGAGGTCTACCGGTTTCTCCGCGAGGTCGGTTCGGGCTACATCCAGTTCATCCCGATCGTGGAGCGCAACGCGCCCAATCCGAGCGACAAGGACCTCTGGCTGGCGGCGCCGCCCGAGCACGATGACCCAGGGGCACTCGACACGCAGGTGACGCCGTGGAGCGTGCGCCCCGCGGAGTTCGGCGAGTTCCTCCGGCGAATTTTCGACGAATGGGTGCAACGTGATGTAGGAAAGATCTTCATCCAGCAATTTGACGCGGCCCTGGCCAACTGGACCGGAAACCCAGCCGGCGTCTGTGTGTTCTCCGAAAACTGCGGAACCGCACTCGCCGTCGAGCACAACGGCGACATCTACAGCTGCGACCACTACGTCTATCCCCGCTACCACCTCGGCAATCTGATGAACCAATCGCTGGCGACGATGGTCGATTCCCCAGCGCAACGCGCCTTCGGATTGGCCAAGTCCGCCACTTTGCCGCGGTACTGCCGTGAGTGCCCGGTGAAATTCGCCTGTCACGGCGAGTGCCCCAAGCATCGCTTCCTCCGTACCCCGGATGGCGAGCCTGGCCTCAATTACCTGTGCGCCGGCTACAAAAAGTTTTTCACTCACATCGATTCACCCATGCGCACCATGGCGGCCTTGATCGCCACCCGTCAGGCCCCGGCGACCATTATACAGATGCCGCGGTCGGCATGGCTGCGGAAACAAATTAAGTAGAATGTCAGCCCACGTTCGATTGGAGCGTTTTTTCTTCGAACGGTGCGAAGCCTTCTGGCGCCCCGTCCAGTTGATCCTCCTGGCGGCACTGATGCTTTCTCCTCCGGTTTCGTTTTCGGCCGACCAACCCGAGCCTCCGCCGCACGCCGACGTCGGAAAACGATTCATTCCGACAAACGTGGATTGGGCGAAACCCGTTTATCAGACCACGTTCGACAATACCGCAGAGTTGGAAAACTGGAAGTTGGAGGGTGGCAAACGCCTGGCAATCGAGCACGGCAAACTCGTGCTCGAAAACGCGGACAAAGAAAATCACCTCGTGTGTTGGTTGAAAACCGAGGCGCCGGCAGATTTCCTGCTCGAGTTCACGGTCCGGCCGCAAAACCGCCAGGAAGGCTTGAACATCGTATTTTTCAACGCCCGCGGCGCGCGCGGCGAAAGCGTGTTCGATCCTACGCTGAAACCGCGCTCAGGTGTGTTTCGCGAGTACCATAGCGGCGACCTGAGCAATTATCACATCTCGTATTGGGCCGGCAATCGCGGGACCGCCAATGTACGCAAGAATGCTGGCTTTCACCTCGTGGCCACCGGCACCGATCTGATCGCCAGCGCCCCCGCCGATACGTTTCAAACCATCCGGCTCTACAAGCGGGGTGGAACGATTCGACTGATGGTGGACGATGTCATCGCGGTCGCGTTCGATGACGACGGCAAGACCCACGGCCCGGTCTGGAACCATTCCGGTTGGATCGCTTTGCGCCAGATGGGGCACACGGTGCGCTGCGAATATGATCATCTGAAGATTTTCCGGCTCAAACCGGACGCAGCTGCCGCGGCCGCCACCCGACCGAACGCTTCCTCTCCCCCGCCCCACCCGCCCGCCGTCGCGCGCTTCAAGGAGAACCCGCTCATTCGTCCCGAGATGCTCGCCGGGCGCGATGGCACCAACATCTGCTACCCATCGCTGATCCAGGTGCCCGCCTGGCTACCGAATCCGCTCGGAAAATATTATCTCTACTTCGCCGACCACAAAGGCGCGTACATCCGCTTGGCCTACGCAAATCAGATCGAAGGTCCCTGGAAAATCTACGAACCCGGCACGCTGCGACTCGACACCGTCGTGGCAGCCGTACGGGCGGCACAACCCGCGAGCGCACCCGAAATCGAGGGCAAACACATCGCGTCGCCCGACGTCCACGTCGACGACGAGCGACGGGAAATCCGGATGTATTTTCACCTCTCGCTGCCACCGTCCCAGGTCTGGGGCCATCGCTCGGGCATCGCCCTTTCGGCGGACGGCATCAGCTTCCGTCCCATCGGGACGAAGCCGATCGGCGAACCCTATTTCCGGGTTTTTCGCCGTGACGGTTATTACTTTGCGCTCGACCGCGTCGGCGCACTCACGCGCTCGCGTGACGGACTGACGGACTTCGAGGCCGGCAATCCCGCCTTTTCGGAGGCCGTGGGCAACAAGACCCGTGGCACCGGGCTCCCCACCATCGGCACCCGAAACGCCCTGAAACGGGAAAGCGGCGAGACGGACAGCCTGCCTGGAGAAATCCGGCACTCGGGCCTCAAGATCGACGGCGACGTCCTGACGGTGTTTTTCAGCCGCGGCGGTGATTTACCCGAGCACCTCATGTGCGCGCAGGCCAAATTGACGGGGGACTGGACTTCGTGGCGCCTCTCTCCTCCCGTATCCGTCCTGCTGCCGACGATGGACTATGAAGGCGGTAACATGCCGCTTGAGGCGGCGACGAACCAGGGAATGCAGAAGATGCCACGTCCGCTGTTTCGGGAACTGCGCGATCCCTATATTTTTCGCGATGGCAGCAAGACCTATCTCCTCTACTCGGTCGCCGGCGAGCGCGGCATCGCGGGCGCCCTCTTGAGCGACTGACGTCCGCACGTGTCGACCCTTCGATGATTCTCCTCCTCCTTCAGCGTTTCCGCGTCGTCCTTGTCGTTTCCGCCCTGTTCTCACGCGGCCTGCCGGCCGCCGATGTCGCTCCGCCATTGTTCGAGGAGTTGGTCGTCTGGAAAAAGCACGAGCAGGCGATCGGCTCGTATTTTGTCTACGGGCTCACGGTTACGCCACGCGGAACCGTGCTCGCGTTTGCGGAGGCGCGCTTGCCGAGCCAGGACCCGCCGGATACGGAGCCCCATCACCTCGCCTTGAAGCGGAGCCACGACGGAGGACGCACCTGGTCGGACAACATCCTCGTCGAAAAAGCCGACGGAGAATACTGGAAAGCCCACGGCCAGGACGGAAAACGTGAGTGTTGGGCAAATCCGGCCGCGGTCACCGACCGGAAGTCCGGCCGGGTTTTCATCTTTTATGTGCTGAACGAGGGCGCGGTGGGCGGAAAGAACACCCAACGCTACACCCGCAACTTTTACCGCACCAGCGACGACGAGGGTGTCACCTGGTCCGCGCGCGTCGAAGTGACCGACCTGCTCAACACAAAGGCCGACGCCACCGCGAACCGGGACGCGACGGGCGACTGGGTGAAGGACGAGCACGGTTTCCCCTGCGATCATCTTGGCCGCGCGTTTCACATGCCGGGGCCGGGTCACGGGCTGCAATTGCGGAGCGGTCGGTTGCTCATGCAATTCTGGAACCGCACCGCGTTGGTCAATCGGGAGGGCAAGGGCATCCCGGAAAAGAGCCGACGATACGGATTGTCCCTCCTCTACAGCGACGACGGCGGAAAGGTATGGCACGCGGGTCCGGCGTTCGGGACGGAATTAAACGCGACGGAATCGCGGATCGTCGAACTCGACGACGGTCGGCTGTATCTCAATGCCCGCACCGGCAACGGCCCGTCGTCACGCCGCGGTGTGATCATCGGAATGCAACAGGGGCTGGAGTGGAGCATGCCGGGTTACGACAGCGCGATGCCCACGTATCGCGGCGTAGACTGTGGCCTCAACGTGGTCCACGACGGCGCCCAGCAGGTCCTGCTCCTGAGCCGGTGCGAGGAGCCGGTGGATCGCAAGAAACTCGTGATCAGTTCGAGCGGCGACGCGGGCCAGACGTGGGCGCACAAACTCGTGCATCCGGGCGGCGCCAGTTACTCCGACCTTGTCGTGCTTCCCGACGGCGTGGTCGGTCTCCTCT
The DNA here is from genome assembly GCA_947474365.1 of Opitutia bacterium. Taxonomy (GTDB): domain Bacteria; phylum Verrucomicrobiota; class Verrucomicrobiia; order Opitutales; family Opitutaceae; genus ER46. The sequence goes on along the minus strand of CANJIU010000005.1, from coordinate 19,080 downwards.
ACCGGATGCGGAAACCGGAACTGCCCGATGCGGAGGTCGGGTTTATTCGCTTCAACCTCAGCTGGCTCCGGCAATAGCAACGCGGCGCGCAAGGCGGAACCGACGTGCGGGCCGCAACGACGCACCTCCGTCCGCGCTCGAATCCGGGGCCCGCAGCAAAACGTTGCTTCGCAGCGGCTCCACCGTTCGGATTCCGACCCACTTCCCCCTCCCCATGAAATTGAGCCTCCCACGTTGTTCCGCACTCGCCACTCTTGCGGCCCTCACCGCCCACTGCGCCGCCGCCGAACCGCCGCAGCCCAAGTTCCGTGTTCAGGACATCGATACGACCGTGAACATTGGCTACGGCATCGCGATCGCCGACGTCGACGGCGACAAGCGGCCGGACATCATCCTCGCCGACAAGAACACCATCCAGTGGTACCAGAATCCCACCTGGAAGAAACATATCATCGCCGAAAACCTCACCCCGGAGGACAACGTCTGCGTCGCGGCCCAGGACATTGACGGCGACGGCAAGTGCGAGATCGCCGTTGGCGCCGGCTGGAATCCGAGCGAGACCACCGACACCGCCAAGAGTGGGGCGGTGTTCTACCTCATCGCACCCAAAGATCGCACCCAAAAGTGGGAAGCCGTCCGCCTGCACCACGAACCGACCGTTCATCGCATGCACTGGGTGATGTCACCGAAAGGAGCCTGGGAACTCATCGTCAAACCGCTCCACGGCCGCGGCAACAAGAACAACGCCGGCGAAGGCTCCAAGGTCTACGCGTACACCATGCCGGCAAATCCGCGCGATCCGTGGACGCTCTCGCTCGTCAGTGACTTCACCCACGCCAGTCATAATTTCCAGCCGATCAACTGGGACAACGATCCCGAGCACGAACTCATCACCGGCTCCAAGGAGGGCATCTTTTGGTTTGGCCGCAGCAGCGGCGCGTGGAAGAAGCGCCAGATCTCCGACCAATGGACCGGCGAGGTCCGCGACGGCAAACTTCCCGGCGGCACCCGTTTCCTTGCGACGATCGAGCCTATGCACGGCGGCGTCAGCGCGGTTTACACCGATCCGGCCAACACGCGCAGCCTCTGGCCCCGGCTCGTGCTCGACGACACACTTAAGGACGGCCACGCCGTCGTCGTCGCCGATTTTCTCCACGTCGGCAGCGATCAGATTGCCGTCGGCTGGCGCGCGATGAATCCGAAAGGCGCCCCGGGCGCACGGCTCTTCACTCCGCTGGACAATGACGGCAAGCAATGGCGCAAGACCGACCTCTCCGGACCCGAGGTGGCGATCGAGGACATGAAGGGCGCCGATCTCAACGGCGACGGCCGCGTCGATCTCGTACTCGCCGGCCGCGCCACCAAGAATCTGCGAATCCTCTGGAACGAAACGGGCAAGTAGGTCGTCCTGAAGATTCCGCCCCGGTTACCCCTTCTGGTTTTTCGGGGTCTTCAAAATCGCAAACGGTCGAGGCTTCACGTCGTCCGCCAGCATCTCGGCAATCAACGGGTCGTGGTGCTCGACACCCCATTTTCGCAAGCGTTCGCGCATCGCGAGCAGCGTTTCCCGATGTGCTGGCTCACGGGCAAGGTTGGTCATCTCGCCCGGATCATTCTTCAAGTCCACGAGTGACTCACGGTGTTCGCCGTGGGCGTAGACGCAGTACTTGAAACGGTCCGTGCGAATCATGCGGCCCTCGGTCGTCGGCACATTGCCGTCAACGGCGAACGTCTGCGACATGTTGTTCTGCACCACAACGTGGTCGCGCCAACCGGCGACGGACTGCCCCGTCGTGAGCGGGCGGAGGCTGCTTCCGGTCAGCTTTGCGGGCTGCGGCACGCCAGTGAAGTCGAACATCGTCGGCAGAATGTCGGCGCCGGTGTTGACGAACTTGTCGGACACCCGGCCGACTTTCTGTCCCGGCGCGCTGACGATCAGCGGCACCCGTGCGGACTCCTCGTAAAACACCGTCTTCTGATTGAAGCCGTGCGCACCCGCACACTCACCGTGGTCGGTGGTAAAAACGATGAGGGTGTTTTCCTCCAACCCGGCGGCGCGAATCGCGGCGAGGACCTTCCCAATCTCGGCGTCGACCTTTTCGATCAGACGGTAGTATCCCCACCGGAGCGTCTGCCACCGCTCGGGAGAAAAATTCCCGACTGGAAACGCCGGGTTGGCGTGGTAGCCGGCGCGGATGCGCGTCATCGTGTCGGGCTCGTTGCGCGGCGGCGCCAGGTTCGCCGGAGCCGGTGGGCGCTGGGCGACGGGCGGCGGTTCGCCGATCGGGCCGTTGTTCAAGGACTGGTCGCGCGCGAGCTGGCAGACGTTGTGCGGATTGAGAAAACTCACGACGAGCAGGAACGGCTTCGCGTGCTTTCCGGATAGAAATTTTGCGGCGTGCGCGGCGTTTTCGGCGTCGAGATGGCCCGACTCGAGCATGTCGAATCCATGGGCTTTCGGAGCGGCCTCGTCGTACGCAAGATGCCACTTCCCAAAATACGCGGTCTGGTATCCCGCCCGGCGGAAATACGTTCCCATCGTGACAAACTCGGAGGGATCGAGCGACGCCTTCGAGTTGTCGGTGACGCCGGTCTCGTGCGGATAACGTCCGGTGAAAATCGAATTGCGCGCCGGCATGCACAGCGGATTGGGCGTATAGGCCCGCGAGAAAAAAGTCCCGCGCGCCGCCAAGCTGTCGAGCGCCGGAGTTTTGAGATAACGATCACCCATCCGACAGCTCAACGCATCGGCCGACTGCTGGTCGGTCATGATAAAGACAATGTTGGGCGGCGCCGCAGAGGCGATCGTCACCACGGCAGCCAGGGCGATGAGCGGGCGGAGGAAATGTCGCATGGAGGTACGAAGAGCCAATCAGGCCCGGCGCCAGGAGCAAGGTCAGGCGAGGAACCCTAAAGCCTCGACCACCCGGCCAACGAAGCGTCTTTCGCGGGGAGCCAGGTCACGGCTCCTCCCCGATCTGACTGGCTTTCTTCTTCCGCTTCGCTTCCGCCTTGGGTGTCCCCTTGGGCAGGAGCTTGAGTTGATCCAAACGATCACCGAGGTGGCTCGCCTCCGCCTCCGGCCGGCCAAGTGGGCCGTGTTCGCCGACCAGATACATCCGGCGATACAGGTGTTCCTCATTCGCCAACACGGCGGCCAGCAACATCTGGGCATCGGGATGGGCATTCCGGATGATTACCGAAGTCTGAAATCCCATCGACGGCGAGGAGATGAGGACCGGGCCCTTCACCCAATTGAGTCCGCCGTCGGTCGTCTTCCACCAGCCGACCTCGTCGAGGCCGGAATTGGCCAGCCCTAATATCATCCGGACCGTCGTCGGCGAATCGACCACGAAGTCACCGTCATTCACTCGCCCAAGTCCCGCCGCAACCATCACCGGTTTCTGCCAGGCTTTTCCGTCCCAACGATAATAGCGCACGTTTGCGCCAAACGGAAAACAGAGATGCGGCCGCCCGTCGGCGTCGACATGGCAGGTGCCATGCGATGGCCGATCCTTCCCGGTGGACTCAATCAAGGTCGCCTTGTCGGCCAGTTCCTTGGTCACCGGCAGCGTCAGATGCTGGCCCTGGACATTGGTCCATGAGCCGTCGCGGCAATCCATCAGCATGTAATAGGTGTTCTCGCGCTGACCCGAATGCGTCGGTCGGCCACAGGGGTGATAGATGTACGAGGCGGTGATCGTGTCGCCCTTGCCATTTTCGAACCAGGCATACCACGCGTCATCGTCCGTGGGCGACCTCGCGCTGACCTTGTGCTTAAGGACGGAGACCGGCGCGGAAAACGTCCGACCGTCGTCCACCGACTTCTGGTAAACCCAGTCGCTGCGGTGGCCGCCGTGCCGGTAAAACAGATACAAGTCGCCGTTGGCGAGTTTCACCCACTGGTTGTACGTGCCGAACGCCGGGAGGTTGTCCAACGTCCGCCACGCGGAGATATCACCGGGCTTTTCCGAAACAACGTGGGTCATCTTGCCCTTCTCCCCCATGTAGAACTCCCCGAGGGGATTCTTGCCGTGTTTCGGGTCGCCCCCATGCGAACCAAAGACGAGGTGGAGGTACCCCTGCCGATCGACGACCAACGCGGGTTTCCCGTGGTTGTCGAGTTCTCCCTTGTCGATTTGATCCGGAGATTTTCCCATCGTGTTCACGCCCGCATGCACCGGCCCGATCCATCGGCCCGTGGCGTGAACATAGGCGGCGACATAGGGATCCTCGTGCGGCCCCTGGTACGCGACGTAGGTGACGCCATTGAAGTGCTCCCCGGTCGGGTGCTGCTCGGTGCTCAGCGTATTGCCGTAACCGTTGTCTGCAAAGTAATCGACATTGGCGGCGAAGCAGAATGCACCGCAGACAAGCACGGCAAACGACCAGCGAAGCGCGGACCCGGTGCGGGCCATGAACGGCGAAATGTTAGAGCTCAAAGGTGGTGGTCAGGATGAACTGGCGCGGATCAATGATCCGAACGGCATAGGCGCTTCCGTCCGGATTGACAGTGATTTTCCGCGTTCGACCGGGAGTAAACGCAAACCGACTATCGCACTGCACCATCCCGCCACCGCTGTTCACGGCAGGTTGACGCGGCATCCGAATAAACTCCGGGCGTCGGACGCCGGCCCACCACCCAAGTGGTCCGTCCGACGGGCCACTGGATTGAATTGGCCCACGGAACCCACGCCCGGCTGACTCATTCAGAACCCATCCGCCTGACCTGATTCACACCTTGAACTCTTTTCCACTCTTCCGGCTCGGTTGCGACGCAGCAGCCCGCTCGCTGGCCACCTTGATTTTCGTCGCCACGGTCTGCGTTGCCGCACCCACCCCTCCCGCGACGGCCGCGCCGTTTTTCGAAATCCTTTCCCAGCCGGTTCTCACCGGTCTTGTCCACCTGCCCGGCGTGCTGGTGACGGAGGCGGACACGGTTCTGCTGATCGCTCAGAGCCGCATCACCAAGGGCGACTTCGATCCGTCCGACGTCGTCGTCACCCGCAGCCTCGACCAGGGCTCCACCTGGCGCCCGCCCGTCAAGCTCTTCGAATCCGGAAAGTCGGGCCAAATCGGATACAGCTGCATGCTTGTCGAGGATCGCACCACCCGCCCGCACACTCTCCTGGCCTTCTACACCGTCGGGCCAGCCAAGTGGAAACCGGAGCAACTCGTCTGGCACGGGCGCCGGAGCACCGACGAAGGGGCCACGTGGAGCGAGCCGTTGCTGGTGAAGAACGACGGCCACCCGGAGTCCAAGCCGAGCAACGGTGGCCACGGTTTTCAATTCGCCGACGGCCGGCTCGTCATTCCCGGACGCGGCAATCTCCTCTACAGCGACGACCACGGCGCCTCCTGGAGAACCTCGGGCAAGACCGAGACCGTGGAAACCAAGGCCGTCGCCCTCGTCCACGACGATGGCACTCCCGCCAATTCCGTCTATCTCATCACCCGCAAATCCACCGCATTTCGCATCTACGGCGATTCCGGAGAAACCCTCGCCGAGCAGGGCGACCACCATAACGTCTTCACCACCCTCGGGCGGAACCCCGGCCTCGCGCGGTATTCGACAAAACGCGACGGCACCGCCAACGTCCTCCTGATGTCCGGGCTGATCGACATGAAGGATCGTGCGCTCAACATCACCTACAGCCTCGACGAGGGCCGCACCTGGTCAGATCGCAAGGTCATCGACGCGAAAGCGTGGTACTCGGAACTCGGCGTGACGCGGAACAAGACGATCATCGCCGCCTATACGGTTGGGTTTTCCGCCGACCTGAAGATCGCGCGCTTCAACCTGCCGTGGGTGATGCAGCGGTGACGAGCGAACCACGATCCTCTCCTCGACGCCCGCCCGAGATCCGTCCTTCCCCGCCCTTCCCTCTCCGTCCCTTCACGATGAAAATCGACCGCCGCGAGTTTCTTCACCGCGCGCCGCTGCTCCTCGGCGCCGGACTGGCGGCAGCCCAGCGGGCACTCGCCGCGCCGCCCGCCGCCCCAGCCCCCTCCCGCCCGCGTGCTCCGCTCGTTTTTCAGAACGCCCATCTGCACAACGTCGAGCGCCTCGAACCGCTCCCAAGTGGCGAGGGTTTTCGGCTCTGTCGCGTCCCGACGCAGGTCTGGGAAAAGATGAACGCGATGGGGAAGACCCGCTCGTTTGCGGCGGCCGGCGCCGAACTGCGCTTCAACCTCACCGGGCCGGAGGCCAAAATCACGCTTCGTTACGTCGAGAACCGGGGCGGCAAGGCCCAGGGCTGGCCCGTGCTCGCCGAACTTTACCAGGGCGGATTCCTGATGCGCTGTGAGGAAATCCGCGAGCAATGGACGACGTTGGTGATCAAGCCGCGCTCCAACCTCGCCAAACTTCGGGAGGAATCACCTCCGGGGAACGCCAACGCGTTCGATCCGTCACTCGTGCGCCTCGCGCTTCCCTACATGCCGGAGACGCAGATTCTCCGCCTTGAGGGCGAAATCACCCCACCGCGCGCCGACCAGCTTCCGCGACGCACCTACCTGGCCTATGGGTCATCCATCACCCACGGCTCTTATGCGCTGCGTGCGGGAGAAACCTATCCCGCCCAGGTCGGACGCGCTCTCGGCGCCGACGTTCTGAATCTCGGGTTCGGCGCCGCCGCCTACCTCGAACCGGAAATGGCCGACTGGATCGCGGTCCGTCCCGACTGGGATTTCGCCACGCTGGAATTGGGCGTGAATCTGCTCCGCCCCATCTCGACCGCCGAGTTTGCCCGCCGGGTGGACCGGTTCCTCCGCCCCATCGTCGCCGTGCGTCCCGCCCGCCCGATCTTCGTCATCGACATCTTCACCTCCGGCAAGGACCTCGAGGCCGATCCCAAGCGCGCGGAATTCCGCGCCGTCGTGCGCGATGCCGTCGCCGCGCTCAAACTGTCGCACGTCCGGCATCTCGACGGCCGCCGTCTCTTCACCCGCACGACGGGGCTTTGTTTCGACCTGCTCCATCCGTCGTCCGACGGTTTCAACGAAATCTCCGACCGGCTCGCGGCGGAAATGACTCCCGTCCTGCGTGTCTGAACGTCCGGAGGCGAACGTCGACCACCCGGTCGCCTACTCGAGTTCTCCGAGCGCAAACGGCGCGAAAAACGTCATCTGCGCGAGGCCCTTCCCAAAACTGTCGCCACCGCTCTTCGCGATCGCGGAGCGGAATCCCTCCCGGAGGATGCGGCGATGCTCGCGGTTGCCCGTGAGTGCGGCCTCGTAGGCGATCGCCTCGGCCGACAGCATGAACAGTCCGTAGGAAGTTTTCTGTGACAGGGGGCAGGCCGTGTAGCGGAACGTCTTCACGTCGTCCTGCCAGCATTCGCGAATCATCTGGTCAACACCCACGGTGATGGCCCGGAGCACTTCCGGGTCTCCCGTGAACCGGTGGTACCGCGCGAGGGCGCAGAGCGTCAGGCCCTCCATGAACGGCACATTGCCCTCGCAACGCTGATCGCGGTAGATCGTCTCTCGTTCCTTTAGCGTGCTTCCGGCCGGGTGGAGGCAATGATCACCGGCGAGTTTGACCACCCAGCCGCGTTTCAGATCGAGCCCCTCCCGCAGCGCGTGCCAGTTTCGCGTCGCCGCCTCCAGGTAGCGCTTGTCACCGGTCGCTTCGTAGGCCGACAGCACCAAAATCGTGGGCCAGCCCAGCGTGCGGATGTGCGTGCCCACCTTCGCGGTCATCGTCGACGCCATCATGTCCGCCACCTGCAACGCCACCTCGCGGGCCCGGCGATCGCCCGTGAGGCAATAATAGTCGAGGTCGCCCGACACCCAAACGTGTCCGTAATTGGAACTGTGTCCCATCTGATAGGTGCGGTCGACCGGAAGCGGCGCATTCGCATAATAACCGCCGGTGTGGTTCAGGCTGTGCAGCCAAATCTCCCCCACCTTCGGCGGAAGTCCCCACGGGTTTTTCAGGAGCGGATTCGTGGCGTGCACGACATCGACGTCGATATGATGCCGCACCGCCTGCGCGCCCCGCAGAAAGAAGCGCCGGTCTCCAGTGCGCAGGTACTGGATGAACATCCCGCGCTGCAGGTCATACTCGAGGTTGCCCCAATTGACCTCCCGTTCGCCGTACCAATCGCCGTAATTGAGCATGCCGTACTCGCGCACCTGATCGCGCCGCTTCAAGTGGCCATCCAGGGCACGTTCAAACCAGGAATCGTAGCCGGAGAAGCGCTTCGCGTCCGCCCGGGGAAAAACCCCGGCCGCTCCCGTGCCGCACGCGTAGTCCGGTTCGCAGGTCGCGAGGAGCGACTCCTCCGCCGCCCGGGAGAAATCCGCCATCGCCTCCGGATGCGCCGGCGCCGCAAAGAACTGCGCCCACAACTCGTGGGTCTTGGCTACGCCGACCTTGAACGTGTGCGCGCCGCGCCGCAGCGCGTAGTAGAGTTTATTTTCCTCCACCAGCGGCTTGCCGTCATAGAGCCCCGCCGGAAGTTCGGGACAAAGCCCGAGCGCAACCTCGCCGTCGCGCACGTCGATCGACTTCGGCCATTGCTGCCAGAATTCCCGCACGCCCAGGGCGAAGCCAGCGCTCGCGCCCGTCTCCATCGCCCAGCCCGGAGCCCGCGCGCCTGCGTCCTGCCCGCTCACCGTGTAGTGGTTTTCGTCACGCTGAAACAGGCCGCCATCCCCCGCGGGTCGTCCGCCGACCAGCGCGGAGCGACTCGCCCCGGCTTCGGGTGCCAGCTTCAGCGTCACGCCCAATTCCTTGATTCCCGTCATCACCGCCTCCTGCGCGTCGTTGGTAAACGTGTGAAACACCCGCACGTAGGGCTGTCCCCGGTACGCGTGCAACCGCACGACATAGCTGAACAACGAGCCCTCCGCCGCCGCATGCCGCCCCGTCACGCGCACGCACACGCGCAGCGGCCCGGACTCCTCGACCACAAATTCCGCCGGCGCCGCGCCCGATCCGTACCGTCGGCCCTGCAGGTCGCGCACAAACAGCCCACCACCGCGCGTCACCCGCTCATCAGGAGTGAACTTCCCGTCGCGATTGCGGTCAAGCCACACCGCCCCGAGCAGGTCGAAGTGCTCCGCATTCAATTCAATCCGCAGCGGCCCCGTGTCGATGACCGTGCGTCCGGCGTCGGTCGAGACGCGCAGGGGCGACCCCGCCGGCGCGACCGACGCGCCACTCGTCGGTCGCAGCCTGAAACGCCGCCGCTGCTTCGCCGTGAGGTCTGTTTGAAAATCAACCAGCAGCCAGCGCACCGAGCCGTCCGGCCAGCGGGTCAGGACATCGGTTTGAAGCGGCACCGCCCCACCCTCGTCGTTCCAGAGCGTGAGATCCTTCGGATCCGAAAGCGTCCCCGCCGCAAACGGCACGCCACTCGTCACCGGCCATCCGATTCGCGCGACCCCGGCGGGCTCCGCGACCGACAGCGTCACATCCGCCACCGCGCCCCGCACCCGCGCCACGGCAAAAAGAACCAGCCAGGCCGCAACCAGGAGTGAAGTCTTCATGCCACGGGACACTCGGCTCATTTCACCACGGGTGCAATCAAGCGCGATGCATGCACCCGATCGTGAAACAGGGTGTTCGTCGCGACGACCGTTTTGGCCGGAAAGTCGATGCTCATCGGCTCGCCCGTCTGCGGATTCGGCTCGTAAAACGGCGCTCCCGTGCTCGCTACCGTCACCCGAATCCGATGGCCACGGTTGAAGACCTGGCTCAGCGAGCCAATGTCAAACGCCACCGGGCAAATCTCCCCGGGCGTCAGCAACACCTCCCGCTCCCAGCCGTCGCGAAATCGCGCCCGGCGCACATAGTCCATGATGAGGATGCTCCGGCCATCGGGATAAACATCCGTCAGCCGGACGATGAAGTCCGTGTCCCGCGCCGACGACGCTACCTGCAGTTCGACCCGCACCTTGCCCGTCCATTCGACGGGCGACGCGAGCGGCTCAGTCGTAAAGGTAACCACGTCCTTCTGCGCCTCGAAGGCCCGAGCGTCGCGCGCCCCGGGAAACGACGAATACGGCAGCGCCATGGGATGCGCCGGATCGCTCTGGTACGACGTCGCCGACGTCGCGTCGACCGGTGGCGTCCGGTCGAGTTTTCCTCCGGCATGAAAATAGTAAGGCGTCTCGGCCGCCGGCACCGGCCAGTCCGGCGCGGTACGCCACACGTTGCCCGGTGCACCCGGCTCGCCCACCGCCCCCATCACGTAGTAGCGGACCGCCGGCTCGCGTTCCACCCCGTTGTCCACGCCTTTGAGAAAGTGATCGAACCAGCGGACCATGTGCGTCGGCGTGTCGAACCGCGCGTTGTCGGGGTAAACCAATTCCCCGATCTTGTTCGATTTTGGCAGCCCGCCGTGGAGCCACGGTCCGAGCACGAGTTGCTGTCGCCCGCGGGACGCCGCGCCCGCCCGATGCTGCCGGCCGATGTAGCTCTGAATCGAACCGACCGACATGTAGTCGTACCAGCTGCCGATGGTGAAACACGGCACGTTCATCTCCGGAAAATGCCGCGAACAGTCCTCGTCGCGCCAGTAGTCGTCGTAAACCGGATGCCCGTACCACTCCGCCAGCAGCGCGCGGTTGTCGGCCGGATTCCTCGCCACCTCGTCCATCTTCTTGAACCTCTCCGGCCGCGCCGCACCGCCGATGCGATAGCCTTCCTGAAACAGGCTGAGACCGGTGTCGGTCATGTATTGACACACCAGATGCGGCGGCTGCGTGACCGCGAGAAAGTTCTGCGCAAAGCCTCCCTGCGATCCGCCAAAGCTCCCGACGCGCCCGTTGCTCCACGGCTGCCGCGCCAGCCACTCGACGAGATCGTAGCCGTCCTTTTCCGTCCCCCAGCCGAGCGAGCGGTAGCCGCGCCAGACGCCCTCGGAAAGCTGGGCGCCCCGGAAGCTGACCCGCGCCGCCACATATCCCTGCGCCGCCAGCGCCGCGAGTTCGCGGCGTGAGGCGGTTCCGGTGATCACGACGTAGCGCTGCTCGAAGATGACCGGCCAGGGACCGTCGCCCTTCGGGAAATAAACATACGCCGAAAGCCGCGTTCCGTCGCGCATCGGAATCATGCGGTGCTCCTCCCGCACGCCGCCCAGGTCGAGCGGCGGAAGCTCGGCTGCGACTGCCGTGGCGACAAGAGAAAGCAGAGCGAGGGCAACGAGTCGTTTCATGCGAGGTAGGTTTCGAGGAATGGGGCGACGACGGGCGTCGGCCCGTGGAATGGCCCGCAAGCTCTATCGCGAGCGGTCCGCCAAGGGAAACTGGATTTTTGTGCACCGAAGTGCTCGCCTCGCCACACGGGATGCGCGTGAAATAGGCGCCATGCCTCCTGCCACGTTGCCCGCCAAACAGCCCCTCAACCCTGCGCGCCGCATCGTGACGGCGTTCATCGCCTTGGTCGCGGGCGCCGCCGGCCTGAGGGTCGGAATCGGGCACGCCGCCGCTGCGGACGTCCCGGAACCGCTCTGGGCCTACGGGTTTCTCACTCCACCGGCGCCGGGCGATAAGGCCACACCGCAGGGTCTGCCGAGCCGGAAGCTGCGGCCGAACGAAGATCCCGCCGAGCAGACCCGGATCCGTCATGTCGCCGGCAGCGACGCCGGCTACTCGCTCGTCGACATCCGCGATCTCAGCAACGTGATCGACTGGTTTCCCGGCGACCATCCGCGCATGACCCACGTCATCGCCCACGGCTCCCCGAGCCTGGGCAACGCCGCCCGCGGCTGTGCGTCGTGTCACCTCCCCACCGGCAAGGGACGGCCGGAAAACGCCCCCGTGTCGGGCCTGCCGGTCGCCTACTTCATCCGGCAACTGGAGGATTTCCGCAACGGACTGCGCTCGACCGTCGATCCGCGAAAGCCCAACACCCCCACAATGATCGCGCTCGCCAAGGGGATGACCGCCGAGGAGATGAAGGAGGCGGCGGAATATTTCGGCGCGATGCCGTGGACCCCGTGGACACGCGTGGTCGAGACGGAACAGGTGCCCAAGACCCGCATCGTCGGCAATCTGCATCAGGAGATTGAGGGCGCCGGAACGGAACCCATCGCCGGCCGGATCGTCGAGATGCCGGAAACCGAGGAGCAGACCGAGAAGCTCCGCAACCCCCGCGTCGGCTTCGTCGCCTACGTGCCGGTCGGCAGCATCAAGAAAGGGGAAAACCTCGTCACCACCGGCGGCATGAGCGTTGCCGACGGCAAGATTGTGCCCGGCCGGACCGTCGCGTGCGGCACCTGCCACGGCCCGGACTTGATGGGGCTGGCCGACGTGCCCGGCATCGCCGGCCGCTCGCCGAGCTATCTGGTCCGGCAGATTTACGACATGCAGCGCGGAACCCGGAAGGGCGTATCGGCCGCGCTGATGCAGCCTGTCGTCGTCAACCTCACCGGTGACGATATGGTCGCCATCGCCGCCTACGTCACGTCGCTCGCCGCGACCAAGAGCCCGCCGCGTTAGCGGCCGTCGGAAAGGAGCGGCAGGTAGGGACGCCTCTCCGCAGGCGCCCGCTTTCCTTACGGTACTCCCACCGTTCTTGCAGACGGCTCGGAGCGCCGCCCCTACCTTTTCGCTGCCGTCGCATACCCGGTCAGAATTTCTTTGGCGCCCGACAGCCCCGCCCTCGCTTCAGTCCCCGAATCCGATGCCGAGATCACGGGCAGTGCGGACGATGTCACCATCGAGCGGCACGGTGCGCAGGTGACCGATGGCCTCGGTCAGCGGTATCGCCTCGGTGTCGGGCGGACGATGCGCCACCATGAAGCCGTATTGTTCTGCCGCGACAAGCCGGACCGCGCTGGCGCCAAACCGCGTGCAAAGCAACCGATCGAACGTCGTCGGCGCGCCGCCGCGCTGGAGATGACCCAACACGCAAACCCGCGTCTCCTTGCCGGTGCGACGGCCGATGGCCTCCGCCACCGCCGCGCCGATTCCGCCCAGCCGGGCCTCCCGAATCGCACCCGTTTCACCCAGCGTGACAAAGTCGCGGCCCGCCTCGCGCGCGCCTTCGGCCACCACCACGAGCGTAAAATGCTTCCCCTGCGCTTCGCGGTCGGTGACGACGCGACACACGGAATCCAGGTTGAACGGTACTTCGGGGATCAGAATCACGTCGGCGCCTCCCGCGATTCCGGCGTGCGCCGCGATCCAGCCGGCATAGCGCCCCATCATCTCACAGACCATCACCCGCTCGTGACTCTGCGCGGTCGTGCGCAGTCGATCGAGTGCCTCCGTGGCAAACGAGACCGCACTGTCGAAGCCAAACGTGATCACCGTGCCCGAGATGTCGTTGTCGATTGTCTTCGGCACACCGACGACGGGAATGCCCGCCTCGAAACATTGCTGGGCAATCGACAGCGAGCCGTCGCCACCGACGACAATCAGCGCCCGGAGACCGAGCGATTCGAAACCCGCGCGCGCCGCCGCCAGCACCGCGGGATCGATGGCGCGGGATTCACCGTGGCCGGACTTGGCCGAGAAGCGGCCCTTGTTGGACGCACCCAAAATCGTGCCGCCGAGAAACAGGAGCCCGTCCATCTCGTGATAGTCGAGCACCCGGGAGCGCGTCGGCTCGATCAAGCCTTCAAAACCGCCGAGAATTCCGAGTGTTTCCCAGCCACGCTTGGTGGCGCATTTGACGACAGACCGGATGACCGTGTTGAGGCCAGGGCAGTCCCCGCCTCCGGTGAGGATACCGATACGGGTTTTCATGGCGGAAGACTGGCAGGTCGATCCGAGAATGTCGACACCGGCGGCACGCCGCGCGCACCCGCGCGAAAACGCCCGCTTCGGCCCGAAAATCGCCTGCCCTCTGCGAACGGCACCTTGCGCACCCTGGCAGCGACAATGGTCCGTCGTTGGTTCAAGGTTTCACAGACCGTCCACCGCGGCGTTGAAATTGGTGCCAGAGGCGAGGATTGAACTCGCGACCAAAGGCTTATGAGTCCTCTGCTCTACCACTGAGCTACTCTGGCATTTCCAATTTAGAACAACGACCTGCGTCGATTCGGCACGCCCGGCAGCGGTCTTCACCACTCGAAACTGTCAACGGATGCTTTCCAAGGGGAAAGTGGTGACGCTTCGCGTGGCCAATACCTCTGTCGGTCGGAACCGAGGAGGCGCTATTACGCGTTGCGGAAAACGAGTGACAAGCAATTTCGAGGGCTCGGGCCGCCCCGAGGAGTCGGAGGTCCGCAGCGCTGCAGGGTGGAATTTCGCGCCGACCGCCCATCTGCGGCTCTACCCGACCAGTCCGGAAGTTCACATCGCGCGAAAAACGCCAGCAACGGCCCCGCCGACGTCCCAATCGAGCCCGTCTACGTCTCCCAATAGCGCGGCATCCCGTCTTGCCGGAGGGTGAAAGCCCACCGCTTGAACCTTCGCCGTTCCGTTCGCCAGGAAAGGCACCCTGCCTCGGCTGAACCAGCAGACTTACTTTCGAACGAGGAACGCCCCAACTCCGTTTACTCTACCCTATTAGTCGCAAACAAGTACCTGCGGTGCGCGGACAAAAACAAACCGCCTGGCAGATCCGCGCCGCGAGCCGTCCGGAACATCTCGCCGCAGGGAGTGCGGATCTCTGGGACAGCGGCGTGGTGAAATCGTCGCGGTCGGTCCTTGTCCCCTACGGTGGCGCACGCTTGGTCTCCAACCAGTCGGGTTTCTGGCAGGTGCGCGTTCATGACAAGGACGGCCACCCATCACTTTGGAGCAACCCGGCGCGTTTCACCATGGGGCTGTTGAATGCGGATGACTGGCAGGGGCCGTGGATCCGTCATCCGGACTCTCCAGTGAACCGACCGCAAATTAAGAATAGTTCAGCCACTCCACCGGCAGAGCGAGAGCGAGGAACTGAGGCACCGGCAGGCTCACGGCGGAAGCGGATAACCACGGGGCGTGACATTGCGGTTGACCTGGTCGGCACCCAGCAGAAACCGGTAGCCATTGATGAGTTGTTCGAGTGTGATGCGGCCGGTGTGCTTTGGGTCCATCGCGGCAAGACTTTCCGGCGAGAGCAACTCCATGTCGTTGCCGGTCAGCGCACCATCGTGGTTGGCGTCGAGCAGTTGGAAGGCCCGCTCCAGCACGGTGCGCAGCTCGGACATTTCGATGCGACCGTCTTTGTCAAGGTCGACCCAGCCAGTGCGGCGGAGCAGCACGAGGATTTCATATTCCACGAAGGCGATGTAGCCGTTGTGATCGATGTCGGCGGCGCGGAAGATGGTCTCGCGCAAGTCTAGAAATTCTTGCTTGGTCAGTTTGCCGTCGTGCCCCTGGGGGAGGTTCGAAAACACCTCGCGCATCAGGGCGTTGTCCCCAACCTCCGCGCGTTCAATCACGCCGTCGTGATTCTTGTCCGTGATCTCGAACAACGCGCGTGACGCGGTGCGCCATTCGTTCAGGCCGATGGCGCTATTCTGCGTGGTGTCGTTCGCGAGAAATGTGGCGAGAATCTCGACGTGGGTGGGTATTGCCCCGTTGTGCGTCGTCGCCGTCATCGCGCTCATCGCAGCCGAGAGTGCTGCGGTCGAAGGTGGGGCGACCGGAGGTGCGCTCGTTGTGCAGGCAGCATTCGCCCAAACAAGGAGGACACCCCACGCGGCGGAAGGCAGAATCGAGGATATTGGTCGGCGTGATTTCAGGGTGTTGGGCGCGGTCTCATCGAACCGAATTGTCGATGAAAGGCTGTCGGGGCCGCGAATAATATGATCAGCGGCGAGGGGCGCGGAAGCGGCGGTAGCCGAGGAGGGCAAGGCAGCCGGACAGGAAGAGGGCACCGTAGGTGGCTGGCTCAGGAGTTGGCGTCACCTGCCGGTCGTAGGACTGCCAGCCGGTGCTGTTGCTGGAAAAGCCCGTAAACGTCACCTGATTCTGGGGTGCGACACCCCGCGCATCTAGGATGGCGCCGGTGAAATTTTGCGTGTGGAAATAGTCGACCCCGTCGGCCCAGTTCTGAATCGTGAGCGTCACCCCGCTAGCGATGGTGAAAATGCCGGCATTTAGAAAGGTCGCGGTGCTGTTGCCAAAATCGAGGATGGTGCTGCCGGTGATGTGCAGGGTGCCGACGGTCAAGTGGGTGCCGGACCCGAGTGCCAACGTGCCACCGCGGAGCTCAAACACCCCTTCAAACGAAAAGGAATTGGTAAACGTCAGCGTGCCGGTGCCGTCTTTCACGAGCGTACCGGATCCAGAAACGGCGCCGCCAAAGGTGGAACTTGTCCCGAGGGAGCCAACCGTCAGATACCCACTGGTCGAAAGCGAGATGAGCCCGGCACCGGCAATGGCCTCAATCTTTTCGCTGAAGTTGTTCAGGTTGAATACGCCGTCGGATTGGAGTGTGACCGTGGCCGTATCGGGGACTTGTTGGTAGGCGAGCAGGGTCAACGCGGCCGAGCCGGCGGCTCCCGTTCCGTCGCCGATGGTGATCACGTTCGACGCGAACGCGTCGATGCCGGACATCTTGGACAACGCGAGCGTGCCATCGTTGATCGCGACGGCGCCACCGAAGGTATTCGCCGAGTTGCCCGCGAGAGTCAAAGTGCCCGTTCCCTGCTTCACGAGTTGCGTTGCCCCGCTGCCTCCGACGACTCCGCCCAGCACGATCGAGCCGGCGCCAACGATCGTGAGATTGGTCGCGCCGAGATTGAGGTCGCCCGCGAGAGTGAGCGTGCCTGCATCCGAACCGACGGTCATCGCGGCGCCGCTCGCGGTGAGACTGGCGGTGAGGGAGTTGGCACCGTCGAGGTTTCGCAGCACTCCGGTGCCGTCGCCCGCCCCAGTGAGAGTAAAGTTGGTTTCGTTGACCGCGACGCCGCCCGAAAAATGCAGTGCGGCGCCATTGGCAATGGCGTTGCCGGCACTCGCGGCGCCGAGGGCGGTGTTGTTCGCCACGACAAGCGTGCCGGCGTTAAGCGAGGTTGCTCCGGAAAAGGTGCTGGCGCCCGCGAGGGTAAGGGTGCCGGAACCGTCCTTGCGCAGAGTGCCGCCGCCACCGCCATCGGAGATCACTCCGGAAAATGTAGTGGAGGAGACGTCACCGATCCTGATTTGATTGTCGCGAATGTTGACGTGACCCGCGCCGCCGAGCGCAGCGATCGCGGAGGTATTTCCTCCGGCGGAAAATTCCATGGTCGCTCCCGCCCCTACCGTAACCGCGGTGGTGCCGGGCAGGATGTTTTTGCCTGGACCAAGGATCAGCGTGCCGGCGTCGATGACCGTGTCGCCGGTGTAGTTGTTGGTGGTGCTGTTGAGTTGTAGGATCCCCCCGCCCGCCTTCACCAGACCATTGGCACCGGAGAGCCGCGTGTCGAACACCGCGGTCGTGCCGGTGGCGACGTCGATGCTCGGAAGCGTGCCGGTCAGGTTCAGTACACTGCTGGAAAACGTGATGGTGCCGCCCCGCTGGATCACGATGGAGTCGACGGTGGGAGCACCGGCCACCGTGACGCTGTAGCTGCCGGTGGCGTCGGTGCCGGCGCTGAACACCGCGATGTTGCCATTCGTCCAATTGGCGGTGGCGACGTCGCCACCCACGTTCGTGCTCCAATTCGTGTTCGATGTTCCGCTGGTCCGCCAAGTGCCACTGGGCGTCGCACCACCGGCCTCCGCTGCGCTGCCGTTGATATCCCAGTAGAGCGCGATCTGGGCCGCCAGCGGCGCGCCCAGCAGAGTGACACCCATCAACACCAGGCAGAAGCCACCGACGCAGCGCCGGTAAGGCGCCGGCCGGACGTTCCGTTCAATTAGTGGAATCATGATACGCATCTCTGGCGACGATCTGACGGCAGGGGCCGGGCTGGCGGTCGCAGGTTCCACGACCCGACCCTCAAGTACCCTCGCACTCCACCCGACGTTCCCCCCCCGACTTTAAAGGACACGGTTCGCACACCGCACTCGCGCCTCGACTCTGGTCAGGGGATAGAAACCAATGGACCGAGTTCTTCCCGCCGCAGAGTACCACTGCGCGCGGCATGCCGCCATTGGGGCATCCACCTACTGCAAGTCACCGAATCGACTAGCCGACCGAGAATTTGCGCGTGAGGTTGGCCAAACGATGCACAGACGCTGGCGGTGATGGAGAACATGATGGGCCAATGCCCCGCGGTGCCACGGCAAAATCCTTCTCCTTGACCGGGCTCTTCCGTGCACAGACGCAGATCGGTCATGCGGGCTTGGGGGACCACCGGGGGCCGAATTGGTTTCCACCGGCCACCTTGCAAAATCCCTCCGAAATTCGATCTCCCTGCAGATCGAGTTTCCTCCAATAAATATGACGACCTCCGAATCCTTCACCGCCAGTCTACGCACCGCCTCGCTCGGACTCGTGCTTGCCGTGCTCACCATTCTCTTCGGCCAAGGAATCGGCATCGTCTTCGGGCTCAACGAGGACGCCATCAAAAGCCGCTTGAAAACATCTGCCGCCTCCGTGCGCGACACGGTGTACAAAGGCGACGATGCCGCGATCAAAGCGGTGCTCGATAAGTCGTGGGGGTACATGCAGCGCGCTCACCTGCACGCGGGTGGCATGGGCACTACGGCACTGGCGTTGATCGTGTTGGTCGGATTGATCGGTCCTTCACGCCTCGTCACAATTGCCGTCAGCGTCGGTCTTGGCGCGGGCGGATTGGGCTACTCCATTTTCTGGATGTGGGCCGGCTTCTGCGCCCCGGTACTCGGCAGCACTGGTTTGGCGAAGGAGTCGCTCAGGTGGCTTGCCATGCCTTCCTCCGGGGCGTTCGTCGCCGCGACAATTGCCGTGCTCCTTCTGCTCTTCGTCTCCCTCGTCCGGCGGCCACCCACTTGGTCATCTACCGGTCCCTCCCCTATCTCCGAGTAATCAGGAGAGTCGTCGCACTGCGAAAAGGGCGTGCCAATCGGTCGGTATTGTTACGCGCCGAAATGACGTGGGCCGTTGGATACCGACCCAAGGGTTGCAGGGACTAGCCCTACTTTCGCATCTTTTGACCATTTACAGGTGCAGTTCTCCTCTGAGCTGATGAGGGCATATTCATAGTTGAAGAAAGTGAAGGCATCCAGCGGTCCAGCTCGAAGAGTCGCACGGCTTTCTGCTGCGCCGCCGAGAGTTCG
>CANJIU010000004.1 GCA_947474365.1 Opitutia bacterium | reverse complement strand
TCATCTTATTACAAATATATTTCGAACAGACCGGCACACGATCCGCGAAAATGCCGCAGGCATTTTCATTTAGCAGCCTGTCGGTTCCGTTCGGCCAACATTCGTTTGCCCCAGATCGGACTTCCTAAGTCCGACAGGCTGCTAGGCGGAACTCAATACAGCAGCGCCGACCGACGCCGCTCGTCGAATTTTTTCAAGCCGGCCGCCCAGCGCGCCTTGATCTGCGCGAGCGACTCGCCGGACTTGATCGCGTTCAGCGTTTCGTCGTCGCCGAGCAACCGGCCCATCTCTTCGACCTTGAATTTGTCCGGGTACAGCCGGTGCACCGCCAGCGCGAGTTCGACGCCGATGTCGAGAACGGGGCAGCGATCACGGTCGGTGAGTACGGCGCGGACGCCGCCGCAGACCTGATCCTTGTATTTCAGGGTGGCAGCCGGCCCCGGATAGAAATCCATCGACGGCGTGAATTTCACCGCGTCGAAACGTACGCCGGGCAGGCCGCGCGCGTTCAGCTCCGCGGCGAGCTTGTTGCCGTCGATGTAGGGCGCGCCCACCTGTTCGAAGGGTTTCGCGGTGCCGCGGCCCATTGAGACGGAGGTGCTCTCGAGCAGGCAGAATCCCGTGTAGAGCGTCGCGGCGGCGAGGCTGCGCATCGAGGGCGACGGGTTGGTCCACGGCAAGCCGGTGTCGTCGAGCCAGCGATCGCGCGTCCAGTTTTCACAGCGGACGACCTTGAGGTCGGCGCCGAATTTGCGCTCGGCGTTGAAGAGTTGGGCGAGTTCGCCGAGTGTCATGCCGTGGCGCACCGGGATCGGGTGGAAGCCGATGAAGCTGGGCGCGCGTGATTGCACGGGGCCCTCGACGTGCGTGCCGGTGACGGGATTCACGCGATCGAGGACGAAGATCTTTTTCTGCGCGCGGGAGGCCGCCTCAAGCGCGGCACCGAGTGTGGCCGAGTAGGTGTAGAAACGGGCGCCGATGTCCTGGATGTCGAACACCAGTGCGTCGAGTTCGCGCAGGTGCTCAGGCTTCGGCGCCCGTGAACGAATCACAGCCATGTCGTAATCGGCGGTCGACATGCCGGACGCGCGTTTCGGCGTCTCGCCATAGAGGCTGTAGATCGGCAGTTTCGTTTTCTCGTCAACGGTATCGCCGACCTTTTCGTCGGCCACGCCGCGGATGCCGTGCTCGGGGCTGAACAATGCGACGAGCTTCACGTCCTTCGCGGCATGGAGGAGGTCGATGGTCTGGCGGCCCTGGCGATCGCGGCCGCTTTGATTGGTGATGAGGCCGATGCGCAGGCCGCGGAGCCGGGAGAAATCCTCGCGCACGAGCACGTCGATGCCGTTGAGCACGGCGCCGGTGTCGCGACCCATCGCCTCGGCGGCGAGCGTGGCGATTTCACGGCGCAGGGGCGTGGCGTCGCCCTTGCCGTCAGGGTAGACGCGGTTGCAGAAGAAGATGACGAACGTCTTCGCGGCCGGATCAATCCAGACGCTGGTGCCGGTCCAGCCGGTGTGACCGTAGGTCTTGCCGGCGGGAAACCAGCGGCCGCGCGGTCCGGAGTAGCTCGTGTCGATGTCCCAGCCCAGGCCGCGGCGGCTGGAGCCGTCGTTTTGCACGCGGGTCATTTCCGCGACGCTGGCGGCGCTCAGGATACGGACGCCGTCCAATTCGCCGCCATTGATCAGCATGCGGCAAAAACGCGCGAGGTCGGCCGTGGTGAGGAAGAGGCCGGCGTGTCCTGCGACCCCGCCCATGCGGCGGGAGGTCGGGTCATGCACGACACCGTGGATCATCTTGCCCTCGACCTTTTCCGTGGGCGCGATCCGGGAGAGTTTCGACGCGGGCGGCAGGAAGCCAGTGTCGGTCATCTTGAGCGGGCCGAAGACGTTTTCCTGGGTGTAGACATCGAGGCGCTTTCCGCTGGCGAGGCGCACGAGTTCGCCGAGCAGGATGTAGTTGATGTCGCTGTACACGAAAGTGCTGCCGGGCGCGGTGCGGAGTTTCTCGGCGCAGGCGAGGGCGATCGCGGCCTCGACGCCGGTCCAGGGCGGCGTGGCGGGAATCCCCGGGGGAAGGCCGGACATATGCGTCATCAGGTGCCGGAGGGTCACGATGCCCTTGCCGTGTTGGGAAAACGCCGGCAGGTAGCGCGCGACGGGTGAGTCGAGGTCGAGTTTGCCGCGCTCGACGAGTTGCATCACGGCGGTGGTGGTGGCGATGACCTTGGTGAGCGACGCCGCGTCGTAAATCGTGTCCTCGGTGGTGGCGTCCGGCGCCGGCATGAGCGCGCGGTGGCCGTAGGCCTTGCGGTAGGTCTCGCCGTCGCGCTCGATCCACAGGACGCCTCCGGGCATTTTCTTGGCGGCGATGGCGCCGGCCACCGCGGTGTCGATCGCGGCGAGTTTGGCGGGAAGGAACGGGGCGGCGGTGACCTTCGCCTTCGCCGCGGATGTTTTTGGCGCCTCGGCGGAGGGCGTGCCGCAGCCGGCGATGAAGAGGCCGGCGGCGATCGCGGAAACGAGAACGGCGAAGCGGAGGATTTTCACGGGAGGCGGGGGGATCAGACGTTGGCGAGGACCTTTTCGAGAAAGAGCCGGTTGGCGCGGGCGTTTTCCATCGTTTCCTGCGGAGTGGCGCCGATTTTGCAGCACTCGACCATGATGGGGCCGTTGAACCCGGTGGATTTCAATTTCTTGAACACTCCGGCAAAATCGACCTTGCCGGTGCCGAATTGGACCATGACGTCACCCCGTTGGGCCGCGCAGTCCTTGGCGCAGAAGCCGGTGACGTGTTCGGCGATGGGCTCGAGTTCCGCCACGGGATCCTTGCCGGTGTAGAAGATGATGTTGCCGGCATCGTACCAGACCTTGAAGTTCGGATGCCCCACGGCCTTCATGGCGGTGACGATTTCCTGGGAGGAACCGCTGCCGCCGCCATGCGGCTTCATCACGAGCTTGATTTTGCGTTCCGCGGCGAAGGCGGCGGCGTCCGCCATGACCTTGAAATACTGCGCGTAGTGGTCGGGCTTATCCACGCCGAAGGTGAGCACCGACTCGACGCCGACCGTGTGGGCGTTTTCGATTTGGCGGCGGGTGTCGGCAATCGCGTCGGACAGCGGAATGCCGTTTTTGACCCGAAGGGCGGACATGTTGGCTTTCAGACCGCGCGCCGCGATTTTCTGTTTGAGCGCGGCGAGATATTCCGGGGTCGCACTGGAACTGGTGAAAACGTCACCCTTGGCCACCCCCGGGGTGAGTAGGCCGGTCCATCGGTAGCCGGCGCCCTTGATGGCATCGAGCGTCTCATCGTAGCTCCATTTCGTCCAAGGGCGGTTGAAGCAACCGATCGGCCAGCTCGCAGCTGCAGACGTTTTCTTTTCCGCTCCGAAGACCGAGCGGGGCACAAGGGCAGCCGTGACGAGGCTGGAGGAGGCGGCGGTGAGGAAATGGCGGCGGGTGACCGGGGTGGCGTTCATGCAGAATTCGGGACGGGCGGCGAAAGGGGCCCATTGCTTAGGGTGCGAATTCGCGAATGTCTCGAAAAAAGGAGGACAGCTCCGCCCCGCGGGACTGCCGGCGGCCGGCTGCACGGAGGATTGCATTTTTTTTGAATTATCCCTCTTTTTCCGGCGTCTCAGCCCCGTCTCCGCGGTGTTAGTACCGATTCCGATTGCCCTCCCGGGCAGGGTTCGCGTTCTCTCCGCGGCGGCAAAACTGCCAACTCCCCCTCAAACTAAAATGAAAATCCGCCTGTTGTTAATCACCGCCGCATTTGCCCTCGCCTTCGGTCCGCTTGCGCGCGCCGCCGACGAACCCGAGACCGAACTCGGAGCCAAAATGGAAAAAATGGGTGGCGCCTTCCGCGCGCTCGGCCGTCAGATCTCCGACTCCTCGAAGAATGCCGACTCGCTCGCGAAGCTCGCGACGATCCGCCAGAATGCCGAGGCCTCGATCAAGTTTGAGCCGGCGAAGAAGTCGGAAATTCCCTCGGCGGAGCAGAAGAAATTTGTCGCCGACTACAAGGCGGAGATGAAGAAGTTCCTCGAGCTCTGCGGCAAGCTGGAAGCCGCGCTCAAGGCCAACGACAATGCCGAGGCCGCCAAGCTGTGCGCCTCCATGAAAGATTCGCAGAAGGCCGGTCACAAGAAGTACAAGAAAGACGACAAGAAGAAGTAAGCGGCCCCGCTGCTTCCTCCCAGTTTCAGGCCTAAACGCCGCCGGATCTCCGGCGGCGTTTTTTTGTCACGTGGGACTGGATTCATCCGAATGCCTCTGCCATGAGTCGTCGCCTATGAGCTTTCCCCGCGTCGCGTTCCTCGGTCTCGGCATCATGGGCGGCGGAATGGCACGGCGGCTTTTGGGCGCCGGGTTTCCGCTCACGGTCTACAATCGCAGTCCCGCAAGGGCCGCCGAGCTCGCCGCGGCCGGGGCCCGCGTGGGCGCGACGCCGCGGGCGGCGGCGGATGGGGCCGAAATCGTCTTCAGCATGGTCGCGGACGACGTCGCGTCGCGGGAAATTTGGCTCGGCGCCGATGGCGTTCTGGCGGACATCGCGCCCGGTGCCGTCTTGGTCGAGTGCAGTACGCTGACCGTGGCGTGGGTGACCGAACTGGCCCAGGCCGCGGCGGCGCGGGGCGGCGAGTTGGTCGATGCGCCGGTGACAGGCAGCAAGGTAGCGGCGGCGGCAGGCGAATTGAATTTCCTCGTGGGCGGCAGCGCCGCGGCCCTCGAGCGAATCCGTCCCGCGCTGGCGGCGATGAGCCGGAGCATCAAGCATCTCGGGCCGGCGGGTAGCGGCGCGCGGGTCAAGCTCGTGAACAATTTTGTCTGCGGGGTGCAGGTGGCGGCGTTGGCGGAGGCGCTGGCGTGGATCGAGTGCAGCGGCCTCGACCGGGCGGCGGCGTTGGCGGTGCTGACCGAAGGCGCGCCGGGCAGTCCCTTGGTGAAGCAGCTCGCAACGCGGATGACGGCGCCGGACTATACCCCGAATTTTCTCCTGCGCCTGATGACCAAGGATCTCGGCTATGCCATCAGTGAGGCCGCCCTGCAGGGGCGGACGCTCGTGACGGCGTCCGCGGCCTTGGAGCGGTTTCGCGCCGCGGTGGCGGCGGGCAACGGCGAACAGGACATGGCCGCGGTGATCGAGCCGCTGCGGAAAACGCGCGAGTAAGTTTGCTGCGGATTCGATCTGTCGCGTTGACAGTGGGCGACGGCGCGGGCACGGACACCGGGCGTGTCACCCCACCTCGTCAACCCCGGTGAACCGCCGTCGCATGCGCGGCGCACCGTCCTTTCGTTCGCTGTTTCACTGGCGATCATCACCTACATCGATCGGGTGTGCATCTCAAAATCGGCCGATCTGATGATGCGCGACCTGTCGCTCACGAAGGAGCAGATGGGTTACGCGTTTGCCGCGTTTGGCTGGGCCTATGCGCTGTTTGAGATTCCCGGCGGCTGGCTCGGCGACAAGATCGGTCCACGTCGCGTGCTCATGCGGGTGGTCCTCATGTGGTCGGCCTTCACCGCACTTACCGGCTGGGCCTGGGGTATCGGGTCGCTGGTGGTTTTCCGGTTTTTCTTCGGCATGGGTGAGGCGGGATGTTTTCCGAACATCACGAAGGCCTTCACCATCTGGTTTCCCGCCGGTGAGCGCGTGCGGGCGCAGGGCATCATGTGGCTCAGCGCGCGGTGGGGAGGGGCGTTCACGCCGTTGCTCGTGGTGTGGGTCCTCACGTTTGTGACGTGGCGGTCGGCCTTCACAATTTTCGGGGCGATCGGAATTGTGTGGGCCGTGCTCTTCTATCGCTGGTTCCGCGACGACCCGCGGACGCATCCTTCCGTCAATGCGGGTGAGCTCAAGATCATGGGGAGCTCCGTCGAGAATTCTGCGATGCATGGCGCCGTGCCTTGGTCCAAGTTGATGCGTTCGCGCACGGTGTGGATGCTGTGGCTGCAGTATTTCTGCATGTCCTACAGCTGGTACTTCTACATCACGTGGATGCCGACCTACCTGAAGGAATCGTTTCCGCAGCTGGGCATGTGGGAGAGCGCGCTGCTGAACTGCATTCCCCTGTTCTTCGGCGGGCTCGGCTCGTTCGCGGGTGGCTACATCACGACTTGGCTGGCGCGGAGGCTCGGCAGCGCCACGGCCCGGCGGCTGATGGGCGCGGTCGGACTCATGAGCGCGGGCGTGATGCTGCTGATTGCGACGCGGTTTCAGAATCCGCTCTTTGCGATGCTCGCGGTGGGCTTTGCCAGCTTCGGCAACGACCTCGCGATGCCCGGCGCGTGGGGTGCCTGCATGGAAGTGGGCGGCAAGTATGCCGGTTCCCTCTCGGGCAGCATGAACATGATGGGAAACATCGGCGGCGCGCTTGCCCCGATGTTCGTGCCGATGGTGCTCGCCGCCGCCGGTGGCAGTTGGAACGTCAATTTCTATGTCTTCGCCGCCGTCTACGCGGTCGGCGCCTGCGCCTGGCTGTTTATTGATCCAGTGACGCCGTTGGAGGAGCAGGTGCGGGACTGAGCGGTCGGAATTCAGTTGAGAGTTGAGAGCAAAACCAAGCGGTGAATTACACTTTCCAGCATGATGGCGCGCGCTTGGGCTCTGAAGATCGAACTCTCAACTGCATCCGCTTTTGGCTGAATGGCGGGGCGCCGGCCGCCGGGGAAATGGTTCGAGGTTTACATGCGATGTCCCCAGTCGTTCATATCATCCCTGCCTACCTTCCCGGAGCGTAATGTGCTCCGCCCGCCCTCTGACCATGTCCGCCTTCGCCGGCAAAGCCGTTTTCCTTAGCTACGCGTCGCAAGACGCCGGGGCGGCGCGGCGTATCTGCGAGGCGCTGCAGGCCGCGGGCGTCGAGGTGTGGTTCGACCAGAGTGAGTTGGTCGGCGGTGATGCCTGGGATGCAAAAATCCGCGGGCAAATCGGATCGTGCGCCCTCTTCATGCCGATCGTGTCGGCCAACACACAGGCGCGGGGCGAAGGTTATTTCCGGCTCGAATGGAAACTCGCCGAAGACCGCTCGCACCTCATGGCGAAGGGAATTCCGTTTATCGTGCCGGTCACGATCGACGACACCACCGAACGCGGCGCCCTGGTCACCGACGCGTTCACCGCGGTCCAGTGGACCAAGTTGCCGGCGGGGGAAACCTCAGCGGCGTTTGTCACCCGCGTGCAAAAGCTGCTGGGCGGACAGGGTAACGCGACGACCTCGGCGGCTCAGTCCGCGCCGCTCCCCGGCCGCTCGGCCACCCCGGCGGGTGGGTCCGGGTTGCCGCTTTGGGCCGGCGGTGCGCTGGCGGCGGTCGTGCTCGCCTTGGTGGCCTTCGTTTTGATGCGTCCAACGGCGCCGGCACCAGCCACGCCAGCCGGGACAACGACCAAGGCGAACAGCCCCGGCGTGCCCTCGACGGCACCGACGCCGGCGGTGAACCCCAAGTCGATCGCCGTACTGCCGTTCAAGAATCTGAGCCCCGACAAGGACAACGATTATTTCGCCGAGGGAGTGCACCAGGATTTGCTGACGAGTCTCGCCCGGATCCGCGATCTCAAGGCCATTTCGCAACCCTCGATGCTGGTCTATCGCGACCAGGCACAGCTCAACCTCAGAAAAATCGCGGCCGAGTTGGGCGTCGCGACGATCCTGCAGGGCAGTGTGCGGCGCGCGGCCAACAAGGTGAAGGTGTCGGCCCAACTCACCGACGCGCGCACCGATGAGCATCTCTGGGCCGATGACTACGAGCGCGAACTCACCGACGTGTTCGCGATTCAGGCCGACATCGCGCAGAAAATCGCCGCCGCGCTCAAGTCCCGCCTGTTGCCCAGCGAGCGGGCGCAGATCACGCGCCGGCCCACGGAAAACCTGGAAGCCTACGACCTCGTCCTTCGGGCGCGGCAATTGCTGGCGATTTCGAAATACGAAGGTCGCCAGGAGCGATACGAACAGGTCATCAACCTGACGGAGCACGCCCTCAAACTTGATCCCAACTTCGCGGACGCCTACGTGCCGCTGACGACCGCGCACGGTCACCTGTATCGGAGCGCGTTTCTCGACGCCACGCCCGAACGACTGGAGAAATTGAAGGCCGCGACCGACGCTGCGACCCGCGTCGCGCCCAACCTGCCCGAGACGAAAATGGTGCGCGGAAATTATTTTTTCTTCGGCCTGAGCGACTCCGCCCGCGCGCTCGTTGAATTCCGATCCGCGCAGCCCGATCTGCCTAATGACGCCGAGGTTTACCGGCGAATTGGCTACGCCGAACGCCGGCTCGGACGCTGGCAGGAGGCGCTGGCCAATCTTGAAAAATCGCTCGAACTGGATCCTCGCGATGAGGCCGCCGCATCCGGCGGGGTGGCCGTGTTGGGCTTCTTGCGGCGCTTCTCCGACGTTTTGGACCGTGCCAAGCGGCTGCAGCTCTTCTTTCCCGGTACGTTGTTCTCGAGAGATGTCAATTGGGCTCAATTTGAGATCGACGGCGACGAGGAGGCTTTTTTCCGGCGCCTGCCGGGCGAAGGGTCATACGTGACCTATCGCCGCGCGCTTTCAGCTGGGGACTTCGCGACGGCCGAGCGCGTGTTCGATGACGTGCGTTATTCCCGAATTTGGTCCGGTCAGACCGTTATCTCGCCCCCGAAAGAGCTCGACCGCGCCACCCTCGCCTACTTGCGCGGCGACCTCCCGGCGGCGCGTACCCTGGCGGAGGAGGCCCTGGCCGGATTGCGCATCCGAAAATCTACCCCCCGGCAGGAACCCGCGGTCCTGATGGCGATGGCCCAGGCCCACGCCTTCTCCGGTCGCGCCGCTGAGGCCGTCCGAGATGCCCGCGCCGCGCTGGCGCAGGTCGAGGCCCGCGACCAGCTCGATGCGCTCGGCCTCCGCGATGCCTTCGGGCAGATATTTGTGACCTTGGGTATGAAGGACGAGGCCCTCCATGTGCTGCGCAAAATCTTCAGCGGGGCCAGCGACCGGGGACCACGTGAAACTCGCCGCCATCCCGTCTGGTCGCGCCTGAAGGACGACCCACGCTTCGAGGAGATTCTGCGCGCGGCGAAGCCGCTTTGAGCGCTGCGTACCGTTCCGTGAAGAGCGGAAGGCGCGCGAGTAGGGCACAACAAAATTTCGTGACGTGTAGCCGCGAGCGCCAGCGAGTGGACTTTCGGTGTGCTCCACTCGCTGGCGCTCGCAGCTACTTGTCGCGTTACTTGCCGGTCACCGTATCAGAATTGTTCCACGGCGAGCCGCGCTCCCACGACTTTGCGGATCGCGTCGAAATGCGTGTCGCGGCAGGCCACCGGCAGTTGGGTGCGAATCGCAATCGTGGCGACGAACAGGTCGTTGCGTGGGATCGTGAGCCCCTTGGCTCGCAGCTCCCGTTCCAGAAGGGCGGCGGCCCGCCAGTCGTCGCCCTCGAAGGGCAGGTGCAGACTGAATTCCAAGGCTTGGGCAAGGTCGGCTTCCTCTCCCGGCCTCACTCCGCTCAATAGTTCAAACCGGATCGGGCAGGTGTAGGCGGCCGTCTCCGACTCCAGAAGCCGCGCCACAAGGTGCTTCACTTCCGGGTCGCCCTTGCGGCGGAGAAATTCGATCCACAGCGAGCTGTCAACGAGCATCATGGACGTCGCGCGCCTCCAATTCGTCGTTCGTCAGGGCAAAGTCGGTTTTGCCCGACAGGGCGCGCGCAATGAATTCCCGCCGCGCTTGCTGGCGCAGGAACTCGTCCAACGCCTGGCTTACCGCAGGAGATTTCATTTTTTGGCCGGTAAGTTTCTGAATTTTAATCAGATCTTTTTCATCAATATCGATTGTAATTCTCATAACCTAGTATGAGGAAATGATGAATCTGGGGAGTGAGCAAGCGCCTTTGCGGTCGCCCCAGGACGGTGGGCGTCTCGGGAACGGGGGGCTTTGGTCACGGCGATTGCCCACGAGGCTTTCGCGTCGCGAAAACCTCAGTACGTCGCCCGGCCGCCGGAAATATCGAACACCGCACCCGTCGTGAACGAGCACTCGTCCGAACTGAGCCACGCCACCAGCGCGGCGACCTCGTCGACGGTCCCGGGCCGCCCCAGCGGAATTTTCGCGAGCATATAGGCGACGTGCTCCTTGGAGCATTGCTGGAGAATCTCCGTCTCGATCACGGCGGGCGTGATGCAATTCACGCGGATGCCGGTCGTCGCGAGTTCCTTGCCGAGGGACTTGGTGAGTCCGATCACGCCGGCCTTGGCGGCGCTGTAGTGCGAGGCGTTGGGATTGCCCTCCTTGCCGGCGATGGAGGCGACGTTGATGATCCGCCCGCAATTTCGCGGCAGCATGATCGGCACGATCGACTGGCAGCAGAGGAACACTGCAAACAAATCGAGCTCCATCACGGCACGCCATTCGGCCGCGGTGCATTCCCAGAGTTTCTTGTTCACGCCCGCGATCCCCGCGTTGTTCACCAGGAGGTCGATCCCACCAAAGCGGGAGGCGGTCGCTGCGGTGGCGCCGCGTACGGCGGACTCCTGTGTGATGTCCACTGCCTGCGTCTGCACCCGGGCGGGATCGCCGAGCGCCTTCGCGGCGGCTTCGAGCGCAACGGGATCCTTGTCCCACAGGCTGCACTGCGCCCCGGAGGCGAGAAAGCGTCGTGCCACGGCGAGTCCGATGCCGCGCGCGCCACCGGTGATGACGGCCACTTTTCCTTGGAGATCGATTTGGTTCATGGTGAGAACGGTGCGTTTCTTTGGGGGCGAAGGGATTGGTACGCCGGGAGTCAGGTAGAGACTTCGGGGACGACGACACGCTGGAAGCAATTCGGCTTTTTTCGATCTGATTTTTCGCAATGCGGGAAGGGTGGCCCGACAACGGCCGTCTGGCGTCACGGCGCTCTGGTGTGCAAGGCGCACGAGGAATGGTTGCAGGACCGGAAATTGTTGACCACAAATCGGGACGCCTTCCCCGATTTCAACCCGATCGTCGTCCCCGTCGCCTTCATCGCTCTCCAGCATCATGAACCATTGCATCAAGTCCCTCGCGGTCCTGCTCACGCTCACGTCGCTTTCGACTCCCGGCCTCCGTGCCGGCGACTGGCCGCAATGGCGCGGTCCCGATCGGTCCGATGTCTCCACGGAAACCGGCCTGCTCAAATCCTGGCCGGAGGGTGGCCCGAAGCGCGTCTGGCTGTTCGAGAACGCCGGCAGCGGCTATTCGGGACCGGCGATCGTGAACGGAAAGTTCTACACCATTGGCACCCGCGACGGAAACGAGATCCTGCTCGTCCTCGACGCCAACACGGGCAAGGAACTTTGGACCGCGAAGATGGGCGCCATCCTCGACAACGACTGGGGCAACGGCCCGCGCGGTACTCCGGCGGTTGATGGCGAACGCGCCTATGCCCTGAGCGGCACGGGCAATCTCGTCTGCGTCAATGTCGCGGATGGAAAAGTCCTCTGGCAGACCACGATGAAGTCGCTCGGCGGTTCCATTCCAAAGTGGGGCTACGCCGAGTCAGTTTTGCTGGACGGCCCGTTGGTCCTGTGCACTCCCGGCGGTTCCAAGGGTGCCTTGGTCGCGTTCGACAAGGTGACGGGCAAGGTGAAATGGCAGTCGAAGGAGTTTACCGATCCGGCGCATTATTCCTCGATCGTTCCCGCCAAGATCAACAACACCGCGCAATACGTTCAGCGCACGGAGAAGAGCATCGTGGGGATCGCGGCCAGCGATGGAAAGCTGCTGTGGCAGACGGATTTTCCGGGACGGACCGCGGTGATTCCAACACCGATCGTCCGGGGTAACGAAATCTACGTGACGGCCGGTTATGGTTCCGGCTGCAAGATGGTGCGGATCGGCGCCGACAACAAAGTGGAGGTCGTGTACGAGAACAAGGTGATCAAGAACCATCATGGCGGTGTGGTCCTCGTGGGTGACTACCTCTACGGCCATGGGGACCCGACCTGGGTGTGTCAAAACTTCAAGACCGGCGCGGAAGTTTGGAGTCAACGGGGCTTTGGCAAGGGCGCGGTGGGTTACGCCGATGGCATGCTCTATTGCTTGGATGAAGGCCCCGGCGTAGTGGCGCTGGTCGAGGCTTCGCCCAAGGGATGGAAGGAAGTCAGCCGATTCAAACTCGATCCCCAGACCCAGATTCGAAGTTCCAAGGGGCACATCTGGACGCATCCGGTGATCAGCAACGGCAAACTTTACCTGCGCGATCAGGACCTGATCTACTGCTACGACGTCAAGGCGAAGTAGGCGCACGCGGTGCGGTTCCACCCCATGATCGGCTGGTTGTTCGGCGACCCGGTCTCCCTCGTCGAGCAATGCCGCCGGCAGCAGGTGCGTGAGAGCTCCATTCCGATGTGGGCGGCTTTGCCGCCGCACGCGATTTCCGTTTGGTTCCGCCAGTGCCTGCGCGAAAATGCGACGTCGTGGTGGGAACTGCCCTCGGCGGCATTGTTCGCGAACCGG
The DNA here is from genome assembly GCA_947474365.1 of Opitutia bacterium. GTDB lineage: Bacteria > Verrucomicrobiota > Verrucomicrobiia > Opitutales > Opitutaceae > ER46. The sequence goes on along the minus strand of CANJIU010000004.1, from coordinate 141,280 downwards.
CCGCCCCTGGAGACTGCATGAGCGCCCTGTCCCCCGCGGGCCTGCGGCCCGAGCCGAAAAAAATTCCCGGGCTGCGCTGGTACATGGTGGGGATGCTCTGTCTCGCCTCCGAGCTCAACTACCTCGATCGCCAGACGCTGTCGGTCCTCGCGCAGACGATTCAGGACGACCTGAAGATTTCCACGACGGAATACGCCAACATCACGTCGGCGTTTCTCGGCAGCTACGCGGTGATGTACGCCGTGAGCGGCCGGCTCGTCGATTGGCTGGGAACGCGAAAATCGTTCATCATCTTCGTCACGAGTTGGTCGGTGGTGAACATGTTGAACGCCTTTGCGCGGACGGCGCTGCATTTCACGGTGTTTCGCTTCCTGCTGGGTGCGGCCGAGCCGGCCAGTTTTCCCGCCGGGGTCCGGGCCTCCTCGGAGTGGTTTCCAGTGCGCGAGCGTGCGCTGGCCGTGGGCATCTTCAACGCTGGCACCGCGTTGGGCTCGGCGCTCGCCGTGCCGATTATCTCGTTCATCGCTCTCACCTGGAACTGGCGCTACGCGTTCGTCTTTGGCGGCGCGATGGGACTGGTGTGGGTTGTCGTATGGGCCTTGGTCTATCGGCTGCCGCGTGATCACCCGCGGCTGAGCGCGGAGGAGCTCGCGTTCATCGAGTCGGATCGAACCGTGGAAAAGGAGTCGACGGAATCGGTGCCTCTGGCGCGGCTGCTGGTGCGGCGGGAGGTCTGGGGCTGCATCCTGGCGCGCGTACTGACGGATCCCATTTCCTATTTCTTCTTCTTTTGGATTCCGAAGTTCCTGCAACAGGAGCGCGGCTTCAGCCTGGCGGATATCGGCAAGTACAGCTGGATCCCGTTCGCGGTGGGTGCGGTCGGCAATGTGCTGGGCGGGATGATTCCGCGCTGGCTGGTCAACCGCGGCTGGACGGTGAACCGCGGACGCAAAACGACGATGGCGGTTGCCTCGTGCTGCATGCCGCTGCTGTGCTTTGCGATCACGCGCGTGCCCGATCCGGCGGTGGCGGTGGCGCTGATGGCGGGCATGATGCTCTGCCACACGCTCTGGCTGAATGTCGCGCTGCCCGCCGAAGTGCTGCCGCCGAAGGTCGTCGGCACTGTCACCGGACTTGGTGGCTGTCTCGGCGCGGTGATGGGCGTGGTGACGCAGCAGCTCATCGGCTGGACGGTGGAAAACGTATCGTTCGCGCCGGTGTTCGCCGTGTGCTCGGTCATGCACCTGACGGCGTTCGCCCTCGTGTGCCTGTTGATTGGCGAATTGGGGAAAATCCGCGACGTGTCGGCGCGCGTATAGCGCGTCACCGGCTCAAGTTCGGATTTCGTAGCCGCGAGCGCCAGCGAGTGGACGCTATCTTGACTCCGCGCAAAGACCACTCGCTGGCGCTCGCGGCCACCCGAGTCTCGCTGCAGCCCGAGTCTGCCACCGCCCGCTCAACTCACTTCAGTTCGCGAATCTTCACATTCCGGTACCAGCAGTCGTCCTGATGGTAGGTGAGCATGATGTGCCCGTCGATTTTGTCGCCGAATCCGGCGTCCTTCGCGAATTTGCTCTTGGCGATTCCGGCCTTTACCGCGGGGCTGCCGAGTTCGTAGGTCAGGACGTTCTTGCCGTTGAGCCAGTGTTCGACGGTTTTGCCGCGCACGACAATCTTCGACTGGTTCCACTCACCCGGCTTGCGGTAGGGCTTGTCCTTGGCGGGGGGCAGCACGTCGTAGAACGCGGCCGTCTGGCGGTTCTCGCCCTTCTTGCCGTCGGGGTGGCCTTCGTCGTCGAGCATCTGGTATTCGTGGCCTGGTGACTTGGTGCGCGCCTCGGTGACGAAATACTTCACGCCGTTGTTGCCGGCGACGGGGACCTTCCATTCCCAGGCGAATTCAAAGTCGTGATACTTCTTTTCCGTGACGAGTTCTGAGCCCTTGACCTTGGCGATGGCGTGAAGCGTGCCGTCCTTCACCTCCCAGCCGCCCGCCGGCTTTCCGGCGTAGGATCGCCAGCCGTTCATGGTCTTGCCGTCGAAGAGCAGTTGCCAGCCGGCGGATTTCTCCGTGGCGCTGAGCGTGTTGTCGGCCGCGTGCACGGCACCGGCGGAAAATGCGAGACAGAGGGCGAGGCCAAGGAGTCGGGGATTCATGGTCGGAACAAACCCATGTTCGATTCCCGGGCGTTTGGAAAGCCCGGAGACGCGTGTGCTCTCAACGGTGTGCGAATTCACTAATGGTCTCGATGATCGGATCGTAGCCATGAACGTAGTCGTGACGTGTGCGGGCAACGGTGCGATCCGAGAGCAGCGTGTCGGCTTTCGCATCGCGGTGGACGAAGTGCTTCGTCGAGTGGTGGACGATATGTTTGGAGTTCGGCGGGGAAAACGTGTGGACCTCACCGAAATGCGAGGGTCGGTCCCCAGTGGGATGGCCGATGAGCGTGGTGACCTGCGTCTCCGATTGCGTTTGGGGGGCAAACGCGTTCGGGTGGCGTTGGGTAAGCTCCTTCGCGAGGAAATGCCCGTCGTCGAGCCAAGCGGACGTTTCGGTTTGTGCGGATGCCTCGCCAGCCACGACCAGCGCGGCGGTCAGAAAGTGCGGCTGAACTGAAAAGGGATTCTTCAAGGAGTGAAGAGGTGTGGCGTGATGGGAGACGGACTCTCCTGCCGGGGCAATTCCCGCGTGGACTGCGGCAAGGCCCTCCCGAAAGGGGACATGAAGAACTCGCGTCGACCTCGACGCGAAATCGTCTGTTTCCGTCCCGCCGCGGGGAAGAGGCCGGGACCTTTTTGTTTTGGCATCCCACAGATTCAGGAAGTCCCCAGACGCGCGCCTTCCTGGTTTTGAATCTGTGGTCTTTCTGAACCTGTGGGAGATCCTCCGCTTGGTCGGCTCTCGGCCCCAGCCGATCGGTCTTTCCCTCCCAACCGACCGCCAACGGTCACGCTTCGAGCTGCTCGAACGAAACCATCAGGCTGGGCAACAGCTTCGAGCTCACTTTTCCGCTCCCGCACCGCGGGCCTGCAACCGGTAGGTTCCCTTGGCGAGGGTGAACACCTCGATGAGCCGTGAATCGGGGTCGATGATCCAGTATTCGGCGACGCCGAATTGCTCGTAGATCGCCTTTTTGTCGACGCGGTCGCGCCGCCAGGTGCCTTCGGAGATGACTTCGACGAGCAGCTCCGGCACACCGCGGATGCACGCGGATTCAACGATCGACTTCTGGGCACTCGAAACAAAGACCACGTCCGGCTGCACCACCTTGCTGGGGCCGAACACCACGTCGATTGGGCTGACGATGGCTCGACCGAGCTGCCGTGGTCTCACCTGTTCGTTCAATGCCGCCGCGAGATTGGTGACGATTATTTGGTGAATCGGTCAGGGTGCGGCAGAGATGATGATTTCTCCATCCCACAACTCCGTGGGCAGGTTCGTTTCCGTCGACGCCGCGGCGAACTCATCGTAAGTCCACGTGAGCCTGGCCTTGGATCGCCTCTGCGTTGCGGTGCTCATGGCCGCAAGCAAGTCCACGGCGCCGGCAAGATCAAATCCTCATTTCCGCCGGCGCCGTTTGGAAGTGTATCTCAATTTCTGGACTCTGGGGACGCGACGCCCTCGTCGCGTTTCTCCGGCGACGGGGGGCGTCGCCGCTCCAGTAATTTCACGAGCGACGGCCGCTTTAATCAGCCTGTCCCTTCCAAACACCCCGCGGTTTCTCTTCCGCCGCGGAAGAGGAAGGGGGCGTCTTTTTTGGGTCCCACTGCTTCAGAAAAACCGCAGGTGCGCGGCCTCCGGGTTTTGCATCCCTGGCCTCTCTGAATCTGTCGGAGGTGCTCTGCTTCAGCCGCTCATCTGCCCCGCTCCCGCTATGCCGCGTGCTTGCTCGCGTATCTTGTCGCGACGCCGGTTTCGACATCGAGCAGCAGGTGGCCTTCGGAGCAACGATAACGGGTCGCCTGCCGCGCCGAGCTAAGCGGATGGCTGCGGCTGCGCCGGACTTCGTGCCCGGCGACGTTGCGGTTGCAACACACGCAAAAGGCCCGGGCACGTCCTTCGGTGAACAGTTGGCCGATGATCGTGTCCAGTTCGCCCGGCAGCGATGGCAGCATCTCCGGTTGGTCGTCGACCCGCTCGGGGTTGCGCAGCCAGCGGTGCAGCGCGACGTCGTCCGGGCCGGTGTCGTCGAGCAGCGGAGAGTCGATGTGCTGCCAGACGGCATCGGCCAGCACCTGGGCCTCGACGATGAAGTGGCCATACGCCCGTTCGCCGGTGGGTGCGATGCGTTGCGCGTAACAGAGCCTTCCCGTGCAGCTCTCGGGCAGGCGAAACGAGTCGGTGCTCGCGTGGTCCTCGACGAAGGCGGCGGAATTCATGCGAATTTCTTTCGCTTAGATCGTGCCAACTTCGCAGGCTCTTTCGGGTTTCCTCGCGGTCGGATCGAAACAGCTTGTTCCGGTTTGGTCCCCAACCTATCCCACCCCTTCGCTTTCCCTCCATCAATGTCCGCCAAAGTCATCGTCCGCGACCTCCGCAAACGCTACGACGGCGTCGAAGCCGTGCGCGGCGTGAGTTTCACCATCGGGGCGGGCGAAATCTTCGGGCTCCTCGGGCCCAATGGCGCGGGCAAGACCACCACGGTCGAGTGCCTGATCGGGTTGCGCGAACCGGACTCCGGCGACCTCGAGGTCTGCGGGCTCGATGCGCGCCGGCAGCCGCGCGAGGTCAAGGAGCGGATCGGCGTGGCGCTGCAAAGCACGTCGTTGCAGGACAAGATCACGCCGCGGGAGGCGTTACGTCTGTTCGGGACGTTTTACCAAAAACGCGCCGAACCGTTGGAATTGCTGGAACGGTTCGCCCTGAAGGAAAAGGCGGACGCCGCCGTCGACACGCTTTCCGGCGGACAACGTCAGCGGCTGGCCCTCGCGCTGGCGTTCGTGAACCGGCCCGAGTTGGTGTTTCTCGACGAGCCCACGACCGGGCTCGATCCCAAGGCGCGCCATGAATTGCACGGCGCCATCGCCCAGATGAAACGCGACGGCTGCACGGTGCTGTTCACCACGCATTACCTCGACGAGGCCGAAGAGCTGTGTGATCGCGTGGCGATCATCGACCACGGGCGGATTGTCGCGACCGGGACACCGCGCGAACTGATCGCGCAATCCGCCGGTCTGCAGTCGGTGGTCCTCTCGACCTCGCGACCGCTGCCGCGGGGAAAATTGGCCGCGCTCCCTGGCGTGCGCGACGTGGTCAGTGACGTGGACGAGCCGACCGCGCGGTTCAGCACGTCGAACGCCATGGAGACGCTGGCGGCGCTGACCCGCCTGCTGACGGAGAGTCGCGCGGAACTGCTCGACCTGCATGTGCACAAGGCGACGTTGGAGGATGTGTTCTTGGGCCTGACGAAACGCGACGAGGGCGGCGGGTCTCAGGGCCGGCAAGGGGAGGGCAATTCATGAACGCCCTGTTCGCGCACCTCGGAGTTTCGCTTCGGCTTCATTTCCGGAACAAGATGGCGCTGCTCTACGGCTACCTGTTCCCGCTCATCTTCCTCGTCGCATTTTGGGTGCTCTACCGGCACGAAAAAATCCCGCTGCTGCGGCACATGGGTGAGCTGCTCACGGTGGCGGTGCTCGGCGGCGCGTGCTTCGGTCTGCCGACGACGCTCGTGAGCGAACGCGAGCGTGGCGTCTGGCGGCGTTACCGGCTTACACCGGTACCAACGTGGGTCGTGGTCACGAGTACGGTCATTGCGCGCTACCTGATTATTTTCAGTGCCGGGTTGCTGCAACTCGGCGCCGCGCTCGCGATTGGCATGACGCTCCCGGCGCATCCGTTCGATCTCTGGCTCGCGTTCACGTTTGTGTCGTTTGCCTTCATCGGGCTCGGCCTGGTGATCGCGACGCTCGCGGACAACGTTCCGGCGGTGCAGGCGTTGGGGCAGTGCATCTTTCTGCCGATGCTCATCATTGGCGGCGTGGCAGTGCAGCTCGCGAGCCTGCCGCTCTGGGCGCAGCACGTGTCGGCGTTTTTTCCGGGCCGCTACGCGGTTGAGGCATTGCAGGCCTGTGTCAGCGGCCGTGGCTTCATGGGCGCGCGGTTCAGCCTGTTGGCGCTCGGGCTCGTTGGCGTGGCGGGCTGTCTGGCGGGCGCGAAGCTCTTCCGTTGGGACGCGCAGCAGCGGTTCGCCACCCGGTCCGGCAAACTCTGGCTCCTGCCCGCGCTGGCGGCGTGGGGGGCGGTCGGCTTGCTCGCGGAATGGCGCGGACGCATCGCGGTCGCGGTCGATGCCGAGCCTGCGCCGCATAAGTCTCCGGTCGCCCCGTCCACCATTCCCCCGAAAGCGGCCGAGCCGCCAGTGCCCGCGCCCGCGCCGGTCGCGATGCCGGTGATTCCGGTCCCCAAGCCACTCCCGCCGCCGCCGGAACCGCTGTGGTCCAAGATCACCGACAAGGACATCGCCGGTCTCGACTACAACGTGCCACCCGACCAGGGCATCGTTTCACCGATGGCGGGACCCGATGAGGAGCCGGAGGACTTCATGAAGGAGCAGGTCGACGGTGTGCGCAGCAAGATCGCCACCTGGCCACCGGGCGCGGATGGGGACGATCTGCGCTGCATCCGCAACCTGCTCTACGTGGCGGCCGTGCCCGATGCGATTCAGATGCCGGTCGAGCGCTACCTGCCGCGGGTCGTTTACCAGCACCTCCTCGACACCTATCCGAAGGACAAGCTCACGAAGGTCCTGACCTACATCGCACTTCATCCTGAGGAAGGCATGGTGATCGACGACATCTCGGACCTCGGCATCGAGGGCGCGGCCGGCGATCAGTTGGTCGTGCGCGAGCGGGCCTACCTCTACGCGATCAAGTTCATCGCGCGGCTGACCGGCCGGGTGAACGAGTGAGGCCGCGCGGAAAAGGCGTGTCATTCTGAGCGGAGCGAAGAATCCAGCTTGATGATCGCGGCGCCCTGCCATTGTGCGAATCTCCCGAGGGATTCTTCGCTGCGCTCAGAATGACACAGTAGAACATTTCTTGGCACTCCCGGCTGCGGTCGCCCCGCGGAGGCGGACGTACCCCGCGGGCGTTCGTTCGCGCCGTGCAGACGAGGCTTCGCCTGTGTCGGCGCTCCGCGATGATATTACTGGTTCCGCATGCCCTCTCGTCGCAGTTTCAAACCACGGGACGAGGGCGTCGCGTCTCCTGCGTCCCCCCGATTGGGAGCCTCCCGATTTTAGGATTCGCCCCATTTTGAAGTTCTCTTCGGGCCGCGGTTGTTCTTCATCTGAGCAACCCTATGTCCAAACGTCTCGGCGTCGGCTTTATTGGCAGCGGTTTCATCACCAAGTTCCATATCCAGTCGTGGCTCGCCGTGCGCGACGCCGATATCCTCGGAGTGTGGAGCCCCAATTTCGAGAACGCATCCGGGGCGGCCGGACTCGCGCGCTCTCTCGGAGTGGGCGAGGCGCGCGCCTACCGCTCGATCACCGAGATGGTGGCGGACCCGGCGATCGACGCCCTTTGGATCTGCGGCCCCAACCACCGGCGGGTCGAAAACCTTGAGGAGATCGTCGCCGCGTTGGAGTCGGGGAAAGGCCGGCTGGTCGGCATCGCCTGCGAAAAACCCCTCGCGCGGAACGTCGCCGAGGCGAAGCGCTGCGTCGCGTTGATCAAACGCGCCGGAGTGTTGCACGCGTACCTCGAGGATCAGCTCTTCACGCCGCCGTTGATGAAGGGGCGCGCGCTGGCGTGGAGCCGCGGGGCCTCAATCAGCGGCCGTCCCTATCTCGCGCGCGCCGCGGAGGAGCACAGCGGCCCGCACATGCCGTGGTTCTGGCAGGGAGCGCAGCAGGGCGGCGGGGTGTTGAACGACATGATGTGCCACAGCGTCGAGGTCGTGCGCTATTTGCTCAGCGATCCGACCAAGCCGCGTAATAGTATCCGGCCGGTGAAAGTGACGGCCCAGATTCACAGCCTGAAATGGTCGCGGCCCGAGTATGTTCGCCAGCTGAAGGAGACGATGGGGCCGGAGGTCGACTATGCGAAGCGTCCGTCGGAGGACTTTGCCCGTGCGACAATTGAGTATGTCGATGAGACGGGCCGGCCGCTGATTGGCGAGGTCACGACGTCTTGGAGTTTTGTCGGTGCCGGGTTGCGGCTGAGCACGGAACTGCTCGGGCCTGAGTATTCGTTTTCCTACAATTCGCTCAATACCGGCGGCCAGCTCTTCCTCAGCCGCCGCGTCGTCGGCCGGGCGGGCGAGGACCTCGTGGAAAAACAAAACGCCGAGCAGGGCCTGATGCCGGTCGTCGGCAACGAGGCGGCGGAATACGGTTACGAGGCGGAGAACCGCCACTTCGTGCGCTGCTTCCTCGACGGGACGCAACCGGAGCTGAACTTCGACGACGGACTTGAGGTCGTCGAATTGCTGATGACCGCCTACATGAGCGCGGAGCAGGAACGGACGCTTGAATTTCGTCCGCCCGGTCTCGACACCTTTGTCCCCGCCGTGGCAAAGGGGACCTGGACGCCGCGCGGCGTGGCAAACATCTAGCTGAAAGCGATGAGCTGAGAGCCCCAAGTTCGCATCCGGCGAATCGACCCGATCGATTTCGACTCTCAGCTCTCACCTCTTGGCTCCCAGCTCTTCGCTTTCCGCCCTCAACTCTCAACACCTATGACCAACAAATCCCTCCGCGGGCCGCTGTTCCTGATGATGGCGCTCGAGTTTTTCATCTGGGGCGCGTGGCTGCCCCTGATTTTCGGCTACCTGCCGAGCCTCGGCTTTTCCCCTGAGCAGCAATCGTTGATTTTGAATGCCTTCCCGTTTGCCTCAATCGTCGGCATGTTTTTCAGCAACCAGTGGGCCGACCGAAAATTTGTGCCGGAGAAGTTTCTCGCCTTCTCGCACCTCATCGGTGGCCTCGCGATTCTGGGCTGCGGTTTCACGAAGGAATTCATGCCGTTCTTCCTTCTCATGCTCGTGCACTGCCTGCTCTACGTGCCGACGATCTCGATCACCAACTCGATCGCGTTCGCTAACATGAAGGACCCGGAGAAGGAGTTTGGCATCGTGCGCATGGGCGGGACCGTCGGCTGGATCCTCGCCGCCTGGCCGTTCACCTTCATCTTTGTGAACTGGGACGCGGTCAGCGCCGCGCATCCGGTCGGCTTTTTTAACTGGCTCGGGACTGTGTTTGCGAACCCCCTCAGCGGTGACGCCGCCAAGGTGGCGACCAAGTGGACCTTCATCGTCGCCGGACTCGCCTCGCTCGCCCTGGCGGCGTTCAGCCTGACGCTGCCGCGCACGGAGGCAAAGAAGGCGGCCGCTGGTGAGAACGACAATCTTGCACTCGTTAAGGCGGTGAAGCTGCTGAAGCAGCCCTTCGTCCTCGTGCTGTGGCTGGTGACGTTGGTGGATTCGTTTGTCCACAACTGCTACTTTAACTGGACCGGTGTTTTCCTCGGTACGCCGAAGGAGGCGGGTGGCGTGGGCATCCCCTCGAATTGGATCAACACGGTGATGAGCTTCGGTCAGATCGCCGAAATTCTCACGATGTTCGTGCTGGGCGCGACGCTCAAGAAACTCGGCTGGCGGGTCACGATGATCGTCGGCATCCTTGGCCACGCCACGCGCTTCGCGGTCTATGCGTTCATGCCGCAGAGCGCGCTCGCGATCATCTTTATCCAACTGCTGCATGGCATCTGTTACGCGTTCTTCTTCGCGACGGTGTACATCTTCGTGGATGCCTATTTCCCGAAGGACATCCGGTCGAGCGCGCAGGGCCTGTTCAACCTGCAGATCCTCGGCATCGGTGCGCTGCTCGCGAATTCGATCTGCCCGTGGCTGATGCAGAGTGTCTACACGGTCAACAAGGTCACCGATTTCAAGGGGCTCTTCCTCGTCCCGCTGGCGGCCGCGTCCATCGCCGCCGTGGCGCTCGCGCTCTTCTTCCATCCGCCCAAGAGCACGGAAGCTGGCATGGGCGGTGCGGCGGCGGCGCCGCATTGAGCGGGTCCCGCGCGCCCGAGGTCGCTCACGGGTCGAGATCGTAAATCTCGACCAATGCCGTGCCGATCGCGGTGGCGCTCACGCCCGAGACAATCACCGTGTAGCCGCCGGGCTCAAGGGAGATGACGAGAACGGCGTCCTTGCTGCCGGGCGTCAGGGCAAACGCTCCCGCGGTCGCAAACGCCGCGCGCACATTGACGAGATCGGGCCAGTCGTCGTTGGTGGCGATCGGCTCGACTTTTCCCAGCGGCACAAGACCCAGTTGCGGATCCGGCAGGAATCCGGTGAGGCCGAATTGAGCCAGCCCGGGGCCAATCGCGCGAATCAGCAGCCGCTTCGTGGCGTTGCCGCTGATCACGAAACCCGCGGTCAGGACGTTGTCGCCGGTGCCGACGAAGCCGAGCGTCGACACGTTGACGAGCTGTGACGAACTGCCCGACGGCGCCTCGGTGTCGTAGATCTCGGCCAGGGTGACGCCCGCCGCGGCGGTGTCGCCGGCTGTGATGCGCGCCGTGTAGCCTCCCGGCGGAAGGCCGGTCTGCAGTGCGGCGTCCTTCGAGTTGGCCGACAGCGCAAACGCGCCGACTCCCACAAACGCGGTGCTCAGCGCCGGTGCGCCACCCCAGTCGTTATTGGACGCGACAACCGCGGACGTCGCCTGCGCGAACACGTCGAGCTTCGTGTCGGCGAGCGCCGTGCTTACGCCGAATTGGGCGAGCGTGGGGCCAACCGCGCGAATCAGCAGCGGTTTGGGGTTGCCGCCGCGGATGTAGAAACCAGGGGTCAAGGCGCCGCCCGCGGGGATGAAGGCGCGTGTCGACAGGTTGATGAGGCGGCTGAACTGGACCGTCACCTCCACGGGCGTGGTGGTCACCGAACCGACCGAATTTGTGATCCGCACCACGTAGTTGCCGCTATCCGCGATACGGGCGCTGGCGACGGTGAACGTCGTGGCGGTGGCGTCGGGAATCGCGACGCCGTCCTTCAACCACTGGTACGCGAGGGCGACGCTGCTGGTGGCGACGACGCGCAGCGAGATGCGTTCGCCCACCGCGACGGTTTGCGCCACCGGGGCGGCGGAAATGTTCGGCAGGCTGACCGGAATCAACACGGTCAGCGTGGCCGCCGCGCTTTCAATTGCGCCGGCGGGATTCGTGATCAGGACCCGATAGCTGCCGGTGTCCGTCGGCTGGGCGCTGGTGATCGTGAGGTTCGCCGTGGTCCCGGCCGGCAGCACCACGCCGTCCTTCCGCCATTGATACAAAAACGGCACCGACCCGCTCGCCGTGACGGATAAGGTCACGTTTGCACCGGTGTCGACGGTCTGGCTGACCGGTTGGGTGGTGATTAGCGGCGCGAGTGCGGTGGCTCCTCCGGTTGGGCCGGCTGACGTCACGTTGAGCGTGGCAGCGGCGCTTGTCACCGTGCCGTTGCCGTTCGACACGGTGACGGCGTAGGTGCCGGCGTCGTTGGCCGTGATATTCGTGAGGGTGAGCGTGGATGAAGTGGCGCCGGGCACCGCTGCGCCGAATTTGAGCCACTGATAGAGGAGAGGGGCTGTGCCGGTGGCGACGACGCCGAAGGTGGTGGTGGCCCCGACCGGGACCGTCCGGCTGGTCGGCTGGCTCGTGATCGTCGGAGCCGCGGACGTCGACGTCGCGGTTGGCGCGCCGTAGAGGAATTGGGCGCCGTTGATGTCGTCTGCCGCCAGCGTGTCGAGGGCGCTCACGCGGCTGTTCATGAGCGCGGTGACGGTCTGACCGTGCTGATCCGGATGATCGAGCCCGAGGACGTGGCCGAACTCGTGCATCGCGACGCGGCGAAAATCCTGGAGCAAGACGCCATTAGTCGTTCGGAGCGCCCCGCGGTACGAGTTCCAGGTAAGACGGCTGTTGAAAAGCACGTCGGTCTCCGATGTGGCTCCGCCCGTCGTGTAGGTGATGGTCACTGCGAGCACGCCGCTGCCCCACGCGTCGCCGTAGATATCAGGGCTGAACATCACGTTGTTGAGTCGGTTGTTTTCCGCGCGGGCCACGGTGGAGTCGCGGACGACGGCGAATTTCGTCGTGCTGATATTCTCATTCCAAGTGTTGAGCGCGTCCTCCGCCACCGCGCCCCAACTGGCGGAGCCGTCGACCAGCGCGGTCGGGTTTGCGCCGAGTTGCAGCTGCATCGTGATGGTGGAGGTGCGCCACCGGGGGCCGGTCAGGCTGTAGGCGTGCAGCCGCCCCCTGGTCACGCCGAGAAGCGTGACGAGCAGCAGAGCGCGAATGAGGAACGACAACACGATGGCGGCAGGACGCAGGTTCGCACCGGCGGGTTACGGGAAGCGATGGTAACCCGCAGTCCGCGGTGCGTTCCGAGTGCGGCAGCGCCAACGGTGGAAAGTTCCCGCTCATTGCCAAGGCTGGGTTCGCGGACGGCGGGGGCCTTGCCTCAGCGCGGCAAGGAGCTATGTTTTTTTCGCTATGATTGACGCAATGAAAAAGACACTGCTCGCCGGCGTCGGCGCGGCGGTGATTACCAAGGAAAAGGTGGAGTCCGCGCTCGGTGAGTTCGTGCAGCAAGGCCGGATGTCGGCGACCGAGGCGCGTCAGATGGCGGAAAAAATCGCGGAACAGGGACGGCACGAGTTCGACACGCTCAGCCGCGAGCTCGGAGAAAAAATGCGCGAGGGGATCTCCTCCTTCGATCGCAAGACGCAGGAGCGGATCGCCGCGCTGGAGGCCCGGGTGGCGGCCCTGGAGTCAGCCCGGTCCGACGCGGTCCCAAAGGCTGGTCCGCTGTAGCCCCCGGTGAGATCGTTCAACGTCCTGCACCACGCCGTCCGCGCGAAGCAGATCCTCGCGGTGCTCGCGCGGCACGGGTTTGCCGAAATGCTCGGCCAGCTCGATTTGCCGGCCGGCTTTTGGCAGCGACTGCTGGCCCCTGCGGCCGAACGGCTTTCCACCGGCGAACATATCCGGCTGGCCGCTGAGGAACTCGGGCCCACGTTTGTCAAACTGGGGCAGCTCCTGTCGATGCGGCCGGACGCGGTGCCGCATGACGTCATCCTCGAACTGCGCAAGCTGCAGGACGATGTTCAGCCACTGCCGTTTGCCGTCATGCGGCCGGTCATCACCGCGGCGTTGGGCCGGGAATTGGACGCCGTGTTCGCCGAGTTCACGGAAGAACCGGCTGCCGCGGCTTCCCTCGCCCAGGTGTATTTCGCCCGGTTGCTCGACGGCACTCCGGTCGCGGTCAAGGTACAGAAGCCGGACCTGCAGGCGCAGATGGAGATCGATTTCGATCTCGCGCTCTGGCTGGCGGGACTGCTGCACCAGCGGGTGACGACCTTGCACGCGGTCGATTTGCCCGCGGTCATCGAGGAGGCGCGCGCGGGCGTGATGCGGGAATTGGACTTTCGGATCGAGTCGCGCAACCAGGAGTTTTTCAACTCGCAGAATCCCCATCCGGAATTCGTCTTCGCACCGAAGGTATACGGGGAGTTTTGCAGCGAGCGGGTGCTGGTGATGGAGCGGATCGACGGCACGTCGGTGGCGGACGCCGCCGCGCTTCCGATGGAGCAGCGCCGGCAGCTTGCCGCCCATGGTGCCCGTTCGCTCGTGGGCCAGGTCTTCCTCGCTGGTTTCTTCCATGCGGACCCGCATGCGGGAAACATCTTTGTCACCGGCGACGGGCGGCTCTGTTTCCTCGACTGGGGGCTCGTCGGCCATCTCACGCGACGGCTCCGGCATGCGCTCGCGGATTTTTGGATCGCCGCGGTCGAGCAGGACACCGAGCGCGTCGTGCAAATCGCGGCCGACCTCGCGCCGGTCGATGCGCGGCCCGACCTGCGGGCCATGGAAAAGGAAATCACGGTGGCTCTGCGCGAAGAGCTGAACTTCGCCGTGGGCCGGCAGGCGTTGGGCCGGGCGATGCTGCGGCTCCTGTTCATTTTTGGCCAGCATGGCATTCCGCTTTCCCGGGACTATGCGCTCATGGCCAAGGCGGTCATCTCGATTGAGGAGGTGGGCCGGGTGCTGGACCCGAAATTTGATTTTCGAGAGCCTGCCGAGCCCGTGTTGCGCGAACTCTACCGCGAGCGGACGAACCCGCGGTTGGTGATTCGTCGCACCCGGGAAATGCTCCGCCATGCCCTGCTCGGCCTGCAGGATCTGCCCTTTGAGCTGCGCCGCCTCGTCCGCCGGCTCGAACACGACAGCCTCGCCATCAATCTCAATCACCGCGGGCTCGAGGACCATGATGAGGCGGTCAAGATCGCCGCCAACCGCATCACCCTCGGCGTGATCATCGGCGCGCTGATCATTGGCTCATCGTTGATCGTCACCACTGGGATTGAGCCGCACCTTTTTGGTTATCCCGCGCTCGGGATTGTCGGCTACCTGCTTTCCGCCGTGCTCGGACTCTACGTGGTGTGGGACATCATCCGGCACGGCCGGCACAAGTGAAACCGGCAACGCTGTGTCAGGCGTGTGTCGTGGGCGTCTTTTGCTTCGTGTCGGCCGCACTGCGTGGGGCGGAGGTGACGGAGCGGCCACGCGGACTCTGGTTTTGGTCGAAACCGTCGAGCCCCCACGGTGCCGCCAATGTCGTGGGAGACGCCGCGCACGAGACGGAGGCGCTCGCCGCGTTTCGGCGGTGGAACGTGCGACGCCTCTATGGCAGCTACGCGACCCTGCCCGACACCGCACCCGCTGCGCTCGCGGCATGGAACCGCCGCCTGCATGAAAACGGAGTGCGCTCCGAATCGCTCTTCTCCGACGCGGCGGCGCTGACCCCGCCGGGTCGCGCCGCGCTGCTCAAGCAGATCGACGAACGCGTGCTAAGGTTCAACGCCGGACGTTCGAAGGTGGAGGAGAGATTCGACGGCATCGCGCTCGACATCGAACCTCACGCGCTGCCTCGGTGGAAGGACGGCACGGCGGCTGACCGGCGCGCGTTGCTGGAGGAGTTTCTTACAACCTGCCTGGCCCTGCGTGCGCACCTCGATGAACACGGCGGTGGCGCCCTGCCGATTTCGGCGGCGCTGGCCTGTTGGCTCGATCGGCTTCCTCCCGAGGGGCGCGTTGGATGGGCGTCCGCGGCTGATCGTGACGGCTGGTTTGCGCGGCTCGCGCGCGGCGTCGCGAGCATCAGTCTGATGGCCTACGAACGCAGCCGCGCCGACGCGGTGCTTGAGGCCACGGCCTGGGAGCGCGCGAATTTTTCCGGGCAGACCGTCACCGCGCTGCGCGCCCGGCTGGGGATCGAATGGAAGTCGCCCGCCGATCTCCGTGCCGTGCTCCCGCAGGTCGAAGCCGCGTCTCCTCTCGGCGTGGATCTCGAGAACTACGAGCTTTTGCGGCTCGCGGAGGTGGCTTCCATCCCGCCCTGACTCTGATCGCGTCAGTCGCCCGCGCCGTCGGTGTTGCAGCTGCGACAGGTCCGATAGGGCGAACTTGGCAGCAGCGCGCGGCCGCAGACGGTGCATTCGCGGCGACTCAGGCCCTGTCGGCCCCAATTCGCCCGCAGGATCGCCTGGGTCTGCTCCGTCGCATCGCGCCGCAGCCGTTCGACCTGTCGCAGATCGGTGAACACGGCGGGAAACTTCAGGGCGAGCCAACGGTAGACCGTGATCAGCTTCAGGGTTTCCTCGAGCGCCTCCAGTCCGCCGCCCCCTTCGAGGCGGGGCGGAAAAGGCACGGTCTTTCCCGCCGCGAGTAGTTCGAGCCACTCGCTGAACACCTGGTGAAACACCGGCTCCTCCAGATTGATGGGCGTGCACGCGAGGGCGTAGCGCTGCTCGACGGGCAGCGTGGGCGCGTAGGTGTCCACCAACGCAGCGGCCGCGAGCACATCCTCCTGCACGTCCGGAAAGAAGGTCCCGCCGGGAAAGGTGAGCCGCGTCCGGAAGAATTCGAGGATCGGCGTCAGCCGTTCGAGCTGCAGATGGGCCGCGATCGCGCGGATGTGCATCGCGGTCGGTGCCGCCGGCAACCGATCGGGATCAGGGGTGGTCTGCGGCTCGCCCAGCACTGCCTCGATCCGCCGTGCATCGCGGGTGGAGAACGCCGCGACCCAGCCCGTGGCCCAGGGACCGCGCCCGGCGCGCCCCGCGATTTGGAGCAATTCGGACGCTGCGAGCCGCCGGTTGGTTTCTCCGTCAAATTTGTCCGTCTCGTAAAAGATCACGCGGTCGAGCGGCAGGTTGAGTCCCAGGCCGATCGCGTCCGTGGCGCAAACGATGTCCGCCTCTCCCTCGCGAAAACGGCGGGCCTCGTTGCGCCGCACCTCCGGCGACAGCCCGCCATAAATCACCGAGACGCGCAGGCCGCGCGACTCGAACATCGCCTTCAGTTCCAGCACCATCGCCCGGGAAAAGCCGATCACCGCCGTGCGCGGCGGCACGTGACGCCAGTCGAGCACGCCCTCAAATTCCAACGCCCCCTGCCGCTGGAGGAGATTGATTTCGACCGTGTCGCCACAAATCTCCGCGAGTCGCCGAATCACCGGCTCGGACGAGGCCGGGCCGGTGACGATCAACGTCTCCGCGGCGACGCCGCAATAGGCCGCGACCCACGCCCAGCCCCGGTCGCGGTCGAAGGCGAGTTGCATTTCATCGAGCACGGCGACTGCAAAAGGTTGGGAAAAGTCCGCCATCTCGACCGTGCGCGCCGAATGCGTCGGCGAGGTTTCATCGCGCTCTTCGCCGGTGATGAGCGAGCAGGGCGTGCCGAGTTCGACGACGCGATCGCGTTGCTCAAGCGCGAGCAGCCGCAGGGGTCCCAGATATAGTCCGCTCTTTGCTGCCGCCAGCGCGAGGACGGCCCGGTGCGTCTTGCCCGAATTGGTCGGGCCAAGCCACGCCACGATCTTTCGTTTCATCGATCGTGCGATCGGGAAGCATTGCAGGTAGTCGAGAAATCCGGGGTTGAGCCGCGCAAGGTTGTCGAGCAGCGAGCGATCCAGGGCGTGGGTGCAGGCCAGTCGGATGCGGTGGTGGAATTCCTTGCTGTCGGACACGAGTGGAAGGTTCGGCCGGAACGCGTGGGCGACGTCGGCCGCGGCGAGCACTTCCCAGCCGGCGTACGTCGGCGGTGCGGCGCGCAGACGGCGCTCCGCCTCGCGGGCGCCCGGGTGCTTGCGGGCGAGGAGATCGGCGGCGACCGCGCCGGCGCCACGATTCGCGAAATCGATCACGAACGGTCCAAGTTTGAGCGCCACGGCGGCGAGGACCGGAAGGTCGATGCCCTCCCGGACGCCGACTTTCGCCGGCAGATGAACAACGACTTCGTCGCTCGCCTCCGTGAAACCGCCGAAGCGAAGCCCGGCCTCGGGCACTGCCGCCGCCGTCTGCTCGATCGCGAAACGCGCCAGATCCATCCGCACCTTTCCCGCCCGCACGCGCGGGCCGGTCGGCAGACGAAGAAACCCGACGGCGAGCGGGGTTTCCTCAATAAACAACTCCTCGAGCAGCGCACGCCGCGCGTCGGTGACGGCATCGTCGTGTGTCGGTTGCTCCCGGTCCGGGCTCGTATCCATGCGGCAGTGTCGCGGGGCGGGTGTCGTTGTCAAAAGCGCATGACCATGTCTGGCTGGGTGCCCGTGCGACCCTTCACCGCAACTTCTCCACTCCTCCCGCGTTAGGCGGGTAACATGACTTTACTACGATCGGCTTTTTCAATTTGGCGTCAGTGGCGGTCGACAGTGATTGCGATGGCGTTGCTCTCGTCGGCGCTGGCGGCCGATTTCTACGTCGCGCCGGATGGCAGCGATGCGGCTGCCGGTACGCTCGCGGCGCCGTTTGCGACGGTACAGCGGGCCCAGGAGGCGGTCGCGCCGGGCGACACCGTCTACCTGCGGGGCGGCACCTACCTGGTGAACGAGGGGCAGATTGCCAAGCGGGAGCGAATTTTTGCCTGCGTGACGCTGCTGGACAAAAGCGGCACGCCAGGGAAGCGGATCACCTACCGGGCCTATCCCGGCGAACGGCCGGTGTTCGACTACTCGGCGGTCAAACCTGCGAACCATCGCGTGCACGCGTTTCGTGTCACCGGATCCTGGCTGCATCTGAAAGGCATCGAAGTGGTTGGCGTACAGGTGACGATCACCGGGCACACCCAGTCGATCTGTTTCGAAAACCAGGGGAGCGACAATATCTACGAACTCCTCAGCATGCACGACGGCATGGCGATCGGGCTCTGGATCGGCGGCGGCGCGAACAACCTCGTGCTCAACTGCGACGCCTATCGCAACCACGACACCGTTTCCGAGAACCGGAAGGGCGGCAACGTCGACGGCTTCGGCTACCACGGGCGGCAGGGCAGCGTGAACAACGTGTTTCGCGGTTGCCGCGCGTGGTTCAACAGCGACGACGGTTTCGACTTCATCAACTCCGCCGAGGTCGCGACGGCCGAGAATTGCTGGGCATTCTACAACGGCTACTCGCCGTCGTTTGCGTCGCTCGCGGACGGCAATGGTTTCAAGGCGGGTGGCCATGCGGGCACGCCGGTGGAGCGGCTGCCGAATCCAACTCCGCGCCATGTGGTCCGGGGCTGTGTCGCGGTCCGCAACAAGGCGAACGGCTTTTATGCGAACCATCACATCGGGGGCGTCGATTTTCGGAACAACACGGCCTATCGCAACCGGGTTAACTTCAATCTGCTGGGCCGCGCCGCCGACAATCGCACCGACGTACCTGGTTCCGGGCACCGACTGAAAAATAACCTGGGCTTCGACGGCGGCACCGAGGTCGCGCAGCTCAACGCCGCGGCCAGCGACGTGAGCGGGAATTATTTCACGCTTCCGATCAAAATCACCGCCGCTGACTTCCTCGGACTCGACGAAGCTGATCTCGTGAAACCACGCCAGCCCAACGGTGATTTGCCGGACGTGCCCTTTCTCCACCTTGCGGCCGGCAGCGCGGCAATCGATCGCGGTGTCGACGTCGGGCGACCGTTTTTCGGCGCGGCGCCGGATCTCGGAGCATTCGAGGCGAAGCCGGACGGAAAGTGACGGGCATGGAGTTTTTCCTGGGGACGCGACGCCCTCGTCGCGGTTGGCCGAAAAAACGCGACGAGGGCGTCGCGTCCCCAGTCTAACCGGCGCCTCGCGGCATCATCGGTGTCTGGCCTGAATTTTTTCTCGCGTGGCTGCGCAGCCGCCTGAAGGAGGTCGTCACTTCTCCAGCCGTCGTGCCAATTGTGCCGCGTGGAGATCGGGCGGCTGTAGGCCGGAGGCGGGCGCCGCTTCGAGCCACGGCGTCGTCGCGGCGTTTGCATTGGGCGACTTCGTGAACAGCCCGACGAAATTCATCGTCGGTGCGCCCCAGCCGGCCGGAGGGGGCGCGAAGGTCTGCGCGGCGCGAATGTTCCAAAATGTGCCCCAGCCGGCGCATTGGCGACCGAGACTGGCGCCGCCGCCGCAACGCCAGACACGCGTGCCGCGTCCGCAGTCGATGTCGGTGTAGAGATTTTCGTACGGCGTGTCCTTGTGATGATCGAAGGCCAGGTCGGAGCCGCTGCCGTGAGTGAAGACGTTGCCCGAGGCGTGTTCCACCGAGAGATCGTGGACATAGCTCGTCCGCAGGGTGAACCGCGTCACCAGGTTGTCCTCGGCGCCCTTGCACTGGATCGCGTGATGTCCGGTGCACGCGGCCACGCCACCATCGGGCCGGCCGCGGCCGGCGTCGGCAGAAAACACCACGCCATCGATGGTGTTGCCGCAGGCGACGACGTTGATGCCGAAGTCGCCATTGTGGATCGCGACATTGCGCACCCAGCAATCGTGCACCTGGCGGAGTTCGAGGGCGTTGGCGCCGTTCTCCTTGAAGTGGCCGCGATATTGATTCGCCGGAAAGGCGAAACCGATTCCCTCCACGCCGGACTCGGTGACGGTCGGTTGGAAACGGCGAATCTCCGGCTGCCATTGCGCGCGGGTTTCAAAGCGGAGCGGGCGATCGAATTGCACCCGGTTGCCTTCCACCGCGACCACGCGCAGCAGCATTTTGGTGTCGAGCATCTTTCCCTTGCGGATGTCGCCGGGATCGCCGCCGTAGAGATAGGTTTTGAGACTGTGGTCGGGTGCTTCACGCAGGACGACCAGCACGGACTGGCCGACGGTGAGGGTGTTCGCGCGGTCGACCTGGACCTCGCGTTCGCCGCGCCGGGCTGGAGCGGTGATGCGGGCCAGCGACGTGGCTTGATAATCGCCCTGAATGGCCACGAAGGCTCCGTCGAACGAGTAACCGCTGGCCGGTGAACCGGTGCTGGTGCGGCCTTTCCGCGGGTGGATTTCGTCGAGCCCGCGGGGAAACCAAAACACGGTCTTGTCCGGCCCCGCGCCGCGCAGCACGACGTGGCTCCGGGTGATGCGAAGATAATCGGTGATCAAATAACGCCCCGCGGGAACATAGACCGCGCCGCGCGGTGTCCCGTCGATCGCGGCTTGGATGGACTTGGTGTCGTCGGTGATGCCGTCGCCGATCGCGCCGAAGTCCTTCACGTTCGAGGCTTGGGGTGCATCGGGAATCGGCTGCTCGCCGCGATGATATCCGGCATACGAAAAGTCCGGCAGCCGGCCGAGTGGGTCCCAGCGTTCGCCCTGCTCACCCCAGAGCGGTGAGGGGTTGGGCGGCCCGGCGTGGGTGACCGCGATCGCGACGCAGAATGCCAGCGTGCGCAGGCTGCCGGTGAAGGAGGGGGCCGTCATGGTGGTTGAAACGGATCATGTCCCAAGGTGCCGCCGCGTCGCGATTCAATTTCATCTCCTGCGTGCTGCCGAGAGTCTGGTGTGCGGGTAACGGATGTCTCCTGACTTCGCGGGCGGTGCACATTCCCGTTGCCGTTTCAGCGCCGTGCGGCCAAATCGCCCCCGTGAAATACCCCGCGCTTGCCCTCGTCTGCGGTTTTGCCGCCTTCGTTTGTTGCAGCCTGTGTGGCGCCGAGAGCACGGGATCCACGCCGTGGCGGGACCTCGACGCGCGAGTGCTGGCCGCCACGACGCGGCATCTCGACCTGTTGCTCGAAAAGCCCGAACGGATCGATAACCTGAAGGGCAAGAGCGCGGACGGGATGATGGCGCTCGCGTTTTATCTCACGTTCGAGTCGACGGGGAAGCCCGCCTATCGGACGGCGGCGCTCCGGCTGGCGGATCGGATTCTGACCGACATGCGCGCGACGAGATTCGGCGTGATGTACATCAAGGAAAAGACGAAGGAGAATGGTGAGGAAATTGGCGGTGGCGGTCCGCCCGCGATGGGCTGGTACGTTTCGGCGCTCGCCTATGTCTTGCACCGCGAGGGCAACCGCGCTCGCGACCTGGCCTATGTGGCCGGAGTGCTCGATCGGTTTCCGTGGAGCGAGGAGGGATGGTGGGCCGCCACGATCGATGTCCGCACGGGCGAATCAAAGCTGCCGCTGACCAAGCCGTCACCAATTAACAAGAACATGGCGATGGCGATGTCCGCCGGAATTGTCGCGCGTGGGATGGCCACGATCGATCCGGCGCTGTCCTCTCGCCTCGCCGCCAAGGCCCGGCTCTGCCTTGAGCGGCAGATCATCCCGGCGCAGGAAAAAGACGGCTTCTGGCACTACGGACTCACGGGCAATGATCCGAACGAAAAGGATGTGTATGGTTACTTCATGCTCACGACGTGCCTGTTGCTCCAATGGCGCGAACTTGGCGGCCTGGGTCTGGAATTGCCGTTTGCGGCGGCGTTGCAGAAGGCGGGCGACTTCGCGTGCACCACGATCGCACCGATCACGGATCCGTTTCACGGCACGTCACCCCGGATGCATGCGTCGCGTGGGACCCCGAAACACTTCGACGTGGCGGATGAGCCGAAACGGAGTTTTCAATTGGGCGTCGTGTTGATCGGCACGCGGCACTACGAGGAAGGAACAAAAATCGTCGACACCGCGCTGCTGCATTTCCCGTTTGGCGACCGCGGACAGGATGCCGCGCAAGCGGCGTGTTATTCGTCGCTCGTCATCCGTCTGCTGCGGAGCTCGGCGGTGCGTTGAGGGGAACTGGGCCTGCGATGACCGACAAGACTCCGAACAAGAAACACCGATCGGGAGCCGCCGGCGCGCGGACCGAGCCGCCGGACCGTTATCCGACGAACGAGGAGTTGTTGCGGGACCTGAGCCCGTACGGACCGAAACCGCTCAAGCCGCGGGAACTGCCGCGGGTCAACCGGCGCACGCGGGACTTCCTCATTGTGGCCGGAGTCGGCAGCGCCGGGATCGTCCTGGTGGCGGCAAAGTTGGTCCCGAGTGCCGAAGTGGTGGCGGTGGTTCGTCTCTCGCTGACCGCCGTCGTGGTTTTTTGTGGTCTGCTCTGGTATATCTTCTACGGGGTGATGAACCGCTATTGAGCCGGGAGGTGGGTTGGGCGTTGCGGCGGAGAAGTGATTGCGAGGAGGGCGCGCTCTCCACACGGTCGCAGGATGCGCTCTCCCCGGTTGCTCGCTCTCATTGGTACTGTCCTGTGTCTTCAGGTACTGCTCGCGGCGGACGCGACAACGCCGAAGGGAAAGCAAGGCCCGCCGCCGTTGCCGCCAGGCACGACGATCCGGCGTGACCTCGCCTACGTCACGGATGGGCATGAGCGGCAGAAGCTCGATCTCTACCTGCCGGCAAACGTGAAGAACCCACCGCTCGTCGTCTGGATTCACGGCGGTGGCTGGCAGAATGGCAGCAAGGATCGCACGCCCGCTCTCTCGCTGCTTCCGCGCGGGTACGCGGTCGCGAGCATCAATTACCGGCTCAGCTCGCACGGGGTGTTTCCCGCGCAGATCGAGGACTGCAAGGCTGCCGTCCGCTGGCTGCGCGCGCACGCGAAGGAGCACGGCTACGATCCGGAGCGCATCGGTGTCTGGGGCAGCTCCGCGGGCGGTCACCTGGTCGCGATGCTGGGCGTGACCGGGGACGTGAAGGAATTCGATCGCGGTGAAAACGCCGGGGTTTCGAGTCGCGTGCAGGCCGTGGTGGATTTCTACGGCCCGAGCGAACTCCTCACGATGGGCGCGCAGAGCACCGCCAACAGCCGGATCAATCACGACGCACCCGATTCCCCGGAGGCAAAACTTGTCGGCGGCCCGCTACAGGAAAACAAGGAGAAGGCGCGCCGCGCGAGCCCGCTGACCTACGTGTCGCAGGGCGATTCGCCCTTCCTGATTGTTCACGGCGACAGTGACCCGCTCGTGCCGTTGCCGCAGAGCGAGACCTTGCTGGCGGCACTGAAAAAAGCGGGCGTGGACGCGGATCTGTATGTGGTCAAAGGCGGCGGGCACGGCGGCTTCAACGACCCTGAGGTCGATGTGCGGGTGCGGGCGTTTCTCGATCGCGTGCTCCGCGGTAAGAAGTAGCCCGGGTGCCGATAGGGTGGGTCACATGCACCGCTCCGACGGGACGGTTCACTGGGCGGAGTTCGCGAAATGACTGAACCGTCGGCGCAGCAGGGCGCACCGGTGGACGGGAGGGTGTCCCCGGACCAACGCCCCTTGATTATGAAACTGTCATTGGGAGAAGCATAGCGCCGAAGCAATCCAGCTGGATCGCCACGGCGCGCGGCGCGCACCTCGTGGTGACCAGGGTCAAAAATCCCGGTGCGCGCGCAAGGTGAGCGTGCGGCCGGAGGCGCCGACGCCGTAGACCCTGAAGTCAAAGCCACGGATAATCGTGCGGGCATTCGGAGGGGGACGGTGATCGAAGACATTACCGCACGAAAGCGAGAGCGTCGTCCGCGCGAAGCCACGGTAGGTGAGTGTGGGCGTGATGACGGCGTAGACATTCTCGCCCCAACCGACGGACGTGGACTGGCGGTTGTAGAGTTTGCCGATGACATTAGCCGCCACGGTCGCACTGATTTTCTCCCGGCTCCAGCCGGCCGAGAGATTGCTGCGCCAGACCGGCGTCCGATTGACGCCCGTGACGTCGATGAAGCCGAGGCCGGTCCCCAAGTCGCTACCCTTCTTGACCACCTGGGTGGCGGTGGCGTTGAAGCTGAACCGGCCCCAGCGTGTGCGCGGCGAAAGGTAACGCGCCCCGAAGTCCCAGCCGCGGTAGAGCTGGAAGCCGTGGTTCTGGTAAATGGCGATGAGCGATGTGATGGGGCCCGGATTCTGCGTGCTGTTGTCGCGCACGACATTATTGGGAAAAAGCTGCCGCCCCTCGGGCGAAAGCAAATAGGCGGAGTCGAGCGTGCTGATGACTTCGCGGAGCTGGATGTCGAAATAATCGGCGGTGAAGCTGAGCCCGCGTACCGCTTTTACGTCAAACACGGCGCCGGCGTATTGCACGGTGCCATTCTCAGGCTTGAGCGTCGGACTACCGCCAAGGACCAGCGTGACATTTCGCGAACCATCCTGCGGGCGGAGCGGATCGACGACGCCGCCGGAGTTTGCCAAGGTCCGCGGCTGGTAGAGCTGGCCGAAGTCCGGCGCCTTGAAAGATTCCGAGCGGGTGGCGCGCAGCATCACGGACGCGAAGCGCGTCTCGGGCAGGCGCAGCGCGACGCCCACCTTGGGATTGGTCGTCGATCCGAAATCGCTGTAGCGCTCGTGGCGGCCGACGAGTTGGAGTTCGAACCACTTTTGCAGAGGCACGTTGATCTCCGCGGACAAGGCGTGCACCTGCCGCTCCCCGGCCCAGGGGACCTGCGGCGCGCCGATGTTGGCGAAGTAGGTCGTCCGGTTCGGCCGCACGTCGATCGACTCCTGCCGGAATTCATAGCCGGCGGCCGCGCCGATCTCGCCGGCGCCGCGGAGCGGGAGTTTCCACGGCTTGCCGGAGACGGTGAGGGTCGCGCTGAGCGCCTCGGTGAGATTGTCGTTTACCGTGAAACGATGGCTGAACAATTCCCGGATGAGGTTGGGATTGTCCGACGGGCCGAAGGGATTGTAGGCGGTGGCGCGCGTCGTGCCATTGATGGCGGCTCGGAATTCGGCGGGCAGCGCGCCATCCTGGGTGTAGACGGAGTGGTTGTTGCCGTAGCTGACGGCCGATTCCCACTCACCCGTTTCCCTGAAGTGTCCGCGCAGCCCCGTGATCGCGGTCACGGCCTGGCTGACCACCTTGTTGCGCGGCCGGAAGTCGCCCGAGGAAATGGCAAAGCGCTGGGCGGGGACCGCGATGCCGAGCGGATTGTAGGGATTGGTCGCGGGCAGCGAGGTCCCGAGGTCATAAGGGCCGCTGATCGGCAGGTCCTCGTAGTAGGTCTGACTGCGGTTGTAGGAGAATTGGGCGTACGCCGAGACCTTCGGCGTGAGCCGGCGGCCCGCCATGCCGAAGACGCTCGTGGTGTCGCTCGCCGGATTGATCTGCACGTTGGCGACGTTATCGTAGCGATTCGCGTCGGGAATGGTCGCGGTGTTCGAACCGCCGGTGTAAACGAAGCTGGCCTTGGTCGGATTGCTCGTGGGCACGCCGCCCGGGATCACATAGAACCCGCCCACGGTGCCGAGGCCCGCCGCCCTGGCATCCGCCGCCACAAGATTGAGAAACGACGGCGGCATGTAGATGGTCCGGAAGTCCGAGCCCTTGACCCCGAGATAGCGGTAGTCGGTGGACTTCACCCCGAAATCCGGCAGGTAACTGGCGTGCCGCTCCTGGTGGGAGAGTCCGAGCATGCCATCCCAGGGGCCCTTGGCCCCACCGGCGGTGAAGCTCACGCGCCGGGTCTGGGCGTCGCGCGCCTGGAGCGGATTGGTGTAGAAGAGATCGAGCGAGGCACCCGAGTAGTTCTTTTTCAGGATGACATTCATCACTCCCGTGATCGCGTCGGAGCCGTAGAGGGACGAGGCGCCGTCCTTGAGATATTCCACGCGTTCGACCGCGTCGAACGGGATGCTGTTGAAGTTGAATTCCGACTGCGGCGAGCCGCTGAGCGCGTTGGTGAAACTGAAGGGCGCGGTGCGGCGGCCGTTGACGAGGGTAAGCAGGCGGTTGGCGCCGAGGCCGCGCGGATTGGCGGTGACGGCGCCCGGGATCCACGTGCCGGTGGGATTGAGCTCGGAGTTGAAATCGCCGTTGGTGAACGGGAGATTCTGGATGAACTCGCCGAACGTGGCATAGCCCGTGGCGAGGAAGTCTTCGGGGGTGTACGTGACCACCGGAGAGGGCATCTCATAGTCGAGGCGCCGGATGCGCGAGCCGGTGACTTCGAACGGCTCGAGCTGCGCGGGCGCGGCGGTCGGCGCGGGCGTTTGCGCGGTGAGGACGGCGGGCAGAATCACCGCCAGGAGGAGCGAGGTGAGGGAGTGGGGCGAATGCATGGTGATGGTGGAGTCTCTCCTAACGCGCGATTTCGCGGACGAAACCGCCAGCGAAGGAGATTAATGTTGGCAGAAGCCGTAGCGGACGGTGGGCGGGTATGTTTCTGAATTCTTCTTTCATCCTAAATTCAGCAGTGGGTTAACCGCTAATCTTCGCTAATTCATGAGGCAGAATTCTTCCGGACGGTAGGGACGCCTCTCCGAGGCGTCCGGTTCTTCGTACCGAGATTCCCACCGATTTTGCGGACGGCTCGGAGATCCGTCCCTGCCTTTTCGACGACCAATCAACGTTTCGCCTCCGATTTTTCGGCCGCCTCGATCTCCGCCCACGAGGGCGCGCGCCAGAGGTACAGTCCACCTGCTCTCCCCACCGCGCCCAGCCAATTCCCGTCCGGCGAAAATGCGGCGTCCGCCAGCTTCGCGCCGGGCACGGGCAGGCTGAGCACTTGTTCGCCGCTGAGATAATCCCAGAAGCGCACGGCCTCGGCGCCGCTGGCCACCGCCACCACTCGCCCGCCATCGGGGGAAAAGAGTGCGCCTTGCGGCACGTGGACGGAACCATTGGCCGTAACGGTTTTCACCACTTGAAACGTCTTTGTGTCCCACACCGACAGCGACGTTCCCGTCGGCGCGACGAAGAACTGTCCGTCACGGGAAAAACGCGCAGGTCGGAAGCCCGCCTGCATCCCCTCGATTTTGCGTTCGACGCCCGTGGTCAGGTCGATGATCGAACACGGGGCATCGTGCGGGATCACCAACTCGCCCTCGTAACTGAAGGGATACTGGCCGATGACATTCGTCGGTCGGATGAGACACTGGCGGCCATCGTCCGAGACGACCGGCAATCCCTGCGTGGTGGCGCGCGGCCAGCTCCGGAGTTTTTTTCCGGTCGTGACGTCCCATTCGGCCAAGCCGCGCAGAGCCTCATTTTTGTCCCAATACTCCAGCAGCAGTTTCTTTCCCTGTTCGGTGAATGCGACGGGAACGGCCGCTTCCTCGGGGGCAGGGATTTCCCGCAGTTTTTCGCCCAGCTCGTAGTTCCAGATCTGGACCATGCCCTTGCCCGTGCCTTTTCCATCGAACTGCAAGCCCGCGAAAAGGGGCGCTTCGTTCGCCATACACAACGCCAGGAGCGGCTCCGGACCGCCCAACTGGGTCCGTTCGCGAAACTGCCGGCCGTGGAAACGCACCACTTTGTTGGCGTCTTCGTTCGCCACGATCGACTGGCTGTCTTGGGTGAAATACCATCTGGCGCCAAACTTTCCATTGATCTGGAAATGCGCGGGCGACCGCGTGGCCATCGTGTCCCAGAAGCGCACGGTGCCATCACCCGAAGAACTGACCAGCGTGTTGGTGTTGGGCAACAGCACGAGGTCGGTCACCGGCCGCGTGTGCCCGCGCAACGTGCGCCGGAGCGTCCGCGTCTCCACGTCCCAGATCCGGATGGTCTGATCGGCCGCGCCCGTCGCAAGCGTCTTGCCGTCCCGCAGGAACACCATCGCGTTCACGTAAGAGCCATGTCCGGTCATCGTGCCGATCTCTCGCCCGGTCTCGGCCTCGAACAGCGTGATGGTGGATGCCAGGTTGTCGCGGGCAGCGGCCAATAGTTTTCCGTCGTGGGAAAACGCGAGGCTCGTGAGTCGTCCCTGCGCCGGCGGGCTTTTCCACTTCGTCCGGATCGGAGTGGGCGTCGAGCCGCTGACATTGCTGATTTTGTTCTCGGAATAGTCCTCGACCGTCAGCACGCCTCCTTCCACTTGCCGCGCGGCGAGTTTCAGATCACGCGTCATCACGTGTGGTCCGGAGCGACTGTAGTGATGGCGCTGGAATCGATCAAACGTGGACAGCCGCCCCATGTTCGCCCAGCCGGAGCCCGAGTGCAGGCTGACGAAGCTCTTTCCGTCTTCGGCGATCGTGATCTGGTTCGGGCCGAAGAAGATCGACTCCTCCTTCACCACCTGTTGGGTGACGAAATTCCAGATCCGGAAGCCACCTCGCTGGTTTCTGAAATCCTTGCCCACCTGCCATCCGATCATGAGCCAGGGCTCGTGCGGCACAAACGCGATCACCGGCCAGGTGCAGTTTTCCGGCAGGGGCACGGTGGTGGACTGCCGGGTGCGCAGATTCCACAGCTTCACGGTGTCGGGCGATGACTGCGCGGTGGCGAGCCATTCACCGTCAGCCGAAACCGCCAGGCGTGCTTCCATCATCGGCTCGTTCGTGAGCACGGAGGTGGCATCGTTCCGGCAGTATTGCCACAGGTAACGCCACTCCCAGCCGCGCAGATCGACCTCGCCCGCTTTCGGCTGCTGGCGGTCGAGCAATTGCTGCGCGCGCCCGAGGTTGTCGGCGGCGAGGGACTGTTGCAGGACGTTCATGTCGCTCACGTAGGCCCGGCGGCGCGCCGCGAGCCGCTCGGCCTCCGCTTGGGTGCGGAGTTCGGACTCGGTGGCCTGCGCGCGCTGGGCGGCCTCGCGCAGCCGGCTCTGTTCCTGTTCGCCGCGCACCGCGGTCTGCTCGGCGGCCGTCGCGATCCGCTCCGCTCGCGTGGCGCGAATCGCCTGCCAGGTGCTGACCGTGGCGCCGAGCGCGAGGACGACGCCAATCGCGGCCGCGGTCGCAAAGGCGACCCGGTGGCGGCGGATCAGTTTTTGGAGCAGATACCCGGTGCTGGGCGGGCGGGCCACGACCGCCTCGTTGCTCAGATGACGGGCCACATCGAGGGCGAATGCGCTCGCGCTTTCGTAGCGGCGCGCGCGGTTTTTCTCGAGCGACTTCATCACGATCCAGTCGAGGTCGCCGCTGATCTGCGTCGTGAGTTGTGTGGGCAGCGTGCCCCGGAGTTTGGCGAGCACGGTGCGATCCGAGAGCGCCAGGGTGCTCAGTCGCGTGGAGGGTCGCGGGGGTTCCACCTCGCGGATGATCCGGCGGATCTCGTCGAGGCCGGCTTGTTGCATGCTCTTGGGATCGAAGGGCGGTTTGCCGGTAAGCAACTCGTAGAGGAGGACGCCGAGCGAATAGACGTCGCTGCGGGTGTCGACATCGAGCCCGCTGAACTCGGCCTGCTCGGGGCTCATGTAGGCCGGCGTGCCGATGAATTGCTCAAACGCGGTGAACACCGTCGAGTCGGTGAGCCGGCCTTGCGTCGCCTTGGCGATGCCGAAGTCGATCACCTTCGCCACGGCGATTTCGTCGTGCTGCGCGACGAGGACGTTCGACGGTTTGATGTCGCGATGGATGATCCCCTTCTGGTGCGCGTGTTGGATCGCGTGACAGACCGAGATGAACAGTTGCAGCCGCTGCTCGGTGGGGAGGTTGTTGTCGTCGCAATAACGCGTGATCGGAATACCGCGCACGAGCTCCATCACGAAGAACGGCCGTCCGGTGTCGGTCGTGCCGGCGTCGAAGACCTTGGCGATGTTCGGATGGTCCATCAGCGCCAGCGCCTGACGCTCGGCCTCGAAGCGGGCGACGACGGCCTTGGTATCCATCCCGAGCTTGATCACCTTGAGCGCGACGCGGCGGCGGACGGGCACTTCCTGTTCGGCCATCCACACCACGCCGCAACCGCCTTCGCCGATTTTTTCCAGGAGTTTGTAGCGGCCGATCTTGTCGCTGGGTTTTTCCTCGGGGGTGGCTTCGACCAGACGCGTCAACGGGGCGGTGAGAAAGTTCCGCGCTCGTTCATGGCCGCGCAACAACGCCACGACCCGGTCACGGAGTTCCCCGTCGCCCCAGCAGGCTTTTTCCAAATATGCAGCGCGCTCGGCTTCGGGCAGGGTGAGCGCACCACCGAACACTTCGTCGTCACGGTTCATGAGGAGAGGATGCCGCGATTGAGAACTTCAGCAGCGGCGGTTGAGGTGGAATGAAAGTGAGGTTGCGGGACGTCCTCGGGAGTGGCAAGGGCCGCCTGTGCTATCGGATGGCGGCAACGCGGGGTATGCCAGAGTAGGAGGGGTGCGCAGGTCATGGGAGTAGCAGTGTCATGCCCCTTAGCGCGAGATCCGGTCGCCAAACTCGACATGCCATCGGCATTTTTTTCGGCAGGCAGGGACGCTCGCCGCTACGCGGGAATGACGTTCTCGCGCCTGCGCCGCCTCGGGATCATTTTCGCAACCGCTCGATCTCATTGAACAGCCAGGCCCGGGCAAAGGCCCAGTCGCGGTCGGCGGTGCGCGGAGAGATCTCAAATATTTCCGCGATTTGCGGCAGGTTGAGGCCGACGAAATAATGGAGCTTCACCAGCTCGGCCTTGCGGGCATCGTGCGCCGCGAGAGCGTCGAGCGCCTCATGCAGGAGCAGGAGTTCAGCGTCATTCGCCGGCGCCGCGATGTCGAAGCCGGTGGCGTTCGCGCTGACTTTCTCGAGCTCACCCCCATGGCGGACGGCGCGGCGGCGACGTGCATGATCGATCAGGATACGCCGCATGGCTTCGGCGGCGGCCGCGAAAAATTGAGCGCGACTCTTCCAGTTGGGTTGGGCTTCGCCTCCGAGCCGTAGCCACGCCTCATGCACCAGGGCGGTCGGCTGGAGTGTCTGAGCGGCGGATTCACGGGCCATTTTCGCCGCGGCGAGCTTGCGCAACGCGTCGTAGACGAGCGGGAGGATGCGGTCTGCCGCCTGCAAATCGCCCTGGTCGGCCTGCTGGAGCAGGAGAGTGATTTCGCCCGGCGGGGATTCAGGAGATCGCGATGCGTCGCTCATGGACTGAGGCGAGGACGGTCAACACCCCTCGCACGACGTTCAACTCTCAAGTGCGACGTTGGGTCGGTTTCGGGTTTTTGATTGAAGAAACGAACCTTTCCAGCGCCGGCCGGTGGCGATTCGGAAACCGTCGTTCCTTTCAATCCGGATCACCAACCGATCCGTGTTCACATCTCGCCTCTTGTCACAACGAGCGCTCGGCGTTCGTCAACGGGGGGCGCATCTCTCGTTTGACGGTTCCCAACCGCACCGTAACCGGTGCGGTCAGGTGAGGCCGACCTGCACGTTGTCAAGTCGCCGCCACCGTCAATCGGCAGCTGCGCCCGTCATCGGGTGCCGTCCGGAAATTCGCTTGTGCGGGCGGGAAGGCGTGCTTTGTCTTTTGGCACCTCATCCTTGTCACGCGGCCCACCGCCTGGTGAGGAATCCAACCAAACCTCAAAACTTCACGGCTGACCCCGCGCTGGTGACGCGAACTCGCTCACTTTTCGACGCATGGGCCCAGCCGTCTCATGCTTCATGAAAAATCCGATCTCTTTCCTGTTGGTGCGCGTGCGCCTCTGGTTGCTCGTCGTCGGCTTGGGGGCTGCCGCCCAATGCTCTCTCGCCCAGTCTGTTGGTGTCGGCACGATCGAGGGGCGCGTGATCAATCCCCGCAACGGAGCGTATGTGGAGAACGCCCGGATCACGTTGGAGGGGACCTCCCTCGAAACGTTTTCCGAGGCGGACGGATCGTTCCGCCTGACCAATGTCCCGGCGGGCGGGGCCCGGCTGACGACACTTTACACCGGGCTGCCGCCGCAAACGGTCGCGGTGGAGGTGAAGGCCGGCCAGGTGACCCAACGCGAAATATCGCTGATCGGTGCCCCGGCAAAGTCGGACGGGACGGTGGTGAAACTGGACGAGTTTCGGGTGGCAACCACGCGGGAGATGGACGCCGCCGCGCTCGCGATTAACGAGCAGCGATATGCCTCCGGCATCAAAAACGTGGTGTCGACCGAGGAGTACGGCAATGTCGCCGAGGGCAACGCGGCGGAGTTCATCAAGTTTATGCCCGGTGTCACGATCGACTACACCGGCGGCAACGCGCGTGATATTTCGATCAACGGCGTGCCTTCGGCGTATGTCCCGGTGATGGTCGACGGTTTCAGTGTCGCGGCGGCGGCGACGGGAGGAATCACCACGCGCGCCGTGCAGTCGGACATGATCTCGATCAATAATCTTTCCCGCATCGAAGTGAGCTATTCCCCCACGCCCGATTCGCAGGGGGCGTCTCTCGCCGGTTCGGTCAACATGGTGCCGCGCAGCGCCTTTGAGCGCTCGCGCCCGAGCCTCAACGCGAGCCTCTACCTGCTGACCCGCGACAACGCGCGCGACCTCAAAAAGGTCCCCGGTCCAAAGCCGAGCCCCACTCCGAATGTGCATCCCGGGTTCGATTTTTCCTATGTGGCTCCGGTGAATAAAAATTTCGGATACACGCTGTCGGCCGGCATTTCGACCAATTATTCGCCGCAGGACAATGCGCAGACCGTCTGGCGCGGGGCCAACACCGCCACCAACGGGGCGGCTTTCCCCAATACGACCCCCGACAAACCGTATCTTTCCCAATACCTCATCCAGGACGCGCCAAAGGTGACGACCCGGCGCGCGCTGGGAGCTTCGATTGACTATCGGTTGACGCCGAAGGATCGCTTCACGTTTGGCTTCCAATATTCGTCCTTTGACGGCCGTTTCCTCGTCTCGAACGTGACCTTCAACACGGTCCGTGTGCTCCCGGGCGATTTCACGCCGTTCTCCACCCGCGGTGCGCTCGGTGCGGGCACCCTGACCACGGCGCATCAGGAGAGAAACCGCTTCAACCGCACTTATATGCCGACATTTATCTGGCGGCACGACGGTCCGGTGTGGAAGTCCGATTTCGGCGTCGGGCATTCCCAGCAAAGCGACTACAACCGTGACACCGATCAGGGCTATTTTCGGGTGGTCACCGCGCAGCGCACGGGAGTGACGATTGCCTTCGATGATATTTTCTATCTCCGGCCCCGCCGCATCACGGTCACCGATGGGACGACGGGCGCCCCGATCGATCCCTATAATCTTGGCACCTATGCCATCGCTTCAGCGACGCGCCAGGCGGACCGTACCTACGATCTGCAGCGCACGACCTACGGCAACCTCCGCCGGGACTTCTTCACTTCGATCCCCTTCACCCTGAAAACCGGGTACGACCTGCGGCAGTCATTGCGCGATTACCGGGGTGGAAACATCACCTACAACTATGCCGGGCGCGATGGCCGGGCGAGTACGACTCCCGTCGGCAGCGACGATGGGGCCGTGCCGTTTTTCGACCCAATCTATTCGCAGCGCATCTTGCCTTTTGGTTTTCCCCAATTGCAGACCATCAGCAATCGCAAGTTCTATGAAAATTATGTCGCGAACCCGTCGCAGTTTTCGGTGAACGACAATACTACCTACCGCAACCTGGTCGCGGGCTCGAGAATTTCGGAGGAACTTGTCTCCGCTCTCTATCTCCGCGGTGACGTCGCCTTTTTTGATCGTCGGTTGAAACTGGTTGGCGGGGTGCGGGCGGAGCAGACCAACGTCAAGGCCGCCGGACCGCTCAACGACCCGACGCGCAATTACCAGCGCACGGCGGGCGGCCAAATCGTGCGCGCCGCCAACGGTACTCCGGCCCTCATCGTTCCGACCACCAATGCTCTCGGTGTGTCGCAGCTTACGTTCATCGACCGGGGCGCGCACACGGAAAATGAGTATTTACGCCTCTTCCCCAGCCTGAATGCGAGCTACTCAGTCAACGAAAACTGGATCGCCCGCGCCGCCTATTTCCAGTCCACTGGGCGGCCCGACTTCAGCCAATACACGGGTGGGATCACCCTCCCTGACACCGCCTTGCCGGCGGCGAACAATAACCAGATCGTGGTCAACAACTCGGCGATCAAGGCCTGGCAGGCGGAGACCTTCTCCCTGCGGATCGAGCGGTACTTCCAAGGCGTCGGTCAGGTTTCGATCGGTGGCTTCCGCCGCGAGATCAATAATTTCTTCGGTGCCACCGTCTTCAATGCCACCCCGGCGTTTCTGGCGCAGTACGACCTCGATGCCTCGCTTTACGCTCCCTATGACGTCGCGACCCAGCGGAACCTGAGCAGCCCGGTGCGGATGGAGGGTGTTGATTTCAGCTACAAGCAGGCGCTCACGTTTCTTCCCGCCTGGGCGCGCGGGGTCCAGGTTTTTGCCAATGGCAGCGCGCAGCGGCTTCTCGGCGACGAAACCGCCTCCCTGGCCGGATTCATCTCCCGCAGCGGAAGCTGGGGCGTCAGTCTGACGCGGGAAAAATGGAACGCGCGCGTGAATTGGAACTATCGCGGCCGCCAGCGCAATGCGCCGGTCACGGGGGTGGGGATCGAGCCCGGAACGTTTAATTATTCCTCCAAGCGGCTCTATATCGACGTGCTCGGCGAATACTATTTCTGGAAGCGAGTCGGGTTGTTTGTGAACCTGCGCAACTTCGGAGACGCGACGGAAGACACCGAGATTCGCGGGCCGAACACGCCGGAACACGCCCAGTTCCGCCAGCGCATTGACTACGCTTCGCTCTGGACGATGGGCATCAAGGGAACGTGGTGAAGGCGAAGTGCAGTTCCCCTCGGACGCCGACGACCTCGTTGCGCTTGAGGCAAAACTCGTCGGTGGTCCGGTGGAGGAAACCAATGAGAACGCGCATCTCGCCTGCCCGATGACCTGCGTGTCGAAGGGCGATTCGCCGTTCCTGATTGTTCACGGCGACAGCGACCCGCTCGTGCCGCTGCCGCAGGGTGAAACGCTGCTGGCCGCGTTGCAAAAGGCGGGCGTGAACGCTGAACTTTACGTGGTCAAGGATGGTGGCCACGGCGGCTTCAACGATCCCGAGGTCGACGTGCGGGCGCGCGCGTTTCTCGATCGGACGTTGAAGGCGGGAAAATAGCCGAATATCTGACACGAGCGGCAGACCGTTGCCGGAAATTCGCTTGTGCGGGCGGGAAGGCGTGCTTTGGTTCAACGAACCTGATCCTTGTCGCGCGGCCCACCGCGTGATGGGGAATCCAACCAAACCTCAAAACCTCACGGCTGATCCCGCTTTGGTGACGCGAACTCGCTCACCTTTCGGCGCATGGGCCCAGCCGTGTCATGCTTCATGAAAAACCCGATCTCTTTCCTGTTGGAGCGCGTGCGCTGCTTGTTGCTCGTCGTCGGGTTCGGAGCTGCCGCCCAATGCTCCCTCGCCCAGTCTGTTGCTGTCGGCACGATCGAGGGACGCGTGCTCAATCCGCGCAACGGTGAGTATGTCGAGAGCGCCCGGGTCACGGTGGAAGGCACGTCGTTGGAAACGTTTTCCGACTCGGACGGTTCATTCCGCCTGACCAATGTCCCAGTCGGAACTGCGCGCCTGACGACCCGCTACACTGGATTGCCGACTCAAACGGTGTCGGTCGAGGTGCTGTCCGGCCAGGTGACGAAACACGATGTCTCGCTCGCTGGCACCACGACCAAGATCGATGGCACGGTGGTGAAGCTCGACGAGTTTCGCGTCACGACGTCGCGCGAGATGGATGCGGCGGCCCTTGCGATCAACGAGCAGCGGTTTGCCTCCAATATCAAGAACGTGCTTTCCACCGATGAATTCGGCAATGTCGCCGAAGGCAACGCGGCCGAGTTCCTGAAATTCCTGCCCGGCGTCACGATCGATTACACCGGTGGCAACGCCCGCGACATTTCGATCAACGGCGTGCCTTCCGACAATGTGCCGGTGACCTTGGATGGGTTCGCGATCGCTTCTGCACCCGGCAACGCGACCGGCCGTTCGGTGGCGTCGGACATGATCTCGATCAACAACCTCTCGCGGATCGAGGTGTCGTACTCGCCCACGCCGGAGTCGCAGGGCTCCGCCCTCGCCGGTTCAGTGAACATGGTGCCGCGCAGTTCCTTCGAGCGCGTCAAGCCGCTGCTCAATGCCAGTGTCTATGTCATCACCCGCGACAACGCCCGCGACCTCAAGAAAGTTCCCGGACCGAAGCCGAGCGCGACACGCAATGTGCATCCTGGTTTCGACTTCGCTTACGTCGCCCCGGTGAACAAATGGTTCGGCTACACCCTCTCCGCCGGCACCTCGACCAACTATTCGCCGCAGGACAACAACCAGAACGTCTGGCGTGGCGTTCAATCTGCGACCAACGGCGTTGCGTTCCCGCACACGACCGTCGGTAATCCGTACCTCTCGGCCTATCAGGTGCAGGACGCGCCGAAGGTCACGACCCGCCGTTCCGTTGGCGGCAGCGTCGACCTCAGGTTCACCCCCTACGACCGCGTCACCGTCGGATTCCAGTACTCGTCGTTCGACGGCCAGTACATCGTGTCCAGCGTCAACTTCAACGCGGGCGGAATCCTGCCGGGAAATTTCACGACCACCTCGACGCAGGGCACCACCGGAGCCGGCATTTTGCAGACGGTCCACCAAGAGCGAAATCGCTTCAACCGCACCCGCATGCCGACGGCGGTCTGGCGGCACGACGGGCCCGTGTGGAAGGCCGATCTGGGCGTCGGGTATTCGCTGCAGGACGATGGCAATCCGGACACCGAGCAGGGTTACTTCCGCAATGTCACGATGCAGCGTTCCAACGTCACGATCGCGTTCAAGGACATGTTCTACCTGCGTCCCCGGGAAATCACGGTGCGGGACGGCCCGACCGGGGCCCCGATCGATCCGTTCTCGCTCTCGACCTATTCGATCGTTTCGGCGACGACCCAGGTCGACACCAACGTGGATCGCCAGAAGACGGCGTACGGCAGCCTGCGCCGCAATTTCTTCACCGGCATCCCCTTCGTTTTGAAGTCCGGCTTCGACGTGCGGGAGATCGTTCGCGACAATCGTGGTGGTACCGGGACGCTCAATTTCGTGGGTCGGGACGGCCGCGCCAGCACGACTCCGGTGGGTAACGACGACAGTCCGTCGCCGTTCTTCGATCCGATCTACTCTCAACGGATTTTGCCGTTTGGCTTTCCGAAACTTGAGACGCCCAGCAACCGCAAGATTTACGAGTACTCTGTGGCCAACCCGAGCCAGTTCACTCAGGTCGCGAACACCACCTATCGCAACCAGGTCAACGCCTCGAAGCATTCCGAGGAGATCGTGTCGGCACTCTACATCCGGGGTGATGTCGGCCTGTTGCAAAACCGGCTGAAACTGGTCGGCGGCG
Source organism: Opitutia bacterium (assembly GCA_947474365.1). GTDB lineage: Bacteria > Verrucomicrobiota > Verrucomicrobiia > Opitutales > Opitutaceae > ER46. The sequence goes on along the minus strand of CANJIU010000004.1, from coordinate 104,046 downwards.
TCCGCGCCGAGCAGACCAACGCGCAGGGCGACGGCCCGCTGAGCGATCCGACGCTCAATTATCAGCGCAACGCCGGCGGCCAAATTGTCCGCAACCCCAATGGTACGCCCGTGTTGATTGTGCCGACGACCAATGCGCTGGGGGTTTCCCAGCTCACGTTTCTCGACCGGGGGGCGCACACCGAGAAGGAATACCTACGGTACTTCCCGAGCTTGAACGCGAGCTACAACATCCGGGAAAACCTGATTGCGCGCGCCGCCTATTACCAATCGGTCGGCCGGCCCAACTTCATCCAATACTCCGGAGGCATCACCCTGCCGGATACGGGAAATCCTCCGACCGCGGCCAACCGCATCAACGTGAACAACGCCGCGATCAAGGCGTGGGACGCGCAGACCGTGAACGTGCGGTTGGAGCGTTATTTTGAGGGTGTCGGCCAAATCTCGATCGGCGCCTTCCGCCGGCAGATCGACAATTTCTTCGGCGACACGGTGTTCGCGCCGACGCCGGAGTTTCTCGCGCTCTACGGCCTGGATCCCGCGGTCTACGGCGCCTACGACGTTTCGACCCAGCACAATGTCGAGGGCACGGTGCGGACCGAGGGCCTCGATTTCAGCTACAAGCAGGCGTTGACGTTTCTGCCGACGTGGGCCCGCGGCGTCCAGGTGTTCGCCAACGGCAGCGCGCAGCGCGTGCTCGGCGACGAAACCGTCTCGTTCGCCGGCTTCATTCCGCGCAGCGGCAGCTGGGGCGTCAGCCTGACCCGGCCGAAATACAATGTGCGGGTGAACTGGAACTACCGCGGGCGTTCGCGCAACGCGCTCATCTCGGGCGCCAGCATCGAACCGGGCACGTTCAACTGGACGTCCAAGCGCCTCTACATCGATGTCGTCGGCGAAGTTTATTTTTGGAAGCAGATGGCGTTCTTCTACAACTTCCGGAACATCGGTGACGCGACAGAGGACGTGAAGATTTACGGGCCGAACACTCCGGCCGTCGCCCGGTTCCGCACCCGCATCGACTACGCCTCGCTCTGGACGTTCGGCATCAAGGGCACGTGGTGATGGCGGGACGGAAATTTCTGAGGGCTCGACGCCCCCGTCGCGTTGACCAGCGTGTTGGAGTTTCGATCCCAAACCGCGACGAGGGCGTCGCGGCCCCAGTTTACTGATTCTATGAGTACTCTCCGCTTCCTCCCGGTAGTTTTTCTGGCCTTGGCGGCCGCCGTCTTCGCGGCTGCCGATTTATCCCGCCCGCACATCATCCTCGTGATGGCCGACGACATGGGTTGGGGCGAAACGGGCTACATCGGGCACCCGGTGTTGAAGACGCCGAACCTCGACGCGATGGCGGCGAGCGGGCTGCGCTTTGATCGGTTTTACGCGGGCGCGCCGAATTGTTCGCCGACGCGATCGACGGTGATGACGGGGCGTTCCAACGACCGGTGCGGCGTCGAAAACCACGGCTACGCCCTGCGCCGGCAGGAAAAGACGGTCGCGCAGGCGCTGCGCGCCGCCGGTTATACGACCGCGCATTTCGGCAAATGGCATCTTAACGGCTTCAAGGGGCCGGGCGCACCGGTGCTCGGCACCGACGACCACAACCCCGGCGAGTTTGGGTTCGATGAGTGGCTGTCGGTGACGAATTTCTTCGACCGCGATCCCATTATGAGCCGCAAGGGCGTGTTCGAGGAATTCAAGGGCGACTCGTCGGAGATTATCGTGGCCGAGGCGCTGAAGCAGCTGGAGAAGAACCGCAGTGCAGGAAAACCGATGTTCACGGTCATTTGGTATGGCTCGCCGCACGCGCCGTTTCACGCGGTCGACAGCGACATGAAGGATTTTGGCGCACTCCAAAAGCTCTCGCAGCACCACTACGGTGAACTCGTCGCGCTCGATCGCAGTATCGGCACCTTGCGCGCCGGACTGAGGAAACTCGGGCTGGCCGACAATACGCTGTTGTGGTTCTGCAGTGACAACGGCGGCCTGCCCGAAATCAAGCCCAGCACGGTGGCCGACCTCCATGGTTTCAAGGGTTCCGTCTACGAGGGCGGCCTGCGGGTGCCGGCGATCATCGAATGGCCCGCGGTAATCCGCACGCCCCGCATCACGCGTTATCCGGCGGGTACGGTGGATATTTTCCCGACGATTGCGGAGATCACGCGTCTGCCGGCGTCGGCGATGCTCCAGCCAGCCGACGGCAGCAGCCTTCGTCCGCTCTTCACCAAGGAGGTCGGTTCTCGTTCGAAACCGCTCGCGTTTCGCCACACCGGCCGCGCCGCGCTGGTCGACAACCGTTACAAGATCGTGACGCAAAAAATCGCCGGCGGAAAATTTGAGATATTCGACCTGGATGCCGATCCCCGGGAGACGAAGGACATCTCGGTCGAAAATCCCGACGTCGCGCGCCGGCTGCAGGAGGCGTTGCTCAAGTGGAACGAGTCGGTCGACGCCAGTTACGCAGGCAAAGACTATCCCGAGGGCAAGGTGAGCGCGTCGGAACCAAAGTCACGCGACTGGATGACTTCGCCGGAGTACAAGCCGTATATGGAGCAATTGTCACGGCGCCCCGAATATCGAGGCGGCGGCCGGGAGAAGTGAGCGGGGCGACTTGGTCGTTGTGGTTTTCCTGGGGACGCGACGCTCTCGTCGCGTGGCACGGAACCGCGACGAGGGCGTCGCGGCCCCAGTCTCAAATCGGATCAACCACCAACCGGATTTAATGGATGGATGATATCTTGATCGGTTCCTGCTCTCCGCGTTCGGAATCTTCCGCCTAAAACGTCCCCTTGAGCCCGAACGTCCAGAGCGCGCCATAGCGTTCCCGCTGCTGGAAGCGTGCGACGGCGGGCGTGCTCGGGCCGTAGAATTCGAAGTCCACGCCGACGTCGGTCACGTTGCGGAACTTGGCGAAGAGGCTGAATTGACGCCACACCCGGCGCTCAGCAGTGAGATCGATTGACGTCCGCGGCGCGGCCCACCGGGTCGTCCCGGCCTCGATGCTGCGGCCCGAAAGCGTGCTGACGAGCTGGCGGCCGCGCTGGTTGAGATCCGCGCGCAGACTGTAGCCCGGCCGCGTGAAACTGATGCCGGCGTTGGCGAGTCGCGGGCTGTACTGGAATTCTCCGGACGCGGCGCCGCTGGCGTGTTGAGTGCTGCCGTTGGCAAAAACCTGCACGCCCCGCGCCCACGACGGGAGAAACGTGAGCGCCTGTTTGTAGTTGAAGGAAAAGCCTTCCATCCGGACCTCGTCTTCGAGGTTGTACTGCGTCGAGACCGAGTAGTCGCCGTAGGTGGCGGCATCGAGTCCGTAGAGCGCGAGGAAATCGGTGGTGGCCGGCCGCACGATGTTGCCGAAGAAGTTTTTGAAATCACGGCGGAACACACTCACGGACACGAGCCCGACGCGCGTGAAGTAGTATTCCAGCGCGACGTTGGTCGAGCGTGCGCTCCACGGCTTGATGCCGGCGTTGTTGACCGTGATTCGGTTCGACACGCTCGGATCGGCCTCGGTGTCGGGCAGGGTGATGCCGCCGGAGTACTGGTTGTAATTGGGCCGGCCGACCGAAGTGTAGTGGGCGGCGCGGGCGACCAGGTTTTCGCTGAGGGTGTAGCTCGCATTGAGGCTCGGGAACCAGCGCAGGTATTCCTTGTGCACTTTCGAACCGCGGCTGATGAACGTCAGCTTCGAGACGCCGAGCGCGTCGCTGGTGGGCACGATCAGCAGCGGCCGGCCGTTCGCCCCGAGGATGAAGCTGCCGTCGGCGCGTCTTTGGAAATTGCGCGTCGGATCGGTCAAAGGCCCCTCCGCGTAGATGTTGGTCTGTTCCGCGCGAACGCCGCCCACGAGCTTCAACCGGTGATTCAGGAGCTGCACATCGCCACGAATAAAGGCGGCCGAGACGGTTTCCTCCGCCCGCTTCGAAGGAGTGACGGCGGCCCGATACGTGGCGTTGTCATCCGAGGTGAATTGGCTGGGGTTGGCCTGGTAGAACGCCCACAGCTTGGAGTTGTTCACGACCGGGATGCTGGGGAATCCCCACATCGTCGGACGTCCCGCGATTTCCGAATAGAAAAACGGCGCCGCGGCGTCGTCGCTTCCGACCGGTGTGGTGCTCGGCCGGCCATCGCGGCCCACGTAATTGTAGGAGACGTTAGAGGGATGAATCGTGCGGGTGTCGTCGCGGATAGTATTCTCGACGTTGAGACCGCCCTTGAGGGAGAAGGGTAGGCCGCGCCACGTGAAGTCGCGCCGCAGATTTCCAAAAGCGCTCCGCTTGGTGTCGGTGTTTTGTGGAATCGCCAGCGAGGTGGTGGCGAGGGCGTAGGTGCCGATCTCAAACGGATTAATCGCGGCGCCCGTGGTGCCGTCGGCGACGGAGATCTTCCCGGGACGCAGCGGCGTGATGTCGTCAAACGCCACGGTCACGCCGGCGCGGCTGGAGGACGTCAGGGCGAACCAGCCGCGATCGCCGCTCTGCGTGCTGTCGCGCGAGTGGGAAAGCCCGGTGCCCGCCTCCGCCTTCCAGAGCGGGCCGTCGTGCCGGTAGACCAGCGTGGGCATGACGGTGGTGGTGTTGCGATCGCGCACCTCGGTGGAAACGGTCAGCGCGCCCTGGCCCGCGGCGCCGTGGGTAAAGGCGGGCGAGAAATTTCCCGGCAGCACCCGCGTGATGCCGAACGTGAGGCCGCGGATGTCGTAATTCGTGTTGTAGGTGGAACGGCTGATTGAGAACGCGAGCCGATCGTTGGCGCTGAACTTGTAGTCAACGGTCAGGGCGACGGAGGTGCGCTTCCGCACGAGAAAGCCGTCGCGGAAGACATAGCTCGTGAGGTAGGGCTTGTCCGGCGTCGTGTCGGGAAAGCCGGTCGTGCCGTTGGCCGCCACCGTGGTCGGCGCATTGCCGCCCCGCCAGGTGTTCGCCATCGAATCACGCGCGCTATACTGGGAAAACGCGGTGCCGGAGAGGCTGAAGCCAAAACGGCTGTTGACGGGAACGACGCAGGAAAATTCGAAACCGGGGAGCACTTTGCGCGTCGGATTTGCGCGTGGCCCGATGCTGCGGTTGAAATCCCGCACGTCGTCCCGCATCGCGAGATAGGTGCTGAAACTGTACTGGGGCTTCGCGCGTTCGAAGGCGGTGCGCGGCACGAAATTGATCGAGCCCGCGAGGGCGGCGCCGGGCGACTCCGGCGTGGGCGAGTTGATCACCTCGACGCGTGAGACGTTGTTGAGTGACATGTATTCGAGCGACACGCCGCGGTTGGTGCCGCCCTGGTTGCCGTTCGTCATGCCGAAGCCGCCGAAGGTCACGGGCGTGTAATTGAACTCCACGCCGCCGAGGGAAACCTGGCGCGCGTCGCCCGCGAGGTAGTCCATCGAGACGCCCGGCAGATATTTGAGAAACTCCCCGACATCGCCCTCGGACGCCGCGCCGAATTCGTCGGCCGCCACGACGGTCTTCAGGTTCGCGGCGAAGCGCTGCTCGTTGATCGCGAGGGCCGCGCCGTCCATCTGCTGCGACTCCTTGACGACAAAGCGATCGAGTTTGACCGGACGGCCGTCCTTCCCGGGCCTCTCGCCAGAGGCGGCGAGATTGATGTCGTGCTGCACCGTCCCGCTGATCGGGACCGTGAGGGTAACGGTCTGCGGCTCAATCCCGGTGAAGAAGACGCGGAGCTTCGTCGGGCCGGAAGGCACGGGGGAGATGCGGTAAAAGCCGGTGGCGTCCGTGAAGGCCTCGATTGCGGTGCCTTCGACGGTGACGCGGGCGTTTTCCAGATAGGCGCCGTTGCCGGGGTTGAAGACGCGGCCCTCGATCGTGCCGACTGCAGTCGCTTGGGCGTGCAGCGAGGCGGAGGGTAACGCCATCCCCATGACGAGCGCGCCAAAGAACAAAACGCAATGCGGCAGTTTCGTCGCTCGGGACGCCGCCCCATATTTGGACTTGGGGAACAGCCGATGCGTAGTGAATGGCGATCTCTGGAGCCGCGCCGCCGTCGTCGCGATCGCGAGCCACGCGACGAGGGCGTCGCGTCCCCAGCTTTCGGAAACTAAATTGCGCCGAATCACACGGCAGTCCGCGCTCACTGCCGCGATTTCAGGAACGCGACCAAGTCGCCCAGTTCCTGCTTGGTCAGCACCGCATCCATGCCCGGCGGCATCGGCGACATCGTGCCCGGTTGAATTTGCGCGATGTCGCTACGGGCGACGCGCTGCTCCGACTCGGGGCCCGTGGCGAGCACTACCTCGTCGGCCGCGTCTTTGCGGATAATGCCACTGTGGGTCTCGCCGCTCTTGGTCGTGACCACGAACGGCTCGTAGCCGCGGACGAAGGTCGCGCTCGGCAGCACGATGGCTTCCAGCAGTTCGCGTTCGGTGCGGATTTTTCCGATGTTCGTCAGGTCGGGTCCGAGGCGGCCGCCGCGATAACCGATGTTATGACACATCACGCACGCGGTTTTCTCGCTGCTGAAGACCAATTGTCCGCGCCGGACGTCGCCGCCCTTGGTCGCCTCGTACAACGCATCGACGTGGGCGTTCTGGCGCGCGGCGTCGGCGTTGAGCCGGGTGAGCAATTCATCGCCTTGGTGTTGCACGGAGGCGGGATACTTGGCGAAGAGCGGCTTGAGCGCGCTGGGGCGCACCCCGGGGAGGCCGGAGGACGTTTTTAACGCGGCCACCAGCTTCAGGCCGAGCGCCTCGTTCGCGTTTCGTTCAAATGCGGGCAGGAGTTTCGGAGCCTCGAGCGCACCGACGGTTTTCATCGTGTCGGTGAGCGCAAGTTGTTGCGCGGACGCGAGCGGCGCCTTCGCGAGCACCGTGGCAGCGGCGCTGCGGACGAGCATCGGCTGTGTTCCTTCGAGGTGCGCGCAGAGAAAGTCGAAGAGGGCGGGCTCAACCGAAGACAGCGCGGCGGGTGTCGTGCTCGCGAGCGCATCGAGCCGGACATCGTCCGGGACGTTGTGGTTGCGGCCGACCTGGGCGAGCGCCGCGGCGAGCGATGCATGTCCGCCCTTCGGCAGCGGCAGGACACGTGCGGTTGCGACGGCCTGCCGGATCAACGCGGCGTCGTTGCCGCCGAGGAGGCTCGCGACGGTCGACAGCCACAGCGCCGGCGTTTCCTTCAGGTTTGCCGCGGCCATCGTGCGGAGCGCGAGCAGACGGGCCCAGGAACTCGCGTTGCCATTGCCCGCAGTCGTGGCCAACACCTCCTGAATCGCCGACGCCGGGGCCAGACGTGCGAGCTGAGCCTGCAGATCGGTGAGCTCGGCGTCAGTCCTCGATTTCATTGCGAGCTGACTGCGGAAAAAATCCGCCAGCGCGCCGCCCCACTCCGGGTGATGACTTACGACCCAGCCGGCGGTTTGCTTCAGCATTGGAAGCTTCGAGTCGAGCCAGCCGATGACGTTCTCGGCCTTGAGGCCGCCGTCGGTCATCTGGTCGAGCGCGACGAGTGCGACGCGGATCAGCCGGGGTGAAGCCTCGGCTTTCAGCTGCGCCATGACGGGCTCGCGCCGGCCGATTTCGATCAGGGCGTAGATGAACGAGTGTTCCAGCGCGCGCTCCGCAAAATCCTCGGGCGCGCCAGTCGTGGTGAATTTCGTGTCGCCAAAGCGGCGTGTGGCGGCGAGCAGCGGTTCGATGGCCCGTGCGTCGCCGAGGCGGCCGAGGGCTTCCGCCGCCATGCGCGCGTGAGCGGCGTCGCCGCCAAGGAAGTTTTCCAAGAGGGACCGCGCGGCGATGTCGCGCCTGAGACTCACGACCTGCATCGCGCTGTGAACAACCGAAGCATCCTTGTCGGCCAGGGCGGAACGCACCGCGGCTCGTGCCGCCTCACTGTCGATCCGGGCGAGCGTCCAGACGGCGTTGCGCCGAACGACGGCGGTGGGTGATTTGGTCGCGGCTTCCGTCAGCGCAGAGACGGCGGTCGAACCCTGCTTCCCGAGCTGATGCATCGCGCGCTCCCGGACGTCGGGACGCGCGTCGGCGAGAAGTTTCACGAGCCCGTCGGGCGCCAGGGTGGCCCACGGCAGCTTCAAGCCGCGCGGGTCGTCGACCTTGGGGGCGCCGGTCTTTCGGATGCGGTAGATGCCGCCGAGTACGTCGGGTTTGGCGAGTTGCGAGGTCGGGCAACAGATTTTGTACCAGCCGCCGGTGTCGATGACGAGCAGGCTGCCGTCGGCGTCTTCCTGCACGTCGGTTGGGTGAAAATCCAGGCTGTCGGAGGTGACGAAATCCGTGTCGACGGTCTTGAATGTTGCGCCGTCGGGCACGAGCACATGGCGCGAGACTTTGCGGAGATTGAAGTAGCAGACGAAGAGATTGCCGGTGAAGTCGGCGCCGAATCCCTGCGAGCGATACGTCGCGGATCCGCACGGCGCGGCGGCGCCCATGTGCGTCATGATCGGCATGAGGTCCCCGGTGCGCGGGTGGCCGGCGGTGGTGGCGTTCTCCTTGCCGTAGACTCCGCCGTAGACGGAGTGGATCAGGCCGTCGCGCTTTCCGGCGGTGCCGATTTGGAAAAAGGTGCCGCTGAGAATGCGTTCGCCGGTGGCGGTGAACGTGACGCCGACGGGATTGTCCATGCCGCCGGTGAGAAGCGGCTCGAGCCCCGTGCCGTCGGGGCGGGCGCGGTAGATGTGGGCGGCGCGGGAGACGAAGGTCTTGCCGTTGCCGAGTGTGTGGGTCTGCTCGGCGGTGGCGCCCTTGGTCCAGTAGAACCAGCCGTCGGGCCCGAAATACGGGCCGTGGAGATCATTGGCGCAACCTGTGAGGGTCTTGCTGTCGAACCACGCCTCGCGTTGATCGCTCACGCCGTCGCCGTTGGTGTCGGTGAGCTTCCAGATGTGAGGCGGTGCTCCGACATAAAGCGAACCCTCGTAGAACATCGCGCCCTGCGGAAACATCATGTGTTCGGCGAACACCGTGGAGCTTTCGAATTTGCCATCGCCGTCGCGGTCCTCGAGCCGCACGACGCGGTGGGGCTTTTGCTCGAATTGAATCGGCGCCCGCTCGCTCAGCCCAGAGGAGTCGGTCGCATAGAGGCGGCCCTGCTCATCGAAGGCGACGGAGATGGGCCGGTTCACCAGCGGCGGGGCGGCGACGAGTTCGACGGTGAAGCCCGCGGGTACGGTGAGTGTTTGGGTGGCGAATTTGAACGATGCGGTCGCGGGAGCGGCGGCGGCGCCGGTCGTCGGGGCGGCCGCAGTGGCGGAATCGGACTTGAGGGCGGGGGCAGGGCGCGAGCACGAAACAAGCGCGAGTGTGCCGAGCACGAACAACGCGAGGTGCGGACGACATGCCGATTCGGAGGAGGGGAGAGTTCTCACGGCCCGGCTACCAGACTACGGTGTCGGCGGCGTGGCAACGCGCAAAAGACCGTCGTTGCGTGCCCTTAATTCACGCGGCAAAAAGCGGGCGTCGTGCCACCTCGTTCCTGACCTCGCTCGGAGGCTCATCACGCGAAGCGCCCGCTCCCGCTCCCGATCCCTTTCTCCCTCGTTCATGTCGCCGCATCTTCGTTTTCTGATCACCGTTTTCATCCTCGTATCCGCACTCGGCCCGTCACCCACACCCGCCGCGTCCGCGGAAACGCCGTTTCACACCAGTGAGCTGATCTTTCCCCTCGAGCACTGGCACAACCACGGGTCGTGCCTCGTTGAGGCGCCGAATGGTGATTTGATCGTGTGTTGGTTCCACGGCTCGGGCGAGCGCACGGCGGATGACGTCAGGGTCGAGGGCGCCCGGCTGCGCCACGGCGAGCGGACGTGGAGCGGGCGTTTCACGATGGCCGACACGCCGGGTTATCCCGACACGAATTGCTGCATGTTCATCGATCCTTGGGGTCGGCTCTGGCTGATGTGGCCGACCATTCTCGCGAACACCTGGGAATCCGCGCTCATGAAATATCGCATCTCGTCCGACTATCTGCGCGCCGGGCCGCCGAAGTGGGACCTCAGCGAGGTAATGCACGTGACGCCGGGGCCGGAGTTCGAGCCGGCGGTGAACACCTTCGTCCGGCAGGCCGAAGCGGTGCTCGCCGCGTCACCTTCCTCCGCTGACGGCAGCTATGGAGGGAAGTGGCTCGCGTCGTTGCGCACGCAGGCGGCCGACAAACTCACGCGGCGGCTGGGCTGGTTCACGCGGGCGCACCCCTTCGTGCTGGACGGACGTCGGTTGATCGTCCCGCTGTATTCGGACGGTTTCGATTTTTCGCTGATGAACATCTCCGACGACTGGGGGCAGACGTGGCACACCAGCACTCCACTCATCGGTCGCGGGAACATCCAGCCGAGCCTCGTCCAGCGTCGCGACGGCTCGTTGTATTGCCTGATGAGGGACAACGGTCCGCCGCCGAAGCGCCTTCATCAATCGGAGTCGCGGGACCGCGGCGAGACGTGGAGCGTCGTCACCGACACCGCTCTGCCCAATCCGGGCTCGGGCGCGGAGGTCACCTCGTTGCGCAATGGACATTGGATCCTCATCGGCAACGACACCGAGAGCAGCCGGCACAGCTTGGCGGTGCAAATTTCCGACGACGAGGGAAAGACCTGGAAGTGGAAGCGCCACCTTGAACTCACCCGGGACGTTTCCGCGCAAACGGCGCGCAATTCGGCCCGTTTCCACTATCCGAGCATCCTTCAGGCGAAGGATGGCACGCTCCACGCCAGTTACAGTTTTCAGGCGGATGAGCAGGGCGCGGAGAAGGACGCGGAGGGCAAGCCGCGGGTCAAGTCGATCAAACACGCGCACTTCAACGAAGCGTGGGTCATGGCAGGCGATCCGAAGTGAAGGTGGTAATACTTCGTGACGGACGAGGATTCTGCGATGCAAGGGTACGCGTACGTCGAATTCGCCGGTCTCCCTGAAGCCTGGAGCGGCGACTCCCCCGTTGCCGACACAACGCGACGAGGGCGTCGCGTCCCCAAAAAATGTCCCTGGCCGGCGGTTCGCGGCTTGGAGTCGGCCTGAAGGCGGAACAACGAACGTTAGGGCGTCCGCCATTCTTGGGACGTGACTGAAAATCGGCAGATACGCCCCGGCGGAATCGGCTCCTCAGCGCGGTGCTTTCTTCTTCTTTTTGGTGCCGGCCTTTGGCGGCGGGGTATCGCTGGGGCTGGCCGAAACCGCGGGTAATTTGGCGGCCATCGCCTGTTGGATCGCGCGCACTTCGGGGCGGCCGGCAAGGTTCGTCCATTCGTGCGGATCGTTCACCGAGTCGTAGAGTTCCTCGTTGCCGTCGGCGTAGCGGACGTAATGCCAGCGCGGTCCGGTCACGGAATAGTTGCCGGCGTCGAAACAGGTGAGGATGTGGCGGTCGGAGGAGCCCGTCGGATTTTTCAGCTGGGGTGCGAGCGATTGGCCGGCGAGGCCCGGCCGTGTGGCGATGCCGCACAAATCAATCAGCGTCGGATAAAGATCGATCAGCCCGACGGGATCCGCGCAGACAACGCCGCGGGGAAAATCCGCGGTCGCGCCGCTCTTGGCGGGCGAGACGATGAACGGCACGTGGGTGGCGCGCTGCCAGCCGGTCCACTTGCCCCAATGTTCCTTTTCGCCCAGATGCCAGCCGTGGTCGCCCCAGAAGACGATGACGGTGTTGTCGGCGGCGGAGCTCGCGTCGAGCGCATCGAGCATCTTGCCCAACTGCGCATCGATGAAGGAGACGCACGCGAGGTAGGCCGTGACGGCGGCCTTCCATTGGCCGTATTTTACGACGGCGGCATGGGACCCGGCGGTGACGGGATCGCGCGCCCACCGGCGACCGGTTTCGCTGAGATCGTCAAGGTCGTCCGCCTTCACCTTGGGAAGCTGGATGTCCAGACCGGCGTAGAGATCGAAATATTTTTTCGGCGCGAAGAGCGGAATGTGCGGGCGATAAAATCCGACGGCGAGGAACCAGGGCTGCGTGGGCGTTTTCGGCTGGCCGCGGATTTGCTTTACAGCCCAGTCGGCGATTTGGCCGTCGCCCATGTCGGCGTCGTCCACCTCCAGGGGACCCCAGTCGAAGGATTCGCCGTTGGGCGACGCAGCGGCGCGATCGCTCGGCATGCGATTGAGCGGCAGGATCACGGGGCGGCCCTTGAGCTCGGTGCGGTGTTGCGGGTGGTCGGTTCCTTTCGAGGGGAGTTCTGCCGCCGTGTAAGTCGTCGCCTCGGCGGTGAATGGACTCCAGCGTTGCTCGGGATAAAACTCCTCTTCGCACAGCCCGCGGACCTTTTGATGCAGCAGTTTTCCACTGCCGTAGGTGCGGTAGCCGGCTTGCTGGAAATGCTGCGGGATCAGGACGAGGTCGGGACGAGCGGTGCGGATGGCTTTTTCGTCGTTGGCGAGCACGCCGGTTTCAAACGGCTGGTGTCCGCTGAACACCGCCGCGCGGGACGGGTTGCAGAGTGGCGCCGCGCAATGGGCGTTGGTGAAAACGACACCGCGCTGGGCCAGCCGGTCGATGTTCGGTGTCTTGGCCTGAGGATGGCCCCGCAGCGGCCCGATCCAATCGTTGAGGTCGTCGACGGCGATAAAGAGAACGTTGGGCGGCGGCCGACTGGTGGAGGCGGCGAAGAGTCCAGAGGCAGCAACGATCAGGCCGGAGGCGGCAATCACGCGAAGGAAATGGGGTGCGGTCATGTGGATGGGCGGGGAGCTTGGAATCAATCTGTCCGTCGCGAGTTTTCCGTCGGGTGGCACCAGCGCGGAGAAGCAGCGGGCTTGGTCGGTGGGAGCGGCATGGCAACGAGCGCACGCGATGCGAAACGCGCGCGGAGCTCAAGCCCGCATTTCCCAATCACCGGACCTGGGCACGCCCATCTCCGCCAAACTTTCAAACCCGGATCATTCGTCCTTTCGGCGAACGCGGTTGCCGGGGAATTCCGGCGGTGTGCGCCTCCCGAGATTTGTTTTGCGGGTGAAGTTGGACATTGAGCGTGGGCCGGTGCCCGGCGAACAATCTCCGCATGAATCCCCTTCGTTTCCTCGGGGCGGCGCTGTTGCTCGCCACCCTCGCCGGCGCGGCCGAGCCGATTCGCATTATGTCGTTCAACGTTCGCACCTCGAACGCGCAGGATGGGGAAAATTCCTGGCCGCAGCGGAAGGACTTTTTCTTTGAAACGATTGAAAAATTCTTGCCGACCCTGATTGGGTTTCAGGAGGTGCGCGAAGATCAGCACGACGCCATCATCGCGCGGATGCCCGGATACGCGTTCAGCGGGGTCGCCCGCGATGACGGCAAGCGCAAGGGCGAGTGGGCCTTGATCGGTTATAGGGAGGATCGCTTCACCGTGGTTCGGCAGGGCGATTTTTGGTTGTCAGAGCAGCCGGACGTTCCCGGCAGCAAGTCGTGGGACGCGGCTCTCACGCGGATTTGCAGCTGGGTGCGATTGCGCGACACCTCGACCGGGCGCGAACTGGTTTACGCCAACACCCACTTTGACCACAAAGGCGTCGTCGCGCGCCGCGAGGCCAGTCGCGTGCTGTCGGAGCAACTTGCGACGATCGCCGCGGGCGTGCCGGCGATCCTCACGGGCGACCTCAACATCAACGAGGACAATCCGGCTTACGCCGTGCTGGTCCGACCCACCGTGCCGGGCGCGATTCGTTGGATCGACTCGTATCGCGAAGTACACCCGACGCGGGCCCCGGACGAGGCGAGTTTCAACGGATTTAAGGGCACGGTGAAGGGGTCGCGGATCGATTTCATTTTCCATACGGTGCATTTCAAGGCGACGGCGAGCGGGATCGACCGTTCGTCCCGTGGCGGCCGTTTCCCATCGGACCATTATCCCGTCACGGCGGTGTTGGTGGAAAACTGATCGGACACCGCTGCTAAAAGCATTGTGCGCGCTCGGCGGAGCGAGTTCGCTCGGGCTGAACCAATTCGGTGGAGGTCCATCCCATGCATGCGAAAAAACCCCAGAATCGTTCCAGCACGCGTCGCGCTTTCCTCAAACAGTCGGTCGTGACGGGAGGAGCCGCGCTGTTCCCGCTCATCGTGCCGGCGCACGTGCTCGGACGTGGTGGCGGCGTGGCGCCGAGCAACCGCATCGCGCTCGCCGGCATCGGCATCGGACCGCGTGGTGGGAAGGTGCTCGAAACCATGATCGCCGAATCCGACGTGCGCTACGTCGCGACCTGCGACGTGCAGGCCAGCATGCGCGCGTCGGTCAAGGCGATGGCCGACGCCCACTATGGCGACAAGGGCTGCGCCACCTACCGCGATCTGCGCGAACTGCTCGCGCGACCCGACATCGACGCGGTGTTGATCGCGACCGGGGATCGCTGGCACACGCTCGGGTCGATCCTCGCTGCGAAGGCGGGCAAGGATGTCTACAGCGAAAAACCCTGTGGCATCACGATTGGGCAATGTCAGGCGCTCTCCGATATGATGCGGCGTTCGGGACGGGTTTTCCAGGCGGGTACCCAGCGGCGCAACGTGCCGAATTTCCAGTTTGCCGCGCACCTCGCCCGCAGCGGCAAGCTCGGACGGCTGCACACGATGCACGCGTCGATCTACAAGCTGGAGTGCAATTACAGCTGGCTGCCTGCCGAGCCGGAGCCGGCGAAGGACGTGATCGATTGGGACATGTGGCTCGGGCCGTCGCCGTGGCGGCCGTTCAACCGTTCTTACGTCGTGGACCGGCGCTGGCGCGGCTACTATGATTTCGATTCCGGGGCCAAGCTCCTCGATTGGGGCGCACACACCGTCGACATCTGCCAATGGGCGAACAACGCCGACGACACGATGCCCGTCGAGTACGAGCCCGACGGCGGCACTGTTTACGCGCGTTACCCCAACGGCGTGAAACTGGTGATGCGCCCCGAGGGCTGGATTGGCCAGGCACCCTCCGCGCCGGGTGCCAGCAATCTGCCCGTCGGCTCCACCGGCACGTGTCCGGTTCGGTTCGAAGGAGACGAAGGCTGGGTGGAAACCGGCGACAACGGCACGGTTGAGCTGTATCCGGCGTCGCTCCGTGCCGAGTGGCGGGCGTATACGATGCGGGGCACGGATCCCTCGCAGCACACTCGTGAGTTTCTCGATTGCGTGAAATCGCGCGCGCTGCCCGCGGCAAATTACAACGTGATGCGGCATTCGCACATCGCGTGTCACGCCGCGGCGATCGCCTGGATGCTGGGTCGGAAGGTCTACTTCGATCCAGCGAAAGAAGCCTTCGTGGGCGACGAGGAGGCGAATCGCATGCGCTCCCGCGCGATGCGGGAACCGTGGCACGTATGAAGGGCAGGGCCCGGAGCCGAGAGCGCAAAGTCCAGAGCTGAGAGCCAATCCATCGAACATGAAATATCCCGTCCTACGTGTCCTTTTTGCCGTCCTGACTGGCGCGGCGCCGTGCGTCGCATCGGCGGCGAGCCCTGATCCGGTCAAGACGCGCCAGTTGATCGCGACGGCGCAGTCGGACACTGGTCTCGCCGAGCGGGCGCGGGCGTTGCAGCAACTCGCGCTCGTCGCAACCAGGGACGCCGTGCCGGGCCTGACCCGTTTGCTGGCCGACGAAAAGCTCGGTCAGTACGCGCGCGATGTTCTTGAAGCGATGCCCGACGCTGAGGCCGGTGACGCATTGCGGACTGCGCTCGGGCAATTGCAGGGCAAGGCCCTGGTCGGTGTCGTGAATTCGCTCGGCCTGCGGCGCGACGTGAAGGCGGTGGATGCGCTCGTGAAATTATCGGGTGATACGACTTCGGTGGCGGCTGCGCCCGCGTTGCTGGCGCTGGGGAGAATTGCGACGCCGGAAGCGGTGCGGGCGGTTGAATCAACGTTCGCGCAGGGCGCGGCCGAGTTGCGCGCTACCGCGGCCGAAGCGTGGCTGCTCGTGGCGAATCGATTCTTCGACGAGGCAAAGCCTGCGCCCGCACTCGTCATTTTCGAAAAGGTGCGTCGCGCGGACGTGCCGGCGGCGCTCCGGGTCGCCGCCACCCGCGGGGCCATTCTTGCCGATGCGTCCGGCGGACTCGCGCTCCTGATCGGGCAACTCCGTTCGATCGACGGGGAAATGCGCGACGTCGCGTTGATGGCGCTGCGGGATATCCGCGGGCCGAACGTCACAGCGTCGCTCGTGGCCGAACTCGACCGGCTCGCGCCTGCGATGCAGGCAGCCGTAATCGTGGCGTTGGTGGATCGCAGCGAGACCGGCGTGCTTTCCGCGGTGGAATCTCGTGCGAGCAAGGGCGACCCGGAAGTACGAGTGACGGCGCTCCGCGCGCTGGGGCGGATCGGCCGTGCCTCGAGTTTGCCGATTTTGGTCGAGGCGATTCGGGCGCCGGCGGGCGCCAGTCTCGCCGACGTGGCGTTGGGAAGTTTGGCGCGGATTTCCGCTGCTGAAACCAACGCCTTCATTCTGAAGACACTGCCGTCGGTGGCACCGCCGATCCGCATTCGGCTCATCGGGGTGCTCGGCGAGCGTCGGGCCGAGGATGCCGTCTCGCCGTTGCTGCAGCTGGCGGAGGATACCGACGGGGAGACCAGGCAGGCCGCCTTCCGCGCACTCGGTCTGGTGGCGGGACCGGGAGATTTGCCGCGCCTGATTTCGCTGGCGCTGGGGGCACGCGATGATGCCACGAAGACGCTGGCGGACCGGGCTGTCGTGACGACGTCGCTGAAGGTGCTGGATCCGGCGCGGCGCGCCGACGTGGCGCTGCAGGCGTTTCGCGATGCAAAGGACCCGGCCACGCGAAGTGCGTTGCTGCGGCCGCTGGGCGCCATGGTGCGTTCGATGGGCGGCAGCCATGAAGTGTTCTTCGCGGTGCGCGCAGCGCTAAAGGATGCGGACGAAGGCGTGCGACAGGCGGCGCTGCGGTGTCTCTCCGACTGGCCGGATGCGACGCCCACCACCACGCTGCTCGAGGTGTTGAAACAGAAAGACGTCTCGGCAGCGCAGCGCGATGTGGCGTTGAGCGGCGCGATTCGCCTCGCGAGAAATGTTGCGGCGGGCCGCGAGCGCTCTCCGCTCAACGTGCTCGATTGTTTCGTTCAGGCCAATCGCGCGGTGCGGACCCGCGAGGAAAAACTCATGATCGTGTCCGGTCTCGGGAATCTCAAGCGGCCCGAGGCAGTGGCGATGTTGGAACCGTATCTGGGCGATCCGGAAGTGCAGACCGAGGCAGCACTGGCGTTGGTCCAGATTGCTCCGTCTCAGCTGGCAGCGAAGAACCCGGGTCAAATTAAGGCGCTGCTCCAGAAAGTCGCGGTCACCGACAAGGACGAGGTCGTTCGGGCGAAGGCGGCGCGGTTGGCGAAAGGCGGTGGCGAAGAAGGCAAGGCGGCCAAGGGCAAGGCCGGAGCGGCGGCGAGGTCGGCACCGCCCGCTGCAGGCATGCTTTTCAATGGCAAGGATCTCGCCGGCTGGGACGGCGATCCGGGAGTGTGGCGCGTGCGGGACGGCGTGATCGTGGGCGGCTCGCTGCTGGGGAATCCGCGCAACGAGTTTCTCGCGTTGGCGAAGCACTACAAAAACTTCATGCTGAAGCTCGAATACAAGCTCGTCGGCACCGAGGGATTCGTGAACGGCGGGGTGCAGTTTCGCAGTGTGCGAATCGCGCAGCCGCCCAACGAGATGAGCGGTTATCAGGCTGACATCGGGGCCGGTCACTCGGGCTGTCTCTACGACGAATCGCGTCGGAAAAAATTTGTCGCGCGGGGCACCGATGATCAGATCAAGCGGCTGGAAAAGCCCGGCGACTGGAACCGTTACGAAATCCGCTGTGACGGTCCGCGGGTCGAGATTCTGCTAAACGGCGAGAAGACCGTTTCCTACATCGAAGACGATGCGACCGTGTCGCTCGAGGGGCTGATCGCGCTCCAGATCCACGGCAACTGCAAGGCGGAGATCGCGTTTCGGAACTTCGCGCTGAAGGAGCTACCGTAGCGTCTGGTTTTCTCTGGGGACGCGACGCCCGCGTCGCGTTGTTCCGGCGACGGGGGCGTCGCCGCTCCAGTTCGATGAGGTTGTGGTCATCGTAGATATCGGGCTTGGATGGTCGTCGGGTCTGTGCCGATTTTTGCTGGCCACGTGCGATCTGCTTGGCACGGTGATTTTTTGTGATGCATCGCCCCCTCTCCGTCATCGCGCTGACACTGGCGTTCGTGTTGATGGGGTGCGGCCACCTGGTACGCGTCGAGCCCGCTCCTTTTGGAGCTCCGCAGCCGTGGCCGCATGACGTCAGCGATTTGAAACCCGATCCGGCCGTTGTTTGGGGTCGGCTCGAAAACGGCCTGCGCTACGCCATTCTGCCGCACGCGAAGCCGCATGAACGCGTCAGCGTCTGCCTCCACGTGCAGGTAGGGGCGTTTCATGAGGCGGAGCACGAGGAGGGCTACGCGCACTTCGTCGAGCATCTGGCGTTTCGCGATACGCGCGATTTTCCGCGGCAGGGGGCAATCGCGGCGTTGCAACGACTCGGGGCGGGATTTGGTGCGGACGTCAACGCGACGACCGGCTGGTTCGAGACCGACTACCGGTTCGACGACCTGCCGACGGCTGAGCCCGACGCGCTCGCGACTGGACTGCGAATCCTGCGGGCGATGGCCGACGGCATCGTCTTCACGCGCGACGGAGTGGCGCGGGAACGGGAGGTCATCCTGCATGAAGATCGTCAGCGGGATGGCACGACCGGACACGCGTGGCGGGATCAGACCAATTACCTGCCGCCGCGCAGCGTCGAAGTGCGTGGAATCGAAATGGCGGCACTTTTCCGCGGCACGCGGCTGGCAGAGCGGTCGCCGATTGGCACCGAGGCGACGCTGCGGGCGGCGACGGCGAAATCACTGCGGGCGTTCTACACGAGGTGGTACCGGCCGGAGCGAATGATCCTCGCCGTTACGGGCGATCTTTCGCCCGCGGCGACGGAGGCGCTCATCCGTCAGACATTTTCCTCGCTGATTGGTCGCGGACCAATTCCCGCGGAGCCTGCGGTTGAGGATGCGAAAAACGAAAACGGACCGGCGCGCGTTCATCAGTCCCGCGATGCCGAACCGGTGATGCGGTTGACGTTTGGCCGGGCACTGGCTCGAACCAGGGTGGACACGGCGGACGGTCGGCTTCGGTCGCTTGCGCGGCGGACGGCGCTGGGGATGCTCGCTGAGCGCCTGGAACGGCTGGCAGAAAATCCGGACGCTCCCTTCCTCTCCGTCTCGGCGGTGGAGTTATACGATGTGCCGGGCCGCGAACTGACGGTAATGCGCGCCGATGCCCGTCCGACTTTGTGGCCCCAGGCGCTGGCCACACTCGACCGAGAGGTGCGCCGGGCGGTCGAGTTTGGTTTCGCCGCCGCCGAATTTCAACGCGCCGTGCGGCGGGAGACGCTGCGGGTCGCTTATCAAGCGCGATTGGCGGCACGCGACTCCGCCGCGGTCCTCGCGCGTTCGCTGGCATTCGCGGTGGCGAGGGGAGTGGTCTTCACGTCCACCGCGGATGACCGGGAACGGGAGGAACGTGGCTTGGCGGCTCTCACGATGGAGGAGTGTGCGGCCACGATTCGGGAACTACTTCCGGCTGACCAGTTGAACGTGGCGCTGTCGGGCCCGTTTATCCCCGGCACGGCGGATCCCTCGGAAATCGACGGTGTCGTGCGGACGAGCCGGCTCACCTCTGTCACACCCTACGTGCCTCCGCCGGCGCCGCCACCATTTCCGTACACCGATTTCGGGCCGCCGGGGGTCGTCGTAAAGCGTGAGCATGACGCGGCGCTTGACGCGGAGCTGATCCAATTTGCGAACGGCGTGCGCCTGAATTTGAAACGCACGGCGTTCGAGCCGGGTGGATTTCAGCTCAATGTTCGCTTTGGCGGCGGAGCACTCGCGTGTCCACCGGATCAGGCGGGCCTTCATCAACGGATGTTCACCTGGCTTTTTGGCGGGCTGCGCGACCTCACCCCGGAGGAGCAACACGCCATGCTGGCGGACCTGAATGAATCGAGCGCGGGGATCACAGCGACGATTGCGCCGACCAGCTTTCGCCTTGCCGGCAGTTTCGATTCGTCGGTGTTGCCACTCTCGCTACAAAGCGCGGCCGCCCATTTCCGTTGGCCCGCTTATCGTGAAGAGGCCTGGACGCGTGCGTTTGAGTTCTCCCGCCAGGCGTTCGCGTCCTACGAGAGTGTCGCTGCGGATGTGACCCAAGCCGGCCTGCGGTGGCGGATGTCCAACGGGCATCCTTCGCAGCGGGAACCGCGCATCGCCGAGGCCGCCGCGCGCACGTTGGAGGAGTTCAAGACATGGTTCGCGTCGCAACTCGCCGATCCGATTGAAATTGCACTGATCGGCGACATTGACCTGGAGGAAGCACTCGACGCCGTGGCGCGTACGTTCGGGGCCCTCCCACCGCGCCCGGCGGACGATCCTTATGTCGGGCGGCGGCGCGGCGCCAGTCGCGAGCGCCCGTTTTCTGAAACGATTTCGTTCCGGGGAATGCCCGGAGTGGCGGTGGTCGCGTTGGCCTGGCCGGCGACCGGGATCACGTCATTCGCAGAGCGGCTCCGGGGAGACGTTCTCACGAGCATCCTGGAGGACCGTCTCCGGCTCACATTGCGCGCCGAAATGGGTGAGACGTACTCCCCGTCAGCCACTCTGGTCTATGATGACTCCCTCACTCCACCTCTGGCGTTCGTGCAGTGCTTGATCGAGACAGCGCCCGATCGGACCGAGCGGGTCGCGGCCGCCGCGCGCAAGGTGATCGAGAAATTGATCCGCGACGGAGCGACCGCCGACGAATTCGAACGGGCGCGGCGGCCCCTTGTGCGGCAGACGGAGTCCGGCCTGCGGGACAACGATTGGTGGCTCGATGTCATCTCGGTGGCGCAAACCAATCCGGCTTACGCCGGTGGTTGGTCGGGGGCGTTAACGGCGTATCGGACGGCGACGGTTGCCGAGATCAATACTCTCCTGCGGCGCTGGCTCTTGCCGGCGCAGCGGAATCAGCTCATTGTCCTCCCGCTGGCGAAAGCGCAAACCGAGCATCAGACGGCCGGCGATTTCCTCGATAGCGCCGCCGAAAAACTGAAACGGAAGGACAACGCGGGCGCGTTCGCCGACTACGACCGGGCGCTGGCCCTGAACCCGAATTATGCCAGCGTGTTCATCCGCCGCGCCAGTGCCCGCTTCGGTCTGGGCGATTACGACGCTGCCATCGCTGATGGCACGCGCGCCATCGAATTGGAGCCGTCCAATCCGCAGGGTTATCACAACCGCGCAGTGGCCCGCGGAGCCAAGGGAGACCTCGATGGTGAGATGGCGGATTATGATCGGGCGCTTGCGTTGAATCCTGATCTGGTGGACGCGATCGCTTATCGCGGGGCGGGATGGCTGATCAAGGGCGACCTGAAGGCGGCCCTTCGCGACCTCGACCGTGCGCTCGTGCTCGCGCCACGCCATGTTTACGCACTGAGGCAACGCGCCGAGATCAAGCGCAAACTTGGAGATGCCGCCGGGGGGCGCGCGGACGACACGTTGGCGGAGAAGCTGGCGAGGGAAGCGAAGTGACCGGTTCGGCAGAAGAATCGGTGGGCGGGCCGCCGGCGCTCCTGCTGCTATCGTGACGAGACCTTGCCGTTGGTGGCCGCGGCCTTGGCGGTTTTCTGTACGGTCTGCCAGTGGGCGAGCGACGTCTTGGCCGCGGCGAGTTTGGCGGTCGCTTCCTCTGCACCCGCCTTGGCGTCCTCGGCCTTTTTCTTCGCGGCGGCTGCAAGCTTGGTGACGTTGGGGAGTTCTTTTTGCAGGTCGGCGATCTTGGTTTGGAGGGCTTTGAGGGCTGCTCGTGCCTCGGTGATTTGTTGCTTAGTGTTACCTTCGGCTGGCGCACCGGCCGGCGGGGCGGTGAGTGTCTTCAGCTCTGCTTCCTTGGCGGCGATTTTGGTCTTCGTGTCGGCGATGGTTTTTTTCGTCTGTTCCAGGGTCACCTGCGCGACGTTGGCATCGATTTCGAGCGCGGCGCGCGCAGCGGCCGTCTTCGTGACTTCACTCTGCAGGGTGGTGAGGCGCTGCGCGCCCAATTGTACACGCTCGGTGAGCGTCGGCGGGTTGGCCTCCAACTCGCCGAGGGCCTTGCCGCTCTTTGCGTCCCAGACAAACGTGCGGCCCTTCCAGTCGCTGCCGATGACCTTTTTCCCGTCGTCACTGAACGTCACGCGGTTGGGCAGGTCACCGCTGAACGGGAGCGTGACCAAATTTTTTCCGGTGGTGTCCCAAATCTGGACCTTGTTGTCGCGGCCGCACGAAACGACGCGACCATCTGTGGTGAAACGGGCCGACAGGGCGCCGCCGGCGTGTGCGGTGATGCTGCGCAGCGCGGAACCGTCACCTGACTTCCACAGCTTGAGCGTCCCGTCTTCGCTGGCGGAGAGCACCATGGCCGAGTCGCTGCGCCAGGTGACGGCGGTGATCGCGCCTTTGTGGCCGGGCAGGGAAAACAACTCGTGGCCGCTTTCCGCCTCCCACAACACGAGACCGCCGTTGCGATCGCCCGTCGCGAGATACTTGCCGTCGGGTGAGAACTCCACCGCGGTGACCCACTCGGTGTGCTTCTTGAGCCGATGCTCGAGCGAGCCGTCGGACGTGCGATAGATTTTCAACACGCGATCCGGCCCGCCGAGCGCGATCCATTGCTGGTCGGCGCTGATGTCGGCCGCGAGCACCGAGTCGAATTGGTCGCCGATGGTGATGATGCGCTCGCCGGTTGTGATGTCCCAGACGACAACCGCGCCGGATTTTCCGCCGCGCCCGCCGCTGGCAAGCAGCAGCTTGCCGTTGCGGCTGAATTTCAGGTCACAGGGAAAACCCTCCGTGAACGGCAGCACGCCGATGAACTCGAGGTCGTTCGTGTTGTAGACGACGATTTGCCGTGCGGCGGCCAACGCCACGACGGGCGCCCAGGGGCTGTTGGCAACCGCGGCGAGGGCCGAGCCGTGGGTGGCGCGCACGAAGGGATCGATCGCCAGTCCGACCGGCATCGGGGGCGGGCCTTCGGGCCTGCCGATCGAGACGGACTTGAGCGAGAGGTCGACGGCCGGCTTGTTGGCGGCGAGCGCCTTGCTTCCGATGCCCTGCAGCAGGCCGCCCTCAATCCACCGGCGAATGACGGCGATGTCGCGATCGTTCAGCTTCGCGTTGGGCGGCATCGTGGGTTCGTCGGCGTGGATCACCGACTTGAAGAGCTGGCTGCCGTCGGGATCGCCCGCGTTGAGCGTTGTCCCACTGCCACCGCCTTTGATCACGGAGCTGAACGACGTCAGGTCGAGGTCGCCCTTCAATTTGTCCGGATTGTGGCACTTCAGGCAGTTGTCGCGGAAAATCGGGAGAACATCATCCTCGTAAGTGACCTTTTTGGGCTCGGCTCCGGCGGCGAAGGCGGAACTGACGAGCAGGGCGAAAACGGCCAGACTCCGGCAGGGCGTGAAAGGGAGAACGTTCAACCGCATGGCGCCGGGTCAGTGGTTGAACACGAATTCCTTCGCGTTGAGCAGCGACCAGAAGAGGTCGTTCAAGACGACGTCGTTTTTCTTTCCTTCCGTGAAAAATGCCTGGAGCTTCGTCGTCTCTGTCGCGGTGGGGAGCCGGCCCAGCGTGCGAAGGTATAATTCTTCGATGATTTCTCCGGGTTGCCGCCCCGCCTTGAGCAGTTTTTTCACGAGACCGCCGTTCATGACCTTGGCGTTCACGGCGTCGCCGTTCAAGAGGTGAAGTGCCTGCGAGAGGTTGGGCTCCATCTTGACCTCGCAAGAGCACGGCGTCTCGCGGGTGGCGCGGCCGAAAGTGGTGAGGAAGTAGGTGCTCGTGCGGCCATCCGCGATTTCCATCGCGCGGGCACCCTGCGGAAGGCCGCGGAGCTTCTCGCTGCTTTCGGTGACGGCGCTCAGGGCATCGAGCAGAATTTCGGCGCGGATTCGTCGCACCGCGCTATGGGAGAAATTGCGGTCGTCGCCGGCGTTGGTCGCGTTGGGCACCGAGGAGAGCTGGTAGGTGCGGGAGAGGCAGATGTCGCGGACGAGTTTCTTGAAGTCGTAGCGATAGGCGGTGAGCTGCGCCGCGAGCTTGTCGAGCAACTCGGGGTTCGACGCGGGATTGCTCACGCGCACGTCGTCCACCGGGTCGATGATGCCCTTGCCGAAAAAGTGCGCCCAGACGAGGTTGGAGAGATTGCGGGCGAAGTACGGATTGTCCGGCGCGGTCAGCCATTCGGCCAGCACCTGGCGGCGATCCGCGCCCTTCGCGATCTCCGGCTGCGCCCCGCCGAGGAATTTCGGGGCCATGTCCTTGCCGCCGACGGGATGCTTCACACCGCCGCTGCCGTTGTTGAAGACGACCGTCTCGCGCGGGTCCTCGCCGGACTTGCGACCGACCTGGGCGAAAAAGGCCGCGAAGCTGTAGTAGTCATTCATCGACCACCGGTCGAAGGGATGGTTGTGGCACTGGGCGCACTGCACCCGCACGCCCATGAAGGCCTGCGCGACATTTTCCGAGAGCTTCAGGGTGTCGCGCTCGATCTTGTAGAAATTGGCGGCCGGGGTCTCGAAACTGGGGCCGGTGGCCGTGATGAGACGCTTCACCATCGCGTCGACCGGCACGTTGTTCGCGATCTGATCCTCGAGCCAGTCGAAGTACTGCAGGGCGGACTTGTAGCTCATCTGGACCTGCTGATCGGCGCTGCGAATCTGCAGCAACTCCGCCCACTTCATCACCCAGAGATCGACGAATTCCTTGCGGGTCAGCAGATCGTCCACCATGGCCGTGCGTTTGGTGGGCGAGGGATCGGCGAGGAATTTCTTAACCTCTCCGGGTGTCGGCAGCGTGCCGGTGATGTCGAGCGAGGCGCGCCGCAGAAACGTGGCGTCGTCGCAGAGTTCCGACGGTGCGATCCGGAGTTTGCGGAGCTTGGCGTTGACGAGCGCGTCGATGTAATTGTTCTCAGCGACCTTCGGCCAAGTGAAGTTCAGGTTTTTCGGAATTGAGAGCACTTGCACGCCGGTCGCGTAGCCTTCGTAGCGGGCGGTGATAAACGCCTCGCCGCGCGCTGCGGCGGTCGCCCGTCCGCCCTCGGAGACCTTCACGGCGACATCGTTGTTGGTCATGAACGCGGTGAGCGCAGTCACATCGCGATCGGTGCCGTCGGAGTAGAAGGCGCGGACGTTCAATTGCTGTGCTTCCCCCGTGCCTTCGAGCACGGACTGGCGCGGATTGATCTCGAGACGCACGACCTTCGCCACCTCGCCGCTGTCCTTCGGGGCGCCGGCCTTCAGCCAGGTGAGCAGTGTCTGGTAGAATTCACTGTCCGCCTTGAAACGCTCGCCGCCGGTGTGCGGCACCTTGTTGATGGCCTTCTCCAGCACGAGGCTCTCCTCGGGCAGCGCGAGGTTGATGCGGCGGGCGATCGCCTCGCGCGTCAGCCGGAAGTGATCGCCATCGGGATCGTAGCCAAACAGGGAAAGCCGGAAACCGTCCTTGCCACGCGACGACCCATGGCATCCGCCGGTGTTACATCCCGCCTTGGTGAAGACCGGCATCACGTCTTTCACGAAACTGATCGGCTCCTCCGCTTTCGCGCTCTCGATTTTCACCGGCACGGACAACACCTTGCCTTGGAACTTTACCTTGAGCTCCGTCTTGCCGTCGGCGACGGGCGTGAGGGTGAACTTGTCGAATTTCACCAGCGACTTGTTGCCGAGCGTGTAGCTCGCCTGCGCGGTGACGTCCCGCGTGACGCCGTCGGCGTAGGTGGCCTGGACGATCACGGCCTGACGATCCTGCTTGGTCTTGAGGTTTACGTCCGCCGGGAACACCTGCACGTCGGTCAGTGCCGGCGCCTTCGCGGCGACGAACGTAGCTGTAAGTCCGAGGGTGATCCAGACAGCCGTCAAACGGGGGAGTGCTTTCATGCGGGCGGGCGAATCCTATTCCTTGGTCGCGGCCACCGATTTCGCAGCCGGAGAGGGTGGGGTTTTTGTGCGCGGCTGATCGACGCGCAGCACGCTGCCCGACGCGATGAGATGCGAAATTGGTTCGCCGTCGCGGGTGATGACCACATTGCAAAACACGTTTTTGTGGGTGCCGACGGGACTTTTCTCGTTCGTCACGATCTCAAACACGGCTTCCTTGCTGTCCTTCGTGATGTCGACCGGCTGGGCGGTGATGTTGTCGGGGAGACCCACCAGACGTGCGACAGCGGTGCCTTCGAACGGAACCTTCTGCTCCAACGTGCACACCATCTTCGTGGTTTGCCCGCGTTCCACCTTTGCCAGTTCCATCTTCCCCTGCAGATGGGCCGGCGCGATTTCCAGCTCCGCGAGTTGGGACGAGACGTAGGCCGTGCCACCCTTGACCGTGGCACTCGCGACGACCGCGATCTTCCACTTACGCACGTCCGCTTTGTTCGTCGAGTTGAGCTTGTAGTCGACCTTCGTTGCGCCCTTCGGGATTACCATGTCGGGAAGCGAAGTGACCCCCGGGGGATTCCATACCATCTTGACGGTGATCGGTTCGTCGAAGCCATCCTCGCGTTCGGCGACGATTTGCAGGGCCATTTCTCCGTTTTGCACGAGCGGGACTTTGGGCTGCACGATGTTCACTCGGTACGGGACTTCTTCGGCGACCGCCGCGGCGATCTGGCCGACCTCGGACTTCACATAGACCGTGTCGTTTTGAATGCGCACCCAGTCGACGGTGTGGCGGAAACGGCTCGCGACGTTCTTGTCTTTGGCTGCGTCTGCGGCCTGGCCGACCGGGGTCAGCAGCTTTCCGGCGATGGGCGCATCGGCGCTGGCCTCAAACACCACGGGAACGGCGGAGAGACTGCCGGGCACGGTGTCGGCGGAAAACGTCATGCCGGCGGGCAGTCCGTCGAACGCGACGTTGAGGTCGCCGTTGAACGAGTCGCGGGTGAGGTTTAGTAGCACGGCGAAACGGTTGCCGCGCGGGACGACGATCGATTTGCGGGTCTCGTGGTCGTAGCGGGCGGTGTCTGGAATCGAGAGGACGAGCGACGGCCGGACCTCGGTGATTTCAACTCGATAGGTGTAGAGTGGCCCGCCACGGCCCAGTTGGTCGGCGACCTTGACCGCGTATTCGCCGTCGGCGGGAATCTTCACGCGCACCGCGCTGTCGGGGTTGCCGGCGGCATCGTCGTTGTTGCCGAGGCTCTTCCCCTTGGGATCAAAAACCGTCAGCACGGAATCGAGCGGTGAGCCGAGCCGGCGGGCAAACACTTGGAAATCGAGATTCTGATCCTTCTTCGCGGTGAAGCGGAAGAACGCCGCGTCGCCCTTGGTTTGGAGCACGCCATTGAACGCGAGCGGGGCGGGGAGATCCAACAGCGGTGCCTTCGCCTGGGTGTTGCCGGCCGCAACGCTCCCGGCGTTTGCGACCGTCGTGACGCGCAGCCAGTTGGGTGAGGGTGCGGCGCCGCTGTGTTCCGCCTGGATACCGTATTTTTCCACTGGTTTCTCCGGGAGTTTGACTTCCTGGCTGAAGTCGCCCGCCTGATTGCCGAGGAACTTTACGGCGAGGGTTTCCCCGGCCTGGCCTCCGAGCGGAAACACGGCGGCGGGCCGCGGGAAGTCGCCGACGTGGAGCCGGTAAAAGTGTCCCGATCCGCTGTACGCCATGTCGCGCACCTGGATCACATACCTGCCGTCGGCTGGCACGATGATTGACGTGAAACCGTCATGACCGAGGAGCGGGGTGTCATCCGAACTGGCGAGAATTTTTCCGGCGCCGTTCTGGATTGCGATGAAGGGATCGAACATCGTGCGCCCGAGACGTGCACCCTCGATTTCCACGGAGAGAATCTGATCCTCATACGCCTCGACGGTAAAATAGTCGACGTCCTCACTGCCGATCGTGCCCTCGACGGTCGTGTTGAGCGGGATCGACTGGGCCTTCGCGATTTCGTTGTTCGGCTCCTTCTCTTCGACTGTGGCAAACGGACTGACGTAGAAGATCCGCAGCGCCGACACGCCGCCGGCGGTGCGGATGCGGAGCGGGTGTTCACCCACGGCGCAGTCGGGCGCAATCGCGAAGACGACCTTCACCTGCTTGTCCGCGGTCTGGGCGATTTTCGCCACGGTGATTCCCGGGCGATAGAAAAAGACCTCCTGTGTGTCAGCCAGCCGTTCCCCGCGCAGCGTGACCTCGACCTCCGCGCCGCGCTGCCCGCCGGCGGGGGCGATGGTGGTGAAGTTCGGCGCGACGGCGAATACCACCACGGCGTGCAGCAACATGGCGCAGGCCGCTGCGGCGAGACGCACTCGTTTGTTCCACCGGCCAGCAGAAAAATGTTCCATGGCTCAGGCGAGCAGTTCGCGAACAACCTTGCCGTCCTTGACGATGTACTGCGGACGACCACCCGGGGTGAGCAGCGTCCTGGACGCATCGATGCCGACTTGGTGGTAAATCGTCGCGGCGTAGTCCTCGACGCTCAGGGCGTCGGACTCGGGCTCGCCGCCGGTGGCGTCGGACGCGCCATGGACGTAACCGCGCTTCACGCCGCCGCCGGCGAGTGCGATGCTGAATACCTTGGGCCAGTGATCGCGACCGGCGGTGCCGTTAATCTTTGGCGTGCGGCCGAACTCGGTGTTCACGATCACGAGGGTTGAGTCGAGCAGGCCGCGTTGGTCGAGGTCGCGGATGAGCGCGGCAAACGCCTTGTCGAAATTCGGCATCTGCGTGCCGTTCGAGCGCTTGATGTTGTCGTGGTGATCCCAGCTGCCGTAGGTGAGCGAAACGAAGCGCACGCCCGCCTCAACCAACCGGCGCGCCAGCAGCATCCGTTGCCCGGCGGCGTTGCGGCCGTAGTCGTCGCGGAGATTTTTCGGCTCGGCCTTGATGTCGAAGGCCGCCCGGGCCTTGTCCGAGCTGATCATCGCGTACGCGCGCTGATAGAACGAATCCATGCCCTCGAGCGCGTCGGACTTTTCCAGGGCGCTGAAATGGGCGTCGACGACGGACCTCATCTCGCGGCGTTCCGCGAAGCGCTGCGCATCGATCCCGCTCGGCAACGTGAGGTCGCGGACGGAGTAATTGTCGGTCGCTGGATCGCTGCCGAGGGCAAACGCGCCGTACGCTGCGCCGAGATATCCAGTGCCGGCATAGGGCGTGGTCTGGTTGGGAATCAGGATGTAGGGCGGGAGGTCGGCGCGCGGGCCAAGCTCATGCGAGACAACGCTGCCCAAGCTCGGATATTGGATCGCCGGGCTGGGTCGGTAACCCGTGAACATGGAGTGGGTCCCGCGCTCGTGGGCGGCCTCGCCGTGCGTCATCGAACGGATGACGGTGATCTTGTCGGCGATCTTGGCCGTTTCCTTCAGGTTTTCGGAAAAATAAACGCCTTCGACCTTGGTCTTGATGGCGTCCATCGGCCCCCGGTACTCGACGGGAGCCGTCATCTTGGGATCGAACGACTCCTGATGCGACATGCCGCCCGGCAGGTAGATGTTGATGACGGACTTCGCCTTTCCCGCGCCTGCGCCCAGCAACCCGGTGTTGGCGGCGGCCCGCGCCTCGGAACGAAACAGGTCGGTCATCGTCATGCCGACCGTCCCCAGGAGTCCGACATAGAGGAACTCGCGGCGGGAGGGCTGCCAGGGGGGGTGGGGGAGGGGTTGTTTCATGACAGGTGTGGGCTGAGGGCGATGTTCGCCGGTGGAGGCCGGGAGGCGCGGAACGTTCGCGTTGAGACGGTGAATTTAGGGGGAGGTTTCACTCGGAGGACAAGCCCTTTGGCGGATTTTTCCAAAGTAACCGTTTGGTGCGTAGCATCGCCCCTCGAGGCTCATTTTACGGGCGGTTCAGCCGATTCTGTCCGCAAACGAGCTAAGCTTGGAAATGACCGTCCCAACGCCACTTGCTCGCCGCTGGCAGCCCAATCAGTTCCGCCCGGCAGCATCAGCCGTCACGCCCGTCATTGGGTTATGCGTCACGGCCTCCCAGGCAATTTCCTGCAGCAGGCGGTTGAGGGCCGGGATGGCGAATTCCTTGTTGCGCTCGAACTCCATCGGCATTGGCAAGCCCACGGGGCTACGGCGGTAGATCACCGCAAAGTGACAGTAGGCCGCCAGCACCTTGAGCGGCGGTGCCGGGTGTCCCCAATTGTCGGTGAACAGCCGCCATTGCACCTTCAACCCCGGGGCCTTGCCCGCGATGATTTTTTCCCGGAGCAGGATGCTGGCCTCGCCCACTGGCACGACCACGAGCGCGTTCTTGCCGAGGCTTTGGTTCAAGGCGCGGACGTGATTCTCGATGTCGTGTTGGTAGCGATCATTCTGCTGGCGCAGCCCCTCGACGGTCGCGGCGTTGTGGTCGACGTACTTTCGGGTCTCCAACGGATAGACCGGATTGTACGTGTCGTTCGGCAGCCAGTATTCCTGCACAGTGATGCGAATCGCCGGATTGTGCTCGAACGCCAGTCGCGCGAATTTTTCGATGCCGTCGTCGGGCAGCCAGATTGGCGACAAGGTGAGGACATCCACGTTCCCCGCCGTCAGTTCCTTCTTGGCCAGATTTTTTTCGTCCGCAACGTCCCAGTGCTGGATTACGCGCGAACCGCCGATCGACGAGACCCCGGGCGCCCGGTGCCCCTTGATGCCCGCTGCGACCGCCATGTCTGTGATCATCGGTGAGACCCACACGTGAAAACTGTGCCCACAGGTAAAGACCCTCAGTCCATCAGGGACAGGCGCGGGCGCGGCGGGCGCATGGGGGCCGGTGGCGACCAGCGATACAAAGGAAAGAAGGAAGACAGAGAGGGGCTTCATGGTAGGATCGCTGGGATAGGAGCTGCGGGCGGGTGGTGAGCAGTCGTGCGCGGCCGTCTGGCGGTTGGGTGGAGGGCGGTTTTAAAAAGCAGAACGGACGACGGGTCGCGCGGCAACGAAGGAAAGACTGTCGTCCGCGCCGCGCCGGAGTAAACGTGCGTGATGCATTCCCCGATCTTCAATTCGCAGGGTGAGCGGCTCGATTACACGTTTCACGCGGGCACTCCTGGTTCGACGCAGATCGTTGTGATCGGCCACGGCGTGACGGGACACAAGGACCGGCCGTTTCATATCGCGCTCGCCGAAGGCCTCGCGCGCGCGGGCATTCCGGCGTTGCGCGTCTCGTGGTCGGGCAATGGCGGCTCGGAGGGGCGTTTTGCCGATTCCACGATCACGAAGGAAGTCGCAGACCTCGGGGCAGTGTTGGATGCGCTCTCCGGCTATTCGGTGACCTATGCCGGACACAGCATGGGCGGCGCAGTCGGGGTGCTGCGGGCCAGCACGGATCGGCGGATCCGGCGGCTGATCTCCCTGGCGGCGATGGTGCACGTGCGGGCGTTTACCGAGCGGCATTTTTCCGCGCTCGTGCCGGACCGCGACCTCATGTGGGGCAAGCCCGGCTGCGTGCTTTCCACCGCGTATGTGAACGACCTCCGCAGCATCGACAGTGTGATCGACGCGGCGAACCGGATCACGGTGCCGTGGCTTTTCGTCCATGGAAACGCGGACACGATTGTGCCGGTGGATGACACTCACGACATCTCATCGCATGCCGGTGGTCCGAAGGAGTGCGTGATCTTCGAAGGCTGCGACCACGTCTGGGAGCCGGGCTTCACGTCGCAGATGGTCGAGACCGTCGTCGGTTGGTGTCAGCGCGTGGGCTGAGCGGTCGCCGAAAGGATGCGAGTGTCGGCGAGTGGTGGCCGGGCAGGGTTATCCGCGGGAAATCATGATCGCGAGCATCACGATAAAGCCTGCGAGCAGCGGAATCGCGGTGTGCTTGATGAGTTCGATCGGTTTCGTGTTGCCGAAGGTCGCACAGAAAATCACGACGGCGGCGACGGGAGACATGGTGCGTCCAAACGTCGCCGCGATTGCGGCCAGCGCGCCGAGATCGAGCGCGCCGGCCAAATTGGTGTCGCGCAGGGCCGGCAGTACCGCCTTCGAAAACGCGACGCTCGGCCCGATGCCGGTGCCGGCGACAATTGCGAGAAATCCAGTGATTACGCCGGCCGAGATCTTCGCGGTCCAGCCCACCCCGGCCACGTGCGTCACGAACCGTTCCGTCAGCCCGACCTCGGTCAGCCCGGCAATGAAGCAACTCGCGGTCACAATCAACGTGATGATGTGGGCATAGGCGTAGCCCAGGCCTTCGCAGAATTTTCTCACGAGTTGCGAGACGTCCGCCCGACAGAGCAACAGCACGATGATGGTCGCGGCGATCATCGCGTGGGCCACGGGCAGGCCTTTCTCAAACGGTGCGGGTAACGTCCGGAAAAACACGCCCGGCATCATCAGGAAAATCGCCGCGACCGGCAGCGGCGGCAGCAGTGCTTTCCACCCAGGTTGCGCGTCATCGTCGTCCGGATCGGCGGTGACCGCCGGCGCGGGTTGTCGACCGCGACTTTCGATCAGGGTGAAAACTGCCACGGCCGTCACGAATCCAGCGAGGAGCGGCAGGAACATCGCGTCGAGCGCGAGTTTCATCGGCGCCTTGCTCGCCTCGTGAATCGCGACGAGGTCGGCGTCGCCCGGATTGTAGAGACTTCCGCCGCCCGAGCAGCCGAGGAGCAGCGTGGCGGCGGCGGTGATTGGCGAGAATCCTGCGGCGAGCATCAGCGGCACCAAGATCGGCCCGACCGCCGCCGCCACTGCCGTCTGGCTCGTGATCGCGATGTTCGTGATGAAGCCCACTGCGCACCCGCCGGGAATGAGCAGCCAGCGCAGACGCTGCACGGGCGCGAGCAGCCTCTGTACCATTGCGCGATCGCATCCCGTGGCGCGCAGCACGTACGCGTAGCCCATCGCTGTGCAGATCGGGCCGATGGTCTTGCCATTGCCCATCTCGCTCAGGAAAACCTCGAACACAACGAGCGGCTTGACTGCCAAGGTCGTCAGCGCGAGTCCCGCACCAAACAGTACCAACCGCACATCCCATTCGCGCAGGAGCAGCCACATCGCGAGCGCGATGATGACAAAAGTGGCGGCGAGTAGCATGGACCGAAGTGGCGAGCGGAGCGAAACGCCCTACTTCACGTAGTCGGCCGCGCTTTCCTTTGGCGCCGCTCCGTATTTCCGCTCCGGTGTATGCTCCTGCGCGATGATGGCCGCGATGCGCTTCATCACGTCCGGGTGCCGGTCGGCGACATTGGTCGTTTCCTTTTCATCGGATTTGAGGTCGTAGAGTTCCCATGCCTTTTTCGGGCCGTCCTTGATCGCTTTCCAATCGCCCCAACGCACCGCCTGCTGACTGGTGGTCTGGTTGGTCGCTGCCGCCTCCCAGTAGAGAAACTCGTGCTGCTTCTGGCCTGGTCGGCCCAGGAGTGTCGGCACGAACGAGAGGCCGTCCGTCGGCGGCGTCCGGGCGGTCGCACCGGCGAGTTCGGCCAGCGTCGCCATCACGTCGGGAAAATAGCCGAGATGGTCGCTCACGCTGCCCGGCTTGATCCGCCCCGGCCAGCGCACGATCATGGGTTCACGGATCCCGCCCTCGTAAAAGTTGGTCTTGGCCCCGCGCAGGCCGGCGGCCCCGTCGAAGAAATCCACAAAGATGTCCTTCCACGGGCCGGGCTGCGGGCCGTTGTCCGACGTGAAGAAGACGATGGTGTTGCCGTCGATTTTCAGTGTTCGGAGCAGCGCGATGATCTGGCCGACCTGCGCATCGAGTCGGGCCACCATGCCGGCGAATTCCGGATTCGCGTCCTCCGATCCGATGTAGCCCGGTCGTGGATCGGGCCGCACGACCTTTGGCCAGCGGCCCTTGTAGTCCTCCCACGAATCCTCCGGGCAGGTGAGTTCCACGTGAGGCAGGATGTAGGGCAGGTAGGCGAAGAACGGCCGACCCGCGCCCGCCTGCTTCGAGATGAACTTCATCGCGTGTTCATGGATCTCATCCTGCGCATAGCGCGCGCGGCGGTGTCCCTCATTCATCGGCAGCGCGAACCGCTCCAGATTGTTCATCAAAAAATAGGGATAATAGAAATGAGCGTGCGTCTGACTGTACTGGCCGAACCACACGTCGAAACCCTGTCGTACCGCCACGCCCGGCGTGCCAATCCGGCCCAAGCCCCACTTGCCGAAACCGCCCGTCGCATAACCCGCGTCCTTCAACACCTCCGCGACGGTCACGTCGGCATCGTAGAGGTGGCGGTCGAGCCCGTTGTTGCGCACCGGGGTGTGGCCAGTGTGCAACCCCGTCATCAGCGTGCTGCGTGCCGGGGCGCAGACGTTGGCGCCGGAGTAGAAGCGCGTGAACTTCATGCCTTCCGCGGCGAGCGCGTCGATGTGCGGAGTCTTGATCTTGCGCTGGCCGTACGCGCCCACGTGGCCGACCCCGAGATCGTCGGCGAGGATGAACACGATGTTGGGCCGCGCTAGATCGGCCGCAAAGGTCAGATTTGCGAGCACCGCGATCGCCCAGAAACCGAAGTGAAAAAAATTCCTGCGGGGGCGGAGGGTAGGTGTCATGGGAAAAATTGATCAAACGGGGTCGCGACTTGTCGCCGTTTCGATCTACGCGGCCGCGGCGCTGGTGGGAAGGCCGGGTTGGCGTTTGTGGTGAAATTCTTTCCGGCCGCACACCCGCATCCGTTGGCTCGACGTCGGGCGGTGGGTGTGCTCCATGGCGGAGCGCATCGTCGCAACCGATCTACCCTGCCAATCATGAAGCCGCGCCTGCAAATTTCTCCGAGTACATTTCCGCGCCCCGTCGTTCTTCCCAGCAAGGCGGTCGTGCTCGCCCTCTCCGTACTCGTCGCTGCCGCCGGGACGATGGCCGCGGTGGCGCCCATCGAGGATGCCGCGGCCCGGGCCGCGCTGCCCGAGTTCAAGACCATTCCCGCTGCGACCGCCGCGGAACTGACGCCCGCGGTGGCGGTGCCAATGGAGCCGTTCGGTCGCTGGGCGCGCTCCCAGGGTGACAACGGCGCGCGGCGCTATTCGACGCTCAAACAGATTACACGCGACAACGTCCGGGAGCTTGAGGTCGCCTGGACGTTTCGCTCGGGTGACGGAGCGGCGAATGTTCAAAGCACGCCCATCGTGGTCGACGGACTACTCTACGCGCCCACGCCGGGCCGGGCCATCGTCGCCCTCGATGCCGCGACCGGGGTCGAGCGATGGCGGAAGCAATTGGAGGCCGCGCCGGGTAAACGTCTGCAGGATGCGCCGGCGCGCCGCGGGCTGGTTTACTGGCCGGGGGATCGCGAGAATGCCCCGCGGATTCTCTTTGGCGCGGGTGACTGGATTTATGCAGTGGATCCGAAAGCCGGGAAGTCGCTCACCGGATTTGGCGAGGGCGGGCGGACGCCGATCGCGACTGGAGCGACGGCGAGCGGCGCGGTGTTCAAACACGTCTTTGTCACGACGGGGCTGTTTGGCGACGTGTACGGATACGATGTTCGCACGGGGAAACCGCTCTGGCGGTTCCATTCGATTGCACAAGGGACGGAGTTCGGCTCCGACACGTGGGATGGGCCGCAGTCGGGCGCGAACGGCTGGAGCGGGCTGTCGGTCGACGACCAGCGCGGAATCGTGTTCGCCGCACTCGGTGCGCCCCGTCCCGACATCGTCGGCGTTGGGCGGCTTGGCGACAATCTGTTCAGTGACTGCGTGCTCGCGCTCGACGTGCTCACCGGGAAACGGCTCTGGCATTTTCAGGATTTGCGGCACGACATCTGGGATCTCGACGTGTGTGCGCCGCCCAACCTCGTCACCATCGTGCGCGACGGCCGGCGCATCGACGCGGTGACGTGCATGGGTAAGTCCGGCCATCTGTTCGTGCTCGATCGATTGACCGGTAAGCCGATTTTTCCGGTGCGGCTCCGGCGGGCGCCGACGTCGAAGCTCCCTGGTGAACGCACTTCGCCGTACCAGCCCGACCCGGAGTTGCCGGAACCGATTTCGCGGAGCGAGTTCAAGCCGGCCGACATCACCGATCGCACGCCCGAGGCGCGCGACTTTGTGCTCAAGACCGTGGCGCGATCGAACTATGGTTTTTTCGAGCCGTTCACAGAGGGAAAACCGACGCTCTATATTGGATCGCGCGGCGGAGCCGAATGGTCGGGCGCGGCGGTCGACGTGCCGACCGGGCGGCTCTACGTGACGTCAAACCGCTGGGTCTCCAAGATCACTGTGATCGCCAACGACGAACGGGAACGCGATCCGAAGTTTCCCCCGTCGGCGGGCGAAAATCACTATGCGCTGCACTGTGCCGCGTGCCACGGCCCGACGCGCGCCGGGCTCGGGGTCGCACCGCCGCTGATCGGGCTCAAGGCGCGCATGGGGGAGCCCGAGGTGCTGGCGATGATGGCCACCGGGAAAGGCGCGATGCCGCCCAACGTCATTCTCACCGCCGCCGAAAAGAAGGACCTCGTGGATTTTCTTTTCCGCCGCAACCAACCGCCCTCGCGGCGGGATGGCGGTCAGAACGGTCCCAAATATGT
This sequence comes from Opitutia bacterium, assembly GCA_947474365.1. Lineage (GTDB taxonomy): Bacteria > Verrucomicrobiota > Verrucomicrobiia > Opitutales > Opitutaceae > ER46. Next base: position 67,636 of record CANJIU010000004.1, on the reverse strand, counting down.
TTTCGACGGATTTCAGTTTCTGGTGGATCACGAGGGTTATCCCGGGATCAAGCCGCCGTGGGGCCTGCTCAATTGTTATGATCTCGCCACCGGCCGGGCGCTCTGGCGCGTACCGCTCGGTGAACTGCCTGAATTGACGAAACAGGGTGTGCCGAAGACCGGCTCGCAGAATCTCGGCGGAGCGTCGGTGACGGCCGGAGGGCTGGTCTTTGTCGCGGGCACCGAGGATGAAAAGTTGCGTGCGTTCGATGCGGATACAGGGGCGGAGCTCTGGTCGGCCAAGCTGCCCTTTGCGGGCACCGCGGCTCCCGCCATCTACGAGGCCGGTGGGCGGCAATTTGTCGTCATCACGGCGACGGGCGGCGGGCGCGTCGGCGGGGCCTCGGGCCCCGGCGACGCCTACGTGGCGTTTGCGTTGAAGCGGTAGGGCTCGCGCGGGCGAGCCCGCCCGCCGCTACGACTTCTTTCCCGCGAGCACCAGGACGACGTCCCAGTTGAAACGGACAAATTTGTAGATCGCCTCCTCAAGGACGCGTTCCTGATCGCTGTGGGCGCCGTACCCCATCGGGCCGTCCTCGGTGTCGATCATCGGTCCGACCCCGAAGCACTGCACGCCCGCGGCGCGCAGAAACGCCATGTCAGTCGCGCCCGTGCCCATCGTCGGCAGCGTGATGACGCCGTAGTGGCGCTTGATGGCCGACTCGATGACTTCGAACGCCTCGGTGGCGAGACTGGACGGCGGGGCGCCCGGCCGGCTGTGGCCGGGGGCGCGTTCCACCGTGATCGCCGGATCGTTGATGACCTTTTTCAGCTGCTCGATGAAGCGCACCATGTCCTCGTCCGGCAATGAGCGCACGTCGAGCGTGGCCTCGGCTTCCGAGGGGATGACGTTCACACGGTAGCCGGCCGCCATCATGTTCGGCGAGATCGAGGTGCGCAGGGTGGAGTAATAACGGGGCTGCTTGTCCGCAAGGTACTCCTGGGCCGAGCCCGACTCGTCGCCCTTCAGAATGGCACGATAACGGGCGGCGTCCTCGGGCGAGCTGAGCGTGGCGAGCCTTTCAAAAAACGTGCGCGTCGTCTCGTTCAGCCGCATGGGGGTCTGCCAGTCGGCGATGTTGGCGATGGCGCGCGCGAGGTGCACGACGGCGTTGGAGCGCAACGGCACCGAGCCGTGGCCGGCGACGCCGCGGGCGATCAGGCGCAGGCGGTTCGGAATTTTTTCCGTGGTCTGGACGCTGCCGTACTGCGGCTTCCCGCCGCTGCGCACGACGCTGCCGCCCTCGGCGAGACAGAACTCGGCATCGATCTCGGCCATGTGCTCGCGCACCATAAATTCGATGCCGTACTGCACGGCGCCCTCCTCGCCGGACTCCGCCAGAAAGATGACATCGCGATCCAGCGGCAGCTTGCTGCGCTTGAGCAGGAGCATCGTCATCAGGCAGGCGGTGACGTTGTCCTTGTCGTCAATGGTGCCGCGTCCGTAGATGTAACCGCCTTCACGGTGGGCGGAGAACGGCGGGTGCTTCCATTTCTTCGGGTCAACGTTGACCGTGTCGGTGTGCCCCATGATGAGCAGCGGGCGCTTGGAACCGTTGCCCCGTAGCCGCGCGACGAGGTTGGGACGTTTGGGATCGGTCGCGAAGATCTTGAAGTCGATCCCTTCCGCCGTGAGCACGCCCTTGAGGTATTCGACGGCGGGCAGTTCGTTGCCGGGAGGATCGCTGGTGTCGAGGCGGACGAGCGCCTGGAAATGCCGCAGCGTTTCCTGGTCGGCCGCGGCCCAATCGATGGGCACGGGTGCTTCGGCGGCGTGGAGACTGCAGCACAACAACGATGCGATGACAGAGACGAGGCGGGTAGGGCGCATGGGAGGAGAAATTCTTATGAGCGGGTACCGGATGACGTCGATGGAAACCTCGGTGCGATTGGACGCGCCGGCGCCTCCTCGCTCGGTCCGTTCACGTGGTTCGTCGCCGACGGTGGGCGTCGACCCAATACGCCCACAACACGAGCAGCCACTGGGCCTGGCCGACCCAGGCCACAGTGGTGACACTCGGAGGCGGATCGCCAAACGTGTTGGCGAGGTGGATCAGAACGAGAAAGCCGACGAGACCTAGGAAACCGAAGTGTCCGATGCGGTCGACCGCTTCGGTCGTGCGGAGATACAGCCAGACGCCGATTGCGAAGATCCCTCCCTCGACAAGTAACGTACCGGCGGTCGAATCCCAGAGGCTGAAGCCGTAGCGTGCGGTGGTCCCGGGCAGCAACGGCAAGTCGGGATGGTGGACGATGAGGTCGAGAAACCAATGGCTCACGACCGCAATCGCGCAGATAATCGAGCCGGTCACGTGCCGGCGTATGGCGTAAAACGCGCCGCCGAACAACGCCGCCCAGACCAGCACCAGTGCGAGGCTGTGCGACACGGGGTAGTCGGTGAAATTCAGCGGCGGCCCCTTCGTGGCGGGGACGATTTCCACGTGCTCGACACCGAGCAGCAGCAGCGAGGGCCAGAGTAGATCGAGAAATTGCGCCCCGAGAAACAGGGTCCCGAGCGACACCGCCGGTGCCTGGCGCTTCAATCCGAAGCCGACGCCGAAGTGACCGATGAACATGGAGCGATCCTCAATTGCCGCGGCGCATCGCCTTCCACAGGTCGAGGCAGCGCTGTGCGGTTTCGAATTCCGGATAGCGGCTGCCTTCCTGCTCCAGCAAGTAGTACTCCACGCCGCCGACCGATTCGGCTGCGGCGATGATTTGCTTCCACGGGGCGACGCCCTCGCCGAACAGCACGCGGTACGCCTTTTCGTCGGCCTTCGCGCCGGGGGTCCAGTCCTTCAGGTGGACGCTCTTGATCCGGCCCGGGTTCGACTTGATCCAAGCGACCGGGTCGATGCCCGCCTCCAACGCCGTGCCGACGTCGAGTTGCAGCACAAACTCCGGTGGGGTGTTGGTGGCGATGATGTTCATGATATGGCCGCCGCCTTCGACCGCCTTCCATTCCGTCTGGTGGTTGTGGTAACCAGCGGAAAGGCCATGTGGCTTCAACTGTTCGACCGCTGTGGAAAAAATCCCGCAGGCGCGCTTCCAGCCTTCAACGCCAACGGTGTCCTTCGGCGGGCTCGCGATGACGATGTGCCGGGTGCCGAGGATTTGGTTCAATTCGATGGCCTTCGCGATCGAGTCGCCGGGCATGATCGATTGCGCGCCGTTGTGAGTTGAATAACAGCGCAGGCCGAGATCGTCGATGAGCGTGCGAACGCCCTTGGCGAACGGAAACGTCCACGTGTAGTACGGCGAATAGAATTCGACGACCTCGTAGCCCATCTTGGCGACGGCGCGGAGGGTGTCGGGCAGGTTGCGCATGAGTTCGTTGCGCACCGAGTAGAGTTCGAGTCCGATCGGAATTTTCTTTGGGGTCTTCGCCGATGCCGGCGCTTCGGCCGCGGCCGCGAAGGCGGTGGAGCCGAGCGAGGAGGCAAGGGCGGCCGCCGGAACCAGTCCGGAGAGCGCGATGAAATTGCGGCGAGAGAGCGGATCAGACGAGATCGGGGGCATGGGCAGAACGGTAGACACGCCTCGCGGCGGTTGAAAGCAAAAGCCGGAGAAGAGCCGGCGCGGGGGCGCCTCTCCATTCCGGGACACTGGGGACGTGACGCCCTCGTCGCGTGGATTGAAAACCGCGGTGCGGCACCGAAAAATGCACGACGATTGTTGTTGGAATCCTCCGTCTGTCCAAAAGCGACGGGCGTGTTCGGCGAGGCGGGGCGGGTCCGTGGCAAAATTCGTCCCTGCATTTTGAGGGTGGGACAGCGTGTGGCCCACCCCAGGGCGTAGAGTCGTGGCGTGAAAACCAATCGACGAACTGGATATGGAGTCTACGACCTCTCGCGCCAGGTGGCCCGGCGCGTGCGACAGGAATGGGAGAATGTGGAAAGCCCGCCGATTCCGCCCCGGCTGTTGGCCGAGGTGGTGCCATTCCCCGACCGGCGCGATCCCTGGCCGCCGCCGGCGTCACGCCGGTCGCTCGCAGCCTGAACGGGCCCGCCGCTGACCGCCGAGCGGACCGGGGGCCGAAGCAGACTCGACAGGTTTGCAGAAAATTCCGCACACCGTGGCCTGCGCAGAGGACAGTAATCTGTCGCTTCCGATCTCGACCGGCCAAGGCTGGCGCCGACTTTTTTGGCCCCGGCCCTTGGGGTGGGACAGGGAGTGAAATATGCCGGCCGGGTTTTTTTGCGGTGAGGCGTTGCGGTTTAGCGCCGCCGCCGGAGTTGGACCGCCACGAGCAGACTGCCGGCCATCATCAGCGCCCATACCGACGGCTCGGGCACCGCGACAAAGTTGGAAAGGACGACGCTATTGGTCAGTCCGCCGAAGGCGCTGGATGGACCGTAGTTCGCCTGGAAGGAACCAAAGCCGTCGGCGGTGACCAGCCGTTGGCCGTTCGCCACGTTGGCGAAGCCACCGGAAAGCGCGGTGGCCGTGACCACCGTGAACGTCGCGGCCGGGTTGATGGTGGACTGATAGCCGTTGATGAACGCGAGCGAGAGATTGCCGGCGAGGACGGCGTTGCCAAAAACGCGGAGAAAGTCGTACGTGGTGCCCGGCGCCGTGCCGCCGAGTTCGAGCATGAGCGTGCTCGTCGCGAGCAGGGTGAGATTGCCGGCGAGGTTGAGTTGGCCCGCCGAATTGCCGGGGGAAACGAGTCCGCCAGCAGTGACCTCGGAGGCGGTGAGCGTCCCAGTTCCGGTGAGTGCGGCGTTGCCGAGGTTGAGCGTGCCGGTCGTGGAAAAGGCCCCACCGTTTGCGAGTGTGATGCCGCCGTTGGTGCTGCTGAATGAAGACGTGAAGGCGAGGGTGCCGCTCGTGACGGTAATGTTGCCCGTGTTGGCGAATGGAATCGCGATGGTGCTCGTCCCCGTGCCGGCGATTTTGCTGAGCGTGCCCTCGTTCGTGAACGTTGGCCCGTTGCCGCCACCGCCATAGGCGAGGGTGGCGTCGTTACGCAGGGTCACGGTCCCGCCGGCGCGATTGATCAATTGAGCTCCGTCGTTCCCAAGAAGATTGCCGGCATTCTGGATCACCATCGTGCCGCGATTTTCAATGGTGCGTCCGCCACTGCCGTAACCGTCACCCCGGAGGAAGTACCGGTCACCGGCGCCGGTGATGAGAAGGGTGGCGGTGGGTCCGACTGTGAGCGTGTCGGCGCCGCGCAGGTCTCCTCCCGTCCAGCGCAGGAGTCCGGACGTGAGCGTGGCGGTGCCGAACAGGCTGCCACCGGCGAGTTCGAAATTGGCGAATGACACGTTGCCGGAAAGAGTCGTGCCACCCGCTGTCGCCCGGACGAGTCCCGCCCCGGAAATTTGCGTGCCGGTGTTGAAAACCTGGCCGCCGGAAAATTCGAGCGTGGCGCCGGACGCGACGGTAAACTGACCGCCGTTGCTGACGACACTGGACGCGAAACTAAGCGTACCGGTCGCTACGTCGACCAGACCGTTTTGGGTGACAGCGGTGCTGGCGATCGTGGAGGTGCCGGTGCCGGTGGTCTTGCGGAGGGTGCCCTCGTTGAGGAACGCGGGACCGTTGCCGCCGCCGGCGTAGCCAAACGTGCCGTTGTTGTGAAATTCGAAGACGCCGCCGCTGCGGTTGAGCACCTGGGCTCCGTCCCCACCGAGTAGGTTGCCGGCGTTTTCGACGTAGACGCTGCCGAAATTCTCGATGATGCGTCCGCCACTGCCGTAACCGTCACCGCGGAAGAACGCACGGTCGCCGGCGCCGGTCAGAAGCAAAGTGGATCCGGCTGCCACGCCGAGCGTGTCGGCTCCGCGCATGTCACCGCCGGTCCATTCAAGCGTACCGTTGAAGGTGGCGGTTCCGTACAGGCCGCCGCCAGCGAGAATGAAATGGCTGGCGTTGATCGCGCCGCCAACCGTGGTCGGCCCGGCGGTCGCCTGGAAAAGGCCGGTGCCGTTGAACGACGTGCGGTCGTTGAAGGTCTGACCGCCGGAAAACGTGAGCGACGTGCCGGTACCGGCGAAGAACGAACCGGCGTTGCTCGTGACACCCGATGCGAAAATGAGGCTGCCGGCGTTCACCTGTACGAGGCCGCTGGTGGTGACCGCGGTTTGGGAGAAGGTGCTGGGCGCGCCGGCCGATTTTCGCAGCGTGCCGGCATTGACAAAAGAGGGGCCGTTTCCACTGCCGGTGTAGCCGAAGGTGCCGCCGCCCGTGAGGTCGACGAGACCGCCGGCACCGTTGGTGAACTGCGCGCCGTCCCCGCCGCGGATGTTGCCGTCGCTCCAGTTGACCGTGCCGAAATTCTCGATGATGCGCCCGCCGGAACCGTAACCGTCGCCCCGGTAGAAGTCGTGGTTGACGCTTCCGAATACGTTCAGTTCGCCTCCAACGGCGACGCGCAGGATTCCGGTGCTGGCCAGGCCGCCGCCCGACCACGACATTATGCCAGACGCTCCGACGAGAAAAACGCCGGCGCCGTCGATCACGCCGCCCTCCAGCGCGAATCGGCCCGGAGCGGTGCCGCCGACCGTCGCGGTCGCGCGGTCGGGTACGGTCATCGCGCCTGCGGTCAGCTTGGAAAGCGTCGTTCCGGTCAGCCGGGCGCCGTCGGTTAACGTGTACCCGGCGGCGAAGTCGATCACGCCGCCGTTGGCCTGAAACTGGCCGTTGCCGCTGCCTCCGCCACTCAGGCGCAGGGTACCGGACTGGCTTTCGGCGACGCCGCTGTTGTAGACCGGCAGGGCGAGGACTGTCGCTCCGGCGCCGGCCGATTTGCGGACGGTGCCGGCGTTGGAAAACGTGGGGCCGGAACCGCCGTTGCCATAGGCAAAGGTGGCGTCGCCTTGAGCGTCAAAGAGCCCGCCGGCAAGATTTGAAAACGCCGCACCGTCGCTGCCGAGCAGATGGCCCGTGCCCGTCCAGAGGGTCGTGCCAGCATTGGTGATCACCCGCCCTCCGCTGCCGTAGCCGTCGCCGCGATAAAAGGACTTCGAAGCGCTGCCGCTGATTTGTAGCGAGCCGCCGGAAGCAATGGCCAGCGTGCCGGTGTCAAACAGAGCGCCGCCCTGCCACTGAAAACTGCCGCCAGAATTGACGGTGAGGGTGCCACCGCCGCCGATCGCTCCCGAGCTGAGCCGCACGTTGCTGCTAACGGTCACGCCGGAAACGAGCAGAGTTCCTCCTGCGACCTCCACGAGTCCGGCCCCCGCAAAGCTCGAATTGACGATCGTGTTGGTGCCGCCCGTGTAGCGGATCTGCGCTCCGCTGGAGACGTTGAAGGTGCCGCCCGAGCTGGTCATGCCGCCGGCGGAACTGGTGAGGGTGCCGGCCTGCACGTCGACCACTCCCTGGTTCGCCAGGCCGCCGCTGTTGGTGAGATTGAGCGATCCTCCAAGCAGTTCCAGGCGGCCGGTGTTGGTAAATGCGACGCTCTCAAACACCGTCGTACCCGCGGATGCGACTTTTCGCACTGTGCCGGCATTGGTGAGCAGCGGAATGTTGCCGCCACCGCCGTAGACGAAGCTCGAGTCATTGCGAATCTCCAGCAGTCCCCCCGGTGATGACGTCGATGCCCGCCCCGTCGTTGCCGACGATGCGGCCCGAGTCGCTCCACACCAGGGTTCCCCCGGTGCGCAAGATGCGCCCGCCCGAGCCGTACCCGTCAGCCCGGACCAGGAGTTTGTCGGCCGTTCCTCTCAGCGAGAGAGTTGACCCCGCCGAAAACGTCACGACATCGGCGGCGCGCCATGTACCGGCCGTCCAAGCCATCGTGCCGCCGATCGTGGCCGATCCGTAAAGATCACCGCCGGCGAATTCGAGCCCCGCGCTGGTCAGCGTGCCGGAGATGGTCGTGGCGCCGCTGATGATCCGGATATTGCCCGCCGGACTGGAAAAAGACGTTCCGTCATTAAAGGTCTGCCCACCGGAAAAGGTGATCGTCGCATTGGAACTGGCGCTGAACGATCCCGCATTGCCGGTCACGCCGCTCGAGAATGCGAGCGTGCCGGCCTGTGCGTCCACCAGGCCGTAGTTGACGAACGCACCACCGGAAATCGCGGTGACGCCGGTGGCGGTGGTCTTCCGCATCGTACCTTGATTGGTGACGGTGGGCCCTGCGCCACCGCCCGCGTAGCCGAGGGTGGAATCGTTTTGGATGAGAATCGTGCCGCTCGCGCGATTGATAATTTGCGCGCCGTCGCCGCCGAGCAACTGCCCGGTGCCGGTCCACGTCGTTGTCCCGAAATTCTCGAGGATGCGGCCGCCGGAGCCGTAGCCGTCGGCCCGGTTGAGGACTTTGTCGGCGGCCCCGCTGATGCCGAGATTCGCTCCGTTGTCGATCGTGAGTGTTCCCGTGCCACTCCAGACGCCCCCGGTCCATAGCAGCGTGCCGGAAATGCTGCCGGAACCTTGTAACGTGCCGGCGGCGAAGTTGAGGTTTTCCGACATGAGACTTCCCGAAACCGTGGTCGTGCCGCCATCAATGCGGATCGTGCCGGCGCCGGCGAACGAGGTGCCGGGATTGAACGACTGTCCGCCGCTGAACAGGAGCGACGCGCCCGAGGCGGCGCGAAACGTTCCGGCGTTGCTCGTCACACCAGACGCAAAACTGAGCGTGCCGGTTTGCACGCTGACCAGTCCGCTCGTCGTGAATGCGGTCTGCGAAACGGTCGACGTGCCAGTCCCGGCGCTCTTGCGAAAGGTTCCCGCGTTGGTGAAGCCCGGTCCATTGCCGCCGTTGGCGTAACCGAAAGTGGCATCGCTCTGTAAATCGAAGACGGCGCCGGCTTGATTCAGAATCTGCGCGCCGTCACCGCCGAGGAGGCTGCCCAAACCGGTCCAGGTGATCGTGCCGAGATTCTCAAGCGTGCGACCTCCCGATCCGTAGCCGTCGGCGCGGTTGAGAACCTTGGTGGCGGTGCCGGAGATTTCAAGCGTCGCGCCGGCAGCGACCCGCAACGAGCCGGTGCCGGAGAATGTGCCGCCGGACCAATTCGATATCGTCGGACCGGCGAGCGTGAGGATCCCACCGCCGTTGATGGATCCGCTGGAAAAGAAGAGGCTTTCGATTGCGATGTCGGAATTTACGAACGCGTTGCCAGCACCGATTTGGGCTCCGAACGACGCGACGCCGGAATTTACTGGTGCAACCGCGCCGGACCAATTGGAAGCAGTCGTCCAGTCACCGGATCCCCCGAGCCAGATGATGACCGCCGCAGATGCCGTCGGCTTTGAAACCGGAAATCCGATCGCCACCGCGAGCAGGCGGAGCGCCCAGACTACAACCGATCTGGAGGGAGCGGACGCCAGCGATGATTGCCGGGAAAAACGAGACGCCGGATGACTCGGTGGTCGAAGTCGCGTCATACGCGCGGTGATCGAATTCATGGCGTGCCCTACGCTTGGCAAAGGATGCCGAGCAGGTACAGCACCTTTGCTTCTCCCGAAATTCCGGTTCCAACCGATTTGAACCTCGTCATGAGCCGTGACCGCTGGGAGTTGGACCGCAGAAGACGACGGCGCTCAACGCGAGGCCGCCGTCTTTTCGTTTGAGCTGGGACCTCCCGGTCCGTAGCGAAACAGGCGTGGCTACCGTTCCCTTCGGCAATCTTCGCGACCAACACGTGTTGATCACGGGTGGATCCAGTGGGATCGGCCTCGCGTTGGCGCAGCGGGCGGCCGCCGCCGGGGCGAAACTCAGCCTGGTGGCGCGCGATCCGGCCAAGCTGGAGTCGGCCCACGCGGCGATTCGCGCTGAACACTCCGCGGCGGCCGTCGTGATTGCCTGTGCGGATGTCGCGGTGCAGTCCGAGGTGCTGGCGGCGCTGGCGGACGCGGAGCGCGCACACGGGCCGGTGGACGTGCTCATCACTTCGGCGGGCGTGGCGCGGCCGGGATATTTTGAGGAGGTGCCGATCGCGGTGTTCGAGCGCACGATGGCGGTGAATTATTTCGGCACGCTCTATCCGTTGAAGGCGGTGGTGCCGGCAATGCGGCGGCGCGGACGAGGCGCGGTGGTGCTGATTTCCTCCGGCGCCGGGCTGTGCGGGATTTTCGGTTACACGCCGTACGCTCCGACCAAGTTTGCGTTGCGCGGCTTGGCGGAATCGTTGCGGGCGGAACTCGCCGACACGGGCGTCGGGGTGATGATTGTCTATCCCCCCGACACCGACACGCCGCAGCTGGACGAGGAAAATCGCACGAAACCGGTCGAGACCAAAGCCATCACCGCCGGCGCAGGGTTGTGGACGGCCGACGCGGTGGCGCGGGTGACGCTGGAGGGGCTGGCGAGTGGACGTTTCAGCGTGACCCCGGGCATTCCGCTCACGGCGATGGCGTGGTTGCACAGCATTATTGCGCCGGTGCTGCGCTGGCAGTTCGATCGGACGGCACGCCGGGCGCGGGCGAATGCCGGGCGAAAGTAATGCTGCGGTGGCTTTGTTCCCTGGCGAGAGTTCAGCGCCAAGGCTGCAACGCTAGGCTTTGGGGCGGCGCGATTTTTCCGTCGTGATGATCGCGACTGCTGCGACGATGATCGCCGAGGCGACGAGGGTGCGTGGAGTGATTGGTTCGTCGAGGAGGATCCAGCCGAGGAAGACGGCGACGATGGGGTTGACGTAGGCGTAGGTGGCGACGCGGGCCGGCGTGCTGTGTTTCATCAGCCAGACAAAAGTCGAGAAGCCCACGAGGGATCCGACCGCGACGAGATAGGCAAAGGCGCCCCACGCGCGCGGCGTGATCGCGGCGGTGTCGAGCGCGGCGAAATCACCGTGGGGAATCGCGGCGAGGAGCAGTGCGGCTCCGCCGCCGAGCATTTGGAGGGCGGAGGCCACGAAGGAGTCGGCGCCGTGCTTGGCATGGCGCGAGTAGATGGAACCGACGCCCCAGGAAACACAGCCGAGGAGAATGGCCGCGACGCCGCCGAGGTGGAGTCCGCCGTGTGACGCGGTCTGCCACGGTGCGGCGAGCCACGTGACTCCGGCAAACCCGAGGAGCAGCGCGCCGAACGTGACGGCGCCGGGGCGCGAGCCACCGGGCCAGGCCCACTCGGTCAGCACGATGAAAAGCGGGCTCACGCCGATGAGGAGAGCGGTGATCCCCGATGGAACGTATTGTTCCGCCCAGACGACGGAACCGTTGCCGCCGAGCAGGAGAAATGTGCCGATGATCACGTTGGCGCGCCATTGTTGCGCCGTGGGCCAGGCGGCACCGCGCAGCTTGAGAAACGTGAGCAGCAGCGTGCCGGCGATGAGGAAGCGCACCGAGGCCATCAGGAACGGCGGCATCGCCCCCACCGCCACCCGGATCGCGAGATACGTGCTGCCCCAGATGAGGTAAATCGCGGTGAAGGCGAGGACGAGTTGGGCGCCCGTGGGAGCGGACGGCGGCGACCCCGCAGAAAGGTCCGGCGTGGCGGAAAGCACGGGCAGCTTGCCCGTGCCGCGTTCGAGCGACGACTTCATGGGCGGGCGAGCTCCTTGTAATAAATTACCGTGTCGATGAACGGACCGTCGGGATCCCGGGCGTAGCGCGGAATGACGCCGGCGCGGGTGTAACCACAGCGCGAATATAGTCCGAGTGCGTTGCCCGTCGCGCTCGTGTCGAGGACGAGAAGCGAACGCTGGCCGGCCCGGGCGGCCGCCTCGGCGGCCTGCAGGAGGGCGGTGCCCAGCCCGCGGCCCCGATGCGTGCGCTGCACGAGGAGTTTTTGCACCTCGGCGCGGTGGAGGGCGTTGGGCTTGCCCGCGAGGGCGAGTTGCACACTGCCAACGATCCGGCCCGCCTCGCGGGCGGCGAGGAGGATGCGACTGCCGGAGCCGACCTCCGCGTACACCGACGTCCAATACACCGTCACTTCGGCATCGGGCAACGGCAGCATGAAGCCGACCGAGGCGCCGCCCTCGACGGCGTCGCGCAGCAGGGCGCCGAGCCCGGCGAGATCCGCGGCGGTAGGTGGAGGTGAAACCGGCTCGATGGACGTACTCACAGCTGCTTCCTCGCCAGTTCGCCGAGCGTGCGCACGGCCGCCTCGATCGTATCGGTCCACGGCACACCACAATTCATCCGCAGGCAGTTCCGGTAGCGATCCTTCACGGAAAAGAGCGCGCCGGGTGCGGTGCTGATGTGATGTTTCAGCGCCTCACGGTGGAGTCGGAGCGTGTCGACGCCGGCAGGCATTTCGACCCAGAGCACGAAACCGCCCTCAGGCCGGCTCAGGCGCGTGCCTTCGGGAAAGTGGCGGAGAATCGCCTGCGAGAAAAGGTGCAGCTGATGGTGATAGGCGCGCCGAATTGAGCGCAGGTGGTGATCGTAGCCGCCGTTGCGCAGAAAGTCCGAGACGGTCTTCTGCAGCACCACCGGCGTGCCGAGGGTGTTGGTGAACTTGAGCCGCCGCACACGTTCAAGATAACGTCCGGGGGCACACCAGCCTACCCGCAATGAAGGGGCGAGCGTCTTGCCAAAGGAACTGCACAGGATCACCCGGCCGTCGGTGTCCCAGGCCTTGAGGGGCTTGGGGCGCCGCTCGCCGAAGTGCAGGTCGCCGTAGACGTCGTCCTCGATCGCGGGCACGTCGAACTCGGCGAGGATTTGGTAGAGCTTTTCCTTGTTCTCGTCGGGCATGCAGGAACCGAGCGGGTTCTGGTAGCTCGGCATGATCATGACGGCCTTGACGTCGTTGTGGGCGAGCGCGTCGCGGGTGGCGTCAAGGCAGATGCCGGTCCGGGGCCCGGTCGGGATCTCGACGACGCGGAGGTTGAGGCTCTGCAAGGTCTCGAGGAAGCCGAAGTAGGACGGCGTTTCGACGGCGACGGTGTCGCCCGGCTTGGTTACGGCGCGCAATGCGAGGTTGATCGCCTCGGTGCAGCCGATGGTGATGATGAGTTCGTCGTGCGGCAGCGGACACCCGGCCTGGAGGTAACGCCGGGCAATTTCGCGGGCGAGCGGGTCGAAGGCCCAGTTCATGGCGTAGCGGCCGAGGAGCGCGGGATCGTTGCGGCCGACCGAGGCGAGGATCCGCGCCAGCTTCTTCGTCGGAAACAGCGTGTGGTCGGGGCAGGCGGCGCCGAACGGGACATAACTCGGATTGCTCGCGATGGAGAGCATCTCGGCGGTCAGATCCTTCATGCCAACGTAGCTGGGCTTTGCCATTGGGCGGGCCATGCGGGGCTCGGGGGCGTGCATCGGGAGCCGCGGGCGCACATAGTATCCGGACTGTGGACGTGCTTCGATCCAGCCGCGGTTTTCGAGCAGGGTGTAGGCCTGGAGCACGGTTGAGATGCTCACATCGCGTTGGAGCGACATCCGGCGGACAGAGGGAAGCCGGTGGCCGGGCCGGAGCGTGCCCTGCTCGATGAGCAGTTCGAGGGAGCGCGCGAGTTCGACGTAGAGCGGGGCGGGGGCGGGGGTCGTGAGGGTCTGGATCATGATGGCGCGGGTGACGGGCGGTGAAGATAGGGGAAACGGCGCGGTCCGGGCAGACGTAGCGCCGGGCGTTTGCCACCAGCACAGTTGGAGCAGAGTGCACAGTGTGACCATGACAATTATCCGAACCGGCCGGGCGTTGACACGGGGGGCAATTCGACTGGGCTCCGCCGGATGAACGATCGGGAGGGGCAGTTTTGCGAACGGGTGGGCGCGGTGCTGCGGCGCTTTGTGTACCAGAATGCCGGGGCGATGCCGGCGGAAGAGGTCCTGCGGGAAACCGGCGCGCGGCTCTGGGCGTTGGTGCGCGAGCGCGGGCTGCCCCCTCCGCTGGCTGACGGGGACCCGGGCGTGCCCGGCGGCATGACCGAGGAGGAATGTGCTCCGTTGGTCGCGGGGGTGATGGCCGGCGGGAACGACCCCGTGCTCGTCAACGCGGTCAAGCAGTTGGTGAAGACGTGCTTTTATCCGGAGTTCCGGGTCTGCCGGGACTCCTATCGTACGGTGGCGGCGGACGGCGGCTGCCGGCGGCAGGAGCGGGAGCGCGTGCGTGGGCGGGTGAGCGGCACGCATTGCGTCGACTGTCCCCACTGGATCGGGCTGGAGCCCGGGGAGCACGAGCGGTTCCTGGCGGAGGCGTGGAGAACCAATCCGGTGGAACTGGCGCGGGATCGGGACCTTTTTCTCCCGGAGGATTTCCGCGCGTTGCGCCGCTGGCTGCGGAGCGTGGCTCGTGCTGCTACCCGGTGACGATCACCTGAGCCGGGGCCTCGGGTACCCCGAGGCTGGCGAGCAATTGGGAGATGCTGCGGGCGTGCGCGGCATCCGGCATTTCAGCCGCGTAGGCGTGGACGCCGGCAAAATTCGCCCGATCGACCAGGCGTTCCGCCGCCAGCCAGCGGGCGAAGTCGACGAGTTCCTCGTGGGGAAAGGTTGCGACGTCCCACGCGATCGCGAAGCGTTCGCAGAGCGACAGCACCGAACCGAGCGAGCGAGCCTCGCCGACGGGGACGAGAAACGTGATGTGTCCGACCCGTTCGTCCGGCCGGGTGAGCAGGGTCAAGGCGCTGCGTACGGCAGAAACAGATACAGGGGAGCCCGGCGCGAGGACGATCGGGGCCGGCAGTTTCTCGGACGGGTGGGCGAGGGTGGAAAGATCGATGCCGCCGAGCAGCCCGGCCACCCCGGGATAGCTGGCGGGCGTTTCGAGATTGAGGACGAAGCCGAGCGATGGACGGGCGGCGCACTCGATCAGCAGATCACCGGCGAGCGCGCGTCCTGCGGGGGCGTTGAGCAGGGCCGTGACACTGGTGTCGCTGTGAAACAGGCAGGTGAGCTTCGGAGCGGTCATGCGGATTAGGAGCAGAGGCGCGCGATGAGCGCTTCGGCGGTGGCATTGCCCAGCTGGGCCCGGATGGTGGCGAGGCGCTCCGGCGCGGTGATGGCGAACGTACAGAGGGCCGGCGACACGCTTCCCGTCACCGGGTGTCGGATACAGGAGATTTCCTCGCAGCCGAGGCTTTGGCCGCTGATGTGTTCGAAAAATCCCTGCAGCATGCCGGCGATCAGCGGATCGACGAAGTCCGTGGCGTGCGGGAGCGCCTCGACGAAAAAGCTGTGCTCGACCCGCGCCAACACGAGTCCGTATTGGGCGGCGTACGCAAGGTCGAGTTCGAGCCGGCCCCAGCCGTGAATCGCGAAGCTGCGTTCAATCAGGACGAGGCAGGCCTCGAGCGGCAGGGCGGCCAGGGCGGGCTTGCCGAGGGCGCCGAGCCGGAGTTCGAGGTCGGACGCGATGGAGCGGCCGCAGATATGGCCGGTGGCCTGCATGGCCACGCGCCAAGCGCCCAGCCGTTCGTTTTCGACCACATCGTGCAGACTGCGCATCGCCTCCACCGCGGCGAACACCACGCGCGCCCCGGTGGGATCGCGGAGGTTCTCCTCCTGATCGCGACCGAATTGACCATCGTCGATCAGAGAGTCGAGCCCGAGGGAGGAAAGGATGTTGGGGTCGGCGGGCATCGGTTCGGGCGCCTACTTTTTCCAGGGAATCGTGGTGAACAACGATGCGGCGGTGGGAGCGGGGGCCGCCGGTGCGGCCGGCGGGGTGGCGGGGTTTGTCGGGCGCGCGGCGGCGGCGGGTTTGGCCGCGGGCATGGGTCTGGCACCCGGCGCGGGATTCAACCTGGGGGTGAACGCCGGCGTGCCCGCAACCGTGCGGGGCTGAGCCGCCGGCAGGGCCGCCGGAGCGCCGCTCCCGCCCAGCGCCTCGGCGATGAGGCGGGTGAAATCCGTGGCGCGGGCGTAGTGCTGTTCCTTCCAGGGATGCATGGGAAAATCAATGGAGTCGGCTGACAATTTCCAACGGCGGCGTGCCCTTTACGCGCATGGCCTCCGCCGCATCGATCTTTGCTCCCGGGCCGACGATGAACTGGCACGAGGCCGCCCCCTGGGCGTGACATTGGATTTCGACGGCGTGGCGCTCGGTGCGCTCAAAGAAACTCAGCGCTCCGGCGAAGAGTCCGGAGTAAAGATGGCAAACCGGCGCCTCGGCTTCGGCGAAGGGCGCCGCGACCGCGCTGTCGTGCAACTCGACAAACACCAGCCCTTGCGATTGGGCGGCGAAATTGAACGTGCACCGGCCCCAACCGGCCTCGCCGATCGGTGTCCACCAGGACTCCATGATGAATTTGGCGTCCATCTGCCAGAGGTCGACATTGGCGCCGCCGATTTCGTCGTGCAGCCGCTGGTTGAGCATGACCATGTCCTGCAGGGCCCACTCATAGCCGGTCCGGTAGAAAAGGTCCCGGGACTTGTCTCCGAACAGGTTGACGAGGCTTTGGTAGAGTCCGCCAATCATCTCGATCGATATTGCCGTCACGCGCTCTCCTCCGGCCCGGCGCAAGGCGCCTCCGTTCAGGTCCAGCTGGAAGATTTTCTGAGGTGTGACGGTTGACACGATGAGCGCGCCGGCTGGGCGCTTCCTTCCTAGCGTTGCAGCGCGGCCCGTGGCCGCAAGCCCTCAGTGCGCAACACAGGCTTCGGCTGCGGCGATGGATTCAGCGAGCCGTTTGGCAAAATCGTAGCTGGTGGAAGCTGGCCGGAACTGCGATTGCACCGCCACGGGGTTGGCGGGCGCCGCCGCGCGAGCGAACAACCGGCCCGCCGGAGCGAGGGCCACCGAGGCTTCAACGGGTGCCGCCGCCTGGATCGGAACGTCGGTCGACTCTTCCACGGCTTCCGCGGCCAGGTCGCTGGCGATGGGGAAGGGCGGCCTTGTTTCGCCGGTGGGAAGTTCTTCGATCGACGTGGTGGACGCCGTCGGGCTGTCGGCTGCGACCGGGCTGGCGGTGCCGTCGTAATGCCAGCCGGCCGAGATGGCGTCCAAGGTCAACACATCGCCGTCGGCGAATTGCAGCGCCTTGAGGAGGACCGTTCTGATTTCGTCGAAATTGCCGGGCCAGTCCTGCTGTTCAATCCAATCCGCGGCGTCCTGGGAGAGGTCGGTAGGGGTTCCGGCATTACCCGCCTCGAGGTGCAGCCGGAGAAAATTACGGGCGTTGTCCGCGATGTCGCCGCGCAGTTCCCGCAGTGTGGGTACGACGAGCGAGAGAGAGCTGACCTTGTAGTAGAGGGTCTCGTCAAACAAGCCTTCGTCGACGCGCTGGGAGAGCGCGCTCGAGGCGGCGAGCACGAGACGGAAGCGACGGGCAAACGGCAGGAACACGTTCCGCCCCGTCATCAGGTGATCGAGGGTCTTTTGCTGCTCGGGGGAGAAGGTGTCCACGTCGGTGACGACCAGCGTGCCGGCGTCGTGGGAAAGGAGAGAGGGCGCCAGCACCTCGATGAGCCGGCGCGGCTCAAATTCCCCGGCCGCGCAGGTCATGATCGGCCCGTCGCGAAAAATGGAAATCTCCGCGAGTTCGCGCGCGAGAAGTTCAAACGGGCTGCCGCTCTCGCCCTGCAGAAGGAGAACGGAGCGAAAATCGCGCACTTTCCAGAGCCGGTGGGTGAACTCGCGAAACTTGTCCGAGCTGCCCAAAACAAACCGGGGAGCGTAGGCCAGCCTTTCGGCCGTGGGCTCGCCCTGGGCCGATGTCGAGGAGCCGGCCGGGGAGTTCGCATTGCCCCGTCGGGCGGGGGAATGCGGCGAACCGGAGCCGACGCGCGCCGCGGTGTCGCGGGCGGAATGGCGGGCGAGGGTCTCGTTGATTTTTTCGAGAAGTGATTTCGGGTTGGCCGGCTTGTTGAAAATTCCCGCCACGCCCTCGCTGCTGAGCTGGATCGCCAGTTCAAGAGTGAGCGATCCGCTGACAAAAATCACGGCGATGTCAGGCTGAAGCTTGCGCAACTCGTGCATGAACACCTGGCCGTTCATGTCGGGGAGTTCGTAATCGATCACCACGAGGTCGAAGTGCTGACGGGCCGCCGTCTCCAGCGCAGTTTGGGGGCGTTCGTGGAGCGACACCCCAAAACCGGCGTGCCCGAGTAGCAATCCCTGCATCTCGCGAAACACCGCGGAGTCCTCCACCACGAGGATGTGGGCGCGGGGCGAGGTCTCTTCTGGGGCGCTCATGCGGCTTGGTGAAGCGGATGTCCGGCGGTCCGGCGCATCTGGAAGGCGCCGACTCGATGTAATGTATGCTTGAGTTCCGTCATCGGGATTGTCACACGAAACATGCTAGCAAACGCTTTTCAACTGCGCATCCGTAGAAGTGCGGTTGCCGGCCGAGCAAAAACGCTTATTCAGTCCAAGACCGCCCCCAGCATGCGAAAACTTCGCGCCGTTCTCATCGAAGACGAAACCATGTTTCGCCAGCTGATCCTTCTTACGCTCGGGAAAGTGAAGGATCTGCAGGTCATTGGAGAGTTTGGCCTCGGGAAGCCCGGGCTGGATTTTTGCCTGAAAGAAAAGCCCGACATGCTGGTGGTCGACCTGATGCTGCCCGACATCAACGGGATGGAGATTGCGCGCGAGCTGCGTCGCGCGGTGCCGGAGATGAAGATTCTGGTCATCACCGCCCATCCCAGCGAGCGGTTGCCCGGCGATCTCATGGTCCTCGGCGTGAACGGCTACGTGGACAAGACCGAGCCGATCGAATACGTTCTCAGCGCCGTGGAGACCGTGCGCAGCGGCGGAATGTTTTTTGCCAGCCGGGTGCGCGCCAAGGGCGGTTCGTCCAGCAGTCTGGCTGCGCCGCGGCCCGCTCTGGAGGTGCCGCTGACCGAGCGGGAGCAGGAAATCGCCCGGTTGGTCGCCGCGGGCCAGATGTCCAAGGAGATCGCCGCCAAACTGAACCTGAGTGTTCGGACGGTCGAGAAACACCGCGCCAATATCATGGAGAAGGTGGGCGTGCGCGAAGTCGCCAGTCTCACCCGCTGGTGCATCCAAGCCGGACTCGTCGACGATTGATCCGGTCCGGGACCGTTCCCGGCGGACGCGCGGTGGCTTCACAGTCCCGCGAAGCCCCTCAACGATCCCGCAATGCGATCGAAATCTGTCTTGATTGCCATCAGGTCCTGCGGGTTGACGTCGGGTCCACCGTCGCTGCCCAGACGCTCCTCCAGGGCGGCCATGCGATCGGAGAGCGTGTAGGCCCCCATCAGGCGCGCGTTGCTTTTCAGGCTGTGCGCGATCCGATGGCGATTTTTGCGATCACCTCCGCTCAGTTCTTTCAGCGACGCGGGGAAGTCGCGCAGAAAGGTCTTCACCAAGGTGCGCACGTTGTCTTCACCGAGCACACTCGCGAGCTCGACCAGGGCTTCGTTGGGCGGCGGAGAGCTGGACATGAACTTCAGACGCCATCACTTCCCCTGCGCGGGGCAAAACAAAAAATGAGGTAAAAACGCGCAGCCGCTTTTCCGGTGGGGCGGATTGATTCCCGTCCGGCCGTGAAGGGAATGGCAATTATTCTGATTTTCCCCTCGGTATTTCCCGCATTTTTCGCAGCCTTGCACCCCATCTCGCCTGTTCCCAGCCTGCTTCGACCGGGTTTCACGTCTGTTTGGCCGTGAATTCCCCGCCGCCTTCACCCTATGAAATCTTGGACTATCGCCCAACGTCTCTACGCCTACTTCGGTCTGGTCATGCTCGCCCTTGCCGGAGGGTTCCGGTTGTTCATCTTCACGTTGCAACTTGAGGATCTCACGATCGAACAGCGCGACCAGATCGAGACGAGCTCCGCGGTGATCCGTTTCGATGCCCTGCAGGTCACCGACTCCCTGCGGGCCCTTCTCCTCGACCCGAGCAATCAGGCGGAACGCCAGCGTCGGACGGCGGCCGACGCGCACCTGTCCAAGACGATCGAGTCGATGAAAAGCTCGTTCTACGACAAGCCGGAACTGGTGCGCGCGGCGGAGGCCATTCGCGAGCTTGACGTGGATCGACTCAGCAAGGCGGAGAACCGGGTCTTGGAACTTCTGGTGACCGACACCGCGGCGGCCTCGGCGTACTTCACCAGTGCCTACCTGCCGCTCCGGCGCGAACAGGACAAACTGCTCGAAAATTTTCGCAGCCTGACCGAGAAGGATATCTCAGCCCGGCTGAGTGATGCCAAATACAAGCGGGTGCTGGCGCTCATCACCATCGCGGTCATTTTTGCCGGCACGGTCATTTCGCTCCTGTTTTTTGCCCGCGCCCTCACCCGCCCGGTGCAGGAATTGTCCACGGCGGTCGGCGTGCTCGCCAGTGGCGATCTTTCCGCCCGGCTTCCCCAGGCGCATGGTCGCGATGAGATTAGCCAGCTGACGATCTCGTTTGGACGCCTGGTGGCGTCCCTGCGCTCGTTTAGCGAGGCGGCGAACCGGGTGGCATCGGGAGACCTGACCGCCGAATTCAAGCCGCAGTCGGAACGGGATGTCATGGGTAACACCCTCGCGGAGATGGGCCACAAGCTCGCCTCGCTCGTCACCGAGGTCCAGCGCTCCAGCGTCATCGTCTCCTCCGTGATCACCGAGGTCGCCGCCACCGCCAAGGAGCAGCAGTCCACCGCCAACCAGGTTGCAGCGACAACGACGGAGATTGGTGCGACCTCGAAGGAGATTTCCGCCACCTCGCGCGACCTCGCGCAAAGCGTCGCGCATGTCAGCGATGGCGCGCAGCAGACCGCCACCCTCGCCGACAGCGGGCGCGAGGCACTCGGCCGGATGGACGACACGATGCGCCGTGTCACCGAGGCCGCTGGCGGCGTGAACGACCGCCTGGCCGTGCTCAACGACAAGGCCGCCAACATCGGCTCGGTCGTCACGACCATCGCCAAGGTCGCCGACCAAACCAACCTGCTCTCGCTCAACGCCGCGATTGAAGCCGAAAAGGCGGGCGAATATGGCCGCGGTTTCGCCGTCGTCGCCACCGAGATTCGCCGACTCGCGGACCAGACCGCCGCCGCCACGGTCGACATCGAGCAGCTCGTGAAGGAAATCCAATCGGCGGTTACCGCGGGTGTCATGGGAATGGACAAGTTCTCTGAGGAGGTGCGGCGCGGTGTGACCGATGTCGAAAAGGTCGCGAGCCAGCTCGCGCAGATCATTCAAAACGTGCAGGCCATCACCCCGCGCATCGCCTCGGTCAGTGAAGGCATGCAGGCGCAGACCACCGGGGCTGAACAGATCAGTCAGGCGCTGACGCAGCTCGGCGAGGCGGCGCGGCAGACGGCGGACTCTCTGTACCAGAGTAACGAAACGGTCCGGCGCCTCGACGAGGCGGCGCGCGGTTTGCGCTCTGGGGTCGAACGCTTCAAGGTTCGCAGCTGATCGCGGCGCGATTCCCGTCCGGGAACCATGCTCTTCATCCTCTTCCAACTCGGATCCGATCGCTATGCGCTCCCCGCCCGGGACGTGGTGGAGGTGTTGCCCTTGCTCGCGGTCAAGTCCGTCATTGGGGCGCCCCCGGGAGTGGCGGGTCTGTTCGACTACCGGGGGACGGCGGTGCCCGTCATCGACCTGGCGGCGCTCGCGCTCGGCCGACCTTCGGCGCGCCGGGTGAGCACCCGGCTGCTCATGGTCAACTACCAGCCTCCCCGCGGCGGAGTGCGGTTGCTCGGCGTCATTGCCGAACGCGCGACCGAGATGCTTTCCAAGGAGCCCGCGGAGTTTCTGCCCACGGGAATCGTCAGTGAGACCGCCCCTTTCCTCGGTCCCGTCGCGCGGGACGCCCGCGGACTCGTACAGCGCGTCGACGTTCACCTGCTGCTCAACGATCGCGTGCGCGCGGCGTTGTTTCCGGACGAGGTCGAGCCGATGGTGGCAACATCCGCGATCGCGCGGAGCGCATCATGAACGTCACGGTGATCGAAACTTGGCTGCAGTCGTTCGCGGGGCTCGACGCGTCGACGCTCGGCGCCGGCACGGTCGCGCGCGCGGCGCGGGAACGCATCCGCGAGGTCGGCTGCGCTTCCGCCGCGGACTACCTCGTGCGGCTCAAGGATTCCGCGGAGGAGCGTCACACGCTCATCGATCGGGTGATCGTGCCGGAGACGTGGTTCTTCCGCGACCGGCCCGCCTTCGACGCCCTCGGGCAGCACGTGGCCGGCCCGTGGCGGCAGGCGCATCCGGGGGCCACGTTTCGCGTGCTGAGCGTGCCGTGCTCCACGGGCGAGGAGGCCTATTCGCTCGCGATGGCGCTGGATCTTGCCGGATGGCCGCTGAAGGCGGTGCAGATCGACGCGGTGGACATCAGCCGCCAGAACCTCGACCGCGCGCGGCGCGGGATCTATGGCCGCAATTCGTTCCGCGGCGACGACCTGACGTTTCGCGAGAAGTACTTTGAACCGGCCGGGAAGGATGCGTGGCGGGTGAGCGACCGGATCCGCGAGCCGGTGCGCTTCGATCAGGGCAACCTGCTCTCGGACGAATTTCCGCTCGGCCGGCTGGGTTACGACGCCGTTTTCTGCCGCAACCTGCTCATATATTTCGATCGGCCGACGCAGGCGAGGGCGGTCCGCGCCCTGGATCGTCTGTTGGTTTCGGACGGGTGGTTCGCGGTCGGGCCGGCGGAGCCGGTCCTGTTGTTTGAACATGGATACGAGGCGCTGAAGGTGCGCGCCGGTTTCCTGCTCCGCCGGGGCCCGGCGGTCGGCCTGCGGCCGCCCCTGCCGGTAAAGCCGCTCTTCACCCCGCCCGCACCGGCGCCCACGCCCTCCCCGGCGCCGCGCAAGTCGACCGCCACTGCCGTCCCTTTTTCCACCGCCCCCGCGGCGCGCGGCGAGACGATGGCGGAATTGGAGCGGCTCGCCGATGCCGGCCAGCTCGCGGAGGCTTCAGTCTTGGGCGAAAGGCTGCTGGAGCGCCACGGGGCGTCGGCCCCGCTGCTCTTCCTGCTCGCGGTGGTCGCGCAGGCCACCGGCGACTCGGCGCGGGCCGAGGGTTTGTTCCGCAAGGTGCTCTATCTCGACCCCCAGCGCGCCGATGCGCTGGCGCACCTGGCGCTGATCGCGGAGAAAAAAGGTGATTTGCGCGGGGCCCGTGCGTTTCGTGAACGGGCCCAGCGCGTTCTGCTGAAGGAGGCCCGATGAACCAGGCCCCGCCAGTCACCATCGAGTGTTGGAAGCGGATCGGCACGTTCGGCGACCGCACCTGTCCGGAACTGAAGATCCACGTTCATTGTCGGAACTGCCCGGTCTATTCGGCCAACGCCTCGCGACTGCTCGATTCCGAAGTGTCGGAGGCGTACCTCGCCGAGCAGGCCGAACATTATGCGCAGGCGAAACGGGGCGCGCGCCCCGGCGAACGTTCGGCCGTGGTCTTCCGGCTCGCGGGCGAGTGGCTGGCATTGTCGACTGCCGTGTTTCGCGAGGTCGCGCCGTTGCGCCCGGTGCATTCTCTGCCGCACCGGCGCGACCGCGTGGTGAGCGGAGTGGTGAACATTCGCGGTGAACTGCTGGTCTGCGTGTCGCTCGCCGCCACACTCGGGCTGAGCGAGAAGCCGACCGACAGTCTGGGCGCGAGCGCTCGCCTCGCCGTGGTGAGCCGCGACAGCGACCGTTTTGTCTTTCCGGCCGAGGAAATCGTCGGGCTGCACCGGTACAACGACAGTGACCTCAGTCCGGTGCCCGCGACCCTCGTCCACGCCCAGGCGGCCTACACCCGTGGCATCCTCATGTGGCGGGAGCAACCCGTCGGGGTGCTCGATGATCAGCTCCTGTTTTACACCCTCAACCGGTCCCTGTCATGAACGACAATCTCCAGAACATGTCGATGGTGGACCTCTTCCGGATGGAGGCGGAAAGCCAGTTGGCGGCACTGACGGAAGGATTGCTCTCACTGGAACGGGGAGACACGGCGCAGCTCGAGGCGATGATGCGCGCGGCGCATTCGCTCAAGGGCGCGGGCCGGATCGTCGGGATCGATGCCGCGGTGTCGGTGGCGCACGCGATGGAGGATTGTTTTGTCGCTGCGCAGCGCGGCCAGGTGATTTTGGGCAGCGCCCAAGTGGACCAGTTGTTGCAGGGCGTCGATATTCTCACGCGGATCGCGCAGTCGAGCGATGCAGAACTGCCCTCCTGGGAGGCCGGCCGGATGCCGGATGTCGCCGATTTTGTCCGGGGCCTCAAGACCGTGCTCGCCCCACCGCCGGCGGCTCCCGCCGCGCCCGCAATGATCACCGCGCCGGCTCCGGTCGGTCCCGTCGATGACTTTGGCAATGAGATCAAGCCCCCGGCGCCGCCGACGGCGGCAGCCGCTGTCTCCCCGGTGTTGCCCGGGATCATCGCCGCGCCCGCTCCCGTCCGCCCGGTTGAGGCGGCGCCGAAACCGCCGGCAGAGGCTCCGCGGTCTGATCGTGCCGACCGCGCTGAAGCGCGGGCGCTGCGCGTCACGGCGGAGAATCTCAACCGCCTGCTCGGACTCGCCGGTGAATCGCTGGTTGAATCCCGCTGGCTGCGGCCGTTCGGCGTCTCGGTCTCGCGTCTCAAGCGGCTGCATTACGAACTGAACCGTTCGCTCGATCAGTTGCGCGATCGCATCAATGCGGGCGAGTCCCAGACGCGGATGAAGGAATCGCTCGCCGAAGCCCAGCGGCGACTGGCCCTTTGCCGCGAACATCTCACCGCGCGGTTGGGTGAGCTTGAGACCTACGATCGGCGCTCGACCAATCTTGCCCAGCGTCTCTATGGCGAGGCGCTGGCGGTGCGGATGCGGCCGTTTTCGGACGGCGTGACGGGTCTCTCCCGGATGGTGCGGGATGTCGCCCGCTCGCTCGGAAAGGAAGCGCGGCTCGAGATCGTTGGAGAGGATACGCAGGTTGATCGCGATGTCCTCGAGAAACTCGAGGCGCCATTGGGCCACCTGCTGCGGAACGCCGTCGACCACGGCATCGAAGCCCCGGAGGTCCGTGTCGCCGCGGGCAAGTCCGCCGGAGGCACCATCACGCTCGACGCCCGGCATCGTGCGGGAATGCTGCTCGTCTCCGTCGCGGACGACGGGCGCGGAGCCAACCCGGAGGTCATCCGCGAGGCCGTCGTGCGCAAGAAGCTCGTGGCGGTGGAAACGGCGCCGCGGCTGAGCGAGGCGGAGTTGCTGGAGTTTCTCTTCCTGCCGGGCTTCACGCTGAAGGACACCGTGACGGAAATTTCGGGGCGTGGCGTCGGCCTCGATGTTGTGCAGAGCATGGTGAAGGCGGTCCGGGGCACGGTGCGGGTCGCTTCAGTGCCCGGACGAGGGATGAAATTTCAGCTCCAGCTGCCGCTCACGCTTTCCGTCGTGCGCGCCCTGCTCGTGGAGGTTGCGGACGAACCGTATGCGATTCCGCTCGGCTTCATCACCCATACGCTTCGCGTGCCGGAGAGCGACGTCTCGTCGACCGAGGGCCGGCAGCATTTTGGTTTTGACGGCCGGCGCATCGGGCTGGTCAACGCCCATCAGGTGCTGGGCCGGAGCGGCGGATCGCACGGCGGCTCGCTGGCGGTGGTCGTGGTCGGCGACGCCGACAATCGCTACGGCGTGGTGGTCGATCGCTTTGTGGGCGAACGTGAATTCGTGGTTCAACCCCTCGATCCGCGACTGGGAAAAATCAAGGATATCGCGGCCGGCACGCTCATGGAGGACGGTTCACCCGTCCTCATCATTGATGTCGAGGACTTCGTCCGGTCCGTGGAAAAGATTGCCGCCGCGGGCACCCTTGGCGTGGTGCACGCCACGGCCGCCGCGCAGACGTCGGTCGCCCGCAAACGCGTCCTCGTCGTCGACGACTCACTCACCGTGCGTGAACTCGAGCGCAAGCTCCTCGAAGGCCGCGGCTATGGAGTGGAAATTGCCGTCGACGGCATGGACGGCTGGAACGCGGTGCGGACCGGCTCGTTCGATCTCGTCATCAGCGACGTGGACATGCCGCGACTCGACGGCGTTGAACTCACAACGCTGATCAAGAAGGATCCCAAGCTACGTTCCATGCCGGTGATGATCGTGTCCTACAAGGATCGCGAGGAGGACCGCCGCCGCGGTCTCGACGCCGGTGCGGACTATTATCTCACCAAGGGCAGCTTCCACGATGAGACGATGCTCAATGCCGTGCGCGATCTGATCGGCGACGCGGTGGGAACGGTGGAGGTGGCTGAATGAGGATCGCCATCGTCAATGATCTTGGCATGGCGGTCGAGGCGTTGCGCCGGGTGCTGGTGCGTGCGCCGCAACATCAGCTTGCGTGGACAGCGGCCGACGGTGCCGAGGCGGTACGTCGGTGTGCGGTGGATCGCCCCGATCTCATCCTGATGGATCTCATCATGCCGGTGATGGATGGCGTCGAGGCCACCCGTCGGATCATGGCCGCGACCCCGTGCGCGATCCTGGTCGTAACCGCCACGGTGGAGGGCACGACGACCCGCGTGTTCGACGCGCTGGGCGCGGGGGCCCTGGATGCGGTCAACACCCCGGCGCTCAATGGCGAAGGTGCGGCCGTCTTGCTGGCCAAGATTGACGCGCTCGGCCGGTTGATTGGCGAGACCTCCGTTCCCGTGTCGGCGACGCGTCCGGCGTTTGAGGTCCACCGACCTGCGGCCCGTGGCCGGCCCTGGCTCGTGGCGCTGGGCGCATCGGCCGGCGGACCGGCGGCGCTGGCGGTGGTGTTGAAGGCTTTCCGGGCGGACACGCCCGCGTCGTTTCTGGTGGTGCAACACCTCGACGACAGTTTTGCCGCCGGGCTGGCGACGTGGCTCGGCGATCAGATATCCCTGCGGGTCAAACTTGCGCGGGATGGCGACGCCCTCACACCCGGAACGGTGTTGATGCCGGGTCGCGGCGATCATCTCGTGCTGACTTCCCACGGTACGCTGATCTATCGCCGTGAGCCCGTGCATTATGTTTATCGCCCGTCGGTGGACGAATGTTTTGAAAGTGTGGCCACCCACTGGACCGGTCAGGCCGCCGGAGTAATCCTGACGGGCATGGGTCAGGACGGAGCCCGCGGGTTGAAGAAGATGCGCGACGCGCGTTTTCCGACCTTTGCCCAGGACGCTGGCAGCAGTGCGGTGTATGGCATGCCCAAGACCGCGGCGGAGCTGGGGGCCGTTGGATCGGTGCTGCCGTTGAACCAAATCGGACCGGCATTGCTGCAGTTGCTTTCGAACTAGTTACCCCCACAATTATTTTTTTCCCTCGATGAATGTCACCCGCCCGCCCTTTTCCATCTCGATGATGGTCCTGCTCGTCGACGATCAAGCGATCGTTGCCGAGGCGGTGCGCCGCAGCCTGGCCGATATAGAAGATCTGGTGTTCCACTATTGTCAGGACCCGAACAAAGCCGTGGAACTTGCCGCCCAGCTCAAGCCGACCGTGATCCTCCAGGATCTCATCATGCCGGGGGTGGACGGTTTCGATTTGCTGCAAAAGTACCGGGCCAATCCCCTCACCAAGGATGTCCCGGTGATCGTGCTTTCAACGAAAGAGGATCCCAAGATCAAGGCGCAGGCGTTCGAACTCGGGGCCAACGACTACCTCGTCAAGTTGCCCGACCGCGTCGAGTTGATCGCGCGCGTGCGGTTTCATTCCGAGTTTTACATCAACGCCCGGCAGCGCGATGAGGCGTTCCGGGCGTTGCGCGAGAGCCAGCATCAGCTCGCGGACAGCAACGCTGCGCTGATCTCCCTCAACCAGAAACTCGAGCAGGCCACGCGGGCGAAGTCCGACTTCCTCGCGAACATGAGCCACGAGATCCGCACGCCGATGAACGGCGTGATCGGCATGACGACGCTGCTCTACGACACGGAGCTCACCGGCGAGCAGCGCGACATCGCCGACTTGATCAAGAATTCGGGCGAGAGCCTGCTCGCGATCATCAACGACATCCTCGATTTCTCCAAAATCGAATCCGGCATGGTCGAACTTGAGACCCACGTCTACGATTTGCGCCACTGTGTCGAGGAGGCGATGGAACTGCTGGCCCTGAAGGCGGCGGAAAAAGGCCTCGACCTCGTCGTCCTGATCGATCCGGCGACGCCGACGATGGTGGTGGGCGATGTCACGCGCCTGCGGCAGGTGCTGGTGAACCTCATCGGCAACGCCGTGAAATTCACGTCGAAGGGCGAGGTCGTGATTTCCGTCCGCGCGAGTGAAGGCACGAAAGACGGGGATATCGTGCTGCATTTTTCGGTCGCTGACACCGGCCTGGGAATCCCGGTGGAAAAGCAGGATCGGCTCTTCCAGAGTTTCAGCCAGGTCGACAGCTCGACCACCCGACAATTCGGCGGCACGGGGCTCGGTCTCGCGATCAGCAAGCGCCTGTCCGAGTTGATGGGCGGCACGATGTGGGTCGAGAGCGCGGCCGGCCGCGGCGCCAAGTTCAACTTCAACATCATCGTCCGCCGGGGCGACACCACGGCGCCCGCCTGGCAGCAGGCGCCCGCTTCGCTGCGCGGCAAACGGGTACTGCTGGTCGAGGACAATGCTGCCCAGCGCAGTGCTTTTTCCCAGTGTGCGTCGTTCTGGGGACTTGAGGTTGTGGAGGCCCCGTCGGTCGCGGTGGCTGACGCCGCCCTTGCCGCTCCTGGCGCGAGTTTCGATTTGCTGGCCCTCGATGCCGAACTGCTGTCGCCCGACCTGTCCGGCGGCGTTGCCCGTCTGCGGGCGGCCGCGGGCGGCGTGGCGATCCTGTTGATGCCGGCGCGCCGGATTCGGTCCGATGACGCGGCAACGATCGGTGCCGACGCCTCGATCGTAAAA
This sequence comes from Opitutia bacterium, assembly GCA_947474365.1. Lineage (GTDB taxonomy): Bacteria > Verrucomicrobiota > Verrucomicrobiia > Opitutales > Opitutaceae > ER46. The sequence continues at coordinate 39,046 of CANJIU010000004.1, read as the reverse complement.
CCGATCCGCCCAGCCCAATTGCTCGAGGCGGTTGTGCGGTGCCTGGGCCGCAGCCTCACCAATGAGAAACGCGCGCCCGTGGCCTCGCCGTTTGCAGAGTCACTGGCGACGCGGATTCCCTTGCGCATCCTCCTGGTGGACGACATCGCGATCAACCAGATGGTCGGTACCATGCTGCTCCAGCGGCTCGGCTACAAAGTCGACGTGGTGAGCAACGGCATCGAGGCCCTCGCCGCCCTCGATTCCAAGGTCTACGATCTCATTTTTCTCGACGTGCGGATGCCTGAGATGGACGGATACGAGGCTGCGCGCCGCATCTGTGGCAAGTGGGCTGGAAAAGAAGCGCAGCGTCCACGCATCATCGCGATGACGGGAAATGCCATGCAGAGCGATCGCGAGAAATGCCTCGCCGCGGGCATGGACGCCTACATCTCCAAGCCGGTGCGCATCGAGGAACTCAAGGTGATCATCGAGCGCTGGGGCGTCAGGCCGCCGGTCGCCGCAACCTGACCCGCGCCACGCCCGTTGCTCTGTATCGCGGGCGTGGGGAACGGATGTGCCGGGGTTGCGAATCACCGCGTCGATGCCATCGTTGCACCCGATGTTTCGACTGATCCGACTCACGCTGCTGGGGATGGCCTGCGGGCTCGCGGTGATTTTTTCCCCGGCGGCGGAGAACGCGTTGAAGGCGAGCAAGCCGGAGGTGAAGCAGGAAATCGTGGCGGTGATTGAAGGCCAGCTTGCGGCCTTCCGCAAGGGGGACCCGTCCAAGGCCTACACGTACGCGGCGGCGCAACTGCGGGCGCAGAAATCCCTGCGCACGTTCACGGCCATCGTGAAGGAAAACTATCCGGAGATCTGGATGAACACGCGTGCGGAGTTCGGCATCGTGCGCGACGACGGCGAGCGGGGCAGCGTGACGGTGCACGTCACGTCGCAGGAGGGCGCCGCCGCCTATGATTTTACCCTGCTGAAAGAACGCACCGGCTGGAAAATCTTCAGCGTGCTCCGCCACGAACCGAAGAAGGCAGGCAAGGTGTAACCGGCGGACGCCCCGCGCCTCGACCGTCATCAGCCCCTACGGCGCCGATTCCGCAAGCGCCTGATCGAGCCGCGCCCGGATCGACTTTTACCATTGAAATGTCTTCACCTCGTCGGATTGCGCCTCGCAGAGCGCGATGCCCTCGGCGAGCAACGCGCGGCGTTGGACGGCGCCGGTGGCATCGGCCGGCTGGAGGACCAGTCTGTTCTCTTCGATTGGGGCGACGGGTGCAGGTGGGGCTTGCGATGGTGGCGCGGCGGCGAGATTTCTGGGGCGATGTTTCCGCTTGCCGACACTGCGAAAGAGAAGGGGCCCGCCGCCGTCACGAAGCTTTTGATCGTGGCCAACGTCGCCGTGTTCGGCTGGCAAATCTGGTTGTCGGTCGGCAGCGGGGATCGGGCCTTGGCGGGATTTGTCTCGGAGCACGCGCTGGTGGCGAACGGCATTGTGCGGCATCCGCTGGATGAGCACCAATGGCAGACGGTGTTCACTCACATGTTTCTCCATGGGGGCGTGCTGCATCTGCTGGGGAACATGTGGTTCCTGTGGATTTTTGGCGGCAACGTGGAGGGACGGCTGGGCGCCGTGCGCTACCTGTTGTTTTATCTGCTGGCGGGTTTTGCGGCCGCGGTGGCGCAGGTGGCGGCGAGTCCGTTTTCCGAGTTGCCGATGGTCGGGGCCAGCGGAGCGATCTCGGGCGTGCTCGGGGCGTTTCTCGTGCTTTTCCCGACGGCGTTTGTCTGGTCGATCGTGCCTTGGATCGTGCCGGTGCTGCCCGTCCCGGCGGTGGTGTTCCTCGTATTGTGGTTTGTGATGCAGGCTTACAACGGCGTGGGTTCGCTGCTCAACGGGGCCGCGGCCGACGGGGGCGTGGCCTGGTGGGCGCACGCGGGCGGATTTGCCGCGGGGGTGGCGATGACCTTCTGGGCGAAGAGCAAACGCTGGATTCGGCGGAAGTGAACCGGAGAGGTTGGGAGGAAAGGGGGCGTGGGCAGAGCGGCGCAGCCTCAGTCAGCGGAATCCCATTGGCTTGAACTGGAGCGGCGACGCCCCCGTCGCCGTCCGGAAAAGGATCTCCTACCACGTTGACCAAGCGTTGAGGCCCCCCCACCCGAACCTGCCCTTTTCTGACTTTCCGCTTATTTCGCGCGGACCGGGGCCAAGTCCGGTTGTCGGCACATTCACAGTCCTTGCGATGCCCGTGCGATATGGCTGCGATAGTTCTGCGATAAATAGCCCTGTATCGCAAAGCTATCGAGGGAACATCGCGAGGATATCGCAGACAATAGAAAGGGCTTGGCGCGCGGTTTGCCGGCGGACGGGATGGCTAGGTCGTGCCCCGCGAGCCGTACCCCTTCCTGGTTATCATCTTTTCCTCGTGAAACTTACGCTGCACCCGGCCTTCACGAGTGGAGCGGCGTCGATGATACGTCTCGTCACGCGACGGGGGCGTCGCGTCCCCAGGAACCGGATTCCGAACGGATCGGACTGGAGCGGCTACGCCCCCGTCGCCGTCCGGTAAGGGAACGCCGACCTTCGCCGCCCGTTGGGGACCGAGGCAGGCGGAGTTCAGAGCGTGGGATGAGACTTTGCCTCATCGACCGTGACGAAGCTCCGGGGTGTTGCGTAAAAGCGCGGCAAGCCACGCGACGGGACGTGGCGTCCCCAGGAACGAGCGCGATGGTAGTCGAGGGCTCCCGTCCGCCGCCCCATCAATGTCCGCCGTCCAAATCGCCGGGCTGCAACATCGAGGCGAATGTACCTTTGATGGCGGCCTTCATGTAGGCCTCCTTCGCCTCGATCGTGCCATCCTTCACGCGGTTCATCAGGCTCATGTCCATCGTGATCATGCCGTCGCTGCCGCCGCTCTCGATGATCGACTTGATGTTCGCAATCTGGCCGCTGCGGATCGTGTTGGGCAGCGCCTCATGTGTGAGGAGGATCTCGTGCACGGCGCAGCGACCCTTCGGAATCTTTTTGCAGAGGAGCTGGGCGACGACGCCGGCGAGGCAGCTTGAGAGCATCACGCGGACCTGGTTCTGCTCCTCGGCGGGAAACGTGTTGATGATGCGGTCGACGGTCTTGGCCGCGTTGTTGGTGTGGAGCGTGCCGAAGACGAGCATGCCCATCGAGGCGCAGCCGAGCGCGAGCTTGATCGTCTCCATCTCGCGCATTTCACCGAGGAGCAGGATGTCGGGGTCGTGGCGCATCGCGCCCTTCAGCGCGGCGGCGAATGAGGCGGTGTGCTCGCCGACCTCACGGTGGACGATGACCGATTTTTTCACGGGGTGCACAAACTCAATCGGATCCTCGATCGTGATGATGTGCCGGGCGAGGTTCGAGTTGATGTAGTCGATCATCGCGGCGAGCGTGGTCGACTTGCCGCTGCCGGTCGGACCGGTGACGACCACGAGTCCCTGATCGAGGTGGCAGAGCTTCTTCAGTGCCTCGGGCAGGTTGAGCTGCTCGAACGACATGATCTTCGCCGGAATCTGACGGAACACCGCGGCCTGGCCCCAGTGGTTGTAGAGGTAATTGCCGCGGAAACGCGCCACGCCGGGAATCTCGTGCGCGAGGTCGAGATCCTTGCGGTCAAGGAAATCGGCCCAGCGTTTCTCCGGGCAGATCTCCCGCAGCAGCGACTCCATCGTCTTGGCGTCGATCGGCTGGTCGCTCATCGCCTGGAGCGAGCCGGAGGCGCGCGTCTTGGGAGGCAGGCCGACGGTGAGGTGCAGGTCGGACCCGCCCTTTTCGAGCATGGATTTGAGGAGGGAATCGATGGCGGCCATGAGAACAGTATCAGTTGGAATTTTCCGCCCGCAGCCGCTCGAGGCGGCGCCGGCAGGTGATGAAGCGCCAGAGGTCGCCGCCAAAAAGGGCGAGGGCGACGAAGAAGGCGACGGTGAGCAGCGCGGGGGGCATCTTGAAAATGCGACGGGCGAAGATGGCGACGGCGCAGCAGGCGACGAAAAAAACGGTGTGCCCGATGATCTTCCAGAACGCCTGTCGATAGGCGGCCTCGACGGAAGCGAGCGTCTCGTTTTCGGGCAGCGTGGCGGCCATCACGTGAGTCTTCCCTTTAGCACGCGGTTGGCGATGTTGGCGCGCGCGGTTTCTCCGGAGATTTTGCGCTCCTGGGCCAGCGCGAAGACCACATTGTCCATCAGGCACATTCCCTCCTTCACGCCGGTTTCCATCGTGTTCTTGAGTCCGGTGGACTTGCCTTCCCGGATCAGATTTTGAATCGCGATGTTGCTGACGAGGATCTCGCAGGCGAGCACGACGCCGCCCGCGGTGCCCGGGAGCAGGCGTTGGCAGACGATGCCTCGCAGGCTTTCCGCCACGCTCGAACGGATCTGCGTCTGCTGTGCGGGCGGGAAGACGTCGAGGAGCCGGTTCAGCGTCGTGGAGGCATCGCTGGTGTGCATCGTGCCGATGACGAGGTGTCCGGTCTCCGACGCGCTGATTGCCATTTCAATCGTCTCGAGGTCGCGGAGCTCACCGATGACGATGATGTCGGGGTCCTCACGGAGCGCGCCCTTGAGGGCGGAGGCAAAGGTCCGCGTGTGGGGTCCGACTTCGCGTTGGGTGACGTTGCAGCCTTTGGCCGGCTGCACGACCTCGATCGGATCCTCGACGGTGATGATGTGGTCGGTACGGGTCTCGTTGAGATAGGCGACCATCGAGGCGAGCGTGGTGGTCTTCCCGGAGCCGACGGGACCGGTGATGAGGATGAGTCCGTTATGATAGGACAGCATCTTCTTCAACGTCTCGAGGTGCTTCGTGTAACCGAGCGTCTCAAGGGTGCGCGTCTCGGCGGGCACCATGCGGTAGGCCCCGGCGGCGCCGTTCTTGTGGAACATCAGGTTGACGCGATAGCGCTCGGCGCCCGTGACGGCCAGGGCGTAGTCAAAGTCCTTGCGCTCGAGGAAGGTCTTTTTCTGGGACTCGGAAAGCAGCGCGGTATTGATCCGCAGGGCGTCGGGGGCGGTCAGGACGTATTCGGAAAGGTAGGATAAGACGCGGTCTTTGCGGATGAAGGGCCGGGCGTTGGTCGAAAGATGGAGATCGCTGGCGCCGAAGGCCGCACTCGATCTCAGCAGGTCGCGCAGCCCCTCGGCGAGGGACGCATCGTCAAGCTGGGCGATCGACTCGAAAGGGAAGTTGGGCGCGCCGCCGGACGCCTTATTGCGGGACGCGAGTCCCTGGCCGGGCTGGACGCGGTGCGGGGTCGAGCGGGTCTCCGCCTGAAACGGGTCGGCGGTGGGAGGTCCCTTTTCCCCTTTCTCGATCGCCTGTCCGGCGATGGTCTCGAGCGTCCCGACATCGGTGACGATGCCGCTGTCGATAAATTCCTGGGCGAACGCCATCAGGTCGGCGGCATCACCGAGCTTGGCGTAGACTTGGAGGCACTGGGGCCGGGTAAAGAGACCTTGGTCAATGCCAAGGCGGGCGAGCCAACGGGTATCGTCATTCATGCGCAGTCGGTGGGAAACCGGGGCGAGAATTGCGATCGCCCGGCCGCAAGCCAAGCGCGAACACGACCGGTGGAACACGACCGGTGGTTCGTTCTGCGGGTTTTCCGGGTCGGACAGCGACGGCTCTACTGCACCCGCAGGTGAATTCCGTCGGGATCGGTGAGCGCCACCCCGGATTGGCGACCCGCGATGGCAAACGTCGCGGCGACGAGACCCAAGGAGCCGGCGGGTTGGGGCCGGCGTGGATTGCCCCACGTGTTGAGCCCGAGGTGGTGATGATATCCGTCGGCGGCCATGAAACGTGCGCCGGGATAGCTCCGCTGGGTGACAACCATGCCAAGTTTCTCGGCGTAAAACGCCTCGCTCCGGTCCAGATTTGTGACGCGCAGGTGAAGATGACCCCATGTCGAGCCTGCCAGCGGGGCCGCGGATGCGGGTGCCGCCTCGGCAAGCAGGCTACGCAAGGCGAGCGGCTGGGTGCTCATGGCGATTTCCCCATTTGCAGTCGGCCACTCCGGGCGAGGGCGATCCCGATAGAATTCCAGGCCGTTGCCGTCGGGATCCGCGAAGTAAATGGCCTCGCTAACGCCGTGATCGGAAAATCCTTCAAAGGCGACACCCTGGGCGTGAGCGAACGCGAGCCAGGCGCCCAACGCCGGCCGGGACGGCAGCAGCAGGGCGGCATGAAAAAGTCCCGCGGCGTCCGGTGGGGCCGCGGAGGCGTCACGCTGCTCGACGAGCGTCAGTAAGGCCGGACCATCAGTCGACGTCGCGAGATCGACCTGGCCGGCGTTCTGGGATTTCACCGCGAACCCCAGTTGGCGCACGTAAAAGTTGATACTGCGGCTTAGGTGGGCGACGCGCAGCTGAATGGCGATGAGGTGGAGGGAGGCGCTCATTCAGAGGGCGAGATGAGGCCGACGGTTGAAACGCGGCGCCACTGCCGTTGGGGCGATCATGTAGCACCCCGCCAGTTCTCAGGTTGGCCGTGAGGGAGAAAACGGGGTGTAGGCGGCAAAATTCGGGTCATGAAGGCGAGGTCGGCACAGGTGTTTCTGGGACAGAGGAAGTCAAGCGACAGACGCGGGGGTTCCTTGGTTCGGGATATGGAGGTTGCAAAGCGGGGCGATTCGGAGACTCTCTCAGCCTTCTATTGTCATGTTGAAGAAAATCTTTGCGAAGCTGCGCGCCACCATTGCGCCCTCGCGTACAGCGAAACCGGCGGAGCCGGCCGCGAAATCCACTTCCAGTTCACACGCCAAGCCGCACGCGGCCGCGCCCCGCACCGAGGGTCGTTCCGAACGCGGTTCTCCTGGCTCCGGTCATGGCGGCGGGCGTTCCCAAGGGCACTCGCACCAACCGCGAAGCCAGAGCGGTGGACACGAGCCGCGTGCGCGCCGCGACGACCACGGGCCGCGGGGCGAACGTTCCGATCGGGGCGAACGCGGCTACCAGGGTGAACGCAGCGGTGGTGGCGGTGGCGCCCGACGCGACGGTGGTTTTCAATCCCGTTCCGGTGGCGGTCGTGGCCGTGGGGCCTCGCGCGGTGAATCGTTCGGCGCGGCTCAAGGCAAGCGCGAGCGGCCGATGACCGACAAGACCTACGATCATCCGCGCACGGCCGACATCAAGCCCGTGACACCGGTTGATATTCCGAAGATGGATACGCCCTTCACGGCCCTTGGGCTCAGCGATGCCCTGGCCTATGGCGTGCAGGAGATGGGTTACCTCAATCCCACCCCGATTCAGGCGCAGGCGATTCCCGTCGTGCTCAAGGGCGGCGATGTCATTGGCTCCGCGCAAACCGGCACCGGTAAGACGGCGGCCTTCGCGCTCCCGATCATCCAGCGGCTGGGTACCCACGGGAAATTGCGCTGCCTGATTCTCGAACCGACCCGCGAACTCGCGCTGCAGGTGGAGGAGGCGTTTCAGAAATTCGCCAAGTTCACCGATCTGCGCGTGACGATCGTCTACGGTGGCGTCGGCTACGGCAAACAGGAGGATGACCTGCGCCGCGGCATGGATATTCTGGCGGCGACTCCGGGCCGTCTGCTCGACCACCTTGAGCGCGGCAACTGTTCGCTCGCCGACATCGACATCCTCGTGCTCGACGAGGTCGACCGGATGCTCGACATGGGCTTCCTGCCGGATGTGAAACGCATCGTGCAGAAATGCCGCAAGGACCGGCAGACGCTCTTCTTCACCGCGACCTTGCCTCCCGAGCTCGAACAGCTGGCGAGCTGGGCGCTGCGCGATCCGTTGAAGGTTGAAATCGGCCGCCAGCGTTCGCCGGCGGAAACCGTCACCCACGCCTTTTATCCCGTGGTGGCCTCTCAGAAATTCGACCTGCTCCAGCTGCTGCTCGAACAGACCGACTTCAAGAGCGTGTTGATTTTCAGCCGTACGCGCATGGGCGCCGACCGCATCGCCCACCGCCTGGTCAGCAAGGGCCACACCGTCGGGGTGATGCACTCCGACCGGAATCAGCGCGAACGCATCGAGGCGCTCGACGGTTTCAAGAGCGGCAAGTACGAGGTGCTGGTGGCGACGGACATCGCTGCCCGGGGCCTCGACATCGCCGGCGTGTCGCATGTCATCAACTACGACGTCCCGGAAAACGCCGAGGACTACGTGCACCGGATCGGCCGCACGGGCCGCGCGCAGAACACCGGTGACGCCTTCACCCTCGTGACCGAGGACGACGTGCGGGACGCCCGTTCCATCGAACGCTACATGGGAGTCGCCGTGGAACGGAAGAAGATCGAGGGCTTCCCCTACATTTATTCCGCGCTCTTCGACGAGAAGGCGCTCGCCGAGACGGCGGCCGCCGCGGTCAAACCCGTGAGCCGCCTGCACCGGGGCGTGCGCCGGTAAAAAATTCAGGGCGGGTCAATCGACCCGCCCTTTTTGTTGTTCGGAAAATCGTGGGCGCCGGTTGTGGACCGGCCGGTCTTACTCGGATCCGTTGACGAACTTGTACGTCAGCGCCGCGGCCGCGCCGCCGGCCAGATCGGACACGACGTACACGCCGAGCTGTTTGGCCGACTCCAGCCCCATCGTGAAGACGCCCAGGCCGACAGCGGGATTGAACGCCCCGCCGGAGACGCCTCCGACCGCGACGGCGCCGGTCATGACGGTCATGCCGATGGCCAGGCCGTAGAACGAATTTCCCGCGGTGCCCTTGGCGGTCGCGGTGTTGAGCACGACCCAGGCGAGGGCGAAGGTGAAGAGGTATTCAACGATCACTGACGGCACGGTGGCGTGCACCGCCGCGCTGGCCGCCTTGCCGCCGAAGAGAAACGACACGATGAACGCTGCGACCACGCCCGCGGCGAGCTGCGCGATCCAGTAGGGAATGACGTCGCCCTTGTCGCATTTGCCGCGGAGAAACACGGCGAGCGTCACGGCCGGGTTGAAATGCGCCCCGGAGACATGGCCTCCGGCAAAAATCATGACCATGAGCGAGGCGCCGATCGCGAGCGGCGCGAGCCCGGAACCGCTGCGCACGGCCATGCCGACGGTGAAGACGAGGAAGAAGGTGCCGATGAATTCGACGAGGTATTTTTTCATGGAGCGTGGAGGATTGAGTGGACCACGGAGGCGTAGCGGGGTCGCGGCCGATTTCAACGCGCATTTCGGGCCGACGCGGAATCTTTGCGTCCTTCGAACCGGTTTCGCGTCTGCAGGGATAGACTTCCTCTCATGAACCAATCCAATCCTTCCCCTGTTCTGTCCAACCCCGCGTTGGCCGCTCCCGGGCCGGACGCAATTCGAAACTACGTGCGCGAGCGCTACGGCGCGATCGCCCTTCAGGAGGAGGCTGGTTGCGTTTGTGCCGTGTCCTCGGGTTGCTGTTCCGACGCCGCTGCTGGTACGACCTATGGCGAAAAACTCGGTTATTCGCCTGCCGAGCTGGCGGTGGCTGACGGGGCCGATCTGGGACTCGGCTGCGGCAATCCGCTCGCGATCGCGGGCATCCGGCCGGGGGAGACCGTACTCGATCTTGGCAGCGGGGCCGGCTTCGACTGTCTCCTCGCCGCCCGGCAACTCGCGGGCACGGGACGCGTCATCGGGGTGGACATGACGGCTCCGATGGTCGCGCGGGCCCGTGCCAATGCCGCAAAATCCGGATACCCCAATGTCGAGTTCCGGTTGGGCGAGATCGAAGCGCTGCCGGTTGCCGATGCGAGCGTCGACCTGATCATCTCGAATTGCGTGATCAACCTGTCGCCTGACAAGCCGCGGGTGTTGAGTGAGGCGTTTCGGGTGTTGAAGCCGGGAGGCCGGCTGGCGATTGCGGACGTGGTGGCGACGCAACCGCTGCCGGAGGCGTTGCGGGAGAAACTCGCCGCGATTGGCGCGTGTGTCGGGGGTGCGGCCCTCGTCGACGATTTGCGCTCGCTGCTGGCGGCGGCGGGGTTTGCCCGCGTGGAGATAACGTTGCGCGAAAATTCCCGGGCAGTCATCCGCGAATGGACCGACGACGCGACGGCTGGTGATTTTGTCGTGAGTGCGCTGGTGACCGCGTATAAGGGAGCAAGGTCATGAATCGGGAAATAAATAAACCGGCGGAGTGGGAATCGGAGGGCGGGGCAGGGTGTGCGGCGACGTCCGGTGTCGTTGTCGCGCCGGCCGAGCCGCGAGATGTAGTGAAGATCGGCGCCTTGTTGCAGGCCGCCGGGCTGCCCCACTGTGACTTGGCGTCGTCCGGCGCGAAATTTCTCGTGGCCCGCGATGGCGCCGGACGCGTAGTCGGCGCCGTGGGGGCGGAAGTGCACGCTCCGGATGCCTTGTTGCGATCGTTGGTGGTCGCACCGGAAAGCCGTGGTCTGGGTCTTGGAGTTGAATTGGTGCGGCGGCTCGACGCGGCGGCGGCCGAATGGGGCGTCGAGCGGTGGTGGTTGCTGACAACGACCGCGGAACGCTTTTTCCTCGATCGAGGTTTTTCCGTGGCTCCGCGCACTTCGGCGCCGCAGGTGATCGCGGCCACGGGACAGTTCACAGGTGGCTGTTCGTCGCTGGCCGTTTGCCTCACCCGGGCGCGGAGAGTGAAGCGATGAGTGCCGCGGAATTCGACGGTGCCGTGGCGGAGTTTTCCACGAAGCTCCGGGCGTTTATCCGGCGGCGGGTGCGGGACGACGCGACCGCGGACGACCTCACGCAGGAAACGTTGCTTAAGGTATTCCGATCCCGGGCGGCGTTGCGCGACGGCCAGCGGATCGAAGCATGGCTCTATCGCATTGCACGGACGACGCTCATCGACCACTATCGGAAGACGAAGCCGCTGGAGGAACTGCCGGAAGTTTTGGCGACCGAACCGGCGGATGAAGTGGGAGAGCTGCGGACGGCGGTGATGGTGTCGATGAAGCGTTTTCTGGAAGAACTGCCGGAAGCGTATCGTGAGCCCGTGCGGCTGGCGGAGCTGGAAGGGATTCCTCTGGCGAGAATCGCGCTGCGCAGCGGCCTCTCGTTGACCGCGGTGAAGTCGCGGGTTCGGCGCGGCCGCGCAATGTTGAAACGGAAATTGCAGGAGTGTTGCCGATTCGAATTCGACCGGCATGGCCAGGTCATCGGCTGGGAACGTCGTGCAGCGACGGGTTGTTGTCGGTCGGCCTGATTTAACGGCTTGATCTGCGGGAGCTCGATGCGCTGCTTCGAGTCCGAGCGATGCGAACTATTTTTCCTCCCTGGCTGATCGGCGAATTTATCGGCACGTTTCTCCTCGTGTTTTTCGGCTGCGGCTCGGTGGCGGCGGCGACGCTGCTGGGTGCGCAGGTCGGAGTCTTTCAGGTCGCGATCGTCTGGGGGCTGGGCATCGCGACGGCGATTTTTGTGACAGGTGCTTTGAGCGGAGCGCATCTCAATCCGGCGGTAACCTGTGCCATGGCGACGTGGCGCGGTTTTCCGGCACGGAGGGTTCCGGGGTATGTGGCGGCGCAGTTGGCGGGTGCGTTTTGCGCGGCGGTGGTGCTGCACGGTATGTTTGCCGGCTCGCTTCGGGAGTTTGAAGCCGCCCGTCACCTCACGCGCGGAACAGCGGGAAGTGAGGCGAGTGCGATGATTTATGGGGAGTATTTTCCGAATCCCGGAGGCAAACCGCTCACTGAGGCGCTGCGGGCGACGTTGTCGCCCTCCGGAGCGTTTTTTATCGAAGTGGTGGGGACAGCGGTGCTCGTCTTGGTGATTCTGGCGGTGACGGACGAGCGCAATGCGGCACGTCCCCGTGACCTCGCGCCGGTGGTGATCGGCCTGACGGTAACGCTGCTGATCTCTGTGATCGGGCCGTTGACGATGGCGTGTTTCAATCCGGCGCGCGATCTTGCCCCGCGGATTTGGAGCGCGCTCGCGGGCTGGGGCGGCGTGCCATTCACGGCGAACGGCTGGGGCTGGCTGACTGTCTATGTGATCGCACCGTTGGTGGGCGGGCAGGTCGGTGGAGCGATTTATCGCTTGCTTCTACGCGAAGCCTACGCCGCGGAAAAATAAGTTGCGGGCGGCGACTCGTTTCAGTTGTGGGAAATTTCTTTGCCTCGCCCGCGCGGCCGGAGTTCGCTGCCGCTATGACGTCCCGTCGAACCCGCCGCCCGGATCCCGCCCGACTGCTGCCGCCCGTCACCGACTGGCGTACGACCGATGCGCACGAGATTCTCAAGCGCTGGGTGCGCGCCCGGGAGGAGCGGCCGCGGGTCGTGAACCGCCAGCCGGCGTATCCGATCTTCTCGGACTTCGGGGTGCGTTCGCTGAGCGGGCTCGACTACGACGTGGAAATTCGTGATGTCGCCGGCCGCCAGTTTGCCTGCACCTGCACCGATTTTCGGATCAACGGACTAGGCACCTGCAAACACGTGGAGGCCGTGTTGCTCCATCTCGCGCCCCGGCAGCGCGCAGAGTTCAAGGCGGCCAAGCAGGGCGTGCCTTCACCGCGGATTGATGTGATGCCCGACCGGGCCGCGGGTCGGCTGCGCATCGAACGCAATCTCCCGCTGCTGCCGCCGCGTCTGCGCGCCCGTTTCGATGGGGACGGTCTGCAGCTGCCCGACCTCGATCCCGCCGATCTGATCGCCGAACTCACCGTCGCCGCGGTCCCGGCTCTCCGCATTTCCCTCGAGACGAAGGCCTGGCTCGCGGCCCGCGAAATCACCCGCGATCGCGTTCTCAGTCGCCGCGACTACGAGGCGGGGGTGGCGAACGGGAGCCACCCGGCGCACGAAACCCTGATGCCGCTCTTTCCCTACCAGCGGGAAGGCATGCTGCACCTGGCGTTCACCGAGCGGGCGCTCCTCGCCGACGAGATGGGGCTTGGCAAAACGATTCAGGCCATCGCCGCCTGCGCGCTCCTGCACCGTCTGGGCAAGGCCCACCGGGTGCTGATTGTCACGCCCGCGTCGCTCAAGACCGAATGGGAGGAGCAGATTCGCCGGTTCACGCCACTCAATCTGCGGCTGATTTATGGCTCCCGCTCGGCCCGCGTGCGGGTCTACGACGACCCGGCGCCGCCGTTTTTCACCATCGCCAATTACGAGCAGATCGTCGCCGACAGCCTCGATCTAAACGAGCGCCTTCGGCCGGACATCGTCGTGCTCGACGAAGCCCAGCGGATTAAGAACTGGTCCACGCGCACCGCCCAGGCGGTGAAGCGCCTCCGGAGCCGCTATGCCTTCGTGCTCACGGGCACGCCGATTGAGAACCGGATCGACGAGCTCCGCTCCATCGTCGATTTTCTCGATCCGGCGCTGCTGGGACCGCTTTTCCGCTTCAATCGCGACTACTACACTTTTGACGAAAACGGACGTCCCGCCGGCTATCAAAACCTCCATCTGCTCCGCGAGCGCGTGCGCCCGGTGCTCCTGCGCCGCCGCAAGTCCGAGGTTGAAACCGAGCTACCGGATCGCACCGATCGCAATCTCTTCGTGCCGCTGACCCGGTCAATGCAGGACGAGTACGCCGGGTACGAAAAATCGGTCTCCCAACTTGTTCAGAAATCGAAACGCCGCCCGCTGACGCCGAAGGAGCAGGACCTCCTGATGATCCTCATGAACATGATGCGGATGGTCTGCGACACGCCGTCGATCATCAAAAACAACCCGTGTCGCGACTGTCCCAAGCTCGACGAGCTCGCCCGAGTGTTGGATGAGGTGCTGGCCGACCCGGACGTAAAGGTCATCATCTTTTCCGAGTGGGAAGGCATGCTCGCCCGCGTGCGGGAGCATGCCGTCGGAAACGGCATCGGTTTTGCCTGGCACACGGGTTCCGTGCCCCAGGCGCGCCGGCGGGCGGAGATTCTCGCGTTCCGCCAGGATCCGGCGTGCCGGCTGTTTCTCAGCACGGACTCCGGCGGAGTCGGCCTGAACCTGCAGAACGCGAGTGTGGTGATCAACTGCGATCTCCCGTGGAATCCGGCAAAACTCGAACAGCGCATCGCCCGTGCCTGGCGCAAGAACCAGCTCCGGCCTGTCACGGTCGTCAACCTGATCGCCGAGAAGACGATCGAACACGGCATGCTGGGCAGCCTCGCAAACAAACAGGAGCTTGCCCAGGGCGTGCTTGACGGCGTGGGCGACCTCACCCTGGTCAAACTCAAGCGCGGCCGGCAGGATCTGCTCAAGCGTCTGGAGCAGGCGCTGGCGGTTTCCGCGGGGACGCCGGCCGAGTGCGCCGTGCCCGTGGTTCAATTGCCGGCCGGGCCGGTGCCCTCCTCCGACCCGGCGGCGACGTTTGCCGCCGCGGTCCGCCAGCGGCTCGGCCCGCGGGTCGTGCGCTGTGACGAAACCTGGTTGCCCGGTTCCGATTCCCCCGTGCTCGTCGCGGTGGTCGAGGGAGTCGCGGCCGAGCAGCGGCCGCACCTCGAGGCCCTGCTCAACGACACGCCGTGGCGTGGGCCGCGCCCGCCGCTGCATGTGCTCGCCACGTCCGCTTGGGATGCGCTGCAGGCGCTGGCCTCCGCCGGTCTCCTCACGCTGCACACCCGCGCCACCCGTCCATTGTTCGCGGCGGGAGAGAGGACGGCGCCGGTGTTGACCCCCGAGCAACAGGCGAGAATCGAATCGCTCCGTGCACTGGTGCGGCGGAAGGCTCGCGCTGCCGGGGCGCTCTTCGCCGCCGATCTCGCGGATGAAGCGCGGCCGTCGCTCGCCGCTGCCGCGCTCGCACACGCGGAAGCTTCGGCGATTTCCCGTGGGCTGCCGCCGCCGGCGACGCTGCCGGAATCATTGCGGCCGCATTACGACTCCGCCTGGCCGGCTGAATGGCGCGACGCGATCCGGGCGTTGCCCGCGGAGACGGTGGCCGGGCCGGACGCCCGCGCTCTCGCGGTGTGGCTTGCACAGACCTGAGTGGACGCTCTGTGAGGTTGGCCGCTGACGGCTGGGAATGCGTTGGGTTGACCGGGTGGAAATTTCGCAGACGCGACTTTCGTTTGCTTCGGCGCCGCCCCGTCGCAGGGTGGGCGGTTGGCATGAAACTCGACATTCCTCCCGGTGATTTCGCCGGCTACATCTTTGATTTGGACGGCACACTCGTCGATACGATGCCGCTGCACTATCGGGCGTGGGACGAGGCGATGCGGCGAGTGGGCCTGAATGTGACGCTGGACGAGGAGTTGTTTTACTCACTCGGCGGAGTACCGACGTTGCGGGTGGCGGAATTGATTGCGGCGCACTACGGCCTCGTCGTCGATCCCCACGCGGTGTTTGAACACAAAGAGGCGCTTTTTCATGAATTGCAGTCTGACGCGAAACTCATCGAGCCCGTGGTGGAAATCGCCCGACAGATGTCGTTGACGCGGCCAGTGGCGATTGCCTCGGGCGGGCCGCGTCTAATTGTCCGTCGGATGCTCGAACTGACCGGGCTGGGGCGCTTGTTTCGCCACGAGGTCGTAATCACGCCGGAAGACGTGCGCGAGGGAAAGCCGGCGCCGGACATGTTTCTCCTGGCCGCGGCGCGGATGGGGGTGGCGCCGGGCGGGTGTCTGGTCTTCGAAGATGCCGAGCCTGGAATGCGCGCCGCAGAGGCGGCTGGCATGAAATGGGTGCGAGTACCGAGCCGGGGTGCGTGATGTTCGGCGAAGCGCCCCACCGCAACCGGTGGCACTCCGCTGGTCGTTTGCGTATCGGGTGCGTGGATTCCCCCCCCGTAGCACTTATTCCGGATTTGGTCATGGGTGGAAAATGGCGGCACCTTTGGTGGCAAAGGTGAAATTTCGAGCTTTCGCGTCTGGGCCCATCTGTGTTCCAGTCACCGGATGAATATCGAGTCGCTTGCAAAACCATCGGTGCGGACCCAGCCAGTCTACGAACCAGGCAAGCCGATCGAGTATGTGGCGCGCGAGCTCGGGCTCGATCCGGCGGGTATCATCAAGCTCGCTTCGAACGAGAACCCCCTGGGGCCATCCCCGAAAGCGCTGGAAGCCGCACGCCGTGCACTCGAGAATGGGGCGCTCTATCCCGATGGTGGCTGCTTTGAACTAAGGCGAAAGCTGGCCGCGCGTTATGCCCTGTCCGAGGAACAGTTCGTGATCGGCAACGGTTCGAACGAGATCATCGAACTGCTTGGCCATGCTTTCCTGAGCGAGGGCGATGAGGTCGTGATGGCGACGCCGGCGTTTGTCGTCTATAAGTTGGTGACGCTGCTGTTCGGTGCGAAGCCCGTCGAGATTCCGCTGCGCAATTGGTGCCACGACCTTCCCGCCATGGCCGCCGCAGTCACCTCCAGAACCAAGCTGGTCTGCGTTTGCTCTCCGAACAATCCAACCGGTACCGCGAACTCCGAGGCTGATCTGATGAATTTCGTCAGAAATCTCCCCGAACATGTCGTGGTTGTCATCGATGAGGCGTACGCAGAGTTTTTGACGCAACCACCTGACCTCCGGCCCCTGATCGCTGCGGGTGCGAATGTCGTTTGTCTTCGCACCTTCTCTAAGATTTATGGGTTGGCGTCGCTGCGGGTGGGTTATGGATACGGCAGTCCTGAGTTGTGCGGCCTGTTGAATCGGGTGCGCCAGCCGTTCAACGTGAACGCGATTGCCCAGGCTGCTGCCGTCGCGGCTTTGGACGATGTGGAGTTTGCGAGTCGGACGGCCCGGGAAAATCGTGAGGGGCTCTCCCAGGTTGCTTTGGGGTGTCGCGCGCAGGGACTTGAGGTGGTTCCGAGTGTGGCGAATTTTCTCCTCATCAAAGTGGGCGATGGAAATCGCGTGTTTGATGCTCTCCAGCGGAGGGGTGTGATTGTCCGACCGGTGAAATCGTACGGTCTTTCCGAGTGGATTCGAGTCTCAGTGGGAACACGTAGCCAAAATGAACGATTTCTTGGTGAACTCGCGGATGTGCTGAAACGTATCGCATCGGTTCGTGAAATTTGAGTTTTTCCCTCTGAAATCTGGTCTTTTTGGCAACGTGACGTCACCAGATCTCTCAGCTGGGGAAAAATATTTTGGAAAAACCTCCGTTAAAATACGCTTGCGCATCACTCAGAGATCGACTTTTGATTTCGGCGTTTCGTCGGTTCTGTCCGTTCTCAGCCGTGACTTGTGTCGTGCTTGGGGGTGTTCTGAACCAATCATAACTACTCACAGATTTTTGTTGTTGCCTTAGAACCATCACTTTTGCCTAAACCCGGTCGAACCATCACCGCACGCCAATGAAGAACACCATCAGACTAGCATTAATTTCAGCCTCGCTCGCGGCCGGCAGTTTCGCCGCGCCATTTATGGCCGTCGGAGATGGCGCTGAACTTTTCATCACCGGCACTCTCGGAGTGCGCTCTGATGACAACATTTTCCAAGCCAAGAAGGCTGACAGTGATGTCATTTTTTCGATCAACCCGGGCGTTGACCTCACCTTCGGCAAGAATTCCCAGTTGAAGGGGAATCTGACGCTGGTTGATTCGTTCGACAACTACTCGGACAACAGCAAGCTCAACACCCAATTGTTCGGCGCGAACTTCAATTCGAAGTATGATGACGGCAAGATGAAGCTCGGCTTCACGCTGGGATACAACGAACTCAACCAAAACACCGTTGATATCCGTGGCCTTACCCGTCGCGATGTTTTCAACGCTGGTGGGACGACCGAGGTCGAGATTTCGCAAATCACGTCGGTTGGTGCCGGCGTCACGTTTAACCACGAAAATTACAAGCGTCGTAGCTACACCGATTCTGATAAATTGGAAGTGCCGATCGATTTCTTCTACAAGTGGACCCCGAAGACTGACCTGAGCGTTGGTTACCGTTACCGCGACTACAAGGTTGACCTCGGTTCTGACTCCACGGACCACTTCTTCAACGTTGGTGCTCGTGGTGAATTTTCCCCGAAGTTGACCGGTAGCGTCCATGTCGGTTTGAACACCCGTAAGCTCAGCAAGGGTGGCGACGACACCCAATTGGGTCTCGATGGCAACCTGAGCTATGAACTCTCCCCGAAGTCGATGTGGGGTTTCACGGCCTCGAATGACTTCGGCACCAGCCCGCAGGGTCAACAGCAGAAGAATTTCTCTCTTGGTACGACGATCAGCACCAAGATTTCCGAGGAGTGGGCCGTCAACGCTGGTATCGACTGGCGGGCGATCGACTACGGAACCCGTACGGACGACAACTTTGGCCTGAATCTTGGCGCGAGTTACATCGTCAATTCCAACATCAACATCGCCGCGAGCTACAAGTACACGAACTACAGCTCCGACATCGCTTCGGGCGAGTTCAAGCAGAACGTCTTCACGATCTCGGCGAACTTCCGTTACTAATACGGTTTTGCGACAGAGTATCCTTCTTTGAAGAGGGGAGACCGAAAGGTCTCCCCTCTTTACTTTTTAGCCAGTACCAAGGGATGGAAAGGCTTTTGATATCCCCGTGTTGAAGGTCAAAGCGCAGTCTCTCTGGAAGGATCTGCCTCCCTGTGCGGCTGCCCGCTTGATTCAGTGGCCGCAAAACAAAAAACCGCAGGAGCTATGCCCCGGCGGTTTTTTGGTGTACCAACCCTAATCTCAGGTCAGAAAGATCATCGGTACTCTTCCCCGGTGATCGCGTTGATGATTTTGAAATTTTCCACGTGGTAGTTGAGGTCTGCGCGGAAGGCTAGTTTCACGTTGAACAGTTTTTCCATTCGGACGAGCAGGTCGGCGTCCTCGCTACGCAAACGTTCCAGGATACTCGGATGGACCAGAACGCGGAGGGAATACTCCTTGCCGTCGTTGCGAAGTTGCAGGCGGCGGACCACCGAACTCAGCTTACGCTGCAGTTCAACCGACATCGTCGTCGCACTCTTTACGATGCCACGGCCCCGGCAATAGGGGCAGTCGGTGTACAAATTGGACGACAACGACTCCTGCTGGCGCTGGCGCGTCATTTGCATGATCCCGAGTTGGGAGATGGGCAGGATGTGGTTCTTCGCCTTGTCCGACGACATGAGCTCCACCATCTTTTCATAGACTGCGTTGCGATGGCGCCGCTCCTTCATGTCGATGAAGTCCATGATGATGAGGCCACCCAAGTTGCGGAGCCGGATCTGGCGCGCGATCTCCGCCGCCGCCTCCAGATTGACGGCGTAGATGACGTTCTTTTCGTCGCCGCCCCGATTTTTGTGCGAACCGGTGTTCACATCGATGGCGATGAGCGCCTCTGTCTCGTCGATGATGATTTCACCGCCGCTCGGAAGGGGCACTTTGCGTTGGCCGGTCTGCTCAATCTGGCGCTCGATATTGAATCGTTCGAAGATCGGAATGCTGTCCTTGTAGAGGGCGATCTTCCCGGCGCTGCGCTTGGAAATCTGGCCGACCAGCTTTTGGGTGCGCTCGTGGTCCTCCTTGCGATCGATGAGCACCCGATCGACCTCCTCGGTGAGAAAGTCGCGCACGGTGCGCTCGACCAGATCGGGCTCCATGTACAAGCACGCCGGGGCACGGTCGCTCTTCATCTTCGCCTGGATGTCTTCCCACGTCTTGATGAGAATGTGGAGATCGCGGACGAAATAGCGCGGCTTCTTGCCCTCGCCGGCGGTCCGGACGATGACGCCAACGCCTTCGGGCAGGGTGAGCTCGTTGATCAGTGCCTTGAGTCGCTTCCTTTCCATCGGGTCCTCAATCTTGCGCGAAATGCCACAACCGTCACTGAAGGGCGTGAGGATGAGGTAGCGCCCCGGGATCGAGAGGTTGGTGGTGGTGCGGGGACCCTTGGTGCCGATCGGACCCTTGGTGACCTGAATTACGATCTCGCTGCCCGGAGGGTAAAGTTGGGGGATGTCCTTGACCGTGGGCTCGGCGACGCGCTCGGGCGCGTTCCGTTTTTTGTTTACCCGCACGACCTCGACGGATGAGTCGGTGGCGGCGGGGAGCATGTCCCAGTAGTGGAGAAACGCGTTCTTGGTGTATCCGATGTCGACGAACGCGGCCTTGAGGCCAGGGTCGAGGTTCTTGATGCGGCCCTTGTAGATGCCGCCGACCATCCGATTGTCGGATTCCCGCTCGATTTCGAATTTTTCGAGCCGACCGTCCACGAGCAGCGCGACGCGCTTCTCCAAGGGCTCCGAGTTGATGATCAGCTCGCGGTAGGAGCCTTTCTCTTTTTGGAACACCGCGAGAATTTTTTGGAGAAACGGACGGTTTTTGGACCGTTCGGCGGCGCCGGCCTTCAGTTCGGCGGCGCTAACCGGGGCGGACTCGGTTCGCGGCGGTGGATTGACGAGTTCTTCGTCATATTTTGAAGCGACGTCCTGGGGGACGCCGGCGGGTTGCGATTGATCGCTCATGGCGGTTGTCGTGTGGGTTTGTCACGGCAGCCCCGGGCGCGGTAGTTGCTTCGCAGGAAATTCTGGCAGGGCGGTCCATGGCGCCGGAGGATTTCATGTGAAATCCTTCCTGAAGCGCCAGACGCTCTGGACCAGTCCTTGCAGCAAACAGCAACTAAGCACAAAGGAGCCACCGTAGCTGATGAAGGGAAGCGGTATGCCCGTAATGGGCACCAGCCCGATGGTCATTGCGATATTCACAAACACATGCACCGCGAAAAGGACCGTGACGCCGATGGCGAGCAAGGTGCCGAGTCGGTCCCGCGAGGAACCTGCGATGCGAATGCCGTTGAACAACACTATCCCAAACAGGCCCAGGACCGTGAGGCTTCCCAGAAATCCTTTTTCCTCGGCGATGACCGAGAAGATAAAATCATTGTGCGCCACCGACCTCGGCAGGTAGCCGAGTTGTGCCTGCCAGCCGTCCGTCCAGCCCTTGCCGGTCAGACCGCCGCTGCCGACGGAGATGAGCGACTGCTGGAGGTTGTAGGCGACGCCCAGACCCTTCGGGTCGACCTTTTCCGGTGCCGCAAAGGCGAGGACGCGATTCCGCTGGTAGTCGTGCAGGGGGACCAGCGGATTGCCTTCTTTCTCAAATCGCCCACGGTCGGCCACATACGAATAGCCGTGGGCGTCCATAAATCGGATATATCGTACGCTATCCCACGCGACAAATCCGACGATGATCAGGAACGCGCCGAGCGCCCCCACGAAAAATCGGGGGGAAAGCTTCGAAACATAGAGCATCGAGAACACCATCGGGGGCAAAACGATCGCCGACTTCAGATCCGGCTGCAGGAGGATAAGCAACATGGGCGCGCCCACCGCAAGGGCCAATTTCCCGAGCGTCCCAAGTGATTGCGTGACACTGCCCACTTTGGAGTGAATCAGGATGGTCGCGGTGATGAGGAGCACGGCGATTTTCGCGACCTCCGACGGTTGGAAAAACAATAGCCATCGCCGGGAACCGTAGACTTCACGCCCGATACCCGGCACGAGCACGAGCACGAGTGACACGAGACAGACGGCATAGAGCCAGTGGGCGAGGTTCAGCCAAAACCGATAGTCGATCAGTGAGACGGTGACATAGAGCGCGGCGCCGAGGCCGAGGAAGACCACCTGTTTGAACCATTCTTCTCCGAGCAGCGGGAAAAGGGAAAGAAATCCCTGGGTAGGCGGCACATGGGAGACGGAAAACTGGGCCGAATAGATGAACGCCACACCGAAGAGGCTCAAGCCCGCGATCGCGATCGGCGTCAGGAAATCCCAGTTTGCGCGCGTCGTGGGCTTGAAGACGCTGAGATATTCGGTGGTCGCAGGGAGGTTCACGGAGCGGTGCGGAGTCGGGGGAGTTCTGTTTTATCCGGCGCTCTGGGCAAGTCAGGACCGGCGCCGATCGTGCGATCGCTCTCTGACGTTGAACGGTCGAGCGCGGCGGCGTTGGCCAGCCCGAGCAGCGTCCAAAAGATCGAGGCGCCCATCGGGCCTTCGAGCACCACCCCGAAACAGGCGCTGAAAAATATTCCCCAAGCGCCGACCCAGACCATGAACTCCGCCGTCGGCAGTGCCGCATCGGCGGCGATGCGGCCGGCGTGCCGGGTCCGTGCAGCCATGATGCCTAGGCAGATCAACAAAATTGACAGCCCCACCAAGCCCATGCGGCCAAACACAGTGAGGGGAAAGTTGTGCGGACTGCGGGCCCGGAACTCGTCGGAGTTGTCGAAGTAGTAGCTCCGGGTGAATTGGCCGGATAGATCGTAACCGAATCCGAGTCCGAGCCAACGGCCGTCGGCCCATGTTTCGACGAGCACCGCCCGCCACCAGGCCAGTCGAAAGAGATTGTTGTCTGGTTTGTCGGCGAGATCGGCCGTGTCGTACGATCGAGCGCCCTGCACGTCTCCAATGGAGGCCACGCTCTCATAAAAGCGGTAGGCGAGACTTTCCTTCCAATCGCTCTGGTTCAGCGAAGCTGCCACGAAAAGCCCGGCCAGCCCCATCGCACCCATCACGAGGATCGGACGCAACGAGCGCCAGTCGCGGTAGAGTGCCAGCCACACGCAAGCCCCGGCGAAGGCGACGAGCGCGGCGCGGCTGTTCGACAGTGCCACTCCGAGCAAATTGAGGGCGGCTGGCAAGAGCCATCCGGGCCGCCCGGTTGCGACATAGCGGTGCAGAAACCAAAATGTTCCCGCCACCAGCAGGCCGCCCTGAACGTCGCTCTTCACGTAGATCAACGGGACGCCGTGAATGGAGAAATGGTCGACAAAAAAATCCGGCCAACGCGCAAACGCTAGAAACGTCGGTGCTCCCACGGTAAAGCCGACGGTGAGGCATCCTTCAATCCATCTCCGTTTGATCGGTTCCTCCCACCAAGCCTGCGCCAGGAAAAAAAACGACGCATAGTAAAGAATTGCAAAGTCGCGCAAGGCCACGATGCCATGCGCCGGCACATCGGCTCCGAGCCGGCAGACGCCGAAGCAGAGCCACGCGATCAGGACGAGATTCAAGGCGTCCCTTCGAATCGGAAGTTGCTTGGAGATCGCCGCCGTCCAGGTCGCGCTGAGGATCCCTACTGCCAGCGCGGCCTCCCCGGGCAATAGCGGAATATTGGGGACGTTCAACTGCGCAAAACCGCGGTTTCCGATCAGATAGCCGGCGATGACAAGTCCGCCGATCAACGCATCGATCGGCACTCCGGTGGCCCGGCTTCCGAGCCAGAGCAAGAGCGAACCGCCGAGCGCCCCCGTGAGCAGCAAGCTCTCGTTGGCAATCTGCCAGCCTCCGGCGGTCGCGACAATGGCTCCAACTGCGATGATGATGCCGTTTCTGAGCGATGGATTCAAACGCCTGATCTTCTTTCGAAAATCGGCGCCGGTGCAATCCTGTCGCAACAAATGCTGGCTTGCCCGCCCACCGTCCTTGGCAACCGTGCGGTCATGCCGCTGATCACCGTCATACTGCCCACCTGTGATCGCCCGGCGCTCCTACCGAGGGCGGTCGCAAGTGTACTCGGACAGACCGAACGGAATTTCGAGTTGCTCGTGATCGACAATAACCGGCGGCAGCCGGCCTTGATCGAGGCCGCCCCGTTTTTCGGCGGGGTGATGGAATCACGAGTACGAATCATTCGTCCAGCGGTGATGCGCAATGCCGCGACCGCCCGGAACGTTGGGCTGGCCGGGGCGCGCGGCAAGTGGGTGGCCTATTTGGATGACGACGACGCGTGGCGGCCGGAGAAACTCGCGCACCAGCTCGCGCTGGCCCGGCGGCTGGACGCAGCGATGGTCCTGTGTGGCGCGGAATTCCACCTCCGTGGCCGAAGCCGGTTCGTGCAGTGTGACACCACCGAATGGCGGGGCGACGAACTCCTCTTGCGCGCGCGATGGAATACGCCGTTGCTCTTCCATCGTCATGACGCGGCGGCGCGTTTTGATGATGCACTCGGTTCCGGTGAAGACGCTGAGTTTGCGCACCGGCTGCTCGCCGCCGCGGAGCAGGCTGCCGTGCCTAACGTCGCGGAGCCTCTTGTGGACATCTACCCGCAGCCGGGGCCGCGGGTGAACACGAATCCCGCGCCGGTTCGGGCGGCGGCGGCGCGAATTCTGCGATTGCGCCCGCGGTTCTATTCGTCCGCCGCCCGGCGTCGTTTCGTCTTACATGCCCTCCTGGCCGTGGCGAAACTCACCCGACGGCCGGGGCGGTGCGCGCAGCTGAGTGCGCGACTGATGCGGGAAAGTCGTGGCGCGGACTGGCGGCTCTGCGCCAACGCGATGGCGGTCAGTCTTAATCTTTTCTCCGACCGTTGGGTGAGTTGACCGCGCGCCGCCGTGCCCAGGCGCGGGTGGTCCCGGGTGCAACGCTGCGCAGGGTCGCGATGGCCAGCCAGCGGGCATACGGCGCCGCGAAAACCATCCCGCCCCACAGCAGCCCCCAGTGGCGCAGCGCAAAATGCCGCCAGGTCGAAAAATGCAGGTAGCTGCGCGGCGAGGAAAAATCCCGCCAGATTTCACGCATTGAACGTTCGCTGGTGAGCCATGATTCCGCGGCGGCTGGGGAGGGACTTAAATTGTCGGCGACCTGGCCGGGCAGCGAGCGCAAGCGCGCGCCCGCGGCGTGGAGCCGCAGGCCGTAGTCGAGATCTGCAGTCGCCTGCGGAAAGAGGTGATCGTGTGGAAGGCCCACCCGTTCAACCCATTCGCGAGGGAAGCAGACGCAGTTCCCACTGAACGTCTCGGTCAGCCCCGCGGCTTCCTCCTCGCTCGTGCAGCGGCGGACCCCCCACGCCGTCCGCCGGTATCCGCCGCAGTTCCACCCGCCGGGCGCGTGCGCTTCGATCCAGGCGATGCAGGCCTCGCGTTCGACGAATTCCCGGAGTGCGCGAAGGCCGCCGGGCGGCGGACGGCAGTCGTCGTTCAACCAAAAAATCCGCGCGGCTCGCCCGGACATGGCCTGCTCCATTCCGCGGCGGATCGCGCCGCCCCACCACCAGGTCCCGTCACCCCGTAACCGGCCGGCCGCGGGGAATTCAGCCGCGATCGCCTCGCTGGTTCCATCGGTCGAACCGTCGTCCACGACGAGCACGGTGGCCCACGAAAAGACGCCGTCCTCGCGCAATCCGCGCAGGCACGCAAGGGTTGTCTCCCGGCGGTTGTGCACCGGAATCACAATGACGTCGGCGTGAGTCGGCTCAACCATGGGCGATCATTTCGCGCAGGGCTTGCGCGACGCTTTCCGCTGACTGCTCCACCAAGCAGTGCACGGTGGAAAACGGACATTCCCATTCGCAGCCGAAGCAGGGCATCGGTGTCGCCAGCCAGCGCTGGCGCACGCCCTCGCCCCAGGGCGCAAGACATCCGAAATGGCCGCCGCCCGTCACGATGACGGCCGGCTTGTCGAAGGCGGTGGCAAAATGCGCGGCCGCGCTCTCCACGGTAACGATGCCGCGTGCCGCAGCCAGTCGCGCGACAAACTCCATGGGCGGCAGGTTTGCCGCGACCAGGACGTCCGCGCGATTTGCCTCCTGGCGCAACCGCGCGGCCATCCGCGCGAGTTCCTCGTGGCGGGACGCGGGTCCCAGGACCTCGATGCGGCCAACCGGAAAGCGCGCGGTCCGCCAGGCCTCAATCCAGCGGTCCTCCGGAAAATCGCGGTTGGGCTCGCTTCCAAACGGGCAGAATATCCAATTGGCGCCGGTTGAAGGCTGCACGCTGCACAACTGCGGCCGCAGGACGCTCCAATCAGGGGTGACCCCGGTGGCGCGCCCCACCACCTCGCGATGGGCCAATAATTCCCGGCACCATGGGGGCCGGGGCGCCGCGGGATAGTCGGCCACGAATTCCGGCCGGTGACCGACGAACACATTGCGGTCGACCGGTTGTGGCCCCAGCCCGTGCCAGTGTTGGGCGTGGATCCAGCCGAGCGTGATGTTCCGGTAGACACTCCGGGCATGGCGCAGGCAGACCACGTCCGTGAAGCTTTCCGCGGCCCAGACTGGCGCGAGGCGTCGTCGTAGCGGCCGGATTTCGCGCAGGACACCGCTGGCATCGGCCGGTACTTCCCAGCGGGCCACGTCGGGAAACTCGGCGGCCGCCAAGGGTGCCGCAATTGTGGATACGACGAGCCGGCACTCCCCCGGTCCATAATGTGCGATGAGCCGGCGCAACGCGCCGATCGCGAGCACGAAGTCGCCGAGCCGATCCACTTTGTAGAGGCAGGCGCGGCGCTGGCGCGCTCCTTCCAGCAAGGGCGCGGGCTTCGCCATCCGGGCGGTCACGAGGCGACGGATCGCGGGGGGCAGGTGGAGCCGGGTGCTCATGACGGAGCGGCGCCGGTGAGTTCACCCATGTGGCCGAGGACGCGGATGGCCTGCCACGTGACGAGCGGCAGGTTGAGGACGACATAGGGGATCGCGAGCGCAGCCACCACTCCGACCGCGCCCCAACTGGGACCGAGCCAGAGAGACAACCCAAGTGAGCCGACGATGCCGGCGATCCCGGTAATCGCCACGAGGGACGCGTGGCCGGTGCCGTTGAGCAGCAGTGCCGGAGGCTGGCCCAGACCTTGCACGACATGCCAACCGGCCACCGACCAGAGCAAAGTCAGGGGGAAATCCGGAACCATCACGCCCAGCCAGAGGCGCAGGATATCGGACATGAAAGGCGCCAGGACGAGCAGCGTCGCGACGCCGCAGGCGACCGCCCCGATCATCGACGCGTTGAAGATCCGCCGAGCCGCCAACGCATCTCCGCGAGCGGCCGCGTGGGTGTAGGCGGGCCACGTCGGTTGCAGGGAGAGGGATTGCAATTGCAGGACCAGCCCAAAAACGCGTTGCAAGACTCCGTACGTGGCGGCGGCGGCCGGGCCGGCAAAAAAAGCCATCAATGTCGGCACCAATGAGCTGTTGAAGGCGGCGCCAAGTTGCGGAACGAAAAAGGCCGCGCTTTCGGACCAGAGGCCGGCGTCGCTCGGGTCCGGTTCGGCACGGGCGCCGAGCCAAACACCGGTGCGCCGAAGGTGAAACCAGGTCGCGGCGTGCGGTGCGACGGGAAGAACGCACGCAGCGGCCATGAAACTGAACAGCCCGCCGTGAAAAAACGCCGCCGCCGAAACCGCGATCAAACCCGCCACGCCCGCGATGGCCGACCAAAATCCGGTGAGCCAGGTTTGTTGCCGGGCAGCGGCCACGCGCGTGGCCAGCGACAGGGGGACCGAGATCGCCGCGGCGGCG
Organism: Opitutia bacterium; assembly: GCA_947474365.1. Taxonomy (GTDB): domain Bacteria; phylum Verrucomicrobiota; class Verrucomicrobiia; order Opitutales; family Opitutaceae; genus ER46. Next base: position 12,025 of record CANJIU010000004.1, on the reverse strand, counting down.
AACGCCACCCCCACTGCGGATGGCATCTCCGCGGCGAGCCCTGGGTCGCTGATGCCAAACCAATTTGCCCACTCCCCCCATACCGCAAGCGCGCCGCCTCCCACGGCGACGGCCAATCCGACCACGTAAAGACGGCGGAGTCCTCGGCGGGCCAATGCCGCGGCATCCTGTTGCTTTCCCTGCGCGATTTGCCGGGCAAGGCGGTTCTGCAGGGCGAAGCCGATCCCGCCATCGAATCCGCTCACGGTCCAAAGCAACCCGGTGAGCGCGACCCAGACGCCAAAGCGCTCGGTTCCGAGGTGGGCCAAGGCGATCGGCACCTGCACGAGGCCGCAGATGGCCACGACCACGCGGCCGGCGATGAGCAACACCGCTCCGACACCCAGCGCGCGCCAGCGGTGGGTCGGGGAAAATAAGCCTGGGACTCTCATGCGGCGTGCAGTTCGGCGGTCATGTCAGGCCAACGTTTCTTCCTTGTCGAGCCACCCACGCAACTTGCCCCAGACATCGTCGACGGAAATGTTGCGGATGCAATGCGGCACGGCAAAGCGGCAAGCGTCGAAACACGGTCGATGAGGACACGGCGTCCCCTCGATCCACGAGGCCTGCGGATGTTGCGGGGAGAAAAGTTCCGGCAGCTGCGGTCCAAAAATAGTGAAGGTCGGCACGCCAAGCAGAGCCGCGAGGTGGCCGGGGCCGGAGTCGTTCCCGATAAACCGATCGGCGCCGGTGAGCGTGTCCAACAGCGTGTCGAGATCGCTCCCGGCGTCGGAAACGACGGCGACCTCCCAGCCGGCGCCGCGCAGCAGCGCCGCGAGTTCGGCGAATCGCTCGGCCGGCCAGAGGCGCACGGGGTGCCCCGCGCCCACGTGAATGACGATGCGGCGGCCGGGACGCGGACTTGGCGTGATGGCGGGCAATTGATGGCCAAGCGCGGTGGCGAGGGCGCGCCAGTAGTCGGCGCGATGCGGGTGCCCGGGTGCGGGAAGAGGCGAGGTCAGCAGGCGGCTGGTTCCAATTCGGGGAAATCCAATTCGGCGCCGGACGCCGGCGAGCGCAAGCAGCAGGTGATCCCGCGGATCGCGTCGGGCACTCACGCCGACCCCATGGTGTTGGGCGCGCAGCACGTGCAGCGTGCGCCGCAGTTCCCGCCACGGCCAGCGCAGGAATCGATATTTTCCGCGGAACGCCGTCCATGGCGCGGTGAGCGGCACGAGTTCAACCCCGGGCGCAAAGCGGGCGAGGAGGGGCCCGGCATGGGCTTTGGCGAGCAGGGTGACGCGCGTCCGAAGAGAGGCCTCGCGCAGAAAAGGCATGGCGAGCGCGAGGTCGCCAAGGCCCCATAACTCGAGCACGAGCAGCCGTGGGGGCGGCGTGGATTCTGGCGAAGGTTTTGCCAAGGGCGCAGAGTTAAGTTCTCAATGTCCGCCATGACAAGCCGCACACCACTCTCGACGGCAATTTGCTGGCCGGCGGCCGCCTGCGCGCTCGCGGGTGGTGCGGTGTTTCAGTGGTTCGGCAACGCCAATCACGGCTACATTGACACGTCATCGTTGTTTTATTGGTGGGGATTTCAGTGGATCAATCCGGACTCCGACACGGAGCATGGTTGGCTGATTCTGGGTCTGAGCGCATGGCTGTTTTGGAAGAACCTGAGAAAAGCCAGGAGCGTAGAGCCAAGGGCTGAGAGCCAAGTCGCGGTTGATAGAGCGCGCAGTTCGCCATGGCCGGTGGCGTCGGCGATGGTGGCTAGCCTTGCGCTTCACGCGCTTGGATTCGCGGCGCAACAGGCGCGCCTTTCGATCCTCGCGCTGTTGATTTATGTGTGGGGTGTGTTGCGGATGGCCGGCGGCCGGCGCTGGGGCGCGGCGGCGGCGTTTCCTCTCATGTTCATGCTCTTTGCGATTCCCATCGGCGTGCTCGACTCGATCGGTTTCTGGCTGCGCGTGTGGGTCGTCAACGCGAGTGCGATCATCGCCCACGCGTTCGGAATCGGTGTCCTCCAAAGCGGCACCCAGCTCGTCGCCCCTGACGGTGCCTACAACTACGACGTCGCCGCCGCCTGCTCTGGTATCCGTTCGCTGACGGCCATGGCGGCGCTCTCGCTGCTGGCGGGTTATCTCAATTTCGAATCGTCCGTGCGCCGCGGCCTCGTGCTGTTGCTGTGTTTCCCCCTCGTGTATTTCGGCAACGTCGCGCGCATCGTGTCCATTGTCGTCGCGGCGCAACTCGGCGGGCCGAAGTGGGGCGACACCGCCCACGCGGTCATGGGCTATGGTGTTTTTGCCATCGTCCTCGGCGGGGTCCTTGGAGGCCTAAGCGCCATTCAGCGCTGGTGGCCCGATCCGGCCGCGCCGCCTTGTCATCCATTAGATGACGAGGCGGTTTGTCCTCTCATGGACATCAAGCGGTCGTGGGTGTTGGCGGCGGGGTTGGTCGGACTCGCGGCCGGCGAGATGTTTTTTCTGCGGCATCTTTCCCAACTGCCTCCGCGGGGCGAAGCCGGTGTGCTGCTGGCTGCCGACGGGTTGAACCCGGTCGAATTACCGGCTTTTCTTGGTAGTGAATGGATCGGGCGGCGGGCGGAGGTCTCCGCCGTGGAACGGGAAGTCTTGCCCGCCGACACCGGCTACTCCCGCAAGCGTTATGTCCCGCTAGCGAATCCACGATCGGATGTCTTTCTGTCCGTCGTACTGAGCGGGCGGGATCGCACGTCGATTCACCGGCCGGAACTCTGCCTCGTGGGTCAGGGATGGACGATTGCGGATGCCACGCGGCATCCCTTTCAGTTTCCGGGCCGAGCGGGGGCGGAGTTTAAAGTGACCTTGTTGCGCGTGCGGCGCGAGGTGCAAACGCCGCGTGGCAAGGTCGTCGTGCCGCAATTGGTGGCGTATTGGTTTGTCGGCGGCGACACGGTGGTGGCGAGCCACTGGGAACGCATCGTCCGCGACGCGTGGAACCGGGTGGCCCACGCCCGGGTGGACCGCTGGGCCTACGTTCTGATGCAAACCGATGCGGTGGATGGTGAAGCGGCAGCCCTGGGACGGATGCAAGCGGTGCTCAATGCGACCCTGCCGGGATTTCAACGGCCAATGACGGCCCGGTGAACCCAAGACGAACCGTCAGCCGGGCAGTCGATTGCGCAAGTAACTAACCATTCCCTCAAGAAGACTTGAGGTTTGGGTCGGCGCCCCTACGTTCCGCAGTCCCTTGACGTCAGTGAGCGCAGCCGACTTCGCGTTTCTGATCGCCGAGACCGACCTGTTCTTGGACTGGTCGGTCCCGGTGGCGTTGGTCGTTGGCGGAGGTCTCAGTTTCATGGCCGTATGGGCCGTGACGCGGCATACTCGGCGGGTGGCGCATGAACAGGCGGCCGAATTGCTGGAGGTGGCGCGGCGCGAGGCCGCGGTTGCCGCGGAGGAGATGAAGCAAAAGGCCGAGGCGGAAATCCAGGAGAAGCGCGCGGAATTGAACCGGGAATTCGACCGACGCGAAATCGAGAGCGATGTGCGGCTACGGGAAATTCGCGCGCACGAGGAGTCCCTGGCACTTCTTGATTATCAGCTGGAGCAACGGCAGGAGCGGCTGAATCGCGAGAATTCGGCCGTCAAACAGGCCCGCGATGCGATTCGCGCGTTGTCGAAGAGCGTGCGCAAGCGACTGGAGGGTGTCTCGCAGCTCGACGCCGATGAAATTCGCAAGCAGCTCCGCGAGGAGGTCCTGCTTGAATGTCAGGACGAAATCCGTGCGTTGCGCCGCGCCACGCTCGAAAAATCGGAGCAGGAGCTGCAGAACGACGCGCGCCGCATTTTGGTCGCCTCGATGCAGCGGATCTCCAGCAAGCCGAACAACGATCTCACCGCGACGATCATCCAGCTGCCCAACGAGGAGATGAAGGGCCGGATCATCGGCCGGGAAGGGCGGAACATCAAATCGTTCGAGTCCGCCACCGGCGTCACACTCTTGATCGACGAGTCTCCACAGATGGTGCTGGTCTCGTCGTTCGACCCGGTGCGACGCGAGGTGGCGCGGGTGGCGCTGGACGCGCTGGTGAAGGACGGCCGCATTCATCCGGCCTCGATCGAGGAAGGGGTGAAGCGCGCCAAGGAGGAGATCGATCTGGTGACGACGCAGGCGGGTGAGGACGCGGTCGCGAAGCTTAACATCAATGGCCTGCACCCCGAAATCATCAAGCTGCTTGGCCGGCTGAAGTACCGGTTTTCCTACAACCAAAACGTGCTCGATCACTCAATTGAGACGGCGTTTCTCGCCTCCCTGATTGCGAGCGAAGTCGGACTTGATCCCAACGTGGCGAAGCGCGCCGGCCTGCTGCACGACGTCGGCAAGGGTGTGCCGGGGGAACTCGAGGGCAGCCATGCGATGATTGGCGCCGAGTTCATCAAACGGTACGGGGAGACGCCGATTGTTGTGAACGCCGTCGCGGCTCATCATGAGGAGGTGCGCCCCGAGACCGTTTACGCCGGACTGGTCATTCTTGCCGACACGATTTCGGCGGTGCGGCCGGGAGCGCGCGCCGAGTCGATGACGAGTTACATCCAGCGGCTGGGCCGGTTGGAGAAGCTCGCCCTCTCGCTTGAAGGTGTGCAGCAGGCGTTCGCGATTCAGGCGGGCCGCGAGATTCGTGTTGTGGTGTCGCCCTGCGAGGTCACCGATGACCGGGCGCGCGAAATCGCGAAGGAACTCCGCAAGCGCATCGAAGCCGAGCTGCAGTATCCGAGCACGATCAAGATTACCGTAATCCGGGAGAGCCGGTTTACCGAAACGGCGACGTGACCGGGCGGAAGGGGTCGAGTCGTGAGGCGCCGGCAGCGCGCGTGCGGCCGGCCAGGATTTGCCGTCTTTCTCCTCGCTTCACGCCGCGCGCCACCCACACCTTTTCCCATCATGGCTGATCCCAAGATCCTTGAGACGTTCCCGAATCCCGCGGCGCACCGCGACTACGTGATCGAACACACCCATCATGAATTCACCTCGATGTGCCCGATCACCGGACATCCGGATTTTGCCGAGATCACGTTGCGCTATGTGGCGGACAAAACCTGCGTCGAGCTCAAGTCACTCAAGCTCTACTTCCACGCGTTTCGCAACGAAGGCATCTTCTTCGAGGCGGTGACAAACAAGATTTGCGATGATCTTGGGGCGGTGCTGCGCCCGCGGCAGCTCACCATCGTCGCCGACTGGAAGGGGCGCGGAGGCATCACGTCGCGGGTGACGTGTGACTGGGCGCCACCCCGGAAGCGGCGCTGAACGGTCCGTCCGGCGGAGGACGGTCCATCGGCTTCGTCCTCGCAGTTGCCGGGAACGTGGATAGTTTCGTGGCGAAATGAAACTCCGCCTCATCCTTCTTGGGATTGCCTCGGTCGTTGCGTTGCGCGCGGCTGACGCGCTCCCTTTGTTCAACGCGACGCTGACGATGGGCCGGGAGCACCGCTTCGTCCTCATCGACCCGGCGGGCAAGACGAGCCCCTTTCTCGCCCTCGGCGAAACGTTTGCCGGTTACACGCTCAAGGCCTACGAGGCCAAGACGGGCGTGCTCGAGTTGGAGCGCGATGGCACCGTGTCGCGGGTGACGCTCGTCGCCGACGCGGCAACCGCGAACGCCCCGGCGGCGCCGATTCCGGCGACGATTGCCGATGCCGAGGCGGTGCTGAACAAGATGCATTTCGAGGAGATGCTGGAGCGCGGAATCGCGCAGCAAAAGAAGGCGGTCCTCAGTCAGTTCCAGCAGGTTGGCGCGCGCATGGTCTCCCAAGGCGCCGATCCGGCGGACGTCGCGGTCTTTCAAAAAAAGGTAGCCGAGGAGATTCTCGGCGTCCTCGACGCCAAGAAACTCCGCGCTGACGTGTCGAAAATCTATAGCGAGACGTTCAGCAAGGAAGAACTCGATTCCATCGCGGCGTTTTATTCGACGCCGTTGGGTGAGATGATGGCGGCCAAGCTGCCGGCGACGCAGGAGAAACTAGGCGCAGTGATTCAGAGCCGCATGTCCGAGGTCATCCCGAAGGTGCAGCAGATGGGCGCGGAATTCGCGATGTCGCAGAAAGCGAAGCGCGAGGCGGGCGGGGGCGCGCCGGTGGTACCGAAGCCGGCCGCGGCACCGGCACCGAAGCAGTGAGCATCCGGGGGAAGCCCCGCTTTCGCCTTAACCGGCGTTCAGCGCGGCGATGACGTCCGCATGCAATTCAGGGGTCGCGCATGCCACTGTTGACGTGGCGGGGTAGGCAGGGCCGCCGTGCCAATCGGAAACCACGCCGCCGGCGCCTCGGATGATGGGCACGAGGGCGGCGATGTCCCAGGGATTCATGATCGGGTCGACCATCACGTCCGCCCAGCCGCCGGCGACGAGCAGGTAGCCGTAGCAATCACCCCATAGCCGAACGAGGTGGGCGCGTTTCTCCAAGGCGGTATACGCGGCGCCGTCCTGATATTTTGCGGGATTGAGGGGATCGCTCGTGAGCAGGGTCGCATCGGCGATGCGGGTCGTCGGGCGGCAGCGAACCGCGGATCCGTTCAGCCGGGTCGTCGTGCCGTCGCCGATCATGAGTTGATCGAGGATGGGTTGGTGGATGCAGCCGAGGATCGGCTGGCCCTGATGGAGCAGTGCGATCAACGTGCCCCAGAGTGGCACGCCGGAGATGAACGACTTGGTGCCGTCGATGGGATCGAGCATCCAGACGAATTCCGCTCCGTCGCGTTCGCTGCCGAATTCCTCGCCGATGATGCCGTGCTCGGGGAAACGCTGGGATATTCGCGCGCGCATCAGTTTCTCCGCCCCGCGGTCGGCGAGCGTGACGGGTGAATCATCGGCCTTGGTTTCGACCGACAGACTGCGCTGCCGGAAGAGCGGCCGGATGAAGTCGCCGCTCTCCCGGGCGAGTTCGGCCATGAAAGTGCGGTGGGGCTCAAGATCCATGAGGAAAACGTTGCCGACGAATCTGGCGGATACACGGAAAAAAGGTTCGGATTCCGGGCTCCGGTGTGTTCCGAGTGTGGCGTGGCCAACACTTGGGTCGAGCAGCCGATCTTCTTCGTCGATTTCGAAGGCAGTTACGCCTCGGGCATCCTCGAGTTTGGCGTGGTCGAGGTGCATCTTGGCAAGGTGGTGTCGGCTCGCACGCGTCTGTGCCGCGCCATGGGGCGGGTGCGGGAGGAGGACGTGGCAGTTCACGGGCTGTGCGAAGAGGTGCTGGCGACGCACGCGCCGTTCAGCGACGAGTGGAGTTACTTCTTGAGCCTGCGCGAACTGGGTCCACTTGCGGCGCACTATGCCGGAGTCGAGAACGGGTTGCTCAAGTCGGTCTGGGCCTACCCGCGGAGTGTGCCGGATTTCGCGCGTCCGGGGTCGCGCATCGTTGATTGGGGACCTTGGGTCGATACGGCGCGGCTCTATGCGCAGCTGTTTCCCCGTTTTGACTCGGGCCGGCTCGAGGCGCTCGTGATGGCGGCGGGACTACAGGGGGAACTCGATGGGCTGGCCGCCGAGCACTGTCCGGAGAACCGGCGCCGCTATCATGCGGCACTCTACGATGCGCTCGCAGGGGCGGTGTTACTCGCGGACTTGGCGCGCGACCCGCAAATCGCCGCCATGTCTACGATGCAACTCCTGGCGCTCAGCACGCTCGACCCGCGGAAGCGTGATGCGTTGCAGCAAACGGAGTTGTTTTAGGGCAGCCGCTGTGAGGCGACCTGATCGTATACCCAGCGGTAAAGCTTCTCCATGCCGGTGCGCAACGAAGTAGCGGGCTGCCAGCCATAGCGGGCGGCGATTAGTGTGTTGTCACTGTTGCGGCCGCGCACGCCGCGGGGCGCGGCGAGGTTGTAGTTGCGACGCATCTTCACGCCGGCAATCTCCTCCACGATTGTGACGAGTTGATTGATCGTCACCATTTCGGTGCTGCCCACGTTCACGGGTTCGGCGTGTGGTCCATTCATCACCAGCTGCGTGCCGCGCAGGCAGTCGTCGATGTAGGTGAAGCTGCGGGTCTGTTCGCCGTCGCCCCAGATTTCGATTTCGGTGCGGCCCGCGAGTTTGGCCTCGGCGATTTTCCGGCAGATGGCCGCGGGAGCCTTCTCCCTTCCACCGTCGAATGTTTCATGGGTGCCGTAAACGTTGTGGTAGCGTGCGACGCGTGTCTCGATGCCATGATCCTCGCGGTAGTGGCGGCACAACCGTTCGCTGAAGAGTTTCTCCCAGCCATAGCCGTCCTCCGGCATGGCCGGATAGGCGTCGTCCTCGCGTAACGGCGGGATGTCCGGAGTGAGCTGTTTGTCGGCCGCGTACACGCAGGCGGACGATGCGAAAAAGAAGCGCCGCACGCCGGCTTCCTTTGCGGCCATCAGAAGATGGGTGTTGATCAGCACGTTCAGCATGCAAGCCGTTTTGTTCGTTTCGATGAATCCCATTCCTCCCATGTCTGCCGCCAGGTTATAGACGGCTCCTGCGCCGGCCATTGTCCGTCGACAGGCGGCGAGATCGCGCAGATCGGCGGTCAGTGCTTCGGCGTCGGGTGGTGGCGGCTGGTGCCAGCGAGCGAGGGGCTTTACGTCTACGAGGCGCAGTCGTTCGCCGCGGTTGCACAGCGCCGCCGCCAAATGACCGCCGATGAAGCCTCCGGCGCCTGTGATTACGGTGAACGTTTCGCTCATGGATGTCCGGCCGCTGAGGGTGCTTTTCGAAACCGCCTACTCAAGAGGATACTTTCGAATCCCCGTTGCGTGTAGCAGCAGCCGACAGATAAAGAGTGGGTTGTTTCGCAAATAGCGCCAACCGAGGCGTCGCGGCTCCGCAATGAGCCGGAAAAGCCATTCTAGTCCGCTGCGCTGCATCCACCGCGGAGCCTGGCGCTTCAGCGCGGCGTGAAAATCAAATGCCGCACCGACGCCGATCAGCACTCCCACGTCGATCGTGCCGGAGAGGGTGCTCATGAGGCGTTCTTGCTTGGGCGTGCTTAGTCCGATCCAAATCACGTCAGGGCGAAGACGTGCAATTTCAGCGCGCCACGACGCGGTCTCATCGGCGGTCAACGCGCGGAAGGGTGGTGTGTAGGTCCCCACGACCTCGAGTCCGGGAAAGCGGGCCTCCAGCCGGTTGCGCAACGTCCCGGCAACCCCTGGTCCGCCTCCATAGAAATAGTGGGTGAGCCTGGTGGCACGGCCCGCGTCGCACACCGCCAGCATCAGGTCGGGTCCGTAGACGCGTGTCATCTCCGAATATCCGTGCGCCCGCCCGATCCAGACGAGCGGCATGCCGTCGGGCGTGATGAGCCAGGCGCCGTTCAAGACGTCGCGAAACGTCGGTTCATCGCCCGCTTCTGTGATGCCGTGAACGCCCGTGACGCATACGTAGCCGCGATGCGGGCGACCCCGGACGCCGACGATGAGTTTGGTTGCCTGCGCCAAACTGAGCACAGAGACTCCCACGCCGAGGACGTTATAGCGCGGTACGGTCGGCGGGGCATTTTCGTTCGGTGCGGTCATCAGTCGGTAGCGCGGGGCTCCAGCAGGGTGAAGCTGGCGATGACACAGATCAGTGCGAGTCCGAGAAACGGAACGGCGAGCAGATGGAATTCATAGGAACACAGGCCAAGCCCGATCGTGCCTGGATAGACGATGACCTGAGCGAGGAGCTGGCGAAGGTCTACCTTCGGATTGGGCGGCTGCAGCAGGTCGTAACGCGGCGATGGCCCGATGGTGACGACGGCGATCCAGGTGGATCCGGCCGCGGAGAGTACGGAAAAGAAGAGGGTCAACAATGCCAGCCAGGGCCGACCCAACATCGCGATCCAGACGCTGAGCGCCGCGGCGATGGTCACCGGCACGGCCATGCACGCGGCCATTTTCACGCCGCGCAGCCGTGACTCCGTGGCTGGACTCAATCGGACCAAATCCCATCCGACCTCCCCGCTCGAAGCGACGTCGGCCAGCAGGAATGAGAAGAAAGCCGCGCAGAAGAGGGCGGCGGGAGCGAGCGTGTGGCTCCCCAGGAACTTGGTCGCCATCAAGGCGGCGAGAAGGGAAATGATCATCATGGGCAGGAGTTGCACCATCAGCAGCGGGCTGCGGGCAATCAGGCGCAGCTCCTTGCGCCAGATTGCGGGGATGAGGCCTTCGACCCAGCGGTGATCGAACTCGTGGTGGCGATGCCCGACGCTGATGTTGTTGTCCTGAAGCTGGGCGACAAACGTTCGGGTCAACATCCGAAGGGCGACGGTAATCGTGAGGAGGGTGACGAGAGCGAGCAGCGCCAACGGGAGGAGAGCCCCCCGATTGGCCCCGGCCAGAAACGTCATCGTTGGATTGTGCAACAACTGGACAAACCCGATCTGCAGTTCGCGAAGCCTGGCCTTGGGCAGGAGGCTGAGCATGCTAAAGATCAACGGCAGTCCCCCGCCAAGCACGGCGCCGATGGCAATCGCGATGAGCCGGGCGCGGACGGCGCCAAACCAGCGCACCAACAGGAGACAGATCGCGATGCCAGCCGCCGCCGTGAAAAGTGCCAGTATCGCCAGCACGGCGTAACCAGCCAGGTAGTACGGTGACACGCGGAGAATCAGTCCATTGAGCACGGGGGCCGTAAAGATGCTCAGGGTCAGGCCGGCCGTCAGTGCCAGCGATCCGACGCGCGCCAGCAGCACCGCGCGGGGCGGCGTCGGGGAGGACAGCAGCAGATCAAAGTCCGATCGGGTGTGGAGCAGTTGGATGGCGCGGTGAATCGTCCCACCGAGCATCGCGAGCGCCACATAAATACCGCCGAGCACCTCAACCCCGGGCGGGGGCGCCGTCTTGATTCGCCACATGCCGGAAATGACGGTGGCGTGCATGATGGCGAAAAGTACAATGAGCAACGAGTAGCCCCAAATGCCCGGCCTGGAACCCTGCATCTCGCGCCAGAACAGCCGAAGGTCGTTGCGGACGATCGGCCAGGCCTGTTGGGCGACCGTCTTCATGGCGAACGCGGATCAATACCGCCCGGGCCTGAGGCCGTGACACTGAGAAACACATCCTCAAGCGTCGCTCCTTCCCGTCCGGAATGCGTGCGCAGCTCCTCGAGCGAGCCCTCGGCGATCAGCCGGCCGGCATGGATGATGCCAATCCTTTCGGCCATTCTTTCCGCAACATCGAGGATGTGGGTCGTGAGCACAACGGTGCCGCCCCGGCGCACAAAGTCATTCAGCAGGTCCTTGACGTGCCGGGCCGCAAGCGCGTCGAGACCGGTCAGCGGTTCGTCCAGCAACATGACCGACGGGTCGTGAATCAACGCACCCGCGAGGGCCATTTTCTGCTTCATGCCGCGCGAGAAACTTTCGATGTAGTCGCCGCGTTTCTCCCAAAGGCCGAGGTTTTGCAGCAATTCCTCGGCACGGGGACGTGCGGAGGCACCACCCAGGTTCCATAGGGCGGCGACAAACTCGAGGTATTCGAGCGGGCGAAGTTTGCCGTAGAGCAAAGGATCGTCTGGCACGTACGCCAGCGGGCGTTTCGCCTCCGCGGGATTTTGCGTGACCGATTTTCCGTGGATGTAGACGTCGCCGGCGTCGGGCCGGAGCAAGCCGGCGAACATGCGCAGGCTGGTTGTCTTGCCGGCGCCGTTCGGGCCGAGGAAGGCGTAGAGCATCCCGCTCGGGATGCACAGATTGAGTTCGTCAACGGCCCGCGTGGCGCCGAAATGTTTGCGCACCGCCCGCGCCTCACATGCGGCGGGTCCGGGGGCGGCGGGTGAAAGCAGGGGAGGCGCGTCCATCTCTCGGTGAGCAAGGCAAAAGTGACCGGGCCGGCAACGGATTTGTCGGGAACGACGGGCGGCGCGTCCCGGTGACCCGACCTTCCCCGGTACATTGAATTTTTAGGGCGGATTTCTTCACCCCCGTAATTTTCGCTCGCGGAGGGCATTGCTATTTTTCGCGGGACTTTCTTCCCGGCTTTTGTTTGGGTGGTGCCGATGGCAAAATCCAAAGCTCAATTTCGCCGACCCAGCGCGAGCGAGCAACTTGTGCTCGAGCACTTC